>NZ_JBTNDN010000015.1:0-1318 GCF_054510975.1 Arthrobacter rhamnosi | reverse complement strand
CCTGGCTCCGGTCGTGGAGCTCCAGAGGATCTCGCCCTTTTGGAAGGACTGGTAGCAGCCGCCGTCGCGCAGGCCGCAGATCTCGTTGCCCACGGGATATCCGAGGACACTGTCCTGCGCGCCGGCTTTGCGGTAGGCGTTGCGGATGGAGCCGGATTTGCTGAGCTGGGCTCCGGTGCTCGAACTCCAGTAAATCTCGCCTCGTTGGAAGCCCTGGTAGCAGCCGCCGTCGCGCAGGCCGCAGATTTCGGCGGTGACGGGGAAGCCCAGTCGTCCGTTCTCTGCTCCTATGGATCGGTAGAGGTCGCGGATGCTACCGCGCCTGCTGATGTTGGCTCCGGACGCGCTGGACCAGAACACTTCACCGCCCTGGAAGGACTGGTAGCAGCCTCCGTCGCGGATTCCGCAGACCTGGGAGGCCACGGGATAACCCAGTCGTCCGTTCTCTGCTCCTGCTGACCGGTACGCGGTGCGGATGGGGCCGTTGGAGGTGATGTGCGCTCCGGTGGACGATGACCACATGATCTCGCCTGATTCGTACGACTGGTAGCATCCAGCGTTCTTGAGGCCGCAGGTCTCCTCGTTGGTGGGGAACCCGAGTGCGCTGTTCTCGGCGCCGGCGGCGCGGTAGGCGTTACGGATCCCTCCAGTCCTGCTGATGTGCGCTCCGGTATTGGTCGAGTAGAGGATTTCCCCGCGCTGGTACGTCTGGTAGCACCCGCCGAGCCTGAGTCCGCAGATCTGCGAGCTGGTGGGGTACCCGAGGATGCCGTTCTCCGCGCCTGCAGCACGATAAGCGCTTCGGATCGGTCCTGCCTGGGAGATGCGTGCACCGGAGGCCGAGGACCACAGGATTTCTCCTCGCTGGAAGGCCTGGTAGCACCCGCTGTCCTTCAACCCGCACGTTTCCGCACCGATGGGGAAGCCCAGTGCTCCATTCTCCGCACCGGCAGCACGATAAGCAGTGCGGATCACGCCGGCCTTACTGATCGCGGCCCCTGAGGCCTTGGACCAGAACACTTCTCCGTTCTGGAAGGACTGGTAGCATCCGCCATCTCGTATCCCACACACCTGTGCGGCAGTCGGGTAACCCAGGGCGCCATTGACGCCACCGGCAGCCAGCCACGCGCTACGGACAGGCCCGTTGAGGGAGATCACCGCTCCCGAGGTGCTCGACCAGATGACCGCACCATTGGTGAATCCCTGGTAGCAACCTCCACCGACCAGGCCACAGACAACACCGGAGCTCACCTCCCCGAGCTGGGAAGAAGAAGCAACAACCGCGGAAATAGCCGCCGCAGCAAGCGAAGACGTCGAA
>NZ_JBTNDN010000014.1:0-1365 GCF_054510975.1 Arthrobacter rhamnosi | reverse complement strand
CCACCAGCAACCAGACCTGCCCCACCAGCACCAAATGCACCCAGACCTTCCAACACGGAACACTCACCTGGACCCCCACCACAGGCGTCAAACGAACCTGACCCCACCACATGCGCCACGGATCGACGAGCACGCGTGATCCCCGTGCGGCCCTGAACACATAGGTGATTTCACAGTGACAACCAAACGAATGCCCACAGCAACCCGTCTCTCCCTGCTGCTCGCAGCGATACTCGTTCTTCCCCTCGCTCCTTCGTCGGTGTCCCCTGCCAGGGCGGTCCAGGACGGCGACGTAGCCCCACTGGTCGCTCCCACGACGGACGGGGTCCCCCCCGCCGTCGACAAGGCATCTCCCGACAGCACGACGGCCTCTCCTGCCAAGGTCGTTCTTCCCCCTGAGGCCGAGGAGACGGAGCAGCAGGGGGAAGCCACCGTCGCCACGCCGGAAGTGAGGAACGCTTCCATGGGGCAGGGGCTCGCGCGGATAGCCGAGTCGGGCGATCCGCAGATCCCACGCGCGGCGGAATCGCGGGAGGGTTTCCTGAGCGGGCGGGAGGACGTCGAGTCAGCATCCGAGATTGGCGCTGCCGCAACGAACTACTGGAATCCCGGTGGAGTCCTAGGCGTGGATGTGAGCAGCCACCAGGGAAGGTTCGTCGACTGGACAGCGGCTTCGAGCTACGGTGCCCGCTTCGCCTACGTGAAAGCGACGGAGAACACCGACTACGCCAATCCGTACTTCTCGGACCAGTATGAGGGCGCTGCGGCGGCGGGCATGTACAGGGGTGCGTATCATTTCGCCCTGCCCAACCTGTCCTCAGGGTCGGCGCAGGCCTCGTTCTTCGTTCAGAACGGTGGAGGATGGAGCGCTGACGGCATGACCCTTCCACCTCTCCTCGACGTCGAATTCAATCCCTACACGTCGCTGGGCAACACCTGCTACAACATGGCGCCGTCCCAGATGGTCGCCTGGATTGCTGACTTCTCCCGGCAGATGCAGGTGTTGACCGGCAGAAAACCGATGATCTACACGACCGCCAGCTGGTGGAACCAGTGCACGGGCAACTCCACCGCGTTCGGCGACCACGCGCTCCACGTCGCGCGCTACGGCACGACCACCCCCGGCATCATGCCCAGCGGCTGGACCCGGCAGGACGTGTGGCAGTACACGGACGGCGGGCCGGTCATCGGCGACTGGAACCAGTGGAACGGAGACCTCGCAAGCCTGCAGGCCTTTGCCAGGAATGATGGGACTTCGACGTCTTCGCTTGCTGCGGCGGCTATTTCCGCGGTTGTTGCTTCTTCTTCCCAGCTCGGGGAGGTGAGCTCCGGTGTTGTCTGTGGCCTGGTCGGTGGAGGTTGCTA
>NZ_JBTNDN010000013.1:0-2546 GCF_054510975.1 Arthrobacter rhamnosi | reverse complement strand
AAAAAACCAGCCACCACACACCGAGGTGCACGGCAACCAGCAAATTCAACCAATCAAAAAACAATCGGTATCAACAAACTTGGCACACTATTGAGTTCTCAAACAACAGGAACAAACGATTACTTGCAGGCCGCGCGCTTCCACGCTCTGTCCGGCTTGTTTTCCCTCGTCGTTACATTCACAGCTTATTTCATTCTCTTTTCCCTTGTCAAATCCCCCGCCGTGCCCTACAGGCCCGCAAAAGAATTCGACAAAACAATCCCACCACAAATACAGGGCCTAATTCGATCCCGCATCAGAGCGCGCGAACCGACCACTGAAATTGGAGGGGGTTGGTCACCCTCACCGGGGCAACCACATAACTATACGACCGCTCCACCTCCGAGGCAAATCAGCCCACACCAGCCCCGCACCCCCGACAACAGATCCCGGGCCGGCTGTCCCTCACCTCGGGTTCGGCCGGGTCCATGCGTCGAATGCCGTCAGTACCTGCGCTGCCGCCCGAGCCCTCACCGGCGCTTTCCTGGCGGCGCTGCTTCGGGCATCCCGGGTAGTGGATCGCCCACTCCGGCCCAGACAGACACATGGCACCCGAGCGGTCTCCGGGACGCGTGCCTATAGGGAGCAGCCGTAGCGCGCGCCGGCACGATGGCGGGGCCTCTCGAGCAGAAGAGCGGACTGCCGGGCGCCTCTCCTGGTTCTCTAGGACCGCGAATCCTTGCTGACGTGCGGCGCGACGATCGACGGCGCGACAGTAACCGCGCGGTCCCCTCACCTCGAGCCTCCTCTGGTTCCCGCAAGCAAGTCGTAGTAGACAGGGGGCATGGGCAGGAAAAAGGGATTGGCACCACGCTTGGCCGAAGCCTTGGGCATCGTCCTGGGCACCGAAGAAATACCGATGAGGCTGCGGGCGTGGGACGGATCAGAAGCAGGGCCCCCCGATGCCCCCGTCATCGAGTTCCGTTCCCGGCGGGGATTGAGGCGGATACTGTGTTCCCCGAATCAGCTCGGGCTGAGCCGCGCTTATGTAGCCGGGGATATCGACGGACCCGGCGACCTCTTCAAGAGCTTCTCGGCGCTCAGCTCCGTGGGCAAGTTCGCCGAGGTGAAGGCTTTCCGCCCTCCAACGTTGGGTGAGCGTTCAAAACTGGTCCGGACAGCCATACGTGTCGGTGCACTGGGACTTCCGCCCACGCCTCCGCCAGAGGAGATGAACGTGACCCGAGCCGGCCGGAAGCACTCCAAGAAGCGGGACGCTGCTGCTATTTCGCACCATTACGACGTGGGCAACGAGTTCTACGCGCTCGTGCTCGGACCGTCCATGGTCTACTCCTGCGCGGTCTGGGAGAACGAGGATGTCGGCCTGGACGCATCCCAGGAGGCGAAGCTTGACCTTGTCTGCCGCAAACTCGGCCTTCGGCCAGGCATGCGGGTGCTGGATGTGGGTTGCGGCTGGGGCAGCTTTGCGCTGCACGCGGCTCAGAACTACGGAGTCGACGTCGTAGGTGTCACCCTCTCTAAAGAGCAGGCGGCTCTCGGGCGGGAGCGAGTGGCGGACGCCGGCCTCGCCGACCGTATCGACATTCGGGTGCAGGACTACCGCGATGTGCACGACGGGTTGTTCGATGCGATCAGCTCTATCGGCATGGCCGAGCACGTCGGCAGAGACCAGATCAGCAATTACGCGTCCCATCTGTACAGTGTGCTGCGTCCCGGCGGGCGCCTTCTCAATCACGCGATCTCCTGGAACGCAGGTGAGATGCCACCGGATCCAGACTCCTTCATCCCCCGCTACGTCTTTCCGGACGGTGAGATGCTCAGCCTTACCGTCATGATCGGCGCCCTTGAGGCGGCGGGGTTGGAGGTGCTCGACGTTGAAGCGCTGCGCCGGCATTACGGGCTGACACTTCGGGCCTGGGTGCACAACCTCGAGAAGAACTGGGACGAAGCGGTACGCCTTACAAGCGAGGGACGCGCACGGGTATGGCGGCTGTATATGGCATCGAGTGCACTCGGGTTCGAGCGGGGGCTGAACGGCGTGAATCAGATACTCGTGCAGCGCCCCGGAGGGGAAGAGCCTCCATTGCGGCGCCGGGAGTGGGTATGAAGAGGGCCATTGCTCGAACGGGATCTACACCGACAGGCAGCCCTCCCCTGTGGTTCATCCCCGAAGGGTCCAGTAGAGCCGGATCGACGGAAGCTTCTCCTCCGGTCGTCATCGCGCCACTCCACCGGCCGGCCTGACCGCGCCTTGTCGAGTCCGCATAGACCGCGAAGCACGATGAGAACATGCGGAACAGCCTGGGCTGGTGCGGGGCCAGTTCCTCCGGTGTGTGGTGGCGCGCTGTGGCGTGCCGGCTGTAGTAAGCACAGGCTGGGTTCTCGGGTGTGCCGGCCCGCGTGCCGGCCCGCGTGCCGGTGCCGGTTCGGGGTGTGGTTTAAGTGGGGAAGGCCCCGCACCTGGTGGTGCGGGGCCTTCCCGTTGAATGGTTGTCCGGCGGTGTCCTACTCTCCCACACTCTCTCGGGTGCAGTACCATCGGCGCT
>NZ_JBTNDN010000012.1:0-2942 GCF_054510975.1 Arthrobacter rhamnosi | reverse complement strand
GGAACAACTTCAACTCTGTCAAAGGGGGGTCGTCACCCTCACCGGGGCAACCACATAACTATACGACCACCCCACCCCCCACCACAAATCCACCACCACAACCACCCCCACCAAGGCTCGGACACCACCGTTCATAGGGGGCGGAAGGTCCTCCTTCAATGAGCGGTATCTGCCCGCCGGCGTCCGAGCGCAGCGGCCGGCACCTGTTCCTGGCTGCCCAGGAAAGGGACTCCTCCGGTGTGGCCGCGAGGCGATCAGCAGGCAGTTCCAGCCGCCGGTTTGGGCCATGCAGTGTCAACGGCGCATAGGGGCACACGGAGGAGCGGCAGCTGTATGCGCTACCGATCGATGACAGTGGACCAGGGTCGGTGTCGCTCGTGAATCGTTCAAGGCCACCAAGCATGTACGTGGATCTGATGCTGCTCATCGTGGTGGCAGCCGAGCTGAACAGGACCTCTCGACGGAGCAGATCTGCAAGCGGATACGCCGCTGGTACCCAGAGGGTGCCTCAGTACAGCCGGGACGCAAGTCGATCCATTGGTCCATTCGAGTACCGAGCTGCGAGCCGCCCCTACCGGTACTTCTGCGGACGATGTTGGCGGTATTCCATCACGGAAAGGGCAGCATCTCCTGGTTGACCTGCAGGAGCTGTTCGCTGGGCCGTAACTCCGAAGGCACTGATAAGGCAGAGCACTCCGGCAGTGACGAAGGCAAAGATCAGGTCGGTTGTTTCGACGAGGGCACCGGTGACCGTTGATCCGAGGGCCTGGCCGAGAACGAGGCAGGTGAAGAGTATCGAAGTTCCTACGGCGCTGTTCGCGGCTGTAAATGACGTCCAGATGATGAGCACTGAGCTCGCTGCCGTATAGGCGAGACCGAAGAGCCCTGCTGTAGCGAGGCTCAGAGCGGGAAGAGTCGGCACCAGGGCGAATGCCACTATTGCCGCCGAGGTCGCACTTACGGTGACGCACCACGTGATTTTGACGGAGTGCCGGGCGAGCCACGGTGCTAGGAGGACTGCACCGGCGCTACCGACGCCCAACGCCATCCATACCGTCGCGGACGTTTCGGTTGTCATCCCGCCGATGTCCTCGAGGAGAGAACGCCCATATACCCAGGGGGCGGCAGATCCGATACCGAACACGAAAGCTGCTGCCATTGGCCATCCGAGGCCGCGAATACTGGATCCTCCGGTGTGGGTTGAGATGCCCTCGCGCCGGGGTACGCCACTAAGTGCTTCGGCGCGGGAGATATCTGCGCGAAGGACGCCGACCATGGCGGTGATTATGATGACGGCGATGAGAATCCAAGCTGCACGCCATGATGCTCCCAGCTGCACCGCCAGGGCACCAGCGGCGACAACCCCGAACCCGGTGCCAGAATTCACAACCGACTGAAGTCTGTTCTGCCTTGCCGGAGCCGCGTTCCGTTGGACGAGTTCCACCAGCGCGGGCGACGCAAAGCCCGCCCCCATGCCTGCCAATAGGACGCCGATGCTGAAGGAAATCGTTCCCTGAGCGGCCGCGATGCCCCCACTTCCAAGGCTTGCAGTGGAACCGGCGAGGATCGTGGTGAAACGGGGGTGACGGGGTGCATACCGGAACCCCAGAGCCGCTGAGATGCAGTACGTGACCGACGCTCCTGAAGAAAGAAGACCGGCGATCATCGGGGTCAGTGCGAAGGACACCGAAAATGAAGGAAGGAAGAGCCCGTATCCGAATCGGGCAAGCCCGTACGTGGCGGCGATCAGCGCAACGGCGGCTACCGTGAACATCGGTGTAGCTGTCGACGGGACAGCATGTAACGAGCGTTTCATTGAAACGAACGTTATATGCTGGATGGATGGTCGCACAACCCGGCGCGCGAGAACGGTTACTTGACGCTGCTGAGCATCTTGCTTTCACCCAGGGCGTCGCGGCGACACCCGTAGATGTCATCCTCAAACAGGCCAACGTCGCGCCAGCCACCCTGTACGCCCATTTCGGGAACAAGGAAGGGCTCATAGTCGAGGCATTGCGACGCCGCCTGACGCGTTGGGACCAGGACTGGCAACTGGAAATCGATGCTGCCACAACAGCTCAGGACAAGCTTCTCGCTGTTTTCCCTGCCCTGACCCGGTATCGATCCGGGCCTGCAACAGCCCGGTGGTGCGCATTCCTCGGTGTGGCAGCAGAATCACCCCATCCCAGCCAGCTTCTCGACGAGGCTCTGCGCAGTGATACGGAGCTGCTCATCACCCGTTTTCGAGAGCTCGCCGTCCCCGTTGTAGGTGCAGATGGGGCACAAGGTCTTGCCGAACGTCTGGCCCTCATCCTTACCGGCGTGCTGGGGATGATGCTTCGGGCTGCCAATCCGGACAAGGTGATCGCTGATGGCCATGCCACCGCGAAAACCATCATCGAAGCAACCGCGGTTTCTACCACCCCATAAGCGCTGCCGGACAGACTGAATCACACTAACCGCAGTGCGATGACCCCTCGAGCCCACCGCGCGGGCCCCGCCCATCCGAAAGGAGACGGCAGCGGCCGGATTCGTGATTGCCGGGAGATAATCGGCCCCTGACGAGAGTGCTCATGGATCAAAAGGAAACCCTGGACGACTGCTCGTCCACGTCAAGGCGCAGGGCGTGAGGCTGGTGGCACTGGCGGGCCGCTGAATCGGCTGACAAAGAATCTCCTCGAGACCACCCCCCAGAGGCGGGGATGCGCGAGTAGCTGTGGATGCTGACGACGGGGCCGGCGACGGGCCGCCGACAGCTTGTGTCCGGCCTCGGGGCACTCGACGAGTGCTCGAGCACGGCGCCTCATTGTGCATCTCCTTCGGGGCAAGCTGGCATCCGCGTGCCGGCTGGTGCCGGTGCCGGTTCGGCGGGGTGGTGGGTTTAAGTGGGGAAGGCCCCGCACCTGGTGGTGCGGGGCCTTCCCGTTGAATGGTTGTCCGGC
>NZ_JBTNDN010000011.1:0-6006 GCF_054510975.1 Arthrobacter rhamnosi | reverse complement strand
TCCTGTTGTTTGAGAACTCAATAGTGTGCCAAGTTTGTTGATACCGATTGTTTTTTGATTGGTTGAATTTGCTGGTTGCCGTGCACCTCGGTGTGTGGTGGCTGGTTTTTTTGGCTGGTTTCGAATTTTGTGCAGGGGTGTTGCCCGTTTTCCCGGGTGGTGTCCTTGTGTCTGTAATGCATTTACGGAGAGTTTGATCCTGGCTCAGGATGAACGCTGGCGGCGTGCTTAACACATGCAAGTCGAACGATGAACCTCACTTGTGGGGGGATTAGTGGCGAACGGGTGAGTAACACGTGAGTAACCTGCCCTTGACTCTGGGATAAGCCTGGGAAACCGGGTCTAATACTGGATACGACCTTCTGGCGCATGCCATGTTGGTGGAAAGCTTTTGTGGTTTTGGATGGACTCGCGGCCTATCAGCTTGTTGGTGGGGTAATGGCCTACCAAGGCGACGACGGGTAGCCGGCCTGAGAGGGTGACCGGCCACACTGGGACTGAGACACGGCCCAGACTCCTACGGGAGGCAGCAGTGGGGAATATTGCACAATGGGCGCAAGCCTGATGCAGCGACGCCGCGTGAGGGATGAAGGCCTTCGGGTTGTAAACCTCTTTCAGTAGGGAAGAAGCCGGCTCTTTGGGTTGGTGACGGTACCTGCAGAAGAAGCGCCGGCTAACTACGTGCCAGCAGCCGCGGTAATACGTAGGGCGCAAGCGTTATCCGGAATTATTGGGCGTAAAGAGCTCGTAGGCGGTTTGTCGCGTCTGCCGTGAAAGTCCGGGGCTTAACCCCGGATCTGCGGTGGGTACGGGCAGACTAGAGTGCAGTAGGGGAGACTGGAATTCCTGGTGTAGCGGTGAAATGCGCAGATATCAGGAGGAACACCGATGGCGAAGGCAGGTCTCTGGGCTGTAACTGACGCTGAGGAGCGAAAGCATGGGGAGCGAACAGGATTAGATACCCTGGTAGTCCATGCCGTAAACGTTGGGCACTAGGTGTGGGGGACATTCCACGTTTTCCGCGCCGTAGCTAACGCATTAAGTGCCCCGCCTGGGGAGTACGGCCGCAAGGCTAAAACTCAAAGGAATTGACGGGGGCCCGCACAAGCGGCGGAGCATGCGGATTAATTCGATGCAACGCGAAGAACCTTACCAAGGCTTGACATGAACCGGAATGATGCAGAGATGTGTCAGCCACTTGTGGCCGGTTTACAGGTGGTGCATGGTTGTCGTCAGCTCGTGTCGTGAGATGTTGGGTTAAGTCCCGCAACGAGCGCAACCCTCGTTCCATGTTGCCAGCGGGTTATGCCGGGGACTCATGGGAGACTGCCGGGGTCAACTCGGAGGAAGGTGGGGACGACGTCAAATCATCATGCCCCTTATGTCTTGGGCTTCACGCATGCTACAATGGCCGGTACAAAGGGTTGCGATACTGTGAGGTGGAGCTAATCCCAAAAAGCCGGTCTCAGTTCGGATTGAGGTCTGCAACTCGACCTCATGAAGTTGGAGTCGCTAGTAATCGCAGATCAGCAACGCTGCGGTGAATACGTTCCCGGGCCTTGTACACACCGCCCGTCAAGTCACGAAAGTTGGTAACACCCGAAGCCGGTGGCCTAACCCCTTGTGGGAGGGAGCCGTCGAAGGTGGGACCGGCGATTGGGACTAAGTCGTAACAAGGTAGCCGTACCGGAAGGTGCGGCTGGATCACCTCCTTTCTAAGGAGCGCCTCAGGTTCTGCTCGTCCATCCTCTGTGGTGGGTGTGTGGCCTGCAGGAGTCAGCCCATAGCGCGGGCGTTTGTTCCGCGGTGGGTGCTCATGGGTGGAATATCAATGAATAGGTGCGGCCGTGGTGGTCGCCTGGCTGTTAGTACTGTGCGCGGTGGCGCCTTCGGATCATGGCAGGGACGAGTAATCGTGTCCTGGTGTGTGGGGGTGTTGGTGGGTGCGTGGAACGCGGGTGGGTGGTCGTGATCGTGGTCGTGGTGTTTGGCACACTGTTGGGTCCTGAGATAACAGGGCTCCTTCTTGTCGTGGTGTCGTGTCCTGGTGGGCTCGTTTCCTGGTTGTCCGTGTGGCGGTTGTGTCCGTTGCGGGGGTGGTCGGGGGGTGGGCCGGCGGGGCGGGGTCGCTGCGGTGGGGTGGGGCGTGTTGTTTCTGGTTTCCCGCGCAGGTCGTGCGCTCTTTTCTCCCTTTGGTGGGGGTCCCCTGTGGGGGTGGGTGTGCGGGTGTGACGGGGTTGTTGGTTGAGAACTGCATAGTGGACGCGAGCATCTTAAAAAGAAGCAATTTCTAAGATAAATCTGGTTTCGGACGTATGTTCGGGCCTGGTTTTCTCGATATGTTTTTTGATCTTTGTGGTCAAGTTTTTAAGGGCACACGGTGGATGCCTTGGCATCAGGAGCCGATGAAGGACGTGGGAATCTGCGATAAGCCTGGGGGAGTTGATAACCGAACTTTGATCCCAGGATGTCCGAATGGGGAAACCCCGCCCGGCGCGCGAGTGACCGGGTGACCCGTATCTGAACACATAGGGTACGTGGAGGGAACGTGGGGAAGTGAAACATCTCAGTACCCACAGGAAGAGAAAACAATAGTGATTCCGTCAGTAGTGGCGAGCGAACGCGGATCAGGCTAAACCAGTGGTGTGTGATAGCCGGCGGGCGTTGCATCACTGGGGTTGTGGGACTTTCCGTTCCAGTTCTGCCGGACTGGTGAAATGTGTGCGTGCGTATAGGTGAACGGGTTTGAAAGCCCGGCCGGAGAGGGTGTTAGTCCCGTAACCGTAATGCGTGACGCCGTTTGGAGAGGATCCCAAGTAGCACGGGGCCCGAGAAATCCCGTGCGAATCTGCCAGGACCACCTGGTAAGCCTAAATACTCCCTGATGACCGATAGCGGACCAGTACCGTGAGGGAAAGGTGAAAAGTACCCCGGGAGGGGAGTGAAATAGTACCTGAAACCGTGTGCCTACAAACCGTCGGAGCAGACTTGTTTCTGTGACGGCGTGCCTTTTGAAGAATGAGCCTGCGAGTTAGTGTTACGTCGCGAGGTTAACCCGTGTGGGGAAGCCGTAGCGAAAGCGAGTCTGAATAGGGCGACCTGAGTGGCGTGATCTAGACCCGAAGCGAAGTGATCTACCCATGGCCAGGTTGAAGCGACGGTAAGACGTCGTGGAGGACCGAACCCACTTCAGTTGAAAATGGAGGGGATGAGCTGTGGGTAGGGGTGAAAGGCCAATCAAACTTCGTGATAGCTGGTTCTCCCCGAAATGCATTTAGGTGCAGCGTTGCGTGTTTCTTACCGGAGGTAGAGCTACTGGATGGCTAATGGGCCCTACAAGGTTACTGACGTCAGCCAAACTCCGAATGCCGGTAAGTGAGAGCGCAGCAGTGAGACTGTGGGGGATAAGCTTCATAGTCGAGAGGGAAACAGCCCAGACCACCAACTAAGGCCCCTAAGCGTGTGCTAAGTGGGAAAGGATGTGGAGTTGCCCAGACAACCAGGAGGTTGGCTTAGAAGCAGCCACCCTTGAAAGAGTGCGTAATAGCTCACTGGTCAAGTGATTCCGCGCCGACAATGTAGCGGGGCTCAAGTACACCGCCGAAGTTGTGGCATTCACATAAATACCTAAGCCGGAGACTTGTTCTCCTGGTTCAAGGGTGTGGATGGGTAGGGGAGCGTCGTGTGGGCGGTGAAGTCGCGGTGTAAACCAGCGGTGGAGCCTACACGAGTGAGAATGCAGGCATGAGTAGCGAAAGACGGGTGAGAAACCCGTCCGCCGAATGATCAAGGGTTCCAGGGTCAAGCTAATCTGCCCTGGGTAAGTCGGGACCTAAGGCGAGGCCGACAGGCGTAGTCGATGGACAACGGGTTGATATTCCCGTACCGGCGAAGAACCGCCAATACTGATCGAGGGATACTAACCGCCAGAAGCATGACCGCCCACCCTTGTGGTGACGTGGTTTTTTGTGGATCGCGGGACCTGATCTCGGGAGGTAAGCGTATTAACAGGTGTGACGCAGGAAGGTAGCCAAGCCGGGCGATGGTTGTCCCGGTCTAAGGATGTAGGGCAGGACGTAGGCAAATCCGCGTCCTTGTGTTCGATCACGAGCCTGAGATCTGATGGGACCCCCGTATGGGGGAATTTGGTGATCCTATGCTGCCGAGAAAAGCATCGGCGCGAGGTTCCAGCCGCCCGTACCCCAAACCGACACAGGTGATCAGGTAGAGAATACTAAGGCGATCGAGAGAATTATGGTTAAGGAACTCGGCAAAATGCCCCCGTAACTTCGGGAGAAGGGGGGCCCCAACCGTGATGGTGACTAGCTCACCGGAGCGGATCAGGGCCGCAGAGACCAGGGGGAAGCGACTGTTTACTAAAAACACAGGTCCGTGCGAAGTCGCAAGACGATGTATACGGACTGACTCCTGCCCGGTGCTGGAAGGTTAAGAGGACCGGTTAGTTTCACGCTTGCGTGGGACGAAGCTGGGAATTTAAGCCCCAGTAAACGGCGGTGGTAACTATAACCATCCTAAGGTAGCGAAATTCCTTGTCGGGTAAGTTCCGACCTGCACGAATGGAGTAACGACTTCCCCGCTGTCTCAACCATAAACTCGGCGAAATTGCAGTACGAGTAAAGATGCTCGTTACGCGCAGCAGGACGGAAAGACCCCGAGACCTTCACTATAGTTTGGTATTGGTGTTCGGTGTGGCTTGTGTAGGATAGGTGGGAGACTGTGAAGCGTGGACGCCAGTTCACGTGGAGTCATCGTTGAAATACCACTCTGGTCACTCTGGATATCTAACTTCGGCCCGTAATCCGGGTCAGGGACAGTGCCTGATGGGTAGTTTAACTGGGGCGGTTGCCTCCTAAAAAGTAACGGAGGCGCCCAAAGGTTCCCTCAGCCTGGTTGGCAATCAGGTGGCGAGTGTAAGTGCACAAGGGAGCTTGACTGTGAGAGAGACATCTCAAGCAGGGACGAAAGTCGGGACTAGTGATCCGGCGGCACATTGTGGAATGGCCGTCGCTCAACGGATAAAAGGTACCTCGGGGATAACAGGCTGATCTTGCCCAAGAGTCCATATCGACGGCATGGTTTGGCACCTCGATGTCGGCTCGTCGCATCCTGGGGCTGGAGTAGGTCCCAAGGGTTGGGCTGTTCGCCCATTAAAGCGGTACGCGAGCTGGGTTTAGAACGTCGTGAGACAGTTCGGTCCCTATCCGCTGCGCGCGCAGGAAATTTGAGAAGGGCTGTCCTTAGTACGAGAGGACCGGGACGGACGAACCTCTGGTGTGTCAGTTGTACTGCCAAGTGCACCGCTGATTAGCTACGTTCGGATGGGATAACCGCTGAAAGCATCTAAGCGGGAAGCCTGCTTCAAGATGAGATTTCCATACACCTAGAGTGTGAGAGGCCCCCAGCCAGACCACTGGGTTGATAGGCCGGATGTGGAAGCAGGGACGAAAGACCTGTGAAGCTGACCGGTACTAATAAGCCGATAACTTACACCACACACCCACCCCGGTCACCGGGACCCCTGGGCAACCAGGACACCAGTGACACCCAAGGGGAGGGTGAAGATCACATATGCTACGCGTCCACTATGCGGTTCCCAACCAACAACGGAACCACCACCACCAGCACCGAGCCACCCGCGCCAGTCCCCACCAGGACCGGCACAGGCGGACCGGGGCCAGTGGGTGGTATAACTCAATACCGGGCTGAACAGAGCCCACATTTACATCCAGCACGACGGATGTAACCCACAGATTTACCGGCACCACCACCCCCGCGAACACGCGGGGCACACACGGTGCGTCAGGTAGCAAGGGTTACGGCGGTCATAGCGTGGGGGAAACGCCCGGTCCCATTCCGAACCCGGAAGCTAAGACCCACAGCGCCGATGGTACTGCACCCGAGAGAGTGTGGGAGAGTAGGACACCGCCGGACAACCATTCAACGGGAAGGCCCCGCACCACCAGGTGCGGGGCCTTCCCCACTTAA
>NZ_JBTNDN010000010.1:0-56823 GCF_054510975.1 Arthrobacter rhamnosi | reverse complement strand
ATCTACGCCTTCGACGCGGCGGTCCTGCGCACCGCGCTGGGCCGGATCGATGCCAGCAACGCCCAGGGCGAGCTCTACCTCACCGACGTCCCCTGTACCACCCACGCCCACCACCCACCCCCCACCCCCCCCCCCCCCCCCCCCCCTCCCCC
This sequence comes from Arthrobacter rhamnosi, assembly GCF_054510975.1. Lineage (NCBI taxonomy): Bacteria > Bacillati > Actinomycetota > Actinomycetes > Micrococcales > Micrococcaceae > Arthrobacter > Arthrobacter rhamnosi. Next base: position 56,671 of record NZ_JBTNDN010000010.1, on the reverse strand, counting down.
CTCCTCTCCCCCCCCCCCCCCCGCGCCGGCGGGTGCTGCTCAGTCCGGAAGGAGAGGAACCCGCGTGGATGTCGGATCTCCCGGCAGGTGCGGAATCAATCCGCGCTGATCTGCCGGCGGAAGGTGTCCCGCCGGGCGTGGAGGTCCCACAGGACGCCGGCGAGGACGTTGGGGTCCTTCTCCGGATCACCCTCGACGATCCGGCCGCCGATGATCAGCTGCGATACGTGGATGCCCTCCTCGGCGAGCACCTCGTGCAGCAGCTGGGCGTAGGCGGCCTGGCCTGCGAACGCTACCGAGGTACCGGTCACAGCGCGCCCGGGTTTGACCGCGGAGCCGCCGTTGACGAAGAGGATGGTGCCGCGATTCTGACCGAGGAACCGCATGCCGGGCAGCACCTGGTGCACTGCGGCCACGGATCCGTAGATCGAGAACTCCACCGGACCCTTGAGGTCCGCCGGCGTCGTCTCGAGGACGGGCCGCATGAAGTCCTTCTGGGGGAGAGGGCTGTACTGCAGCACCTCGATCGGTCCGAGCGTCTCGGTCGCGGCTTCGAGGGCGGCTGCGATGGATTCCGGATTCCGGACGTCCGCGGCGAAGCCCCGGGCATGGATGCCTTCCTTGCCGAGATCCTCCGCGAGTGCGTCCACCTTGCCCTGGCTCCGGGAGATGAGGGCTACGGAGAACCCCTCCGCCCCGAAACGCCGTGCCACTGCGGCTCCGAGACCGCGTCCTGCCCCGATGATTGCGAGAGTAGTCATACCCGGTGCAATCGATCAGCTGGCTGAATGATTCCGTGACCGCGGGTCCTCACCCGAGTGTCCCGAGGATGGTGCGCTGGATGGCGACGGCGGCGGCGCCACGGGCCCACTGCGCGAAGTCCGTGGGTTGCCGCCTCAACCGGAGGGGCGCTGCCTCCGGGTCGCGGTGATAGGCGACCGAATCCTGCAGGGGAACGGCGGCGACCTCCGCGAGGTCCATGCCCTCGCCCGACAGGATGACGAGGTCCACCATGGTCAGGTTCGCGACGGCGGACACCAGCAGGCCGAGCCTCCAGCCGGCCGCCTCGACGATCCCGCTCGCAGCGGGGTGTCCCTCCGCTGCGAGTCCGAGGATGTCCTCGTAGGATCGTTGCTCGCCCGTCGCCGCGGTGAACTGCGAGCAGATGGCCGGGATGGTCAGGACCGCCGAGGCGCAGCCTTCGTGGCCATCGGGGCATTCCGGCCCCGAGGCCTCCAGCGGGTAGTGGCCCACGAGGCCGAGTCCGGCGTCCGGGGGTGCGATGACGGAGTCGTTGATGACGAGGCCGTATCCGACGCCGACACCGATCGTCAGGACGGCGAAGTCCTTCTCGCCCCGCCCGGCGCCGAACCACTGTTCCGCGATGGTGAGGGCGACGACGTCGTTCTCGACCACGACCGGCAGGCCGGTCCGCTGATGCAGGAGGTCGGCGAGGGGTACGTCGCGCCAGCCGAGGAAGGGGGCGCGTACCACCCGGGCACTGGAACCGACCTTGCCGCCGATGCTGATGCCCACGCCGCTGAATGCGTCGAGGGGGCCGAGGTCGGTGATGGCCTCGACGATCGTGCACACGACGTCGTCCACGTCCTGGCCGGGCAGGACACGCTCACTCGTGTCGACGACGTCGGACTTGAGGTTCGTCGCCACTGCCGCCGCGCTATGGCCGGTGAGCTTGATGCCGACGAACCGGTGCGCGTCCGGGCTGATCTCCAGGGGACGCGTCGGCCGGCCGATCGGTGCGGCGACGTGCTCCTCCGATTCGCGGAGCACGCCGGCGTCCAGGAGCGGCTTGCTCAGGCGTGTCAGGCTCGCGATCGACAGGCCGAGGCGGGCGGCGAGGTCGGCGCGGGAGATGGGGCCGCGGACGAGGACTTCCCGCGCCAGGGCGCGGGCGGGGCTGTGAAGCGCTAGCGACCGAACCGCCTCCATCGCAAGTCCTCCTTCAGCTGTTCCGGCCATTGACACGCCTCTTATTTCTATCGTAAAAATAATGTCTGGGTGAATTGCCGGGTGACTCTTTCAGCAGGGCCGCGCCGGCAACCCCAGTGCCCACACTTCCACATCACAGAGGGACGACACCCGTGACATCCACCGTTAATCCCGACGTTGAATCCGCCGTCGATACCGCTACGGAGCTGTCTGCCGAGGCGCTCGCCGAGCGTATGCAGGACCCCGACTGGTGGCGCCAGGCCACCGTCTACCAGGTCTATCCGCGCAGCTTCGCCGACTCCAACGGCGACGGCATCGGTGACCTCAAGGGCATCACCTCCCGGATCCCGTACCTCACATCCCTCGGCGTCGACGCGGTCTGGCTGAGCCCCTTCTATCCCTCCGCGCTCGCGGACGGCGGGTACGACGTCGACGACTACCGCGATGTCGATCCCAAGCTCGGCACCCTCGAGGACTTCGACGAGATGATCGCCGCACTGCACCGGGCCGGCATCAAGCTCATCGCCGACATCGTGCCCAACCACACCTCCAACCGGCACGCCTGGTTCCAGGAGGCGCTGGCATCTCCGAAGGGATCCGCAGCCCGCGACCGCTACATCTTCCGCGACGGCAAGGGCCCTGATGGCGACGAGCCGCCGTCGGACTGGGACTCCGTGTTCGGCGGACCCGCGTGGGAGCGGGTCGAGGACGGCCAGTGGTACATGCACATCTTCGCCCGGGAGCAGCCCGACCTGAACTGGGACAACCGCGAGGTCCGCGACGACTTCCTGGCGACGCTTCGCTTCTGGTCCGATCGCGGCGTCGACGGCTTCCGCGTGGACGTGGCGCACGCCCTGACCAAGGACATGAGCGAGCCGCTGCCGTCCAAGGCGGACCTCGGCCCCGAGGGTGGGAACCACAACGGAAAGCACCCCTTCTGGGACCGGGACGAGGTGCACGAGGTCTTCGCCGAGTGGCGCAGGGTGTTCAACGAGTACACCCCGCCGCGCACCGCCGTCGCCGAGGCCTGGGTGCATGCCGACCGCCGCGCCCGCTACGCCAGCCCCGAGGGACTCGGTCAGGCGTTCAACTTCGACCTGCTGAAGGCGGACTGGGACCCCCACCAGTTCCGCGACACCATCACCAAGAACCTCGTCGAGGCGAAGACCTCCGGTGCGTCGTCGACCTGGGTCTTCTCCAACCACGACGTCGTCCGGCACGCCACGCGCTACGGCCTGCCGCCCGCCGGGCCGGACAGCGTGAGCAAGCCCGGCCAGGGCGGCACGGACAGCCAGGACGGCTCGGCCTGGCTGCTGAGCGGCGGCACCGAACCCGAGCTGGACCGCGAGCTGGGGGAGCGCCGCGCCCGCGCCGTCACGCAGCTCATGCTGGCGCTGCCCGGCTCCGCCTACCTGTACCAGGGGGAGGAGCTCGGCCTGCACGAGGTCGCCGACATCGCCGACGAGGACCGTCAGGACCCGACGTTCTTCCGCAACACCGGTGTGGACGTGGGCCGTGACGGCTGTCGTGTGCCGCTGCCCTGGACCAGGGACGGCGAGTCCTTCGGCTTCGGCTTCGCCGGCGCGCACCTGCCGCAGCCCGAGTGGTTCGGCGAGTACGCCGTCGAGGTGCAGGAGGGCGATCCCGGCTCCACCCTCAGCTTCTACCGTCGGGCGCTCGAGCTGCGCCGCGAACTGCAGGGCGAGGAGGACTTCGAGTGGATCGAGGAGCCGTCGCCCGAGGTCCTGCACTTCACGCGTCCGGGCGGCTGGCACTGCGTCACCAACTTCGGATCGGAGCCCGCTGACCTGCCCGCAGGTACGGTGCTGCTGAGCAGCTCGCCGCTCGTGGACGGCAAGCTCCCGGCGGACACGACGGCCTGGATCGCCTAGCGCCTTCAGGCCGGCAGCTCTTTTGCGGCAGCTTCTTCCGGCTCGGGGCGCTCGCGGCGCGGGTGCCCAGAGCCGTGGCGCGTGTACCCCCGGATCCGGGCCGCCGCGCCGGGTGTGCAGACCCAGGGCAGAGGTAGTCCCGCGGTACGCACGACGACGGAACGCGAGCCCGTTCATCCGCCGGAGAATCGGTTGCGAGGGCCGGTAGGACGTCGGAATACTGGAGAGACCGGCACGACCGACCCGGAGGGCAGCGACATCAGCAGATCCCAGGAGCACGAGGAGCGGCTGCGGAAGGCGGCCCAGTTCCGCGCTGCCCGAGGGGACGCCGGTGACGCGATGGCCGAGCTGGAACGGCAGAACGACGACGGCGACCCCGGCTCCGGCGAGATGGCCCCGCTGCGCGAGGGCGAGGACGAGGTCAAACGCGCACGGCTGATCGTGGACCGGGCCGTGGCACGTGGCGACTTCGACAACCTCGCGCTCGCGGGCAAGCCCATCCCGGGACTGGGGGAGAGCCACGATCCCGACTGGTGGGTCAAGGGCCTCATCCAGCGCGAGAACATCACCGGACTCGGCCCGCGGGCCATCCTGCTGCGCACGGAGGACGCGGAGCTCGACGACCGCCTCGACCGCCAGTACACCGAGAAACAGGTCCGCGAGATCCTCGAGGACTTCAACTACCGCGTGATCGACGCGAGGCGCCAGCTCCTCGGCGGCCCTCCGGTCATCACCAAGCTGCGCGATGTCGACGCGGAGGTGGAGCGGTGGCGTGAGCGCCGGGCTGCTGCCCGGCGTGCGGCGGAGGCCGCCGCGCCGCCCGCACCACCGAAGGCATCCTTCTGGCGGCGCATCTGGCGCGGCGGCACCTGAGCGACGGCTGCAGCGGAACCGCTTCCGCCCGGGTGTCCCGCTAGGCGCGCAGCGAAATGGTGGGCATCGACGCCGTCACCAGCGTGCCGTCCGCCCGGCGGGTTCCTTCGATGTCGCGTGTGCTCGGAGTGCCGGTCAGGCGCGGGCCCTGGTGGTCGAGCAGGACCGTGACGGGATGGTCCGTCCCCACGTACACCCGCTCGCCGCGGACGGTGACCGTCGCACTCACGCCTGCTTCGACCGTCAGGGTCATCGCATGCTGGGTCACGTCGGCACGCACCCGCGTACCGTGCAACGTCACCCGGAAACTCATGCGCGTCCAGGCCTCGGGAAGGCGCGGGTCGAAGGTGATGCTCCCACCATGGTCGCGCATGCCGGCGAACCCGTAGGTGAGGGCGCTCCACACCCCACCGGTCGAGGCGACGTGGATGCCGTCCGACGTGTTGTGGTGGAGGTCGGCGAGGTCCACGAACAGTGCGGACAGGAAGTACTTCATCGCCAGGTCCTGGTACCCGACCTCCGCCGCGATGATCGACTGGACCACCGCGGACAGGGTGGAGTCCCCGGTCGTCAGGGCTTCGTAGTACTCGAAGTTTGCTCGCTTCTGCTCCGGGGTGAACTCATGGCCCTGCAGGAGGAGGGCGAGGACGACGTCGGCCTGCTTGAGGACCTGGAAGCGGTAGATCACCAGCGGGTGGTAGTGCAGCAGCAGGGGACGCTTGCTCGCGGGGGTGTGCTCGAGGTCCCACAGTTCCTTCTCCAGGAACGCCTCGTCCTGCGGGTGGATGCCCGCCCGCTTGTCGAAGGGGATGTACATCTTCTCGGCGGCGAGCGCCCATTCGTAGATCTCGTCCTCGTTGAGCTTCAGGCGCGAGACCATCCGCTCGTAGGAGACGGGATCAGCTGTCCGCAGCGACTCGACGGCACGCGTCGCCGACTTCAGGTTGGCCCGCGCCATGACGTTCGTATACAGGTTGTCGTTGACGACGGTCGTGTACTCGTCGGGCCCCGTGACCCCGTGGATGTGGAAGTAGTCGTCGCCGTTGCTGCGCCAGAAGCCCAGGTCGGCCCACATCCGCGCCGTCTCGACGAGGATGTCGATCGCCCCGCGGACGAGGAAGTCCTTGTCCCCGGTCGCCGCGACGTACTGCATGAGCGCATAGGAGATGTCAGCGTCGATGTGGTACTGGGCGGTGCTGGCGGCGTAGTAGGCCGACGACTCCTGCCCGTTGATCGTGCGCCAGGGGAACAGCGCCCCGCGCTGGTTCAGTTCGACGGCGCGGGCGCGCGCCGGTTCGAGCATGGTCTGGCGGAAGCGAAGGGCATTCCGTGCCACGAGGGGAGCGGTGTAGCTGAGGAAGGGGAGGACATAGACCTCGCTGTCCCAGAAGTAGTGGCCCCCGTACCCGGAGCCGGACACGCCCTTCGCCGCGATGCCGCCGCCGTCGGTGCGGGCCGTGGACTGGGCGAGCTGGAAGATGTTCCAGCGCACGGCCTGCTGGGTGACGGGCTGCCCCTCCACCTCGACGTCGGAGCGCGACCAGAAATCGGCCAGCCATTCCCGCTGCTTCTGGTACTGCTCCTCGACGGGGACCTCGAGGGCGCGGTCCAGCGTGCGGCCGCAGCGGTCGGCGAGCTCGCGGACGGGCACGCCACGGGAGGTGTGGTAGGTGATGGTCTTCACGAGCCGGATGGGCCGGCCGGGCTTCGCCTTCACGCGGTAGACGTGCTTGGCGAGGTCGTCCTCGAGATGGGACCGCTGGTCCCACTCGTTGTCGGTGACCAGGTCGTGCTCGACGCCGCACGCTACGGTCATCGACGAATTGGTGGTGCGGTAGCCGAGCAGGTAGCGCGAGCCGTCGACGCGCTTGAGGCGCGGCTGGAGTACCCGTTCCTTGAACGAGTCCGCCTTGCGCGGATCGAACGTCGCGCTGTCGGCTGCAGGGAGCACCTGATCCTCGTCGACGCCGTCCTGGCGGTTGAGGATCTGGCTGGAGAGGAGGATGGACGCTTCGGCGTCGAGCATCTCCACCTCGTAGTCGACGACGGCCAGGTGACGGTCCGAGAACGAGACGAGACGGCGCGTCCGCACGAGGACGCGCTTGCCGGAGGGCGTGCGCCACTCGAGCTCCCGCACCAGGACGCCGTCGGCGAAATCGAGGCGCCGCGAGTAGCGCAGGATGTCCGCCTCCGTCAGGACGAACGGTTCGTCGTCGACGTACAGGCGGATGATCCTCGCGTCGGGCACGTTGACGATCGTCTGCCCGACCCTGGCGAAGCCGAAGGCTTCTTCGGCGTGCTGGATGGGCCAGGTCTCGTGGAAGCCGTTGATGAAGGTGCCGTAGTGGTGCCCGTCCCGGCCTTCGTCCACGTTGCCGCGGAGGCCGAGGTAGCCGTTGCCGACGGTGAAGAGGGTCTCGGTGCGCCCCTGGAGGGAGACGTCGAATTCCGTCTCGACGAGCGCCCACTCATCGACGGGGAAATGGTTGCGGTCCAGGGGGTCGGAGGAGATGAGGTTCATGAGGGGAGTTCCTGGGGTACGAGGTGCGCGCCCGGACCGGCGACGGCCGGTCGGGCAGGGAGGAAGGGGATGAGTTCGGCGAGGTCGTCGACGACGGTGTCCGCCCCATGGGCGAGGAGGGTATCGGCGCCGACACCCCGGTCGACGCCGATCACGAGACCGAAGGCGCCGGCACGCCCGGCGGCGACGCCGGAGTGGGCGTCCTCGACGACGGCACATGCAGAGGCGGGGAGGCCGAGCAGTTCGGCGGCGTAGAGGTAGGTGTCGGGAGCAGGTTTGCCTGCGATGCCCCGGCCGGCGGCGAGGACGCCGTCGACGACGACTTCGAAGCGATCACTCAGCCCGGCCGCTGCCAGGACGGGGACACCGTTGCGGGAACTGGTGACGACTGCGACCTGGATTCCGGCGGCGACGGCGGCGTCGAGGAATGCGAGGGAGCCGGGATAGGGCTTCACTCCCTCCACCTGGAGGGTCTCGTTGAAGGCCTTGTTCTTGCGATTACCGAGCCCGCAGACGGTCTCGGCCTCGGGCGGATCATCGGGCAGGCCCTCGGGCAGCGTGATGCCGCGGGAGGCGAGGAACGCGCGGACGCCGTCGTAGCGGGGGCGTCCGTCGATGTAGGTGAAGTAGTCCGCGTCGGTGTAGGCCTGCTCGATCCCCTGGGCCTCGAGGTAGGCGGTGAACAGCCGCGCCCAGGCGTGCATGTGCACCTCGGCCGTGGGCGTGAGGACGCCGTCGAGGTCGAAGAGGAGTGCGCTCAGGGACGAGAGGCGCGCGTGGGCGGGGAGGGAGGTCATGGTGCTGATCGCCTTCAGGGGTGGCGGGAGCCGTGAATGGTCATCACGGTGCGGATCGACAGCGGCGGCGTTGGTCAGCACTGATCCTGCACCGGGGAGAGCGTGTCCGAGGAAGCCGGCCGGACGGGGTCGTCAACGGCGAGACCAGAACTGGGACGGGCGGGCCTGGGCGGCCCGAATCCTGCAGCACCGCTGCCGGACACGTTAAAGTCTACCGCCATAACACCTCTTCGTGGGCACACGGCGGATTGGAACGTTGCGCATCCAGCAGTTACGCTCGCGATCCCGGTCGGACCCATCAGTTCGGGATGATCCCGAACAGGACCTTCCTCTTGACCATCAGCCAGATGGCGAGGGTCACGACGGCGTGGATGACAAGACCCTGCCAGGCGCTCGCGCGGTCGAGCCCGGGGATGTTCGCGACCGCCAGCACGAAGTACACGTGGACGATGAAGACGTACAGGCTCGCGCGCCCCAGCGGGATGTACAGCCAGCCGGTCAGCCTGTTGATGGGCTTCCAGAACGACGTCAGGATCACGTGCGCCGCGACGATGAAGAAGGCCAGGTTCAGGAGCCGTCCGGGTTGCAGGAACACGCGCACGTACGCGGATTCGTACAGGGTCTCGTAGAAGCCGGCCGGGATGAAGGGCAGGCCGAGTCCCAGGGCGTAGTTCAGCCAGAGCACTCCCAGGACGAGCGCATATGCGCCGGTGGCGACGCCGACCAGGATCTTCCCCCGCGGGGTGCTGAGCGCGTTGATGATCGCCCGGCGGTGGTAGCCGATCGTGACGCCGTGGACGAAGATCAGTTGCCAGGTGAGCAGCGGGAAGACGTCCTGGAACTGTGAGTCGAAGACCCGCAGGGAGAAGACCGCGTCGAGGGCGTAGAGCGCCCAGCTGATGGCGAGGAGAAGCCACCACAGCTTCTTCCTCAGCAGCAGGACGAGCAGCGGGACCGTCAGCGTCAGCACCACGTAGAGGCCCATGATGTTGAAGGCCCACGGTCCCATGTTGAGGAGCAGCAGGTCCCGCACCGCGTATCCGGGCGGCGGGTAGTCGAACAGCCGCTGGACATTGGGGTACAGGTCGTACACGCGGCCGGTGGCGCCGATGCCTGCCGCGCCGGTCCCGCGGTCCGTGAAGGTGGTGAGGACGGATGCGTCGAGAAAGGGCACCAGCGACAGCAGGTAGACGGTGAGGACCACGGCCAGGGACGTGAGGTAGAGCTTCACCGCCCGCCGGGTGGTTCCCTTTGCCGCCTCTCCGGCTCCGCGGCGCTGAACGGCCAGAGGGTGCACCATGCCGAGCACGACGCCGGACAGCATCACGAACAGCTCGGCGCCCGTGATGGTCCCGATGAGGTTGCGTGAGATGAAGGACCACGGACCGGCGACCTCGATGTGGGTGACGACCACGGAGGTGATGATCCAGCCGCGCAGCAGGTCGATGCGGCCGTCGCGGGGAGCCTGCTCGTCCGGATACCGCCACTGCGGGACCACGCGCCGGGCGAGTCCGGCCAGGAGGATCAGGGCGAAGAGCCCGACGATGCACGCGACCAGATAACCCATCACGGCGCTGACCGGGGCGGCCGCCTGCCACACCTGCTTCGTCGATGCGTTGGCGTCCTCCTGGGGGACGACCTCCGTCACGGGCCCGAGCCGGACGTCCGGCACCGCGTCGAGAGTATCCGTCAGTACCGCTTTCGTCGCGTCGTCCGCGCCGAGCCTCCAGTCCACCGTGTGGCCCTGGGCCTCGGGTTCCGGGCGCTCCGCCTCGAGCCAGGCCACCATCCCGATCTCCGGGTACTCCTCGGTGATCGCCGGGTCGAACAGCTGGTCGAGCCAGGCACGCTTGATGTCCGCCTCGGGTGCGCTGTCGGCGTCCTCCGGGTCGTACAGCGCGGCCGTCTGCACGAGGAACCGCTTGCCCTTCCCCGCTGCGTACTGCTTTGCGAAGTCGATGCGCGGTGCGCCGGGAGCCGCACCGTAGGAGCCCGCGAGCTGGTCGGCGAACTTGTCCGGCTCGGGCAGCACGGACGTGCTGATCGCGCCGGAGTACTCCCGTGTCCCGTCCGCGTTCCTCGTGGGCCTCTGCTCGTAGCTGCCGTAGTGGTACATCGTCAGGCCCACCCAGTCCACGGCGTCGTCGCCGGGGTAGTAGGGCTCGTAGGGGTCGTCGCCGGTGTCGATCAGGCCGTTGCCGTTCGTGTCCAGGCGCGTCACGGCCCCGGACTGACGACCCTCCACCGCGCCGTACGCCTCGGTGAACGGGTAGCCGGCCGCGTACGACGGCGACCAGACCAGAGCCACGCCGGGGGCCCCGGCGTGTACGGCATCCGCGACGGTCCGAAACGCGCCGATGTACTCGTCGGGCTGCTGCCCCCAGCTGAACCAGGTGCCGTTCATCTCGGGCGCGAAACGGAGGAAGAATGCCGTGCGGAACTCGTCGCTGATGCGCCCGAGCGTGTCGGCGAGGTGCTCGGCGTCGTCGTCGGTCAGGTCCTCCAGCGGCTTCGACGGTTCGAGGGTGACGACCGCGAGGGACCCCAGCGGTGCCTCCTGGCGTGCGAGGTCGAAGAGGTCGCGCTCGGCTGCGTCGTCCAGTGGGTAGGGGATCGGCCGGCTGAAGAACGACGGCGTGATCCCCGTGCGGTCCGCGTAGGCGCGGGCGTTGTCTGCGGACCAGTCGAGTTCGGGGCCGAAGTAGCGGCCGTCGGGCAGGGCGGTCGGGTCCTCGACGGGCGGCTGGTCGGACGTGGTCGTGGTTGCGGGCAGCCCGGTCGCCTGCGCCGGGACACCCCCGATGAGGAGCCCGATCATCGATGCCACCAGGACCCACGCAGCCATTCCTGCCCGAGTCCGCGACGTGGTCGCCGTCATCGGGTCGATTCCCGCTGTGCCTTCGCTTTCGCGATGTCGGACTGGTAGTGCTCGTATCCGCGGTAGCGGACAGCCTCGATGATGACGCTGAAGATGACGAGGTCGAAGATCACCCAGACAATGTTCACCGACGTCCCCAGGAGGTCGGCCTGGCCCACGGCCATCCGGATGATCCCGATGATCACCGCCGCCACGAGCAGTCCGATGGCCCACAGCTGGGGCTTGACGAGGTCCCACCGCAGCTGGGCGTCCTGCTGCAGCGTTTTCGGCGTCACCGCGAAGTCGAGGCTCCGCCCGAGGTAGACGTTGCCGAACGCGGAGGTGATCGACCGGATCCAGACGGGGAACAGGGCCAGCGAGTACTGCTGGCCGCGCCAGGTCTTGACGCCCTTGCCGACGACGGCGAAGAGCAGCTGGTTGACCAGCAGGAACGGGATCAGCCGGACGAAGAACTCCGTGCTGATCGAGTTGACTGGGAGGATCCCGAAGATCAGGTAGATGATGGGCGCGCCGATGTAGACGACGGCCGCGAACCCGGAGAGGTAGCTCCACATGGTCGACGCGTACATGAGGCGCTGTGCGAAGGAGAGCCCCTTCTGAGCGAACGGGTTCTCACGGAACATCACCTGCGCGGTGCCCTGCGCCCAGCGGAGGCGCTGCGTGAGCATGGAGTTCAAGTCCTCGGGGGCGAGGCCGTCGGCCAGTTTCTCGTGGTGGTAGGCCGATTCCCAGCCGAGTCCGTGGAGGCGCATGCAGGTGGCCATGTCCTCGGTGACAGAGATGGTGGCCATCGGCATGACGGCCTGGGCCTCCCCGGTGCGGTCGGCGTTGACCGAGTCGATCAGGACACGGACGGTGTCGATCGCCGCGAGGGGCGACCAGGCACGCTGCGCGAGCTGGTCCAGCGCGGCGTCGTCGACGAGGGCGAGGCCGGGGGTGGTCCCGGACGCGTCCTGCGATCCCGACTCGAAGCCTTCGATGTCGAGGTCCGAGAGGGAAGCGAGGTCCTCCCGGAAGGCGGCGATGTCCGCGGCGACCAGATTGCGGGTGACGGCGGCGACGCGCTGCTGGAACTCGTAGGTGACCTCGGAGATGCCGTGGCCCTTCTGCAGCCGGCGCCGCACCCTGCGGAGGTCCTTGGCCACCAGGTCCAGTGCCTCGTCCACGCGTTCGTTCCCCGGGCCCAGGCTTTTCTTGGCTTTCGCGATCACCTTGTTCGAGGTCTTCAGCGCCCTGTAGAGCGCGAGTTCTATCTCCGTGACATAACGGGTGACGCCGAGCTGCATGAGGGCCTCACGGCGGATGATCGCGTTCGATCCGCAGAAGAAGGCGGCGTTCCAGCCGTCCTTGCCCTGCTGGATGGGCCCGTAGAAGAGCGGCGCCTGGCTGCCCAGCGGATCGGAGTCCGGCACGTTGATGAACACCTGCGGGGTCTGCACCAGCGCCATCTTCTCGTTGGTGAAGTACCCGAGGGTCCTGTCCAGCAGGAGCGGATCGGGGATCTGGTCGGCGTCGAGGATGACCAGGAACTCGCCGTCCGTGGACATCAGGGCGTTGTTGAGGTTGCCCGCCTTCGCGTGGCGCGGCATGTCCTTCCAGTCGGCGGACCGGGTGATCCAGCCGATGCCCTCGGCCTCGGCGGCCTCGCGCACCTCTGCCCGATTGCCGTCATCGAGGATCCACGTCTTGTGCGGATAGCGGATGGCCTTCGCGGCACGGGCCGTGGTGAGGACGAGGTCCAGCGGCTCGTTGTAGGTGGTGATGAAGACATCGACGGTGAGGCCCTCGGGAGCCTTCGGCGGCACGCGCTTCTTCAGCTTCCAGACCGTGAAGCCGAACAGGAGGGAATCGATGAGCGAGTACGTCTCGGCGAGCACCAGCGGGATGGCGATCCACCAGGCGTCCCAGTTGATGGAGAACAGCCACCGCCAGACGATGTAGTTCAACCCCAGGACTGCCGTGACGAGGACGATCGCCCGGATCAGCAGGGTCCGCCCGCCCGAGGTGGCATTCTGGTCGCCGCCCTCCTGGTCATTCTGGAAAGAATCGCTCGGTGACGACGGCCTCATGCTTTAGCACTCCACTTCCTGCTCGGTGTGCGCGAGGCACTGCTCCGGTGACTTGTGTGCGCCGCAATGGCAGCACTGAGACGCCCACTGGCCCCTGAGTGGCCATCAAGCACTTGAACTAAGGTACCCGGTCCTGCGGACCGCACGTGCGACGATGCGGGCTGCGGTGATGCCGGGTGATTTCCGTGCTACAGCCGAGGAGCGGCAGGTGCGCGGCCGGGAGGGGGAGCCCGCTGGATGGCCGGGAGGGTGACCCCGCTGGATGGCCGGGAGGGTGAGCCCGATGAATGGCCGGGAGGGTGAGCCCGATGAATGGCCGGGCGGGTGAGCCCGATGAATGGCCGGGCGGGTGAGCCCGATGAATGGCCGGGCGGGGCAGGTCAGCCCATGTCGGCGTAACGCCTAGCCTGCCCGAGCGCCTCGCGCACGCCGTCGGCGTCGTGCGCTGCGACGTAGGCCGGGGTGTCCCGCTGGAAGCGCCAGCCCTCCGCAAGAGGCCCCGCGTCCACGGCGTCGAAGCCGAACTCGTCGAGAAACTCCACCACGGCCTGCTTGGCGTCCGCATCGTTCCCGGCGATGGCCAGCGCTCGGCGGTTCGGTGTGCCGGCGGGAGTCCCGTCGGTGGTCAGCTGCGCGGCGAGAATGTTGTTGAAGACCTTCACCACCGAGGAACCCGGGAGGTGGCGCTGCAGGAGTTCGCTCGTCGTCGTGCTCTCGTCGTCGAGCTCGGCGATCTGCCCGTCGCGCTGGGGGTAGTAGTTGCAGGTGTCCATGACGAGCTTGCCGGCGAGCGGCTCCACGGGAACCGAGCCGATGTCCTTCAGCGGGATGGTGACGACGACGACGTCGCCCTCCCTCGCCGCGTCCTCGACGGACCCGGCGCGCGCGGAGTCGCCCAGCTCGCCGATCAGGTCCTGCAGCGTCTCCGGGCCGCGGGAGTTGCTCAGAACGACGTGGTAGCCGTTCGCAACGGCGAGACGTGCGAGCTGCGAGCCGATATGGCCGCTCCCGATGAAACCGATGGTGCTGCGCGACGCGCCTGTCCGGCCTGCTGTGTTGTTCCTCATGCCCAGCACAACCTCCGGTCGCGGCGGTTATTCCTCAGGCCCGCCAGGCTTCGTCCGTCCACACGTAGAACTTCTCCGGGCGTCCCGCAGACCCGTACTGAGGGACGATGCGCGCCTGCCCCCGCGAGACCAGGAATTCGAGGTACCGCCGGGCGCTGACGCGTGCCATGCCGAGGCGGTCGGCGACATCCGACGCCGAGGTGCCCCGGCCGTGGCTCCGGAGGTCGAGCATCACGGCGTCGAGCGTGGGGGCTGACAGGCCCTTCGGTGTCGCGATGGTCGCTGCGCCGGGCGACGACGCGTCGGTGCTGACGGCCCCGGCCCCCGCCGTCGTCCGCAGCAGTTCGTCGATCCTGCCCTGGTCGAGGGATGCGGAACCGTCGGCCGCGTGCGAGTCGAGGTTCCGCCGGTACGCCACATAGGAGTCGAGCCGCTGGTTCAACACCGCAGCGTTGAACGGCTTCACGAGGTAGTGCAGCACCCCGCCCGCCACCGCCGCACGCACGGTGTCGAGTTCGCGTGCTGCGGTGATGGCGATGACGTCGAACGGCTCGCCCGGGCGGTTCCGCAGTGCGCGGAGCACCTCGATGCCCGTCATGTCCGGGAGGTGGATGTCCAGCAGGACGAGCCTCGGCCGGAGCTCGTCCGCGAGTTCGAGCGCCCGCGCGCCGGTGTGGGCGGCTCCGACGACGTCGAAGGCACCATGGGCGAGCAGGAAGCCGGTATGGATGCCGGCGACCTGGTGATCGTCGTCCACGACCAGGGTCGGGATCGGCGGAGGAGTCGCCGGGGGAGGAGCGGCAGGATTCACGGGACGGTTCCTCGGGATGTCGCGTCGCTCATGGCACCTGCAGGGGGCGGGGAGCGTCGATGAGCGACGGCGCGAGCCAGACCGTGAACTCGGCACCGCCGAGCTCGGAGTCGTCGACAACCACCTGGCCCGAGCGGCGGCGCGCGATGCGGTCCACGAGCGCCAGCCCGAAACCGCGCGTGCCGGGATGGCCGCCGTCCTTGGTGGAGTAGCCGGAGGAGAAGATGCCGTCGACGTCCTCGGCGGCGACGCCGGGACCGTTGTCGGAGACGGTGATGCGGGTGGCGTCCTCGGCGGAGTCGAGGTGGACGGCGACCTGCCCGTCGGGGCGCCCGATGCCCGTCACCGCTTCGATCGCGTTGTCGATGAGGATACCGAGGACGGTGACGACGTCGGTGGTCCCGTCCGGCTCGAGCACCGAGGTGTCATCGATGGACAGGGTGATGCCCTTCTCGGCGGCGATGGTGCTCTTGGTCATGAGCAGGCTGGCGGCGTCGGGATCCTGGATGCCGGGGGCGATGGACCCCGAGACGAGCGAGCCTCCGTGTCCCGAACGGGAGATGAAGTCGACGGCCTGCTCGGTGCGGCCCAGCTCGAGCAGTCCGGAGATGGTGTGCATACGGTTCGCGAACTCGTGCGCCTGGGCCCGCAGCGCCTGGGTGACGTCGCGTTCACCGTCGAGGTCCGTGAGCAGCTGGTAGAGCTCCGTGCGGTCGCGGAGGATCATGACGCGGCCCACGCGTGTGCCGTCCACCAGGGCATCGGAGGTCCGGGCGAGGAGCACGCGCTCGCCGGACAGCACGGTCTCGTCCGTGTCGGCGGGATCAGTCAGGAGACGTGCGAGGGCCGGCTCCATGACGTCGTCCACGAGCCGACCGGTGGCGGCGTCGTCGAGCTCCAGCAGCCTCTTCGCCTCGTCGTTGAGGAGCGCGATGCGGTTGTTCGCATCGACGGCGACCATGCCCTCGCTGATGCCGTGGATCATGGCGTCGCGGGTCTCGAGGAGCGAGGCGATCTGCTCGGGCTCGAGGCGGTAGATGCGCCGCCACACGAGCCGGGAGATCCAGATGGCCCCTGCGGATCCGACGAGCGCCGCCACGATCAGCCAGGCCAGCAGGCGGGGGAGGTCCTCGTAGAGGTCCGCGTCGAGTTCCGATTCGAGGGTGCCCACCGACGCGGTGCCGATGATGCCGCCGTCGGTGCCGTAGATCGGCACCTTCACGCGCCAGGATTTGCCAAGGGTTCCGGTCTGCGTGCCCACGAAGGTCTCGCCCGAGAGCGGGATCGACGGGTCGGTCGAGACCCGCTCGCCGATGAGCTCCGGATTCGGGTGGGAGTAGCGGATGCCCTCGCGGTCCGTGACCACGACGTAGGTCACGCCCGTGGACTGGCGGATGAGGTCGGCGATGGGCTGGATGGTGGCGCTGGGGTCGGCCTGGTCGAAAGCCTCGACCACCGACGGCAGCTGCGCCACCGACTGGGCCACACCGACCATGCGGTCCTCGTACTGCTCCCGGATCTGCAGGCGCTGCATGGTGACGGCGGTGGAACCGGCCACGGCGACGATGACGAGCACGATGGCCAGTTGCAGCAGGAACAGCTGCGATCGAAGCGACATCGTCCGGATCATCGTCTTAGTGTGACACGGCGTGTCGCGTCACATGTGGACGCCAGGGATCCTGTGACCACAAAGACCAATACGAGCACTACGACCGCATGCTTTACCGGCGGATCGGGGCCTTCCTACCCTGAAGACAGCAGTGGTGACCCGCATCACACCTCACAACACATCTCAAGGAAGAGAACATCATGACGATCGATCGCACAACGGCGCGCCGTTCGACCCTCACAACCCTCGCCCTCGTCTCGGCCCTCGCCCTCTCGGCCTGCAGCTCGATGACGCAGAGCACCACCGCCGATGACGCGGAAGGCACCATCGAGAAGCTCAACATCGTGGTCCCCGCCGATCCCGGTGGAGGCTGGGACCAGACCGGCCGCGCCATCGAGTCCGACCTGAAGGAGAACGAGCTCGTGGGCAGCGCCTCCGTGGTCAACGTCGGCGGAGCCGGCGGCACCAACGGCCTGGCGAAGCTCGCCACCGAGACCGATCCCAACACCCTGATGGTCATGGGGTACGTGATGGTCGGCGCCGTCGAGACCAACAACGCGGCCAACCGCATCGAGGACACGACGCCGATCGCCCGCCTGACCGAGGAGCCCCTCGTGGTCGTGGTCCCCGCCGACTCGCCGTACCAGACCATCGACGACCTGCTGTCCGACATCGAGGCGAAGGGCCAGGGCGTCTCCATCACCGGCGGTTCCGCCGGCGGCGCCGACCACATCCTCGCCGGCTCCATCCTCAAGGAAGCCGGCATCGCGCCCGACAACCTCAACTACATCCCCTACTCGGGTGGCGGCGAGTCACTGGCGGCCCTCCTGGGCAACAAGGTCAACGCGGGCATCTCCGGCGTCGGCGAGTACGCGGAGCAGGTCGAGTCCGGCAAGCTGCGCGCCCTCGCGGTCTCCGGCGAGGAGGCGGCCCCGCAGCTGCCCGACACCCCGACCCTCACGGACGAGGGTATCGACCTCGTGCTGACCAACTGGCGCGGCGTCGTCGCCCCCGGCAGCATCGACGAGGCGCAGGCCGAGAAGCTCACCGAGCTCGTCACCGACCTCCACGAGACGGACACCTGGAAGGCGACCCTCGAGGAGAACAACTGGTCGGACGCATTCCTGGCCGGCGAGGAGTTCCAGAGCTTCCTCGACGAGGACATCGCCAGCGTCAAGACCACCCTCACCGACATCGGACTGCTGTAGCCGATGAGTAGCTCAGTACAGAACGCACCCGGGAGCGGCACCGCGGCCGCTCCCGGCCTGCCGGTCGGCGAGCTGGTCTTCGCGCTGATCATCGTCAGCCTGGGTGTGCTCGGGTTCGTGTCCGGCGCCGGGATCCAGACCCCGCCGTCGGCCAGCGACATCGGGCCGCGGGCCTTCCCGTTCGCCGTGTCGGGCCTGCTCGTCGTCGTCGGCGCCGGCCTGGTGCTGCAGGTCCTGCGGGGCCACCGCGGCTCGGCCGACGAGGGCGAGGACGTGGACCTCGAGGCGAGCACCGACTGGCTGACGGTCGGCAAGCTCGCCGGGCTGGTCCTGCTGCACGCGTTCCTGATCGTTCCCCTCGGGTGGCCCGTCGCCGCCGCGATCCTGTTCTTCGGAGCAGCCTGGTCGCTCGGCGCCCGCCCGTGGTGGCGTAACCTCATCACCGCGATCCTGTTGGCGCTGGTGCTGCAATTCGTCTTCGGCGGGCTCCTCGGTGTCTCGCTGCCCCCCGGCTTCCTCGAAGGGTTCGGTGTCTTCGGTGGATAACTTCCTCATGCTGATGCAGGGCTTCGCCACGGCGATGCAGCCCATGTACCTCCTGTTCGCACTCGGCGGCGTGCTCGTCGGAACCGCGGTCGGCGTCCTGCCGGGCATCGGTCCGGCCATGACCGTCGCGCTGCTCATGCCCATCACGTACAGCCTCGAGCCGACGGCCGCGATCATCGTCTTCGCCGGCATCTACTACGGCGGCATGTACGGCGGGTCGACCACCTCGATCCTGCTCAACACCCCCGGAGAATCGTCCTCCATCGTCACGGCGCTCGAGGGCAACAAGATGGCCAAGGCCGGCAGGGGAGCGGCAGCGCTGGCGACGGCGGCTGTCGGATCCTTCGTCGCAGGCACCATCGCCACGGTCCTGCTCAGCTTCCTCGCCCCCTATGTCGCGGCGTTCGCGGTGCAGATCGGTCCCGTCGAGTACGTGGCCCTGATGGTCGTGGCCTTCCTGACGGTCGGCGCGCTCCTCGGCTCGTCCGTGCTGCGCGGCCTCGCCTCGCTGGGCCTCGGCCTGTTCATCGCGCTGGTCGGCTTCGACTCGCTCACCGCCCAGCAGCGGTACACGTTCGGCAGCCCCTTCCTGGCGGACGGGATCGACGTCGTCCTCGTGGCGGTGGGTCTCTTCGCCGTCGGCGAGGCACTGTACGTCGCATCCCGCCTCCGGCACGGACCCATCAAGGTCATCCCGGTGACCGGTGGCTGGACGAGCTGGCTCCGCAAGGACGACCTCCGCCGTTCCTGGAAGCCCTGGCTGCGCGGCACCCTGATCGGCTTCCCTGTGGGCACCATCCCCGCCGGTGGTGCCGACGTCGCGACCTTCCTGTCCTACGCCTCCGAGCGCAAGCTCGCGAAGGGCGAGAACAAGAAGCAGTTCGGCAAGGGCGCCATCGAAGGCGTGGCCGGCCCGGAAGCCGCGAACAACGCCGCCGCCGCCGGTGTCCTGGTGCCCCTGCTGACGCTCGGCATCCCGACGACGGCCACGGCCGCCATGATGCTCGTGGCCTTCCAGCGGTACCAGATCCCCGTCGGACCCCAGCTCTTCGAATCCAACAGCTCGCTCGTCTGGGCGCTCATCGCGAGCCTCTACGTGGGCAACCTGATGCTGCTCGTGCTGAACCTGCCGCTCGTGGGCATCTGGGTCAAGATCCTCCAGATCCCCCGGCCGTACCTGTACGCGGGCATCCTGGTGTTCGCCGTGCTGGGCGCCTTCTCGGTGAACTTCACGCCGATCGACGTGATCATCCTGCTGGTCGTCGGCATCCTCGGCTTCTTCATGCGTCGCTTCGGGTACCCGATCGCCCCGATGGTGGTGGGCCTGATCCTCGGTCCCATCTTCGAGAGCCAGCTCCGCAGGTCGCTCGCGATCTCGCAGGGCGATCCCGTGGCCCTCGTGCAGTCGCCGGTGGCCGCGACCATCTACGTCGCGCTGATCATCATCTTCGCGCTGTCCTTCCTGCTCAAGCGGCGCCAGCGCCAGTTCGAGGCGATGGTCGCGGAGAACGCCGACGCACCCGAGGTCGTCCGCGGGTCCGTGGCAGCACCCGAGGCCGCTGTGGCACCCGCCGCGACCGCACCCACCCGAGAGGACACCGACCGATGAGCACCATCGTCGTGGGCTACGTGCCCAACGTCCTGGGCGACGCCGCCGTCACCGAAGCGGTGGAGGAGGCCCGACGGCGGAACGCGGAGCTGGTGGTCATCAACACCACGCGCGCCGACCGGCTGGTCAACCCGGCCTACGCGGACTCGGCGGACGTCTCGAAACTCGAGCAGATGCTCGACGCCACCGGCGTACGCTACTCCGTGCGGCACAGCATCTCGGAGGCGACCGCGGCCGAGGAGGTCGTGGACACGGCGGAGGAACTGGACGCCGACCTGATCGTGATCGGCCTGCGGCACCGCACGCCGGTGGGCAAGCTGATCATGGGCTCGACGGCGCAGAACATCCTGCTGTCCGCCCGCTGCAACGTCCTGGCGGTCAAGCTGCCCTGACGGTTCCCTGCACTGCAGACAACACGACGGCGGGCCCTCCGGAAGGGGGGCCCGCCGTCGTTCTGCGTGGCGGTCTTACGTGGCCGTCGCGCAGGTATCGCGCCCATCAGGCACCGCTCGCATCGATTGATCCGTTGCTAGAACGGCGGGTCGTCCGCTGGGGCGGTGTACGTCCGGCCCGCGATGGACGTCGCGGTGAGCACTCCGGGGCGTGCCTGTTCGTAGTGCCACAGCCCTTCACTCTTGAACATGTGGTGCCTGCGGCACAGGTGTGCCAGGTTGTCGTGGTTCGTCCCGCCTCCGCGCGCCCACGGCGTGGTGTGATCGAGCTCGCTGCGCGAGGCGGGGATGTTGCAGCCGGGGTGTCGACAGGTACGGTCACGGACGCGCAGCCAGTTCTTGAGGTCGGAGGGCACGGCGTAGGAGGTGCGGCCGACGCTGAGGACGGCGCCGGTTTCGGGGTGCGTCAGGAGCCTCGTGAAGGAGGGGGCATGAGCTGCGATGCGCCTGGCGAGTTCGGCCGGAATCGGCCCGTAGCCCTCCAACTGGGCGGGTGCATCATCGACGCCGAGCAGTGACAGGACCGGGACGGTGACGTTGATGTGCGCCCGCAGGCCGTCAGGGAGAGGGGTCGCGGTCAAGGGCTCGGCGCCGCGGGTACTCCCGCCGGCATCCTCGCCATGCGGGTGTCCCTCACCGGATGCCCGGGGAGCACGGGCACGGTGACCCCCGAATGCTCCCCGGAGTTCTGCATCCGGACCGGGCTGCACCAGCCGGGGGCCGGATGCAGGAACGGGGAGCAGAAGGTCGACGAGGATGTCGGTGCGCAGCTGGGCCAGAGTGCGGCGCTCGGCAGGCCCCTGCAACTGCCGGGCTGCGCCGGTCAGGTGGGCGTCGATCGCTGCTGCCGAGGTAACGGGCAGGTAGACGCTGAGCCAGGCCATGGCGTCGTCGTCCGGTTCCAGCTCCACGCGGCGCCGTGCCTCGGCAGACCGGGCACGCTGGTCGATGCAGTCCGGGTGGTACTGGGTCCGGAGGCGTCGCGCCTGGTAGGCCAGCTTCGTCGTCGTCGTGCGGATCGCAACAGGCAGCAGGGCGGCTTCCGCGGCCAGGGCAGTCGCGACAGGCACTCCGGAGTATTCGTGGATCAGGGTTGTGGCGTGGCTCCAGGAGATGCTGCCGTCGCGCAGGGCCGCGAGGGTGGCGGGATGGTAGGTGCAGAGCACCCGGGCCTGCTGGATCAACAGGAAGGCGCTTCGCTCCGACGTGCGGAGGAGGCAGGCCACCTCGGCCGCGGCCAGCGTGTCACCCAGGTTGCCGCGGCTCCGCACCGGCTGCAGGGAACGTGCACTGGCCCTGCGATCGATGAGGGATCGGACCCGGTCCACGGCCACGACGACGCACGCCTGCAATCGCGCCTTCTCCGCCTCGAGGGAGGCGAGCTCGGCAAGAGCTTCATCGAGCTCATCCGTCAGCTGCGCTACCGCTTCCATGACTCATCATCCCGCGTGCCACCGACAGAATAAGGGCAGAAACGCGCCATTCCGAGTACCCGCCAACGAAAGCAAACTGCCGTCTCTGCAAGGCCAGCACCGCGCGGTCAGTGGTGCTGGCTACCCCGGCACTGAAGCTTTCCCAGGGAACGCTCGCGGCGCCTCGGGACCGGCGGCTAGCCCTTCGCCGCGAAGAGTTCGAGTGCGATGTTGTCCGGATCCCGGAACTCCAGGATGTACCCGGCGCCGATGTCCTTCACGCCGCCATGTCCGATGCCCTTGCCGTCCAGCAGGGCTGCGGCGTCGTCGAGTACCTGCCGGCCGTCGACGCGGAAGGAGAGGTGGTCGAGGCCCACGCGGTCCTCGCTGAAGGTGTCGTCGGCCACGGGACGGAGGCCGAGCAGGCTGTCTCCGAGCTGGTAGATGACGCCGTCGTACAGGAAGCCGAGCTGCTCACGGGTGGCCTCGTCAGCCCCGTCCGGCACCTCGAAGGCGACCGGGAGGCCGAACAGCGCGTCGTAGAACGCGCGGGAGGCGTCGATGTCGGTGACCGTCAGTCGGACGTGGGCGTAGGCCTTGATGGGGATCGTCATGGCCGAAGTCTCGCACAACCTGGCGGTCCGTGGTCCCGCCCTCCGGCGCGACCTGCACCCGTGCCGTCGGCATGCCCGGTCCTCGCTAGGCTGGCCGGATGACTGCCTTCCGGGACACCCTCGCCGGCCTCGCCCCGACGGCGGGCGCCGTCGTGCTCCTGATGGTGGTCACCGTCGGCGTCCTCACCTGGTCGCGGTCACCCCACCGGTTCGCTCCCGCGCTCGCCGTCCTGCGCGGGGCGGTGCAACTCGGGCTGATCAGCCTCATCCTGGGAGGAGTCATCACGAGTCCGCTCTGGGTGGCCTGCGCGCTCCTCGTGATGTTCATCGTCGCCGCACTGACGGCTACCCGGCGCATCGGGTTCACGGGTCCCCACGCCGCGCTGGTGGTCCTCGGCATGGGGCTGGGTGTGGTCGTTGCCCTCGTCGTCGTGTTCGCCACGGGAGCGATCCTCGCGGAACCGCGCTACCTGCTCGCCCTCGGTGGCATCGTCATCGGCAACACGATGTCCATCGCGACGCTCGCCGGACGCCGCCTTCGGGAATCGACGCTGGAACGCTGGGACGAGGTGGAGGGCTGGCTGGCGCTGGGAGCCCGGCCCCGGCAGGCCACCCTGGACATGGCGCGGGCCGCTGTCCATTCGGCGCTCATCCCGTCCACCGACCAGACGAGGACCACCGGTCTCGTCACGCTCCCGGGTGCCTTCGTCGGCGCCATCTTCGGCGGGATCTCCCCGCTCGAGGCCGGTCGCTTCCAGATCGTCGTCCTCGCGTCGATCATGGCCGCCGGTGCGTTGACCGCCGTCGTGCTGGTGCGCGGGCTCGCCCCTGTGCGCGTCCGGCCCGCCCCGCTGGACTAGGCGGGGCCGGACGTCCGACGCGGGAATGCCGGGGCGCTGTCCAGCGCTTCACCGGACATGAAGAAGATCGGTTTCCTGTCATTCGGTCACTACCAGGACGTCCGTGGTTCGTCGGTGCCGAACGCACGCGAGTCCCTGGTGCAGGCCGTCGAGCTCGCGGTCGCCGCGGAGGAGCTCGGTGTCGACGGCGCGTACATGCGCGTCCACCACTTCGCGCCGCAGTACTCGGCGCCCTTCCCGCTGCTGGCCGCGATGGCCGCGCGGACCACTTCCATCGAGCTGGGTACCGGCGTGATCGACATGCGTTACGAGAACCCGCTCTACATGGCGGAGGAAGCCGCCGTCACCGACCTCATCAGCAATGGGCGCCTGCAGCTCGGCATCAGCCGGGGATCACCGGAGACCGCGCTCGACGGTTCGCGCACGTTCGGTTACCTCCCGGAGGAGGGCTCCACCGACGCCGACCTGGCACGCGACAAGGCCGCACTGTTCCGACGGGCGATCGCGGGCTCCGGCATCGCCGACGCCAACCCACGCATGACCGGCAGCACCGGGAAGCTGGCGATCGACCCGCTCTCGCCGGGGCTGCCCGAGCGTATCTGGTGGGGCTCCGGCACGAGGGCCACCGCGCAGTGGGCCGGGGAGCAGGGCATGAACCTGATGAGCTCCACGCTCCTGACGGAGGACACGGGAGTACCGTTCGACGAGCTCCAGGCCGAGCAGATCGAGATCTTCCGCAAGGCGTGGGCCGGGGCCGGACACGCCTGGTCGCCGAGGGTCTCGGTGAGCCGCAGCATCCTGCCCATCGTGAGCGAGACCGACGAGTACTATTTCGGCCTCCGGGCACAGCGCGAGTCGACGGACCAGGTCGGGATTTTGGACGGTGCCCGGTCCCGGTTCGGCCGCAGCTACATCGGACCTCCGGATGTCATCGCGGAGCAGCTCGCGGCCGATGCTGCCGTGCAGGCCGCCGATACGCTCCTGGTGACCATCCCGAACCAGCTCGGCGTCGGTTTCAACGCGTCGCTCCTCGGGAACATCGTCTCGCTCGTCGGCCCCGCGGCGGGACTGCGCTGACGACGGCGGGAGCCGGAACCGGGCGGTTCCGGCACCCGCCGAGGGACGGTGAAGCCGGGCGGGACCGGGAGACAGCGACGCCGGGACGGGAGACCGACCTCAGGGAGCCGTCGACCCTCCGGTCAGCTCCAACGCGACGTCCGCGACCGAGCGCCGGGCCCGTTCGGCGCGTGCCATCAGTTCGCGGAAAGCTCCGCGGTCGTCGACACCGAGCTGCGCCATGAGCATGCCCTTCGCCATGCCCACGCGGTCGCGCATCTGCAGGGCGGCCGCCAGTTCGGAGCGGATCTGCCGGGGCGTGTCCGTGGTCTGCACGTGGCTCAGCAGCGCGGCGGCGGGAACCGAGAAGCGGGTGAGGGCGCGCTCGGTGGTCTCGTCGAAAGCGCCGGCCTCGGTGGAGTACACCTTCATGGCACCGATGGTGGTGCGGCCCTGAATCAACGGCACGCTCTGGCAGGACCGTACGGACATCTTGGCCGCGGCGGCAGCCCACCGGGGCCAGCGCTGGTCCGGCGCGGTGGTGTCGTCCGCCCGCACCGGCGCTCCGGTCGACCAGGCGCTGAGGCAGGGGCCTTCGGACAGTTCGTACTGCAGTTCGTACTGCAGTTCGTCCGGGCGCCGAACCAGGGTGTCGGTCGCGCCGGTACTCGTGCGCTGTCCATGGTGGATCAGGGAGACGCCTGCTCCGACAGCGCCGTGGATCAGGTCCCGAGCCGCCTCGGCGAGGAGGTCCACGGCGTGCTGCACGGTTTCTTGGGTGAGCAGGAGTCCGCGAACCCGACCGAACACTACCGCGAGTTCGTTGAGGTGGGGCTCAGAATTCAAGTAGCCTCGAGATGTCCTGGTGCCGGTCATGCCGACGGTAATCAGCGCCTACTTCTAGACCCGTTCAAGACAGTCAACTCGGCGGAACGAGGCAAATCGCCCGTTGCGGGCGTCGATCACCCCGACTACTCGCTTCCCGCTGTCGGTGGGCGCACCCTGTCGCCGGGGCACAGTGCTGGCTAGCATTGAGTCGAGTTGTTCAGCAGGGCGCAGCTTTCCTGGTCGCAGTGCCTGCTCTGCGTGCACGCAGTTCAAGGGGAATGTGCCATGGATGATGGTCTCAGCGTGCGACCCGAGGTGGATGCGGGGAATGTACTCGAGCAGATGCTGGCCGCCAGCGCCGGTCTCGACGAATTCCTCGAGAAGTTCGTGGAAGCTGCAGCGGCGGCGCTGCCCGACGGCCGCAGCGAGATCCTCGCCGGCCTGATCCTCCTGCGGCCCCGGACCAAGGCCACGATTGCGGGCACGAGCCCGACCGCACGCCACCTCGCAGAGCTCCAGTGCCGGTTCGACGACGGACCCTGCGTGAAGACCGTGTCCACGGGAAGGACCGTCCTGATGGAGGATTCGGCCGTCGACGCCACATCTCCTCTCTACGGTCCGGCAGCACTCCAGAAGGGGATCCACTCGGCCCTCGGCGTCCCGGTCCGCCTGCATGGGCCGGAGAAGGCCGTCGTCGCCTATTTCTCGCGCCGGCCGGGCGCTTTCTCCGAGGAGAGGGTCGCACGTGCGGAACGCTTCGCCGGCGGGGCATCCACCTCGCTGCAGCTTGCGATCCGCCTCGCCCGGTTGACGGACAGGGCGGAGCACCTTGCCGCGGCGATGGAGTCGCGCACCACTATCGATCTGGCCGCGGGCGTGATCATGTCCCAGAACCGGTGCAGCCAGGATGAGGCGATCAGGATCCTTCGGGCGGCATCGACCGCCCGCAACATGAAGCTCCGGGACCTCGCCCGGAACGTCCTGACCAGCACCGTGGATGCACCGGTGACCACGCACTTCGACTGACGCGCGTCGATGGCCTGCCTCCACGCCGGCACCGCTTGTCCTTTCCGGCGCCGCAGGTACGCTCACGGCGCCGGATCCGTTCAGCCGTCCAGGCTTGCGGCGTCGGATTCCGCGGAGTCCTCCTCGTCCTTCGCCTCAGCGACCGAGCGGGTCGCGTCGGACACCTTCCGGTCGAGGGCTGCAGCCTCGGCGTCGAGGTCGGCGAGCTCCCGCCGGAGCGCGTCCAGGCGCTCCTCGAGGTCCTCCAGAGAAGCGGTCAGCCCGTCCCTCCGGACGGTGAGGCGCTGCGACTTCCGTAGCAGGTCCGCCGCCGCGTCCTCGGCGGCGGCGCGTGCCTCACGCGCCGCGGAAAGCCGTGCTTCGGCGTCCCTGCGCTGACGGGCGGTCTTCGGGTGCCCCGCGCGGGCTGGCAGGCCGTCCTCCGTCCCGGTCGGATCTCCGCCCTGGACAGGGGGAGTGAAGGGGCCGGCAACGGCGCCTTCGAGGTCCACGGGATCCCAGCCGGTGGCCTCGAGCGTCCGCACGAGCCTCCCGGTGAGCACCGCTGCGGCAGCTGCCGGGTCGGCCAGGGCAGCCCGCAGGGTCTGCTCCACGCCCGGCAGGGCGGCGGGCCCGACGTCGTGCCCCAGGTCCGCGGCGGCATCGAGGGACTGACGGGCGACGGCGGCGAGGAGGCGCTGGCGCTGCTGGCCGAGCGCATGCAGTTGCGCCCGGTCGAGGCTGGCCTGCGCTTCCTTGAGCGAGGCACCGAGTTCGAGCACCTGCTCCACCTCCTCACGGCGGCGGTCGACGAGCACGTTGACGAGCCATGCGGCCGAGGCAGGCTTGGGCAGTCTGCGCAGTGTTGCGGCGAGTTCCCTGTCGCCCTCCTGCGTCGCCTTCTTCGCGGCGGCGTTCCGCTCCTCCGTGAACCGATCGAGCGGCAGCGCATAGAGGGCGGCCGCCTGTTCCACCAGGTCCATGTCGTCTGCGTCCTTCCGCGGGGCTCGCCCGATTATAGGCACCGGCAGGGAGCGGCGACAGGGGAGGGCCCGCCTGTATCCGGTGGCCGCACGGGCGTACAGATGGAGGGGAAGCCTGCCGCCCCACCGCACCCAGCCCTAGGAGAACCCGTGCACACCTCGGTTGCAGACCAGACCACCGACCAGCTCGGCGGACCGCTCAGCGTCCTCGTGCGGCAGAAGCGGGACCATGGAAAGCTCGATGCGCTGCTCGAGAGGCTGCGCGGTACATCCGGCGAGGACCAGGCCGGCGTACTGCTCGACGTCTACCGCCTGTGTTCCCGCACGCCTTCGCGGAGGAATCCGTCCTGTGGCCCGTGCTGCGCAGGGTACTGCCCGACGGCGGTGAACTCACCCTGGAGGTCGAGCGTGAGCACCAGGAAGTGAACGAACTGGTGAAGAAGCTCGAAGGGCTCGAGGACGGCTCTCCGGAACGGGCGGACGTCCTCGGGCGGCTCATGGAGGTGCTCGACGACGACGTGCGGGACGAGGAAGACGCCCTGTTCCCCCGGCTCCAGTCCCGGGTCTCGCGCCGGGAACTGCAGGTGCTGGGCGTCCTCTGGGAGCTGGTACGGCGCGTTGCCCCGACCCGCGCCCACCCCGTCGTGGCGCGCCGCCCGCCCGGGAACGTCGTCGTTGCCGCTGTCGATCCTCGACCGGGGACGCGACGTCGTGGACTCCGCATTCCTCGGCGCCCCGGACCGGCTCGTCCCCGCGCTCCACCGGGTCAGCTCGGTGCTTGCCCGGGCGTCGCACGCCGTCGAGCTGCTGCCGGTCATGCGGTCCGGGGAGGACCCCTCCACGCGGTACATCGCCCGCAAGCCCCCGTTCCCCTGGGGGACCGCCGTCGTGTCCGCGGCGGGGGCCGGCCTGGCCGTCGCTGCGGCCTGGCGGGCGCTCCACCGGTCGGCCTAGCCCCCGGCGGGCACGCCGTCCAGAGCGCGGAGGCGCTCCGCTCCAGTGGCGTTCGCGCGGCGGGCCGTGTGTACTGGTCCAGTGGCCGGGTCCGTCGACGGACCCGGGGATCTGAAAGGACGCACGCGATGGAAGCACGATGCCCGAGTTGCGGTTCTGCCCTGATCGAACTGGGCGAGGACCAATGGCCCGCCGAGGGGCCGGTCCCTGCCGGAACCCTCGCCGTCTTCCAGTGCGAGCAGAACCACAGGATCACCGTGGGGCAGACCCAGATCCAGGCCTAGCCGGGCAGACGGGAATCCAGCCGGAGCGTCGGGCGAGAACCGGGCGGAGCGTCGGGAGATCCCGGTTCAGGCCTCCCGGTCGTCCGCGTCGTCGATGATGCGCGTCAGTTCATCCCTCAGTGCCACGGCCTCCTCCACGCTGAGCTCGAGGCGCTCGCCCTGCTCGACCCACCCGATGCTGATCAGTGGCCGGCCCTGGCCGTCCGCCGAGGAGGACAGCCCGACCGCCACCGCGCGGCCGCCCGTGTGCGTCACGTCGCCGACGATCATCTCGCCGCCGTCATCCCCTGCTACTGCCATGGTTCCTCCTCCGTGGGTCTGTTCCTCCCATGCTAGGCGCGGCCGGGACTGCAGTGTCCACTCTTTCTCCGGATCGCAGTGGCTGCAGGCGCCGTTCGGGCGGCGACCGATGATGGGTGCGCCGGGGTGGCCCTAGCCGGCGCCTGCCGGGCGGACTGCGAGGTTCGGGTGCAGCAGTTCGAAGCCCTCATCGGTCAGCGCATCGCGGTCCACGTCGTCCGGGAGCAGCACGGCCGTGACCCTGCTGTCACGGATCGTGGCCCCGGCAGCTCCGCGTTCGAGCGGGGCGCACTCGAGGCCTACACCGAGCCCCTCCTCGGCGAGCAGGCAGACCGTGTCCCCGGTCCCGATCCCCTCCACCGGCTTGGCTGCGAAGTACTCGACGCCGTCGCGTTCGACCAGGAAGCGGGTGCTTGCGAGGTCGATGCCGTCGAGGTCCGTCTGGATGGTCAGGATGTCCTGCTCGGTCTGTTCCTTCTCGAGGAGACCGAGCGCCGGGCCGCCGGTGCAGCCGGCCAGCGCGAGGACCGCCGCGCACAGCCCGGCAGCCCGGGCATGGGAACGGGGCAGGCGGGGCATGGATCTCCTCGGCTCGGCTGGGGAACGTCCCTCCCAGCCTAGCGAAGGTGCGGACCCACGCAGGGCCATCGGCTCCTCCACGGTGCGGTTCAGCGGATACCGCTCCGCGCGAGTCCCTGGACAAAGTATTTCTGGAACGCGAGGAACATGATGATGATCGGCGTGATGGAGATGAGCGCCAGCGCCATGATGGCGCCGTAATCCGCCCCGTACTGACCGCGGAGATAGAGCAGGCCGATGGGAAGCGTGAAGAGCTGGCTGTCCTTGAGAGCGATCAGCGGCCACGCGAAGTCATTCCACTGGTACATCACGGTGAGCAGCACGAGGACGGCGATGAGCGGCTTGCACAGCGGCAGGACGATCTGCAGGAAGATCCGGACGGTCCCAGCGCCGTCGACCTTCGCCGCCTCGATGAGCTCGTCCGGGATCGCGATGATGAACTGCCGCGCAAGGAAGATCCCGAAGGCCGAGGCCGCTGACGGGAAGATGACGGCCCAGAACGTGCCGTAGATGCCGAGTTGGGTGACGAGCCGGAACTGCGCCACCATCAGGACCTGCACGGGGATCATCATGGTGCTCAGCACCAGCAGGAAGATGGCGCCCTTGCCGCGGAAGTCGAGCTTCGCGAAGGCGTAGCCTGCCAACAGGTTTCCCGTGACCGTGAGGATCGTGACGATCGCAGTGATGACCACCGAGTTGCCGAACCACGTGGCGGTGGGAAAGCTGCCGAAGACGGTGCGGAAATTGTCGAGCGTCCACGAGGACGGCCAGATGCGCAGCTCCCGGCTGAAGACGTCCGCGTTCGGGGAGAAGGCGAGCGTGACCATCCAGTACAGCGGGAACATCATCACGAGGCCGACGACGACGGCGGTCACCAGGCGAGCGATGGCCGCCGCCCGCTGAGCCCGCGGGACGCGTTTGACGCGCGGAACGAAGCCGCCGGGACCGGCGTCATGCCCGGCAGCACCGGTCGACGCGCCGTCGCCCCGCAGGGGGAGTGGATGGGCCATGGGAATCCTGTCCTGGTGATCCGGGATGGGGGTGTCGTTATCCGGCGGTGTCGCGCGAGCGGTTGCCGCGCCACTGGATCGCCGTGAAGACGAGGGTGAGAAGGAAGATCACGATGCCGATGGCTGCTGCGTAGCTCTGGTTCCGGGTGACGAACCCGTTCTCGTAGGCATAGGTGACCAGCACCGACGTCGAGCGCCCCGGCCCTCCGCCGGTCATCACGAAGATGGTGTCGAAGACCTGGAAGGAGTAGATGACGTCCATGATCAGCAGGAAGAAGGTGGAGGGGCCCACGAGCGGCACGGTGAGGTGGCGGAACTGCTGCCAGGAATTCGCGCCCTCGAGGCGGGCCGCCTCGTACAGCTCGGGCGAGATGCCCTGCAGCCCGGCCAGGTAGATGACCATGTTGAACCCCACGCGGATCCACAGCGTCACCAGGATGATCGAGGCGAAGGCCGCGGATCCCTGCGACTGCCAGGGGATGGCCGCGAGACCGCCCCCGCGCAGGAGCTTGTTGATGATGCCGGTCGCCTCGTCGAACAGGAGGACGCCCATGAGGGCGGTGGCGACTCCGGAGATGACCATCGGCAGGTAGATGAGGGTGCGGAACAGTCTCCGCCCGGGAAGCACGGAGTTCATGAGGACGGCGAGTCCGAGTCCGAGGGCCAGGCTCAGCGGCACGGTGATCAGCGTGAAGGCCGCCGTGTTGAGCGCCGACCGCCAGAACGTGGGATCCGTGACGAGGCGCCGGTAGTTATCGAGCCCTACCCAGCCACTGGCGCCGAACCCGTTGGATTCCTGGAAGCTGATGAGGAAGGCCCAGACCAGCGGCAGGAACAGGAAGACCCCGAGAAGGACGAGGTTGGGCCCCAGGAAGCCGTAGGAGGCGAGGGTGGCACGCTGCCGCCGGGATGCCCTCCCTGACGCCGCTGCGTAGGTGGCCGCCGGGGACGACGGCGGCCCGGTATCGTCGGTCGACTCCTCGCGGGACGAGGTGTCGGCGGACATCAGCCGACTGCTTCATCGACGGCGGCAGCAATGTTCGCCAGCGTCTTCTCGACCGGCTGCCCCTGCGTGAACGCGGCCTCCAGCTCGTCCCGGAGCTTCGGATTGATCGTCGCCATGGCGGGAGCGGTGAGCTGCTGTACGTCACCCGGCTCGAGCGTGGTCGCCTGCTCCACGAAGATGCCCGCGATGTCCGGCCTCGTCTGGTAGTCCAGTTCCGTCCCCACCAGGCTGTTCAGGGTCGGCAGCTCCATGGCACGCGCACAGAAGTCGGACATCTGCTCCGGTTGGGTCATGAATTTCAGGAAGTCGGCCGCGAGGTCCGGATTACGGGCGTTCTTCGTCGCCACGAGGGCGTTGCCGCCAAGATCACACGCTCCGCGCTCGTCGCGCGGCAGATAGGTGGCGCTCCACTCGAAATCGGTGACGGCCTCATCGAGGCTCGGGAGGACGAAGTTCCCGACGAAGGCCATGGCGGTGGTCCCTGCGGAGAACGCGCCGTCAGCGTAGGTGGAGGACTTCACCGAACTGCTCGGAGGAACCAGGCCGTCGGCGAAGAACCCCTGAGTGAAGGAGAGGGCCTTCGTCCCGGCCTCGGACTCGATGGCCGACCCGGTGAGGTCGTCATTGAACAGCCGCCCGCCCGCCTGGAACAACCAGCTGAGCCACCGGGTGGAACCGCCGAGCTGCCAGTTGTACACGAAGGGGTAGAGGTCGTCGGGAAGGGAACCGCGGAGCTGCTCGGCCACCTGCCGGAACTCGTCCCACGTCCAGGCGGAATCGAGGCTGTCGGGGACGCTCGTGATGCCCGCCTGCTCGAAGAGGTCCGTGCGGTAGACCAGGGCCGAGGTGTCCGTCTGGTGGGGCACGCCGTAGGGCTTGCCGTCGAACTGTACGGCCTGCCACATCGCGGGCAGGAACTCCTCGCTGGCCGCGGTGTCGAAGTAACTGGTGAGGTCCAGGAGCTGGTCCTGGCTGCTGTAGGCGCCGATGGTGCCGTAGTCCACGCGGAACAGATCGGGTGCGGTGCCGGCCTGCAATTGCGCGTCGATGTTCTGGAAGATCTGTTCGTAGGGCACGAGGTTGAGTTCGACCTTCACGCCGGAATTGGCGCCTTCGAAGGCCGCGATGCCGCGCCGGAAGCCCTCCTCCTCGGCAGGACTACCCCAGGTCGTGAAGGTGAGGGTATTCTCCCCGCCCTCCCCGTTATCGCTGTTTCCTCCGCCCGAGAACCCGGAACAGCCGTTGAGGGCTGCGGCTGCAGCCAGGAATCCTGCTCCGCCGAGAATCTGCCGTCTGGAAATGGTCATGGTGTACCTTCCGGGTCAGGGTGCACACAACTTACAGCACAGCTTCGACGCTGCACAGACTGTTGATGTCCGGAGGACCTCGCGCTATAAGGCCTGCAGGAGCTCGCAGCGGGAGCGCTCACCGCCCGAAGACCGCGCGCCCGCTGAAGAAGACGAGGTCAACCCGCATATGGGTCCGCAGGGGGATCAGAAGCCGACGAGGGCATGGGGGACGTAGTGCTCCTCCAGGGCGCGGACCTCGTCCTCGGTCAGCTCGAGCTCCAGCGACGCGAGGGCGTCCTCGAGGTGGCGCTGCTTGCCGACGCCGACGATCGGCGCCGACACCACGGGATTGCGCGAGACCCAGGCGAGGGCCACCTGGGCGCGGGTCACACCGCGTGCTTCCGCGACGGCGCCGACCGCGTCCGAGACGCGCCGGTCGGCATCCAGCGTGCCGTAGAGGGTCTTGCCGAAGGAGTCCGACTCGGAGCGCGACGTCGTCTCGTCCCACGGCCGGGCGAGCTTGCCGCGCGCGAGCGGGCTCCATGGCAGCACGCCGATGCCCTGGTCCGCGCACAGCCCGTACATCTCGCGCTCCTCCTCGCGGTTGATGAGGTTGTAGTGGTCCTGCATGGTGACGAAGCGGGTCCAGCCGTTGATGCGCTGGAGGTAGAGCGCCTTGGAGAACTGCCAGGCATACATCGACGACGCCCCGATATGGCGTACCTTGCCCGCCTTCACGACGTCGTGCAGTGCTTCGAGGGTCTCCTCCAGGGGAGTGTGCGGGTCGAAGCGGTGGATCTGGTACAGGTCCACGTAGTCCGTCCCGAGGCGCCGGAGGCTGTTGTCCAGCTCCGCCAGGATCGCCTTCCGGGACAGTCCGGCGCCGTTCGGCCCCTCGTGCATGCGGCCGTGGACCTTCGTGGCGATCACGATCTCCTCGCGCCGCGTGAACTCGGCCAGCGCGCGTCCGACGATCTCCTCGCTGGATCCGTCCGAGTAGACGTTCGCGGTGTCGAAGAAGTTGATACCGGCGTCGACGGCGGCCCGGATGAGGGGGCGGCTCTCCTCCTCGGGCAGGGTCCATGCGTGGTTCCCGCGGTCGGGGGTGCCGTAGCTCATGCAGCCGAGGGCGAGCGGTGAGATGTCGAGGCCAGTGGAGCCGAGTTTCACGTAGCGCATGGATTCCCTTTGCTGGGGTCGGAGGTTTTCCTCCACCCTAGTGCGGGACCCTCCGTGGAGGGGGACCGTGGCGGTTTCCGTCGCTCCGGGAACTGCAGCGGGAAAGGCGGGCGCCCCGGGGATGCCGTTCGCACCCGCGGGGAGCCCGCAGGCAGGACCCTTCGGGTCCGGCAGGGACCTCCCCCACGGAGCCCCTGCGCTGCCACTTCCAAGCCTAGTCCTGACGGTCGCCGAAAAAAACCGTATGGCCGGTTTATTCGAGGCCCTTGCGGAAGAGGGCGACGTATCGCGGTACATCGTCCTGCAGATCGGGGGCCACGACTCCCGGCAGCAACATTTCCCACAGGTCGCCGAGCCGGTCGAGGACGTCCGCCCTGCCGGTCAGAATGTTCGAGACCATCTGCACCCCGGTGTAGGCACCGACGAGCAGGCGGGCGAATGCCTCGGCGTCGAGGTCGGGACGCAGGTCGCCGTCCTGGATGGCCGTGCGCGCGAACTCACTGAACCAGGAGGTCCAGTCGCGGTACGGCTGATGGACATCGTGCCCGAAGGCCGATGCCTCGAACGTCAGCCGGACCCCTGCGCGCATGACCGAATGCTCGACGAGCTGCACCGCGAAAACGCGGCCGATCAGGATCATCGTCTCCAGGGCGGGGCGTCCCAGGGCGTGCACCCGGGCGCCCTCCGCCGAGGCGATGGCGTTCTGCTCCGCGATCACGGCGACGGCGAGGTCCTCCTTCGCCGCGAAGTGAAAGTACAGCGCCCCCTTGGTGACGCCCGCGCGCGTGGCCACGGCGGCGATGGAAGTGCCGCCGTAGCCGTGCTCCTCGAACACCCCGGCAGCGGCACGGATGATCGCCGACCGTGTGGCCACGGCACGTTCCTGCGGTGCCACTACGCGCTCCTACGCCAGGGACTGCACTCATTGGCGCAGGTGCGGGACCGGTTCGGGAAGGTGCCCCGCGCGGGGGAGGGCCGGACGGGGAGGGGGGTTCGCCTCATGCCCCCATTGTGCGACAGACGGTCCCGGTGTCGGATCGGAGCGCGCCGGAGGGCGGGAGAGCATTCCCTCCCGCGGGGCGGAGCATGCAAGGGCCATCCACGTCCGCCCTGCAGGCGCGGGGCATCCCGGATTAGGGCAGGATGGCTACGTGACACGCGCGAACTCCCCTGATCCGTCTCCAGCCGCAGTCCGCCCCCGGCGGTGGAGGCCGCGCGTCGCGCCGGGCGCCTCCGCGGACTCGCACGGCTCCTCGGTGGCCCGCCGCTTCCGGCCCCATGCCTTCTCGGACGGGCTCAGGGTCAGTGCCGTGTGGACGGGGCGCAGCATCGTCGTCCTCGCGGGCCTGGTGATCCTCTGGTACCTCACCCGGGCGCTGTGGTCGATCATCCTGCCCACGCTGTTCGCGCTGCTGCTGGCCTCGGTCCTCTGGCCGGTCAACCGGTTCCTCCGCCGGGGCCTCCCGAAGGTCCTCGCCGCGCTCGTGACGCTGTTCGGGTTCATCGGCATCGTCGTCGGGATCGGCGCGCTGACCGTCCCGGCCATCGCGAGCGGGATCACCGATCTCTCGGGCCTGGCCCGGGACAACGTGGCCGACCTCATCGATTTCATCGCGCGTCCGCCGCTGAACCTGGATGCGGCGAACCTCGACGGCATCGTCGACACCGCCCTGGGGCAGCTGCAGGCGAATGTCGGGAACGTCGTCACCGGCATCACCACGGGACTGAGCGAACTGACCTCGGGGACCGTCGTCGTGCTGCTGGCACTCGTCTTCACGTTCTTCTGCCTCAAGGACGGGGACCGCTTCCTGCCGTGGGCATCCCGCTGGACCAACTCCGCGGCCTACGCGCATGCCTCCATGATCGCGAGCGGCTCCTGGAAGACGCTGTCCTCCTACATCTTCGCGCAGGCCACCGTCGCGCTGGTGGACGCCGTGTTCATCGGGCTGGGCCTCGTGCTGCTGCACATCCCGCTCGCCATCCCGCTGGCCGTGCTGGTGTTCTTCTCCGCGTTCATCCCGGTGGTCGGCGCCATCGTCTCCGGCCTCGTCGCGACCCTCGTGGCCTTCCTCGCCTACGGCTGGCTCACGGCCCTGATCGTGCTCGGGCTGGTGGTGCTCGTGCAGCAGCTCGAGAGCAACTTCATCCAGCCCCTGCTCGTGGGCCGGACGCTCGAGATCCACCCGGCGGTCGTCCTGGCGTCCGTCACGGCGGGCGGCACGCTGTTCGGCATCATCGGGGCGTTCCTCGCCGTCCCGACGACCGCGGTGGCCATCGTGGTGCTCCGGTACCTGCGCGACCTGTCCATCGAGAACCGGCCGGAGACCGGCGTCGCCTCCGGGAATCCCGATGCGGTCCCCGCGAAGCCGGCGGAGGACGGACGCATACCGGACGCCGTCCTGCCGACCAGTGGTGCCGTGGGGCACCGATCGGACCAGCCCGATGACTAGGCGGCCCGTGGTGGCGGTGCTCGAGGGCGAACGACCGGTGCGCGGACTCGAGCGCGTCGCCGAGCTCGCCGACGTGCGGGTGGCCCAGGCACCGACCTTGCACAGGGCCCTCGACGGCGCCGACGTGCTCTACCTCTGGGACTACTTCTCCGGGGCCCTGCCCGCTGCGTGGCATGCGGCCGGTTCCCTGCGCTGGCTGCACGTGGCCGCAGCCGGGGTGGACAAGCTCCTCTTCCCGGAACTCGTGGCGTCCGACGTCGTGGTGACCAACGCGCACGGCATCTTCGACCAGCCCATGGCGGAGTACGTCCTCGGTGCCATGCTGTACGCCGCGAAGGGCTTCGGTCCGCTGCACGACCAGCAGCGGGACGCCCGATGGGTGTGGCGCGAGGGTCGCAACATCGCAGGCTCGCGGGCCCTGGTCGTGGGGACGGGCAGCATCGGCCGGCACACCGCGCGGCTCCTGAAGGCCGTGGGGGTGCAGGTCGAGGGGGCGGGGCGGACGGCGGCGGAGCACGACGACGACTTCGGCTCCGTGCACGCCTCCGCCGACCTGGCCCGCGTGGTCGGCGGCTTCGACTGGATCATCCTCGTGGCGCCCCTGACTCCTGCCACCGAGAACCTCGTGAGCGCCGCCGTGATCGGGGCGATGAAGCCCTCCGCCGTCCTCATCAACGTGGGCCGCGGCCGGCTCGTGGACGAGGCGGCCCTCGTGGACAGCCTGCGGACAGGGACGCTGGCGGGCGCCGTCCTCGACACCGTCGCCGTCGAGCCGCTGCCCCCGGATAATCCGCTGTGGTCACTGCCGTCGGTGCTCGTCACCCCGCACATGGCGAGCAACGCCGATTCCTGGCTGGACGACCTCGCGGTGCAGTTCGAGCGGAACTTCCTGCTCTGGGTGGAGGGGCGGCCGCTGCCCGGCGTCGTCGACAAGGCCCTGGGGTATGTGCCGTCCCGGCCGCCCGGGCGGAACTCCTAGGCGGCGGCCGGTTCACCGCGCCACCACTGCACCGTCTCGGCGACGGCGGTATCCAGCGGAGTGGGCGACAGGCCCAGCACCCGCTCCGATGCCGAGGAGTCCAGGACGAACGGCCGGTCGAACTGGTAGGACAGCTCGCCCAGCTCCCGCATGGACGGCACCACGAGGCCGAGTGCACGCACCAGCCGGCCCGGCGTGCCGGTCATCCGGGGCGCGCCGACCCCGGCGGTGGCCGCGACCGCCTCGGCGAGCGCGCGCTGGGTGAGCGCGGGAAGGGTCGGGGCATGCAGCACCCGGTTCCGCTTCCGCGGCAGGTCCGCGGCCGCGATCATGGCGGCCGCAAGATCCGGGACGTAGGTGAACGAGTGCGGGGCGTCGGGGTTGCCGATGACCTGGATCCGCTTCCCACCCAGTACCGCGGGCACCATGCGCTCACCGGCGTGGGCCATCCGGACCCGGGGACCGAAGAAGTCGGACGCGACCACGGAGACGGTGTCCGTCGGGGACGCCGCCCTCGCGGCCAGGAGGGCGGTACGGACTCCGCGCTTGCCGCCCGCGGCGGAACGCTCGCTGTCCTCCGTCATGACCCTCTCGGGGTGGCTGTACGAGTACAGGCTCTCGGGGAATACGACGACGGCGCCCTGACGGCCTGCCGCCTCGAGCACCACGGCCTCCGCCGCGGGGAGTTCGCGCTTCCAGGTCGCGGCGCTGTAGGCGCTGCCGTGGACGCAGTGGAAGATGGCGGTGGCTCCGGCGACGGCGGACGCGAGGAGGGAGGCGTCTGACACGTCCACACGACGCCTCTCGATGAGGGGATGATCGGGGCCGCTGCCCGACCGCGTGAGGATCCGCACCGCATCACCGCGTGCCGCGAGTTGCTCGGCGACGGTCCATCCGACCGGTCCTGCTCCGGTGACGATGTAGGGGGACATGATGTGCCTTTCGGGAGGAGGGGTGAGAGCAGTGCTCTCAGGTCCAAGCGTGTGCCCGGTTCACGGACCTGTCAAGAGCGCTGCTCTCTTTTGTTGACAGTGCTCTCTTCCGCCTGCCAGAGTGGCTCCATGGCTGGAACACCACGCGAACGGGCACGCGAGCAGACCCTGATGGACATCACCCGGATCGGACGCCGGCAGCTCGGCGAGGTCGGAGCTGCGGCGCTCTCCCTCCGCGCCGTGGCCCGCGAACTCGGGGTCGTGTCCTCGGCGGTCTACCGCTACGTCGCCAACCGCGACGAACTGCTGACGCTCCTGGTGGTCGATGCCTACACCGAACTCGGCGACGAGGTCGATGCCGCCGTCGAGGCAGCGGGCGGCACCGCCGCCGACCGTTTCACCGCCCTCGCCGGCGCCGTCCGCCGCTGGGCCGTTCGCGAACCGTCGCGCTACGCGCTCCTCTACGGCAGCCCCGTCCCCGGCTACGCGGCTCCGGCGGAGAGGACCACGCCCCAGGGGACCCGCGTCGTCACGCTGCTCGCGCGCATCCTGGACGACGCCTGGCGTGCAGGCGACCTCGACGGCGGCCAGGCCGGAGCGCCCCCGGAGCTCGCTGCCGACTTCCAGGCCATCCGGGACGAATTGGCCCTGGCCGCTCCGGACGCACTCATCGCGGGGACCGTGCAGGCCTGGTCGGCGCTGTTCGGCGCCGTGTCGTTCGAGGTGTTCGGGCAGTACGGGCCTTCCACCTTCGCGCGTCCCGACGTGCTCTTCGACTACACCGTCCAGCGCCTTGCCGGCCAGCTGGGTCTTCGGGCGGACGCACCCTGAGAGGTGTCCACCCCGGGAATTAGCGGAGCCGACGCCGGAAATGAGAGACTTGCCGCTGCCGCCACCCCGCCGACCAGGAGCTCCCGTGCGCATCCGCCTGCCCCATCCGGAGACCCGCAACAGCGTGCGCTCGGTCTGGCTGTTCTTCGCCCTTGTCCATCTGGGGTTCCTCGCCGGGCTGCTGCCCTTTCTCCTCGGCGGGGCCGTGCTCAGCGACCTCCGGTTCTACCGTGAGTGGGCGTACCAGGCCCTGGCCGACGGCGTCTGGCAGGGCATCGACACCGCCTGGGTCTATCCCGTGGGGGCCCTCGTGCCGATGGTCGTGGCGACGGTCTTCGGCTCCTCCCTGTACCAGCTCGCCTGGTTCCTGCTCTTCGCCGGCCTCAACGCCGTCGGCACTGCGGCCCTGGTCCGGCAGCGCACGCCGTCGTCGTTCACCGCCGCGTACTGGTGGCTTGCGGCCACGGCGCTCCTCGGGCCGGTGGCGGTCGGCAGGATCGACGGCCTGACCGCACCCCTGGTGGTGGCCGCACTGCTCATCGTCGCCGCACGCCCGTTCGTGGCATCGCTCGTGCTCAGCGCGGCGACGTGGATGAAGGTGTGGCCCGCCGCCGTCGTGCTCGCGTCGCTCGTCGTTCTCCGGCGCGGGCGGCTCCGCATCCTCGGTGCCGGCGTCGCGCTCACCGCGGGCATCGCGGGCGTCGTCGCGGCCTTCGGGGACATCCGCAACCTCACCGGATTCCTCAGCGCCCAGGGCGCGCGCGGCATGCAGCTCGAGGCTCCGCTCAGCACGCCCGGGGTGTGGCAGGCGATCACCGGGACGTCGGGCGCCTACTTCTTCGAGGACGAGGTCATCAACACCATGGAAGTGCGGGGTGCGCTGAGCGGACTGGTCGGGGACCTGATGACGCCGTTGCTCGCCCTGACCATCGTCCTGGTCGCCGCGTTCCTCGCGATCGCGCTGCACCGCGGCGCCCAGGCCGGCGCCCTGCTCGCCACCGGGTCACTGGCCCTCGTGAGTACGCTCGTGGTCTTCAACAAGGTCGGCTCGCCGCAGTTCATGCTGTGGATCGCCGCCGTGATCGCCGCCGGACTCGTGCTCGACCGCGCGGCCGAGTGGCGCTACCCGGCGATCGCGATGCTGGTGACGGCCGGCCTGACCACCCTCGTGTATCCGGTCTTCTACGACGCCCTGCGCTACGAACTCAACCCCGCCGTCGCCGTCCTGCTCACCCTCCGCAACCTGCTCGTGGTCAGTATCTTCCTCTGGTCCCTGGTGCGGCTGGGGCGCCTGACGGCGAAGGCGGACGTCCCTGCGGCCGCCGGCTTGCCTAGGGGTGCCTGACGCCCTGCCCTGCGAGGACGGCCCGGTAGCCCTCCCGGTACGTCGGGTAGGCGAAGGAGAAACCGGTGGACCGCAGTCGGCTGCTGTCCATGCGGCGGGCCCCACCCCGGGTGGATGACGTCTCGCCGGTCGGCGGCTCCGGCAGGCCGAGTTCGGCGGCGAGGAACTGCAGTACCTCGCCGAGGTCCACGGGCTGTTCGTCGCTGCCGACGTAGATCGGCGCGGGATCGTCGAGGTCCATGGTCAGGTGCACGATCGCCGCCGCCGCGTCGTCGCGATGGATCCTGTTGGTCCACTGGGTTCCGGCGGGCAGGACCGCCGTCCCGCCCTTCACCTGGTCGATCAGTCGCGTGCGGCCCGGGCCGTAGATGCCGGACAGCCGAAGGACCGTGCCGCGGTCCGAGCGGCGGAGGAGCACCTGCTCGGCCTCGCGGACGAGGCGGGCGGTCGGGGCGGGGCTCTCCGCCGGCGACTCCTCGGTGACCCAGTCGCCGTCGAAATCCCCGTAGACCGCCGTCGAGGAGACGAAGAGGATGCGTCGGGGCGTCACGCCGTCGCGCTCGAGGGCATCCAGTACGTTGCGGGTGGCGTCGACGTACGCACTGCGGTAGGCGGCCTCGCTCCGGTCACCGGCGGCGGTGGCGATGACGACGACGTCGGTGTCCTGCGGGATCGGTGGCAGCGGCTGCGTCAGGTCGGCGGCTCTACCCTCGATGCCTTCGGGGATGCGTTTGGGTGAGCGGCGCCATCCGATCACCCGCTCGCCGCGAGCTGCCAGCCGCAGCCCCACTTCGGTGCCCAGGTCCCCGCAGCCCGCTATCAGCACCGTCATCGCATGTCCGTCCTCACTCCACCGGCCCGTCCTGGTAGCCGGGCCAAACGCCAGTCTAGGTGCCTTACGTGGTCCTGCCGTGCGGGGTGGAGATCGACCTCAGCAAACCGTTGAAGGACAAGCAGGAGGCGATTCCTTTCCTCCAGTTCTTCGATGCGGTCCTCGATTTTGTACTTGGTGAAGATGTCGCGGACGTTGTCGGAGAACGCGTTGATGTAGGCGAGGAGATTCTCGCGCAGGTTCTACCGGCCCTGCTGCGTTCGGCGAGCCGGTCGCACTCGAGCCCTTAGCCTTGATCGGCTTGGCCTCCGGCCTTCAGGGTCTCATGCGCGGTAGCGTGACCGGCGGAGCGGTACCCAATGCGATCATGGCGCCACGATGCCTCACCCAGAAGTGTCTTGAAGCCGACTCTTTCGTCATAAGTCGACGCCTCTGCTTACGCGACAGGGTGGCAAGACAGGGTCTGCGACCGTAAGGCTACTGGATCTGGACCGGCGCCATCGAGGCGGCCGATTCGGTGATACCAGCCGCAAACATGGTGACGCTCACGATTCGCCTCCTTTCAGATATGGGATTGTGGGGGCCACCACACGGCAGCCCCCACAGTTAGCTGGACTACTGGCGGGAACCGCTATCGGTTCCTGTGCCACCATGTACGGCTACGAACCGCCATGTGTACGAGCCGTTATCATTCAGGCTCATACGCAGGTGACCCCACGTATCGCTGAAACGCTTCTGGACGTACGCCGGGCTGGACGTGAACGCCCTCAGGCCGATACCGCCCGTGGATACCTGAAACTGCTGCATCCCATCGGTGGTGCACTGGTCAGCGTTGTTGACCGGGCACGTGCGCTCGTAGTTGTGCTGGCTACCCGAGAGCAGGACCTTCACCCTGTTCTTGTGGAACACGTCGATCCAAGGCTTGGCCTCCGTGAAGCGGCTGTGTGAGGACGTGTTCGACGTGAAGTACGGGTCATGGTAGACGACTGCCAGGTGCTTCCCCCGAGCCTTGGCGGCTGCAAGGTTGGCGTCAATCTCGGCTGTCATCGCCTGAGCACGTATGGCGTTGTAGCGCCACGCTCCGGTGGGGGCGAACAGGATGTGCCAGTTGCCCTTGTCTACGGAGTACCACTCGTGAGCCGCCTGAAAACCTGCCGCCGTGCCTGAGCCTTCAGCGTTCGTGCGGGTCAGGTCAGTGCTGGTGGCCGACTTGGCGGTGCTTCCACACGCACCATCCATCCACTTGTCGAACTCGGCGTTACGTCCGGGCTCGTGGTCGTGGTTCGGTCCAGCCGTCCACAGGGTCTTCGCCTTTACGGGACCCCATCCTGCGGCTTCCCACTTGGCGAACGTGTCACCCGTGTAGCTGCTGTTCGTGCAGTTGCCGGCGCTGTACTGGAAGTCACCGATACCGATGAAGTTGTCGAGCGTCCCATCGGCCAGTCCCGCCTTGATGCTGCTGGCGTTCTTGCCCGAAGCTGAGGTCGTTGATGTGTTGCCTGACGGATTCATGTCACCCACGGCGGCGAAGTCGAACGACCCTCCTGTCGAAGGAGGCGGTGTCGGGGTAGGCGTAGGAGTCGGCTGCGTGATGGTTGCGGGGTTGTGGACGCGGACCCAATCGACCCGCATTTCACCTGCACCGTTAGCGGAGC
This sequence comes from Arthrobacter rhamnosi, assembly GCF_054510975.1. NCBI lineage: Bacteria > Bacillati > Actinomycetota > Actinomycetes > Micrococcales > Micrococcaceae > Arthrobacter > Arthrobacter rhamnosi. The sequence goes on along the minus strand of NZ_JBTNDN010000010.1, from coordinate 14,006 downwards.
TGTTCGGGAACCAGTCAAGCTGCAGAGTCTGGTGCATCGGGCCGGGAGGCTGATGGCCGGGCGTGTTGTCCTCGAACCACTTCACACCATCCACGTATCCGACGATCCCGGCTGGGGACCAATCGACCGCGTAGTTGTGGAACTGGCTGACATCGAGGGCCTTCGACCCTGAGGTCTGCAGGTTGTCGCACGAGTAGTGGGTGAAGAACTTGATGACGTTCCAGTCGCCGGTTGTCTCAGCGAAATCAAGCTCACCGTCGCACGGCCAGTTCCCACTGTCAGGCCAGAGGATGCTGACCATGTGGTACTCGTCGTCGCCTGAGCCTGCGGCTCTGACTTCCCAACGCCCGTACATCTGGTTGGCGAACTTCGCGCTCAGCCCGGCTGTCGTACCATCCGGGGTGCCAGTCAGGACTGCCTTCGTCCCGTCGACGGTGACCTGCGCTGGGCTGCGGAGTCCCTTACCTGCGTGACCAGCCGAGTTGTAGACACTCCATTTAGCGGCGTCAGGCGCTCCTGTGTAGTTGAACTCGTCCCCAGCTACCACAGGACCCCAGTTCTGGGTGGAAGCAGCTGTCGTACCATCACCCGTTAGGGGAGGAGGAGGCGTTGTCGGGGTGGTCCCGGTCGGCTCTGTGGTGATGACGAGCTTCGGGCGGAGAGCGGGGTCAGGGGACTCGTCGGACTTGAACCCGATCCACTTCTGGGCACCCGATTCGAGCGTGAAGTTGTTCGCCCCAGCCACCGTAGCGGCTGTCACGTCCCACTCCACCCACGAGCTACCTGCGAAGCCACCAGTCTTGCCCAGCCACGTCCCACGGGCGGGTGCGTTGTTCCACGTGACACCCGTCTCGGTCCAGTCGCCGGTCGTCTTGTACACGTTAACGAACTCAGTGGCTGTCGCGCTCGCCTCTGCGTAGAACCGGAGCTTGGCGGATACGATCCGCTCTCCTGCCGGTACGACCACATGGAACTTGAGGAGGGCGTTGCGCCGCATGGAGTTGCGGCCCTCTGTGCTCCAACGGACGCTGTTGCCGTAGTTCGTGGTCGGGAAATCAGCCTGAACGTATGTATCCGCTACCGGAGCGATGGAGACTGGTGCGCTTACCGCTGCACGAGTCCCTTCAAATGTTGGTGCTGAGCAACCTGTGGCAACCAACGCAGACAGGGCGACCGCGGTCAATAACTTTCTCATGGAGAGGACCGATCAAGTAGAGCGCTTGTTGATTTTTTGATGACGTTCACTTTCTGATGGGCATGGCTGAGAAGGCCACGCGACCGAGCTGACGCCTCCCCAGACGACACAGCACCATGAAGGGGCCCGGAGCGTTGTTCCACGAGTGGATGAGACCGCAGCGCCGGGCTTTCAGAACTAGGTAATTGAGATGTGACCAGTGTTACCCGTGGTCCTGGAGTGAAGAGATACTCAGACGGCCAGGAGAGCCAATATTGTGCAGATACTGCGTCCGCCTTTGACAAACGAAAGGGCGGCCCCCGTCCGCGTGGCCGCCCTGCTGTACATCACGAGCCGAGGGGCTACGGGCTTCCGCCCACGCTGTCCTCGCTGTTATTGGTGACGACCCGCAAGAAGTCGGTCAGCGCACCCCAATCCACCTCGAGGTTGTTCACCTGCTCCTCATCCACCGCTATCTCGGCGTACAGGTTGGTCGAGCCCGACCTGATGAGGACATGCCCGTGTTCGCTCGGTTTGGATGGTCCATGCCGAGTACGCTCCGAATCCTGCTGGGCGTGGCCAGGACGGAATGGGCGCTCCAGAATGACGGCCCGCATCTTCGGTCTCGGCCCATGGGCGCAGTCAGTGCAGGTGCACCGCCGCCTGGCTTACGTCCCCGGTGACGTGCGGCTGTGGCCCAATCTCTCCGGCGGCGAAACGAAGGTAGCTCGCCAGCCATCGCATCCGGCCGACGGGGGCGGCAAGCAGTAGTTCCGCGGTGCCGCCCGCCTCCTCCTGGCGCAGCCGGAGGATCGCCTTGGTGCTGGGAGCGGCCTCGGTGGTGCTGGTCATGGTCCTGACGGCATTCGGCGCCTGGGTCTCCCTGACCGTCTCGCACGGCACCTCCGTGGAGGGGTGGACCGTGTGGGAGACGGCCGCGGCCCAGCTTCCCGCAGCACTCATCTACCTCGCCGTCCCCGCGCTGGTGTTCGTCCTCCGACCCTCGGCCACCATCGCGATGGGCTGGGCACTCCTGGGAGCCGGCGTCGTCCTCGGCATCTTCGGTGGGATGGTGGGCCTGGACCAGGACGTCCGGCACATCTCCCCGTTCTCCCGCACCCCGGTGCCGAACGGTACGACGAGGGACTGGACCGGTGCGTGGTGGATGCTCGACATCGCTGTCCTTGCCGCTCTCACGGCCCTCCTCGGCATGAAGCGGCGGGCGATCACGACGGCATGAGGGCGGCAGGAGGCAAAGGTCGCCAAGAGGTCCCGGGACGGTGAATCTCCTGCAGACCGAGGAGCCCTGGGCCTCGCGCTACTGCTTGCCGTACTTCCGGTGGACTGCCTGCTTGCTCACCCCGAGGCACTGGGCGATGGCCTCCCATGACAATCCGGCCTGACGGGCGCTCCGGACGAGGCCGGCCTCTGCACGCCCTACCTCCCGGTGTAGTTCAGCAACGATCTGCAGGGATTCAGCGGGTCCCTTACCATCCATCGATCCAACGAGTGTCTTCAATCCCTTCACCTCCATTTGTCAACACTAGTTGACACTCGGGGGAGAGGCAAGGGCTCGTGGTCCGGTTCGGCTTCCGTGCACTGCGACCCCTTAGTCGCGTACGGGGTCGGAGCCGTCCGCTCTAGTCGCGGATCCGCACCGCGGTCTCCCGCAGGTACAGGTCCACGCGCGTATAGGCATCACGGGTCAGGGCTTTCCAGAGTTCGACGGCGAGCCGCGGGTCCTCCTTCTCGACGGTCCGGATGGCCTGTGCGGTCAGCACCTTCACGTGCACGGTCTCCAGCGCCTTCACCGTGGTCTCCTGCCGGTTGTCGCTGCCCAGCGCCAGTTCACCGAAGGTCATCCCGGCACTCAGGGTCGTGAGCTTGAGGCGCTCGCCGGAGGGCCCGGGGACGGAGGTCACGATCTTGCCCGAGAGGATGAAGAAGACGCCCCCGAAGGACTGCCCGACCCGGCGGACCACGTGGCCCTTCTCGTAGGTGCGGTCCTCCATCCGGTGCGTGAGCGCCTCGACGTCCTCGTCGCTGAGGGGACTCAGCGCAGGGCACTGTGCCACCTCCACCTCCGACGGGAGGATGAGGTCCCCGCCGTACCGCGTGATGAGTTCGTTCTCGCACCATTCGACGGCGGCGGTGCGCGTATCGAAAGTGGGCACGGGGCGATCGACGTCCCGGAAGGTCTCCGCCAGGGTGCCCTCGCCGTCGATCAGGACCAGCTCGCGGTCCACCTTCGCCAGGTTCTCACGGCACTGGCCCAGCAGGCGGAGGGAGACGTCGGCCACCTCGTCCACCCGGCGCAGGTCGAGGATGACGAAGTCGACGCCGTCGTCCAGGCTGCTGAGTGCGCGGACCATCGACTCGGTGCCGGCGAACAGGAGGTCCCCGTTGAGTTCGATCACCATGGCGCGGTGCCCCTGGTCGCGGAGGACCTCCATCGCCTCGTCGGTCCGTCGGATGCCCGAGGGTGCGGCCGTGATGTCGTAGGTGGCCCGGATGGCGGACCGCCCGGCCCGCGCCGCACGCACGAAGTGCAGTTCCATGTCACGGGACAGCCGCTGGCTCGTGGCCATGCCCCGCACGCTGCTGCCGTGCTCGTCCAGCGGTGGCGAGTACACGGCGAGGCCCACCTGGCCAGGCAGGACGGCGATGGTGCCGCCGCCCACTCCGCTCTTGGCCGGCATTCCGACGGTGCTGATCCACGATCCGGCGTCGTCGTACATGCCGCAGGTGGTCATCACGGACAGGACCCTCTCGACGGCCAACAGGTCCATCGCCTCGACACCCGTCAGCGGGTTCCGCCCGGCGTTGGCGAGCGTCGCCGCCATGACGGAGAGGTCGATGCAGTTCACCATCACGGAGCACTGCCGGAAGTAGTCCTCGATGACGGGCGTGGGATCGTCCTCGATGATGTCGAAGGACCGCAGCAGGTAGGCCAGGGCACGGTTGCGGTGGCCGTGCTCGAGCTCGGAGCGGAAGATCTCCTGGTTGACGCCCAGCTGCCGGCCCGCGAACTGCGAGTAGGTGTTCACGATGCGCCGGAAGCGCGTGTTGCCGCCCCGGGACTGGACGAGCGAGGTCGCCGTCAGGGCGCCGGCGTTGATCATCGCGTTCGAGGGGCGTCCGCTGCCCGGTGCCAGCGAGATCTCGTTGAAGGAGTCGCCCGAGGGCTCCACGTCGACCTTCGCATCGACCGCCTCCATCCCCAGGTCCGACAGGGCCAGCCCATAGGTGAACGGCTTGGAGATCGACTGGATGGTGAACTCCTCCCGGGTGTCACCGATCTCGTACATGTACCCGTCGACGGTGGTCAGGCAGATGCCGAAGTTGTCGGGATCGACGTTCGCCATCGCCGGAATGGTGCTGTAGGGCTTCCCGTCCCGCAGATCGGAGATCTCCCGGTGGATGGTCCTGAGGTAACTTTCGATCGGCGATTCCATGCTGTCCACCCTACGGGGACGGCAGCACTGCCTCCCCGGCACCGGCCGTCAGCGGGTACGCAGCGTGTGGCGGATGGAGAGCACGAAGAGCTGGACGACGGCGGTCGCGACGCCGAGGAAGATCAGGGGAGGGGCGGCCGTGACGGTGTAGTTGAACCAGGGGTTGCTGTACGGCGTGCCCATCTGCCCCAGGGTGAGCTGCTCCATGTACTGCTGCTCGTGGATCATCGGGGCCGAGAGGAAGTACACCCCGAGGGCCACGAGCACGGCCGCGACGACCCAGGCCCAGACGTCGAAGGGATTGCGGGGCGGGATGAGCCTTGGCTGCCCGGGTGCCTCGGATCCGACCTCGCGGATCACCGAGGGGGCAGCGGTGTCTTCTGTCGGCCGGGGCAGTGCCGGCGCGTGCGGCGCGGGAGACACCGCTTTGGACGCGGCCTCCGCAGGATTCCCGCGCTGGTAGATCCCGTCGTAGCGCGGGTCGTGCGTGTTCTGCATGCGGTCGCTGCCCATCTGTTTCCCCCTGGAAGAACGAATGCCAGTAAAGCACGGGCCACGCCTGTTCGCGCCCAGCGCAGCCGCGCCGCGGCGCCGGCCGCACCGGACGGCGCAACTAGACTGACGAGCCGGTGCAGTCGCACCGATGACGGATGGACGACGTGATGTCACGACGGAGGGACCATGGCCAGGAATGCACGGGCGAGCGCCACGATCGCCCCGCGACTCTCCCTGCGGGCACCGCGGGACGTCACCCGGGTCGAGGAGCCCCACCTGCTCGACGGCGACCACCGGGAAGGGGAGCTGTATGAACGCGCATCCTTCGACGGTGAGGAGCTCGCCGGGATCACGCTGCAGGAATGCATCCTGCAGGGAGTGTCACTCAACGACACCGAGCTGCGCGGCGCGCGGTTCATCGAATGCGCCGTCGACGACCTCTTCGCCCCGGTCTTCCGCGCTCCGCGGAGCAGCTGGCGTGAGACGTCGCTGCGGAGCACGCGGTGGGGTTCGGCGGAGCTCTACGACAGCCGGCTCGACGGTGTGCATCTCGACGGAGGCAAGCTCGACTATGTGAATTTCCGCAGCGCGCAGCTGACGGATGTGCTCGTGAGCGGGTGCATCATCGGAGAGCTGGACCTCACGGGCGTGCGGGCAACCCGGCTGGCCCTGCAGGACTGCACGATCGGCACACTCACGCTCGACGGCGCCCAGCTGAAGGACGCCGACCTCCGCACCAGCAGCTTCCGGGGTATCAGCGGCCTCGACGGCCTGCGCGGCGCCACGATCGACGAGTACCAGCTGCAGCTGCTGGCTCCTTTCCTCGCCGACAGCATAGGCCTGCGCGTCGAGGGCTGACAGGCGGGACGGCGCGGCCGGCCGGTACCGTTGCGGGTCAGCCCGCTGCGGGGTACCCCGGGCCGGTGGGGTGCGACGTCCCGGAGGGATGCCCTGGTCCCGGAGGATGTGCAGGGCCCGTGGGGTGGCGGTCTGCGCCGTCGTCCCGGAAGGCCGGATGCGACCCCGCCGCCGGGCGCTGCGGTTCGAGGGGCGCGGGGGCTCCCGATGGCACGCGCCCATCGGAGGACACGGGTGCGGCCCGCGCATGGGGCGAGGGGACCGGCGGGCCGGCGACGGCGTCCGGCATCGCCTGCGACGGGCGGGTCATCCGCGGCGCGGCAGCGGGCGGGGTAGTGGGCCGGGCCATGGGGGCAGTCGGGGCCGGAAAGGGCTCGACGCCGGCAGGCTGCTGCGCGTACTGCGCGCGGTCGTACTGCGCCGGATCGTAGCCGCCCGGCTGTTCCGGGTGCAGTTCCTGTGCCCAGGGATTGCGAACCGGCGGTACCTGGTACCCGTACGGCGCGCTCCCGCCCGCTGCCGGAAGGGCGTACGAGAGGTAGGCGTGCTCGAGCGGGGCCTGCGGAACGACCGTGCGGGTCCGGTCGATGCCGCGGCGGTTCGCGAGGCGGACGATGACACCGGCGGTCACCGCCAGGGTCGCCACGGACACGAGGAGCCCGCTCACGGATCCCTCGGTGGAGTTGACGTCGACCAGGCCGAAGGCGCCGAGCACGAAGATGGTCATGTTGTTGATCGCATGCACCGCGATGGCCGCTTCCAGGCCGCCGGTGCGCCAGGTGATCCAGCCGGCGACGACGGCGAAGATCGCGACGTCGGCCTGGCCGAGCGGATCGTAGAGGTGGCCGAGGACGAACAGCGGCACGGGCAGCAGGATCGCGAAGGCGGGGTGGCGGAGCCAGCCGCCGACGGCCTGCATCAGGAAGCCGCGGAACACGTACTCCTCGGCCGCGGCCTGGAACGGGACGGCAAGGAGGGAGAGGGCCAGCAGGACGACCAGGGTGGACGTGTCCTGCTGCACGGGCGCTGCGGCGGCCTCCTCCGGGAAGAGGAAGCTAAGAACGGTGGAGATGCCCAGGCTCACCAGGAACACGGCCAGGGCCGCGGCGGCGCACAGGCCCAGCCAGCGCCAGCGGATGCGGCCCGCCACGGACGAGAGCAGACCGAGGGGCCGCGGTCCGGTGACCAGCACGGCGAGCGCGAGGGCAGGGATCATGAGGATCAGGGAGACCAGGGTGAAGGCGAAGATCACCGGGTCGCTCAGGTCGATCGCCGCCGCTGCGTCGAGGTACTGCGAGACGTCCGCCGACGTGCTGAGTGCGGCGACCGCTCCGGCGATCAGCAGGATCACCGTGAAGACCACGTAGAAAGCGATTCCGAGCAGCGCCGTGAGGAGCGGCTTCCACCACCGGTACTGCGGCCACGAGCGGGCCAGACGGTGGAATTCAAACTGCTGGTCGACCTGTTCCATGCTTCTACCGTAGTGCGGATTCCTTGGCGCTTCCTGCGACGGCTTCCCTGTGGTCCCGACGGTGGCGGAGGTGGCCCAGGAGGGTGACGACGGCGGAGAGCAGTGCGGAGACGGCCACGCCGAGCCAGAGGTCCACCTTCAGCGTGAGGGCGCCGACGACGGCCCCGGCCATGATGAGCGCGATGGCGGAGAAACGGCGCGCCCAGAAGGGACTCTTCCCGCCGGCGAGCCGGGAGTCCGAGGCGAGGCCCGTGATGGTGGAGGTCACCACGACGGTGGTGATCTCGGCGACCTTCAGTCGTTTGGCCGTCGCAGCCTGGATGCCCATCATGGTTGCGAGCACCGATGTGGTGATGCTGCCGAGCACCTCCTCGGCCTGCACGTCGACGAGCGCGACGTACACCGCGAGGGCGGTCAGTCCGAGGGTCACCGTGAGGAGCGTGCTCGAGGTGCGGGCCGACCACCCCTCCGGCCCCTTCCGCAGGACACGGCCGGCGAGCGCCGCGCCGACCATGAAGAAGGCGAGCGCGAGCGCGGGCCGGAGGACGGGCAGGCCGGTGCCACCCGTGAAGGCCATGCCGAGGAGGACGACGTTGCCCGTCATGTTGCCCGTGAACACGCGGTCGAGGCCGAGGTAGCCGACGGCGTCGATGACGCCGGTCGAGAACGTCAGGCCGAGCATGAGCCAGAGATGGAGCCGGTCCGTCGCCACGCGCTTCTTCACGATGATGTCCCTCGTCTGCAGTCTTGCCGGGAATGTATACGACGCCTATCGTCGTACCGTTGATTGTATTCAATCCGCACCGGCCCCTGAGAACGCCCCCGCCGCTGCGCACGATCGCCCCGGGCGCTCCCGTCGAAAGGCAGCCGATGACGTACACCTCCCCTTCCTCCTTCACCACGCGACCTACCCTGCAGGGCACCTTCGGCATGAGCGCATCGACGCACTGGCTGGCCACGGCATCGGCGCAGGCCGTGCTGGAACGCGGCGGCAACGCGTTCGACGCCGCCGTCGCCGGGGCGTTCGTCCTGCATGTGGTCGAACCCCACCTCAACGGACCGGGAGGTGACATGACCGGTGTCTTCGCCACCGCCGAGGAGCCCGGCAGGCCCGTCGTACTCATGGGTCAGGGCCCGGCACCGGCCGCCGCGACCCGCGAGCACTACCTTGCCGAGGGGCTCGAGCTCGTCCCGGGCGCAGGTGCGCTCGCCGCGGCGGTCCCTGCCGCCGTCGACGCCTGGCTGGTCCTCCTGCGCGACCACGGAACGTGGGAGCTCGGGGATGTCCTGGCCTTCGCGATCGGCTATGCCCGCGACGGCCACCCCGTCCTCGGCCGCGTCGGAGCGACCATCGCCGCCGTGGCGGACCTCTTCACCGAGCACTGGCCCACGTCGGCGGCCCTCTGGATGCCCGAGGGCAGGCCGCCACGCGAGGGCGAGGTCATCCGGAACGAGGCATACGCCCGCGTCCTCGGGTCCCTGGTCGGCGCGGCGGCCGACGGCGCCACGCGGGCCGAGCGCATCGACGCCGCCCGTCTCGAGTGGCGCACAGGGCTCGTCGCCCAGGCGGCCGCCGAGTTCGTCCGGAGGCCCCACCGGCACTCCTCCGGGCTGGACCACGCGGGCGTCCTCACCGTCGAGGACTTCGCCGGCTTCGAAGCCGGGTACGAGGAGGCGACGACCCTCGAGTTCCGCGGGTACACCATCGCCAAGACCGGGCCCTGGGGTCAGGGCCCGGCGCTGCTGCAGACCCTCGCCATCCTCGACGGGTTCGACGACGAGCGCCTCGACCCGTCCACCGGGATCGGCGCGCACACCATCCTCGAGGCGCAGAAGCTGGCCATCGCCGACCGGGAGGCCTACTACGGGGACGCCGACGTCCCGCTGGACCACCTGCTCTCCCAGGAGTACGCCGCCGAGCGGCGTGCCCTCATCGGGGATAGGGCGTCGCTCGAGTTCCGGCCAGGAAGGGTCCCTGGCGTCGACCCCTTCACTCCTCCGCTCCGGGTCGACTACGCCCCGCCCGCCCTCGCCGGCGGCAGCGGGTTCGCCGGAGTGGGCGAACCGACCGTCTCGCGCAGCGGGGAGACGCGCGGCGACACGTGCCACATCGATGTCGTCGACTCGCAGGGCAACATGGTCTCCGCGACGCCGAGCGGAGGGTGGCTGCAGTCCTCACCCGCCATTCCCGAGCTCGGGTTCTGCCTCGGCTCCCGGCTGCAGATGACCTGGCTGGAGGACGGGGCGCCGTCCACCCTGCAGCCGGGCAAGCGGCCCCGTACCACGCTCACCCCGACGCTCATCCTGCGGGACGGCAAGCCCGTCGTCGCCCTCGGATCACCCGGTGGCGACCAGCAGGACCAGTGGCAGTTGCTCTACATCCTCCGCACCATCGTCGGAGGGTACACGCCGCAGCAGGCCATCGACGCACCGTCCCTCCACACCACGTCCATCCCCGGCTCCTTCTGGCCGCGCACCTGGGAACCGGGCGGTGCCGTCGTCGAGGACCGGCTGGGCGAGGACGTGATCGCCGACCTGGAGCGCCGGGGCCACGTCATCACACGGGCGGGGGACTGGGCCCTCGGCCGGCTGTCCTGTGTCACCAGGGACCCCGAGACCGGCGTGCTGTCCGCCGCCGCCAACCCCAGGGGAGCACAGGGCTATGCCGCAGGACGCTGACCACCGGACGGGCGCTGCGGATGCGGCCTGAGCAGGACGCCGCAGCGCCCCAGCGCGTCCTCGACGCCATCCGCCACGACATCATCTTCGGCGTCCTGCACCCGGGCGCCCGGGTCACGGAGGCCGCGCTGGCCGCCAAGTACGGCGTGTCACGCGTACCCGTGCGGGAGGCACTGCGGGCGCTGGAGGCGGAGGGCTTCGTCGAATCGAGACCCTACGCCGGTTCCACGGTGGCGGAGATCCCGCTCGACGACGCCGAGGACCTGTTCGCCGTCCGGCGCGTCATCGAAGCGACCATCGCACGCCGCGCCGCACGTCGGGCGGCAGCGCAGTTCGTGGCCGATGCGCCGAGCACCGGATGGTTCCCCGCGAGGCGCGCGCTCGCGGAGATCCTCGACGACGGCGACCGGGCCGTGGCCGACGACGCCCTCGCGGACCTGCCCGAACTGAACATCCGCTTCCACCTGGGGGTCGCCGAACTGAGCGGCAGCGCATCGCTTGCCGCGCTCCTCCGGCAGATCTCGGGCAAGATCGAGTGGCTCTACGCAGCCGACGTCGACAACCGCGGGAAGCAGTCCTGGAGCGAGCACCGGGGAATTCTCGCGGCGATCGACGCAGGGAACGAGGCCGAGGCGGAGCGGCTCATGGCCGGGCACGTGGAATCCTCCCAGCACGGATACCTGGAGCGGTTCTCCGCGCCGGGCCGGACGGGGTCCGGGACTACAGGAACGGGCGCAGCGGAGCGAGGATGAATTCGCTGACCCGGGCCACGACGTGCCGGCTCTCCCATTCCTCGCGGCTCAGCAGCCGGCAGTTGGAGGAGTCCACCGCGAAGATCTCCTCCATGGTCGCCGCAAGTGCGCGGTCGAAGATCTCCAGGTTGATCTCGTAGTTCCCGGTGAGGCTGAGGCGGTCGATGTTGGCGGTACCGATGGTGCTCCACTCGCCGTCGATCGTCGCCGTCTTCGCGTGGATCATCGAGTTCTGGTACAGCAGGATCTGGACCCCGGCGCCGATCATCGCCGAGTAGAAGCCGCGGGACAGCCAGTCCGAGACCACGTGGTTCGAGTCCTCGGGCAGGATCACGCGCACGTCGACGCCCCGGCGGCTCGCCCGCAGCAGGGCTTCGAGGATCTGCCGGTCGGGGATGAAGTACGCCATCGTGATGAAGATGTGCCGCTCGGCGCGGTTGATCGCATCGAGGTAGACGCCGCGGATCGGGAACACGAGGTTGGCCGGGATGTTGTTCACCGCACGGATGCGCGGCTCCCAGAAGGAGGCGCTGAGGTCGGGGAGTTCGGGCCGGCGCGGCATGGCGCGGAAGTTCCAGAAACTGACGAACGCCTCCCGGAGCTCCCAGACCGACGGCCCACGGATCTCGAGGTGGGTGTCGCGCCATTTCGTCGCGTAGTCCGAGCCGATGTTGTATCCGCCCACGAACCCGACCTCGTCATCCACCACGAGCACCTTGCGGTGGTCGAAGCCCGTACCGCGGATGTTCGTGAAGACGATCGACGGACGGACCACCGGGAAGCGGTAGGTGTTGACGAGCGGGTGGAATCTGTAGAAGAAGGGGTTGACCACGAGGTTGGCGAACCCGTCGTAGATGACGAAGACCTTCACGCCACGCTCCGCGGCACGGTTCACCGCGTCCCGGAACCGGGTGCCGACGTCGTCGCCCTTCCAGATGTAGGTCTCGAGCAGGACCTGGTGTTCGGCCCTGTCGATGGCCGCGATCATGGCGTCGTAGAGGTCCTCCCCGTAGGTGTAGACCGTGGTGTCCGTGTCGGCGATCGTCGTCCTGAAGGTCCCCGGCTGGGGGAAGCCGTCCCGCCTGGTGCGCTGGCGCTTCTGGTACGTATCGACGCCGACGAGTCCTGCGATGACCACCGCCTGCGCCGAGAGGAGCGCGATCGCTGCACGCTTGACCGTGCCCCGTGCGAAGCCCATAACCGTGGAATGCCTCAGCCAGCCCATGCGCCCAGCGTATCGCCCCGGGCCGCGCCGGGTGTCGCCACGAGGAGGGCGCCTAATGGCCGCCGACTTCGATAGCCTGCGCCACAGCCGAGTCCACGCCGGCGCTCCAGGGGAAGCCGTGGCCCGGCAGGACGGTCCGGGCCCCGGTGGAGCGGAGCCCCTCGAGGGAGCGCAGGGCGGTCGCGGTGTCGGCGGTCGCCGCGCGCGCGACGACCTGCGGGCCGGGATGGCCGGTATAGGGGTCGAGCGTCACCAGTGCGTCACCGCTGATCACGGACTCGCGGTCGGGGAAGTGCAGGGCGCAGTGGCCCTTCGTGTGACCGGGGGTCGGGACCAGGAGTGGCGAACCGGGCAGGGCTGCGGCGGCCTCGGGAGTGAGCGGGAGGGTGTCCGGAACTCCCTTGACGGCAAGGGCTCCCGCGGCGCTCATACGCAGCAGGCCGGGGATGGCGCGCGGATACCGCACCGGATACAGGAACGGGGAACGCTCGTGCTCGTAGCTGTACGGATGGGCGGCGAGGAAGGCGTCGTCGGGGTGGCAGTACACCGGGATCCCGTACTTCGTCCGGAGGTGCTCCGCCGTGCCCACGTGGTCGAAGTGACCGTGGGTCAGGACGACGGCGCGGATGTCCTGGACGGTCCTCCCGATGCGGGAGAGTGCCTGCAGCAGCAGGGCCCTCGAGCGGGGCAGGCCGGTGTCCACCAGCAGGACGCCGTCGTCGTCCTCCACCAGGTAGACGTTGGTCCGCGCATGCTCGAGGTAATGGATCCCCGGGGCGATATCCGTCCTGATCATGCCTCTCCTTCCGTCGTCACCTGCGTCCGACCCTAGGCGCGGTGGCGCGCTGCAACAAGGGGAGCACCAGAGCGGTCCCGTGGACTTCCCTTATCCCGCGCGCGTCGCTAGCTTGGGAGCCGGATGGACAGGACACGACGGCGGTGCCGCTTCGGACGCGCGTCCGGAGCGTTCCCGGAAGGCACGGAGATGACGACGGGCATGGGTGAACACGAGCAACGGAGCGGTACGTGCGGCTAGAGGAGCATCTGCTGCTCGCCGTCGGCCGTCACGTCGCCCGGGAGGGGCTCGATGAGGTCCGGGCCGTTGTTCCGTACCGAGCCGACACGGGGCCCCACGCGGCGGGGGACGAGGTGCGGATCGGGGATGGCGTCGAGCAGTTCCTGGACGGCGGGGCGGGAGTCGTTGCGCGGGTCGAGCCAGTCGCCGCGCAGCACGGGCGGCACGATCACCGGTGTGCGGTCGTGGATCTCGCCGAGGGCATCGCTCGCCGGGCGGGTGATGATGGTGCAGCTCACCACCCAGGACCCCTGCGGGTGCTCCTCCGACGCCGTCGCGGGATCCCGCCAGAACTCGTACAGCCCGGCGAACCCGAGGGCGGCACCGTCGGGGTCGTGCAGGTAGAGGGGGGTCTTGGAGCCGTCGTCGTTCTTCCGCCACTCGTAGTACCCGTCCGCCGGGACGAGCCCGCGGCGCTTGAGCGCGGCCGCCCGGAAGGACGGCTTCTCCAGGACAGTCTCGCTGCGGGCGTTGATCATGCGCGCACCCACCGCTGCGGACTTCGCCCAGGAGGGGATCAGGCCCCAGCGCGCGGGTTCGAGCCGCCGCGTGAGCTCCCCGGTGTCCGGATCGAGCCGCTCGACGACGAGCTGGACGGTGTTCGTGGGTGCGACGTTCCACGAGGGTTCGATCTCGTCCTCCAGCGACTCGTCGACATCGAACGCGTCGATGAGGTCGGCCTTGTTCCCCGCGATGACGAAGCGTCCGCACATACCCAGGTCTCCTGTCTCCCGGCGGAAGGGAGTAGCGGGGGGGGGAAGACAGAAGAGGAGAAAAAAAAGAAACCCCCCCCCTCCTCCCCGCAAAGAAAAAAAAGAAAAA
>NZ_JBTNDN010000001.1:0-917852 GCF_054510975.1 Arthrobacter rhamnosi | reverse complement strand
ATGCGGGACAAGGACTTCGGCCGGCGGATCGCGCCGATCATCCCGGACGAGGCCCGGACCTTCGGCATGGACGCGTTCTTCCCCACCGCGAAGATCTACAACCCCAACGGGCAGAACTACCTCTCCGTGGACCGCGACCTGGTCCTGGCGTACAAGGAGTCCATCGAGGGCCAGATCCTGCACGCGGGCATCAACGAGGCCGGCTCCATGGCCGCGTTCACGGCCGCCGGGACCGCCTACGCCACGCAGGGCCAGCCGCTGATCCCGATCTACGTGTTCTACTCGATGTTCGGATTCCAACGCACCGGGGACTCCATCTGGGCCGCCGCGGACCAGATGGCCCGCGGGTTCATCATCGGCGCCACCGCCGGACGGACCACGCTCACCGGTGAGGGCCTGCAGCACGCCGACGGGCACTCACCGATCCTGGCCTCGACGAACCCCGCCGTGATCACCTACGACCCCGCGTTCGGGTACGAGATCGGGCACATCGTCCGCGACGGCCTGAACCGCATGTACGGGGACATCGGCGACAAGCCCGAGTCCTTCCGCAACGTCATGTACTACCTCACCGTCTACAACGAGCCCTTCGTGCAGCCGGCCGAACCCGAGGAACTGGACGTCGAAGGCCTGCTCAAGGGCATCTACCTGCTCAAGCCCGCGAAGGTCGACGGACCCCGCACCCAGCTGCTCGCCTCCGGCGTGGCCGTCCCCTGGGCCCTGGAAGCCCAGGAAATCCTCGCCAGGGAATGGGGCGTCTCGGCCGATGTGTGGTCCGTGACGTCCTGGAACGAACTGCGCCGCGACGGCCTGGACGCCGAGGAGGAAGCCTTCCTCAACCCCGGCGCCGAGGCACGCAAACCCTTCATCACCCAGCAGCTCGAAGGCGCGACCGGCCCGATCGTCGCGGTCTCGGACTTCATGAAGGCCGTCCCGGACCAGATCCGCCAATTCCTCCCCAACGAGTTCGCGACCCTCGGAGCCGACGGCTTCGGGTTCTCCGACACACGCGCCGCGGCACGCCGGTACTTCAAGATCGACAGCCACTCCGTCGTCGTCCGGGCCCTGGAGATGCTCGCCCGCCGCGGCGAGGTCGACGCCAACGCACCCAAGGAAGCCATCGAGAAATACCGCCTCCTCGACGTCAACGCCGGCACCACCGGCAACGCCGGCGGCGACTCCTAGGCCCCCCGGCACCCCCCCGCACCACCCCACCACACCGCACCACCGGCGACGGCGGACACAGCATCAACGCTGCGTCCGCCGTCCGAGGTGGACGTGAAAAAGGCCGGCCTGAGGGCCGGCCTTCCTACGTCGTGCCTGCATCGGTTTCCGCAGGCTGTACCCGCCGACTGTATTCCTAGTCATTCATGGCTGGGTTTCACGACGCCTCGGGTGAACAGTGTTTGCAGCATGGTCCGCAGGGAGAAGCGCCCCCGTGTCTCACCGGGGATGAAGAGGTCAGGGTCGTTGCCGCCATCCTCGTAGGGTGTCCATACCTCGACCATCGGCTCTTCCTGGTGACTGGACTCCTTCATGACTACCTCCGTCATTCCGCTTGATGAAATATAAGTTTCTTATTATGGAAGATTAGGTGGTGCTGCCAACGCCGGTCAAGAGCGGACAAAGATTTCAACGCCTGCGCTTGACACGGCTCCTGTGATGGGACTTACACTCATGGTGGAATAATAATTCCGCATCGTAGAACCAAGGATTGAGCCCTGTCCCGCAGGGTGCCAGACCTGGGGGACAGAGCGGATACCATTCGCATTGCAGATACATCGAATCAAGTCGGCATCGCCGATGGTCAAGGGTGTTCAGCGCTGCTGCGAAGTGAACAAGGAAGCTGACACCCACTATGACTCTGAGCGAGTTCAATCTGCTGACCCCCCATGAGGCAAGGGACGTTCTGCGCCCCTGCGTCGACATTCCTCGCTGGGTCGACAGCATGGCCGCTGGGCGGCCCTACACCAGCCACACCGACCTGATCGAGCACGCCCGCGCCGCCGCACCAGGGTGGACCGAAGCCGAGATCGATCAGGCCCTCTCCCACCATCCGCGGATCGGCGAGCAGCCCGATGGGTCCACGGCCGAGGCCGCGCTGTCCCGGTCCGAACAGGCCGGTCTTGACTCGTCGAGCGGCACCACCGCCCTCCTCGCGGCCGGCAACAGAGCGTACGAGCACAAATTTGGTCGCGTCTTCCTCATTCGTGCCAAAGGCAGGTCCGCCGACGAGATTCTTCGTTCCCTGAGGGAGCGACTTGAGAACTCCACAGAGCAGGAACTGCCGATCATCGCCCGCGAACTGCGTGAGATCGCGCTGCTTCGCCTGGAAGGAATCCTCACCCCATGACCATCAGTCACGTGACCACCCATGTCCTCGACACCGGCACCGGACTGCCGGCGACCGGCATCACGGCGTCTCTGGCCTCCAGAACAGACGATGGCTGGAGCGTCATCGCCACTGGCACCACGGACTCCGACGGGCGCATACGGGCCTTCGGGCCGGAGAGACTCACCACGGGTACCTATCGGATCGAATTCGACACCGGCACCTACTTCGCCGGCGCCGGCGTTGAGTCCTTCTTCCCGGAGGTCGCGCTCATCTTCAGGCTCGACGCTTCGACCGAGCACTACCACGTTCCACTACTTCTTAGCCCATTCGCCTATTCCACCTACAGAGGAAGCTGATCATGACTGCAACGACGCAAGAGCCCCACAGCACCACGAGCGCAACCGCAGGCTCGGGCAAAATCGTCCTGGGACGCAATCAGTACGGTAAAGCAGAGGTTCGCCTGGTCAAGGTCACGCGAGACACCGAACGCCACTCGCTCGAGGACCTGAACGTCACCTCCCAGCTTCACGGCGATTTCGAGTCCGCCCACACCGTCGGGGACAACTCGAAGGTGGTCGCAACTGACACCCAGAAGAACACGGTCTACGCCTTCGCCAAGGACGGGGTGGACTCACCGGAGGAATTCCTCCTTCGCCTGGGTCGGCACTTCACCGAGAACTTCGACTGGGTCACCGGCGGACGGTGGGCGGCCGAGCAGTACTTCTGGGACCGCATCAACGACCACGACCATGCCTTCTCGAGGAACAAGTCCGAGACCCGCACCGCGGTGCTTCTCGTCGACGGGTCGGAACAGCAGCTCATTGCCGGGATCGAGGACCTCACCGTCCTGAAGTCGACGGGATCCGAGTTCCACGGGTTCCCCCGCGACAAGTACACAACGCTGACGGAGACCAATGACAGGATCCTCGCCACCGACGTGACAGCGAAGTGGCGTTACAACACCCCGGATGTCGACTTCAACGCCGTCTACACCGATGTGCGGGCCATCCTCCTCGACGCCTTCGCGTCCACCCACTCACTGGCACTGCAGCAATCCATGTTCCAGATGGGCAAGCAGGTCCTGGAGGCGCACCCCGAGATCCAGGAAATCAAGTTCTCGCTTCCCAACAAGCACCACTTCCTCGTCGATCTGGCGCCGTTCGACCTGGAGAACAACAACGAGGTGTTCTTCGCTGCGGATCGTCCCTACGGGCTCATCGAAGCCACCATCGAGCGTGAGGGTAATCCGACCGAAGCAGCGATCTGGGCGAACATTCCCGGTTTCTGCTGATTGACCGTAGGGGCCGGAGCCCACTCCGGCCCCTTCTCATCCCCCCACAAGCCGACAAGGAAGTCAGCGATGAAATCAGTCAAGCCAGGTAGGAATTCAGCACGGCACACACCATCCAGCACCCAGCGCCCTGAGGACGAGCGACTGCCGCTCGGGAAGACGGTCGCCTACGGGTTCCAGCACGTACTCACCATGTACGGCGGCATCATCGCACCACCGCTCATCATCGGATCCGCCGCCGGACTGGAACCCAGTGACCTCGGCGTTCTGGTGGCGTCATGCCTGTTCATCGGAGGTCTCGCCACCATCCTCCAGACGTACGGCGTCAAATTCTTCGGCTGTCAGCTCCCTCTGGTTCAAGGAACCTCCTTCGCGTCCGTCGCGACACTGGTCGCGATCGTCAACGGCGGAGGAGGACTTCCCGCTGTGTTCGGCTCCGTCCTCGCAGCATCGGTCATCGGGTTCTGCGTAGCCCCGTTCTTCGCAAAGATCGTCCGTTTCTTCCCTCCGGTCGTCACCGGCGTCGTCATCACCACGATCGGGCTGACTCTGATGCCCGTGGCGGCGAACTGGGCCATGGGAGGGAACAGGACCGCGGAAAACTATGGAAGCCTTGCCAACATCGGCCTCGCTGCCCTGACCTTGGCGATCGTCCTGCTGCTCAGCAAGGTCGGCAACGCCGCAATCTCCCGGCTATCGATCCTTCTGGCCATCGTCCTCGGGACAGTATTCGCAGCCCTGACGGGCATGGCCGACTTCTCCACCGTAGGCAACGGGCCCATCTTCGCGATTCCGCAGCCTTTCGCCTTCGGCTTCCCGGTCTTCGAGATCGCCGGCATCGTATCGATGACGATCGTCGTCATGGTCATCCTGACCGAGACGACAGCCGACATCCTCGCGGTCGGCGAGATCACCGGTAGCAAGGTCGATTCGCGCCGTATCGCCGATGGGCTCAGGGCCGACATGGCCGCGAGCATCGTCGCCCCCGTTTTCAACACCTTCACACAAAGCGCCTTCGCGCAGAACGTCGGGCTCGTTGCAATCACCGGCATCAAGAGCCGCTTCGCCGTCACGGCCGGCGGTGGCATCCTCGTTGTCCTTGGCCTCCTGCCAGTGCTGGGACGGCTCGTTGCGGCGGTGCCGACACCGGTCCTGGGAGGCGCCGGAGTCGTCCTGTTCGGCACTGTCGCAGCCAGCGGCATCCGCACCCTGTCGAAGGTCGAATACAGGAACACCATGAACCTCATCATCGTCGCGGCTGCACTGGCCTTCGGCATGATTCCCATCGTCGCGCCGACGTTCTACGACGAGTTCCCCACCTGGTTCGCCACCATTTTCCACTCGGGGATCAGTTCCGCCGCAGTGATGGCAGTCCTGCTCAACCTCCTGTTCAACCACTTCAAGCGGGGCAACTCCGCGGGATCATCGGTCTTCGCGGCCAGCCCGCCACGCATGGTCAGGGAGGACGAACTCCAGGCCCTGCGCGACGGCGACCACTACGAAGCCGGCAAGCTCGTCGACGCTGACGGCACCGAGATCCCTGTCGTCAGCGCCGCCCACTACCCCATCGTCAAGGAGAAGCTCGACAAGGGGGAAATCAGTCACGCTGACGACATTCGGCGCATCTGTGAAACGGACCCCGCAGCAGGCAACACTGCCCACTAGCGCGGACTGACAGGCATCCCTGCCGGAAGGTGCAACGACAGAAAACCGGCGGCTCCCCTGACCATATGGTCAGGGGAGCCGCCGGTCTCTTCGGAACCGGGGCTCCACGTGGCTCAGCGGGCACTGTACGTGACGGCTGTCAGCCGGTGACGTTCAGTTCCGTAGAGATGGTCTGCGCGGCTTTGGTCAGCAACGGCACGGCCCTCTTGGCGAACTCTTCATCCACGCGCGACACGGGCCCCGACACGGAGATGGCTGTGGGGGTCGGGGAATTCGGGACGGCCATGGCAAAGCAGCGCACGCCCAGCTCCTGCTCTCCGTCATCGACGGAGTATCCCCTCTCGCGGATGACAGCCAGGTCCGCCAGCAGCGCATCGATCGAACCGATGCTTTTCTCCGTGGGCGTGGGCATACCGGCACGGGAGACGATGCGGCGCACAGCGTCATCATCGAGCTGGGCGAGGATGGCCTTACCCACGCCGGTGTCGTGAGTGTGCGCCCTCCGCCCCACTTCCGTGAACATGCGCATCGAGTGCAGTGATGGGACCTGCGCGATGTAGACGACCATGTCCGAGTCCAGGACCGCCATGTTCGCCGTCTCACCGAGCGCGTCAACCAGATGCTTGAGCTGGGGTCGGGCCAGGGCGCCGAGCTGCTTGTTCGCTCCTTCTCCGAGACGGATCAGGCGAGGACCCAGGGCGTAGCGGCGATTCGGCAACTGGCGAACGTATCCCTTGACGACCAGGGTCCGGAGAAGACGGTGGATCGTCGGTAGGGGAAGGTCGGTCGAGGCAGCGAGCTCACTGAGGGTGACCTCGCCGCCGGCATCGTTGATCAGCTCCAAAAGCTCGAAAACGCGCTCGACAGACTGCACGCCCCCACTTCTGGCCGGTGTCTCCGTCATCCCTGCTCCTGACATCGTTGGTGCGTCGTCCTGCTATCCCAGTCAAGCATATCCGCATCGTGGAACTTTTTTCTTGAGCATCAGGCCACTTGTTTTTCCACAATACAAATATTATTATCCATAATACGAAAACATTGACGTTTACCGACACGAAGGAAGTCTCATGGCCAATCCCAGTCCCGGATACTCGATCACCCTGCGCGTTGAGGCTCCCTCAGCCTTCTCCACCACTGCAGAACTCGCCGCAGCGGTGGGAGCTGCGGGAGCATCCATCACTGCACTGGACGTGACGGAATCCCACCACGAGCACATCGTTGTCGACGTCAGCTGCAACACGACGGACGCGGCGCACGGAGAGAAGGTTCGGGATGCCCTGAACGGGCTTCCGGGCGTCACCGTCCGGCAGCTCAGCGACCGCACCTTCCTGATGCACCTCGGGGGCAAACTGGAAGTCGTGCCGAAGGTCGCTCTTCGCAATCGTGATGACCTGTCCCGCGCCTACACTCCGGGTGTCGCCCGAGTGTGCCTGGCGATCGCGGAGAACCCGGACGACGCGCGCCGGCTGACCATCAAGCGCAACACCATCGCCGTCGTGACCGACGGTTCTGCGGTGCTCGGACTGGGGAACATCGGACCTGCTGCTGCGCTGCCGGTCATGGAAGGCAAAGCCGCCCTGTTCAAGCAGTTCGCCAACGTGGACGCCTGGCCTGTCTGCCTCGACACCCAGGACACCGAGCAGATCATCAGCATCGTCAAGGCCCTCGCTCCCGTGTACGGAGGAGTGAACCTCGAGGACATCGCCGCTCCCCGATGCTTCGAAATCGAGAACCGGCTCCGCGAAGAGCTGGACATCCCGGTGTTCCACGATGATCAGCACGGAACGGCTATCGTCACCCTGGCCGCACTCACCAACGCCCTGCGGGTCGTCAGGAAGGACCTGGCCGACGTGCGGATCGTCGTCTCCGGTGTCGGTGCTGCTGGGTCGGCCATCATTCAGCTCCTGGTCGCACAGGGCGCGCGGCACATTGTCGCCTGCGACCGCAAGGGTGCCATCAACAGCGGCCAGCAGCACGCCGATCCGCACCGGGCCTGGATCGCGGAGAACACGAACACGGAGGCTTTCTCCGGGTCGCTCCACGAGGCCCTGGTCGACGCCGACGTCTTCATCGGCGTCAGCGCGCCGAACGTCCTGGCCGAAGAACACGTAGCTTCCATGGCCGATCAGGCCATCGTCTTCGCAATGGCGAACCCCGACCCCGAGATCGATCCGCTGATCGCCGCCAGGCACGCCGCGGTCGTCGCGACGGGACGCTCGGACTTCCCGAACCAGATCAACAACGTGCTCGCCTTCCCCGGATTCTTCCGAGGCCTCCTCGATGCCCAGGTCTCCGACATCACGCCCGAGATGCTGGTCGCAGCAGCACAAGCCATCGCGGCGCGCGTCAGCGAATCCGAACTGAACGCGAGTTTCATCATCCCCAGCGTCTTCGATCCCCATGTAGCCGCCGATGTGGCCGCAGCAGTGGCAGCGGCCGCCGTCACCGAGCCCGCCCTGGTTCACTGAGCTATACCGAAAGGCTATGCAATGACACTCGAACTCACCTCGCCGATGCCCTTCCCGGAGGCCGGAACCATCCTCACTCCGGACGCGCTCACCTTCGTCGAGCAGCTCCACCAGAAATTTGCACATCACAGGGAGCAGCGCCTCGCCGACCGTGCAACTCGTCGCCAGCAGGTCTCGGAAACGGGACGGCTGGATTTCCTGCCCGAGACACTCGCCGTCCGGGAAGGGACCTGGACAGTCGCCGCCGCCCCGCCCCAGCTGCAGGACCGCAGGGTGGAAATGACAGGTCCCGCCACTCCGGCGAAAATGGCGATCAACGCCCTCAATTCCGGAGCCAAGGTATGGCTCGCCGATCTGGAAGACGCCAGCACACCCACCTGGCACAACGTCGTCGACGCCCAGCTGAACCTCCTGAAGGCGGCCCGGGGCGAGCTGAGCTACACCTCACCGGAGGGCAAGGAGTACGCGCTGCGCTCGGACGCACCGCTGGCAGTCGTCGTAGCACGGCCGCGCGGCTGGCACCTCCCCGAAAAGAACATCTCCATCGACGGCCGGCCGGCGATCGGGGCGCTGGTCGACTTCGGGCTGCACTTCTTCCACAACGCTCGGCAGCTTCTCGAGACCGGCAGCGGCCCCTACTACTACCTGCCCAAGCTCGAAAGCCATCTCGAGGCCCGCCTCTGGAACGATGTCTTCGTCTTTGCGCAGGACTATGTGGGAGTGGCCGAGGGCTCGATCAGGGCGACCGTGCTGATCGAGACCATTCCCGCCGCGTTCGAGATGGACGAGATCCTCTACGAACTGCGCGATCACGCGTCCGGACTGAACGCGGGACGCTGGGACTACCTGTTCAGTATCGTGAAGTACTTCCGGGACGGTGGGACGGACTTCGTCCTGCCGGACCGGGCCACCGTCTCCATGACAGCACCCTTCATGCGCGCCTACACCGAGCTGCTGGTCCAGACGTGCCACCGACGAGGCGCCTTCGCCATGGGAGGAATGGCAGCTGTCATCCCCAACCGCCGTGAACCATCGGTCACCGAGGAGGCATTCAACAAGGTCCGCGCCGACAAGACACGCGAAGCCAACGACGGTTTCGACGGTTCCTGGGTCGCCCATCCCGACCTCGTGCCGATCTGCCGCGAGGTCTTCGACGAGGTCCTGGGCGACAAGCCCAACCAGGTCGACCGGCAGCGTGCAGACGTGAGCGTGAGCGCACACGATCTGTTGGACGTCCGCTCCGCGGATGGGAGCGTCACGGAGGCCGGGCTGCGGTCCAACCTCTACGTGGCCATGGCCTATGTGGCTGTCTGGCTCTCCGGTAACGGCGCCGTGGCCATTCACAACCTGATGGAGGACGCGGCTACTGCCGAGATCTCACGGTCCCAGGTCTGGCAGCAGATCAGGAACCAGATCGTCCTCGCCGACACGGGCAACACCGTGACCGCAGAACTGGTGGAACGACTGTTGGAGGAGGAATCGCAGACCCTCCGGGAGGAAGTCGGCGCTGAGCTCTTCGAGAAGTACTATGTGCCGGCTCAGGCCCTGATCGCGGACATCTGCCTGTCCGAGACCTACACGGACTTCCTCACGCTGCCGGCATATGAGCTGGTGAAGTGATGGTCGTGCACTCGCGACTCTCGGACGCGGCGCACGCCCACATCGATGGCACCCTGGCAGCAACCGACACCTCCCTCCAGCACGACTATCCGGGAGACAGCGGCACCCGGCAGCCGATCCACACTGTCTACCTGCCGGCCGACCGCTTCGAGGCGTCAACCCTTGCAACGTGGGGTGCCCAGGCGCTCGAGGCTGTCGGTGCGCGTGGCATGGAACATGTCTGTGAGCTCGTAGGGGCACCGGAAGGTCTCCGCCGCCAGATCGCGGACAAGGTCAATGGGAAGCTCCTCGCCGAACCGATCGAGGACCTGCGGCTGGATTTCGAGGATGGCTACGGGCCAAGGGGAGACGAGGAGGAGGATTTCCACGCGGCGCAGGCCGCACAGCGGGTCAGTGACGCCGTCTCCTCGCAGGAATGCTCCGCCTTCATCGGCATCCGCTTCAAGAGCTTCGAGCAGGACACCCGGGCCCGCGGTCTGCGGACCCTGGACGTTTTCGTCTCGGAGCTGCTCGCCCGCGGCAACCTGCCCGAGGGCCTCGTCCTCACCCTGCCGAAGGTCAGCACCACCGCTCAGGTCCGTGCCATGGTGTACGCGTGCGAGGAGCTCGAACGGGCCCACGGCCTCGAACAGGGTCGGCTTCGGTTCGAAGTGCAGATGGAGACACCCCAGCTGATCATCGGCGCGGATGGCACCATTCCTGTCGCGGATCTGCTGCACCGCAGCGACAAGCGGGTCACGGCCCTGCATTACGGGACCTACGACTACAGTGCGTCCCTGGAGATCGCTGCCGCGTACCAGTCGATGGAGCATCCGGCAGCCGACTTCGCGAAACAGGTCATGCAGGTGGCCGTCGCAGGAACCGGCGTCCGCCTCTCCGACGGATCCACCAACGTCCTTCCGCTGGGCTCCGAAGACAACGTGGACGCCGCGTGGGCCCTGCACGGGCGCCTTGTCCGACGCTCCCTCGAGCGCGGCTATTACCAGGGGTGGGACCTGCACCCCGCGCAGCTGCCCTCGCGATTCGCTGCCACGTACCTGTTCTACCTCGAGGGGTTCGAGCAGGCAGCGACGAGGCTGAAGAACTACGTCCATCAGCTCGAGAGCACGATCATGGACGAACCGGCGACCGCACGTGCCCTGGCGCGTTTCATCGACCGGGGCTTCGCCTGCGGGGCCGTGAGCTTGCAGGAAGTCGAAACGCACAGTGGAGTATCCATTGCCGAACTCAAGGCCCTCGCCTATCCGAAACAACACCTCACCACAAGGGGCACCAATGACTGACACCTCCTACTACGCTCCGCAGAGCGCACTCCCGCCACAGACCGACCTGCTGAGTGACCGCGCCATCGTCACCGAGGCGTACACGGTCATTCCTCGCGGAGTCCTCCGCGATATCGTGACCAGCGTGCTGCCCGAATGGAACGGGACCCGGGCATGGATCCTCAACCGTCCGGTTGCCGGCGGCGCGACCACCTTTGCCCAGTACCTCATGGAGGTGAGCCCCGGTGGCGGGTCGGGGAATCCGGAACCGCAGAAGGAAGTCGAGTCGTTCATCTTCCTCCTCGAAGGCGCCCTCACGGTCCGCATCGAGGGCGTGAACCACTCCCTGACACCCGGCGGCTTCGCGTACCTGCCAGCGGGCTCGCAGTGGTCTGCAGCCAATGAGGGCACACAGCTGGCCAAATTCCAGTGGATCCGCAAACGCTACGAGCCCCTCGAGGGCCACACAGCGAAGGCCGTCACCGGTAACGAGCAGGACCTCACCCCCGGCGCAATGCCGGACACGAACAACAAGTGGCGCACCACGCGCATGCTCCCCGTCGATGACCTCGCCTATGACATGCACATCAACGTCGTCACCTTCGAGCCCGGCGCGTCCATTCCCTTCGCCGAGACCCACGTCATGGAGCACGGGTTGTACGTCCTGGAAGGCAAGGCCGTGTACCGCCTGAACGAGGACTGGGTCGAGGTGCAGGAAGGCGACTACATGTCCCTGCGCGCGTTCTGCCCGCAGGCCTGCTATGCCGGTGGACCCTCCAACTTCCGCTACCTGCTGTACAAGGACGTGAACCGCCAGATCGTCCTGTAGTTCAGCCCCACCAGACCAGCTCCGCCCCTAGGTGTGTCGAAGGCCCGGGGGCGGAGCTGTTTCATTCCGCCGACCGCGACGCCTCCCCGCAAGGGGTCGCGATGAGGCCCTGTCTCCTGTCGAGCCGTGCACGTCGGCCTCCGCGCATGCGGCGCTTGACACGTGACGAAAAACCCGCCTACAGTTCCAACATAAGAAAGTTAAATTCCACAAAGCGGAATATGCAACGTGGAGCCCCTCCCCTCTCTCAGCGTCAAGGACCCGCCATGGCATACACAGTGAACTGTTCGATCCTCCTGACGGAGCTGCCGCTGCTCGAGCGCCCCGCCGCCGCGAAAGCCGCCGGATTCGACTTCGTCGAGTTCTGGTGGCCGTTCCCGTCATCGGTGCCCTCCGATGCTGACATCACAGCATTCGAGCGCTCCATCACCGACGCCGGCGTGCAGCTTTCCGGACTGAACTTCAATGCCGGGAACATGCCGGAGGGGGAGCGCGGGCTGGTGTCCCTGCCTGCGCGCAGCAAGGAGTTCATCGACAACCTCGAGGTGGTCGCGGGGATCGGGCAGCGCCTTGGATGCAAGGCATTCAACGCGCTCTACGGCAACCGCACAACGGGGTCGACGCCTGAGGAGCAGGACGCCACGGCCATCGAGAACCTCGTTCTCGCTGCGAGGACGGTCGCCAAGATCGATGGGACGGTCCTGCTGGAGCCGGTGAGCGGGGCAGAACATTACCCCGTACGGACTGCCCGGCAGGCCCTCGACATCATCGGGAAGGTACACGCTGAGGGAGCGTCGAACATCGCCCTCCTCGCCGACTTCTACCACCTGTCGGTCAATGGAGACGACGTCGCCGAGCTGATCAGCGCGCACGCCTCGTCCTTCGGGCACATCCAGATCGCTGACGCCCCCGGCCGCGGAGCTCCCGGCAGTGGCTCACTGCCGCTGGGTACCTGGGTCGACAGTGCCCGGGCGGGCGGGTACGACGGATTCGTCGGGCTCGAATACAAGGCCCCCGCCGATGAAGCCTTCTCGTGGCTGATCCGCGAACGCCGGGCATAGACGCAGCACAACCACAGCTTCGAACCAAAGGACTAGGAACATGAGCAAAGTAGCAATCATCGGCCTCGGGATCATGGGGCTGCCCATGGCGGTCAATCTGGTGAAAGCCGGCCACGACGTCACGGGCTACAATCGCAGCAAGGACAAGACCAACCAGCTCGTGGAAGCCGGCGGCCAGGGCGCATCAAGTGTCGCCGACGCCGTCCGCGGTGCCGAGTTCATCCTCACGATGGTGCCCGACTCACCTGATGTCGAAGCGGTCCTCACCGGAGACGACGGCGTTCTCGCCCATGCAGGGCAGGGAGCCTACTGGATCGACGCCAGCACCATCCGACCCGACGTCAGCGCCCGGCTGGCCGAGGCCGCGCAGGAAGCCGGACTGAAGGCCCTCGACGCTCCGGTGTCCGGTGGCGAGCAGGGCGCCATCGAAGGCAGCCTCTCGATCATGGTCGGCGGTGCGGAGGGCGATTTCGCCGCCGTGCTGCCGATCCTCGAGGCCATCGGAAAGACCATCGTCCACGTCGGTCCCGCAGGCTCGGGGCAGACCGTCAAGGCCGCCAACCAGCTCATCGTCGCCGGAACGATCCAGCTTGTCGCCGAAGCGCTGATCTTCCTCGAAGCACACAAGGTCGACACCGCCGCCGCGGTGAAGGTCCTTGCCGGTGGTCTCGCTGGCAACCGCATCCTGGACCGCAAGGCCGAAGGGATGCGCGCGCGCACCTTCGAGCCCGGCTTCCGTGTCGACCTGCACCACAAGGACCTCGGAATCGTCGTCGCCGCAGCACGTGAAGCCGGCGTCGCCATTCCTCTCGGAGCCCACACCGCCCAGCTCATGGGTTCACTGCGCGCCCAGGGCCACGGATCCCTGGACCACTCCGCTCTGCTGCTCCTCGTCGAGCAACTCTCCGGTATCGCACCCACCGACCCCTCTTCCCGTTAGGAACATCCCATGCCACAGATGCGTGCAGCAGACGCAGCGGTCCTCATCCTGGAGAAGGAAGGCGCAACGCAGGCCTTCGGTCTCCCCGGAGCGGCCATCAACCCCTTCTACTCGGCGATGCGTGCCCACGGAGGAATCCGCCACGTACTGGCACGCCATGTCGAAGGCGCCTCCCACATGGCCGAGGGATTCACCCGGGCCAAAGCAGGCAACATCGGCATCTGCATCGGAACCTCCGGCCCTGCAGGAACCGACATGATCACCGGCCTCTACTCCGCATGGGCCGACTCCATCCCCATCCTGTGCATCACAGGACAGGCTCCGGTCGCGAAGCTCCACAAGGAAGACTTCCAGGCCGTGGACATCGCCTCCATTGCCAAACCGGTCACGAAGATGGCCATGACTGTCCTCGAGGCAGCACAGGTACCCGGCGCCTTCCAGAAGGCGTTCTACGAAATGCGATCGGGACGTCCGGGCCCGGTGCTGATCGATCTCCCCATCGACGTCCAGCAGACCATGATCGAATTCGATCCCGACACCTACGAGCCGCTGCAGGTCCATCGACCCGCTGCCACCACCCGGCAGCTCGAAAAGGCCCTCGACATGCTCATCGCTGCCGAGCGCCCACTCATCGTCGCCGGCGGCGGCATCATCAACGCCAACGCCTCCGACGACCTGGTCGAACTGGCCGAACTCCTGAACATCCCCGTCATCCCGACGCTGATGGGATGGGGATCCATCCCTGATGACCACGAACTGATGGCCGGCATGGTGGGCCTGCAGACATCCCACCGGTATGGCAATGCGACCATGCTGGAATCCGACGTGGTGATCGGCATCGGCAACCGTTGGGCGAACCGCCACACCGGGGCCCTGGATGTGTACACCAAGGGACGGAAATTCATCCACGTCGACATCGAACCCACTCAGATCGGCCGCGTCTTCGCTCCCGATTTCGGGATCGTGTCCGACGCAGGAGCAGCCCTGCGGGGGCTTGTGGAACTGGCACGCACCCGTCGCGACCGGCAGGGCCTGCCCGACTGGAACGCCTGGGTGAAGGACTGCGCCCAGCGGAAGTCGATGCTGCAACGCAAGACCCACTTCGACAACGTGCCCATGAAGCCGCAGCGCGTGTACGAGGAGATGAACAGGGCCTTCGGTCGCGACACACGCTACGTTTCGACGATCGGCCTGTCGCAGATCGCAGGAGCCCAGTTCCTCCACGTGTACAACCCGAGGAACTGGATCAACTGCGGACAGGCCGGACCCCTGGGCTGGACCGGACCGGCAGCGCTCGGTGTGGCCCAGGCAAGTCCTGGCGAATCCGTGGTCGCACTCTCGGGTGACTACGATTTCCAGTTCATGATCGAGGAACTGGCGGTGGGCGCGCAGTTCAAGCTCCCTTACATCCATGTGGTGGTCAACAACTCCTACCTGGGCCTCATCCGACAGGCCCAGCGTGGATTCGAAATGGACTACCACGTGTCGCTCGCGTTCGAGAACATCAATGCGCCGGAGCTGGAAGGCTACGGCGTCGACCACATCAAGGTCGCCGAAGGCCTCGGATGCAAGGCGATCAGGGTGCGTGAAGCAGATGACCTGCAGGCCGCATTCAGCGAGGCACACAGGCTCATGGCCGAACACCAGGTGCCGGTCATCGTCGAAGTGATCCTCGAGCGCGTCACGAACATTGCGATGGGAGCCGCAGGCATCGACCAGATCAACGAATTCGAAGATCTGGCAGAGTCCGCCGACGACGCTCCTACCGCCATCTCGCTCCTGGTCTGATCGATGCGCATCGTCGTCGCGCCCGACAAGTTCAAGGGCTCCCTGTCTGCCGCTGCAGTGGCCGGCAAACTCGCTGCAGGCCTTCGCAAACAGCTACCGGATCTCGAGATCGTGGAGGTGCCCGTAGCCGACGGAGGTGAGGGAACCCTGGAAGCAGCCTTCGCAGCAGGGTACGAAGAGGTCAGGTGTGCCGTATCCGGCCCGACAGGGCGTGCAGTATCGGCCTCGCTCGGTATCCGGGGGCGCCAAGCGGTCATCGAGATGGCGGCCGCCTCAGGGCTGGCCCTCCTGCCGGAGGGCCGGCCGATGGCACTGACCGCCTCGAGCAAGGGGACCGGCGAGCTCATCCGCCACGCACTCGATGCCGGCTGCACGGAAATCGTCATCGGCGTCGGCGGCAGCGCCTGCACCGACGGGGGAGCCGGTCTGCTCGTCGGACTCGGTGCCCGGCTGCTGGACGTCAACGGCAATGACCTCCCCCCGGGGGGAGCGGCCCTGCAGCACCTGTACCGGGCCGACCTGTCCGGTCTCGACGTCCGGCTCCAGACCGCCGAGATCATCCTTGCCAGCGATGTGGACAACGGCCTGCTGGGACCGTTCGGAGCCGCTGCGGTATTCGCGCCGCAGAAAGGCGCCACAGCCCAGGACGTCGTCCAGCTCGAAGCCGGGCTGGCACGACTGGTACAGGTTCTCGCCCGGGAACTGGGGCCGCGGGCCATCGAGCTCTCGGAAGCGGCAGGGGCCGGCGCAGCCGGGGGAACCGGATATGCCGCCCTCGCGGTCCTGGATGCCGTCAGGACACCCGGCATCGACGTCGTTCTGCGCTTCACACGGCTGGCAGAACAGCTGGCCGGAGCCTCACTCGTCGTGACGGGAGAGGGGAGCCTGGACGACCAGACACTCATGGGCAAGACACCCCTGGGTGTGGCACGCCTTGCCGCCTCACTCCGGCTGCCGGTCGTTGCCGTATGCGGGCGCACTCCGCTGACCCGCGAAGTACTGCAGGCGGCAGGTTTCGACAGGGTCTACGCCCTCACAGACCTTGAGCCGGACACGAACCGGTGCATGGCAGAAGCGGGCGCACTGGTCGAGCGGCTGGGAGAGATCATGGCAGGCGACCTAGCACCGCAGGTACAAGCTGAACTATTGAGCGACAACACGTGAGGTGAACGCAGTGACAGACAACATGCCAGCAACCCGGGACGACAAGAGCTTCGACCTGGTGATCAGGGGCCAGCGGATCATGACGACCGCCGGCGTCAGGGCGCGCGAGGTCGGTGTCGTGAACGGATCGATCACCGCCATCGTGCCCCTGGGAACGAACCTCAGCGGCACCGTCGAAGTGGACCTCGCTGATGATGAAACCCTCCTTCCCGGACTCGTGGACAGCCATGTGCACGTCAATGAGCCGGGCCGCACGGAGTGGGAAGGGTTCGCGTCCGCGACCAGGGCGGCCGCGGCAGGAGGTGTCACAACCATCATCGACATGCCGCTGAACAGTGTTCCGCCGACCGTCAACGTCGATGCGCTCCAGCAGAAACGAGCGGTCGCCGCCGACCAGGTCTTCGTGGACGTCGGATTCTGGGGCGGTGCGATCCCAGGGAACACCGCTGATCTGCGTGGTCTCCACGATGAAGGGGTCTTCGGTTTCAAGTGCTTCCTACTGCACTCGGGTGTGGATGAATTCCCCCACCTGGAAGCCGACGAGATGGAAGCGGACATGGCGGAACTGTCGAGTTTCGACTCCATCATGATCGTCCACGCCGAGGATTCCCGATCGATCGACCGGGCGCCGACCGCTGAAGGGGATCAGTACTCCCGCTTCCTCGCCTCACGCCCCCGCGGTGCCGAGAACGTCGCAATAGCCGAGGTCATCGAACGAGCCCGGTGGACCGGATCCCGGGCGCACATCCTCCACCTGTCCTCCTCGGACGCGCTGCCGATGATCGCGACGGCCAAACGGGATGGTGTCCGCCTGACGGTGGAAACCTGTCCGCACTACCTCACCCTGTTGGCGGAGGAGATACCCAACGGAGCCACCGCGTTCAAGTGCTGCCCACCCATCCGCGAAGCCTCGAACCGGGAACTTCTGTGGCAGGGCCTGCTGGATGGAACGATCGACTGCATCGTGTCCGACCACTCGCCCAGCACCCTGGATCTGAAGGACCTCGAGAATGGTGACTTCGGCGTCGCCTGGGGCGGCGTCTCATCGCTGCAGCTCGGGCTCTCGCTCATCTGGACCGAGGCACGCCAACGGGGGATACCCCTGGAACGAGTTGTCGAATGGATGTCCAAGCGTCCTGCCGACCTCGCCCGGCTGACCAAGAAGGGACAGCTGGCCCTCGGCTATGACGCCGACTTCGCGGTCTTCGCCGCGGACGACAGTTTCATCGTCGACGTGAAGAAACTCCACCACAAGAACCCGATCAGCCCCTACGACCGCAAACCGCTCACGGGCGTCGTGCGTCGTACCTACCTCCGCGGCGAGTCTGTGACCCCAGAGCACCCTCGGGGCCAGCTCATCCGCAGGGGTGCAAGCTGACCTTCGCCTCCTATGGCACGAAGGAAACACGGAGGGGGCACGGCTTCCACCGTGTCCCCTCCCTGACTGGCTCTCCTGGCCCTACTGGGCGGCGGTAACGCTGTCCAGCAGTCGAGCGACGTGGCCTTGAGCATCGACACCGTACTCGGCGCTGATGACCGCTCCCGTCCTGTCCAGGAGAACCGTCGACCTGAGAACCCCTGTCACCGTCCGCCCGTTGACGGTCTTCTCCCCGTACGCGCCCCACGCCCGCGCGACATTCGCCTCGGGGTCCGAGAGCAACGGGTACGTCAGCTGTTCGGCCCCGGCGAAGGCCTGAAGCGCTTCGACGGGGTCCGGGGAGATCCCGACGACGGAGAACCCGCGAGCCTGGAATCTGGCGAGATTGTCCCTGAAGTCGCACGCCTCCGTGGTGCACCCGGGAGTGGACGCCTTCGGGTAGAAGTAGACGATCGCCTGCTTCCCTCGTAGATCAGTCAGTGCCACCTCCGGACCGGACGCTTGGCGCAGCTCGAAGGGCGGAGCCTGATCACCATGAACCAGCTTTCCCATAAAAGACCTCCATTTCGCTCAGCGGAAGAATTATTCCGTGTTGCGATATTACACAATCCCGTTCAGGAGACGCCATGCCCAAGGACATTCACCTCATCCGCGAGGAGGTCTACCGGCGCAACCCCGGTGAGGCCGAGTTCCACCAGGCCGTCGACGAGGTCTTCAGCTGCCTGGGACCTGTTCTGAAAAAGCATCCGGACTTCGCCGAGGCGGCCGTACTCGAGCGTCTGTGCGAACCCGAACGTCAAATCATCTTCCGCGTTCCCTGGGTCGATGATGCCGGGCAGGTGCGAATCAACCGCGGATTCCGTGTCGAATTCAACTCGGCCCTCGGTCCCTACAAGGGGGGCCTTCGCTTCCACCCTTCCGTCTATCTGGGGATCGTGAAGTTCCTCGGGTTCGAGCAGATCTTCAAGAATGCCCTCACCGGGATGCCGATCGGGGGCGGCAAGGGAGGATCCGATTTCGACCCTCGCGGCAGGAGCAACAGCGAGATCATGCGCTTCTGCCAGTCCTTCATGACCGAGCTGTACCGGCACATCGGCGAATACACCGACGTGCCGGCCGGTGACATCGGCGTCGGGACACGCGAGATCGGCTATCTCTTCGGGCAGTACAAGCGCATCACCAATCGGTATGAATCAGGCGTGCTGACTGGCAAGGGCGTGGGGTGGGGCGGTTCACTCGTGCGCCCGGAGGCAACAGGCTACGGCGCAGTGCTCTTCGTCCGCGAGATGCTGGCCACCCGCAACCTTCGACTCCAGGACCAGCGGGTAGTGGTATCCGGGTCCGGCAACGTGGCTCTGCATGCCATCGAAAAGGCCCAGGCACTCGGTGCGCACGTGGTCACGTGCTCGGACTCGACCGGATACGTGATCGACGAGGGCGGCATCGACATCGCTCTACTCAAGGACATCAAGGAACACCAGCGAGGCAGGGTCAGCGACTATGCCGCCCAGCGGGGGCCCGGTGCGCAGTTCGTCCAGGGTGGATCGGTCTGGGATGTTCCTGCAACCGTTGCCCTGCCCTGCGCAACCCAGAACGAGTTGGACGAGACCGCTGCCGGACGGCTCGTGGCGTCAGGACTTGTCGCTGTCGCCGAGGGCGCGAATATGCCCACCACGTCAGCCGCCATAGCGCACCTGCACAATTCCGGCGTTCTCTTCGGACCAGGGAAGGCAGCGAACGCCGGCGGGGTGGCGACGTCCGCCCTCGAGATGCAGCAGAACGCCAGCAGGGACGCCTGGTCCTTCGGTCACACGGAGCAGAGGCTCGAGGCCATCATGGTCGGCATCCACGGCCGGTGTGCCGCAACAGCGGACGAGTACGGGTTTCCGGGCAACTACGTCGCAGGAGCCAACATCGCCGGGTTCGTGCAGGTCGCACACGCGATGCTGTCCCTCGGCGTCATCTGACGAAGCTCCGCACCTTGACGCTGCCTGCCTCAAGTCCTACCTTTGTTTCATCAAGCAAAAGTTTTCTTCCGCATCGTGAAATGGATACCTGCAATGACGCAAGTTGACCGCACCCCGACCTCGGAGCAACGTACCGCCGCTCTCACGAACGTCAGCCCTGAGCTCTACAACCCGGATCTGGCACCGACGCAGCGCGAAGGCCGCCGTTGGAGCGCGTACAGCATCTTCACCCTGTGGGCCAACGACGTGCACAGCCTGGGCAACTACGCGTTCGCGATCGGGCTCTTCGCCCTGGGGCTGGGTGCCTGGCAGATCATGCTCTCCTTCCTGATCGGTGCGGTGATGCTCTTCCTCCTTCTGAACCTCTCGGGATTCATGGGAGAGAAGACCGGCGTGCCGTTCCCGGTGATGAGCCGTATCTCCTTCGGGATCAGAGGAGCCCAGATTCCGGCGGTCGTCCGCGGGGGAGTGGCCATCGTGTGGTTCGGGGTCCAGACCTACCTGGCTTCAGTGGTCCTCCGCGTGCTCATCCTCGCGCTGGCACCGGATCTCGCACCCCTGGACCAGAATTCCGTCCTCGGTCTCTCGACGCTCGGCTGGATGAGCTTCGTGGCCCTCTGGGTCCTGCAGGTCATCGTCGTCAGTTACGGGATGGAGATGATCCGCAAGTACGAGGCATTCGCCGGTCCCGTCATTCTCGCGACGATGCTGGCCATCGCCATCTGGATGTTCATCGAAGCCGGCGGCTCCATCGCACTCTCCACACGGGAAAGCCTCGCCGGGACGCAGATGTGGCTGCAAATCTTCGCCGGTGGAGCCTTGTGGGTCGCCATCTACGGGACCTTCGTCCTGAACTTCTGCGACTTCACCCGCGGCGCCACCTCCAAGCGCAGTATCACGCGAGGAAACTTCATCGGCATCCCGGTCAACATGCTGTTCTTCGGGGCCATCGTGGCGGTCCTTGCCGGTGCTCAGTACAAGATCAACGGACAGATCATCCACAGCCCCGCCGACATCGTCCAGACCATTCCGAACACACTGTTCCTGGTCCTCGCGTGCCTGGCTCTCATCATCCTGACCGTGGCTGTGAACCTGATGGCGAACTTCGTCGCACCGATCTACATGCTGGCCAACCTCTTCCCCAAGAAGCTCGACTTCAAAAGGGCCGGCCTCATCAGCGCCGTCATCGGGGTCGTGATCCTGCCCTGGAACCTCTACAACTCGCCGGCCATCATCGTCTACTTCCTCGGCGGACTCGGCGCGATACTCGGCCCCCTGTTCGGCGTGATCATGGTGGACTACTGGATCATCCGCAAAGCACAGATCAACGTCCCGGACCTCTTCACGACAGACCCGCTCGGAGACTACTTCTACACATCCGGGGTCAATCCTCGGGCGATTGCGGCCCTCGTCCCCGCCGCACTGGTCGCGATCCTCGTCGCGGTCCTGCCCGTCTTCTCGTCCGCGGCCGGCTTCTCATGGTTCATCGGCGCCGGCCTCGGAGCGGGGCTCTACTACCTCGTGGCAGACAAGAACCGCCTTCACCATGACGTCTCGGGGGAATCCATCAGCGTTCCCTGTGCCCACTGAACCGGATCCGAAGAACAGGAATACACATGCGCATCCTCGTACTGAACGTCAACACCACCAAGTCCATGACGAATTCCATCGGTGAAGAAGCAGCTGCGGCCGCGTCCGCGGGCACGGAGATCATCCCGCTCACTCCTCTGTTCGGCGCGGAATCAGTAGAGGGCAATTACGAGA
This sequence comes from Arthrobacter rhamnosi, assembly GCF_054510975.1. Taxonomy (NCBI): domain Bacteria; kingdom Bacillati; phylum Actinomycetota; class Actinomycetes; order Micrococcales; family Micrococcaceae; genus Arthrobacter; species Arthrobacter rhamnosi. Next base: position 896,320 of record NZ_JBTNDN010000001.1, on the reverse strand, counting down.
GCTATCTGGCAGCGATTGCGGTCATGGAAACGGTCAAACGATACGAGGGACCCTTCGATGCAGTCATCCAGGCCGGATACGGAGAACATGGTCGTGAAGGGCTTCAGGAAATCCTGGACGTCCCCGTCGTCGACATCACCGAGGCCGCCGCCAGTACTGCGATGTTCCTCGGCCACCGCTACTCCGTGGTCACCACCCTGGATCGCACCGTTCCGCTCATCGAAGACCGGCTGAAGCTCGCCGGCCTGACGGACCGTTGCGCTTCGGTGCGGGCAAGTGGCATGACCGTCCTTGAGCTCGAATCCGACCCGGAACGGGCAGTCGAAGCCATCCTCGAACAATCGCTTGCCGCGATCGAACACGACCGAGCCGAAGTCATCTGCCTCGGCTGCGGCGGCATGGCCGGGCTGAAGGAGAAAGTGTCGGAACGTACGGGGGTACCCGTTGTCGACGGCGTCGCGGCAGCCGTGAGAATAGCGGAAAATCTGGTGTCCCTCGGACTGTCCACATCGAAGGTCCGGACGTACGCGCCTCCCCGGCCCAAGTTCATCAAGAACTGGCCCCCGAAGATCCTCCTCACCTAGGCCGGGCCCTCCAGCCCCGGGACGCTGCACGTCCAGCAGGACGGCAGGTGCCCCATGACGTCCCGTTCCCACTCCATGAATGCCGGCATGGCCGGTAGGTAAGGCTCATCCTTGATCAACCACCACTACGCAACACACTTCGACACCTGGCTCGACCGCGAGGCTCTCGCGGAGGCCATGATCCCACTGATCGGGCACCTGTACCGCAACAACAACGTGGTCACGAGCATCCACGGGCGCAGCCTGATCAACAAATCCACCATGAACATCCTCAAGGCCCACCGCTTCGCCCGGCGCATCACCACCGAGGAACTCCGCCTGGAGGACACCGCCCCCATCCTGCGGATCCTCGCCGACCTGGACCTCGGCGCCGCGGCCATCGACATCGGCCGCCTCCGCCTGGCCTACGACCGGGCCAGCGCTGCCGGGGACGCCCGCTCCCTGGAGGAGTTCCTGCGCACCGAACTCGCCGACATCGTCGGCCAGGGCGGAGCCGACGAGCGCACCAGCACCGACGTCGTCCTCTACGGCTTCGGGCGCATCGGACGCCTCGTGGCCCGCCTGCTCATCGAAAAAGCAGGCGGCGGCCACGGACTCCGCTTGCGCGCCGTCGTCGTGCGCCGCGGCTCGGCCAACGACCTCACCAAACGCGCCAGCCTGCTGCGCCGCGACTCCGTCCACGGATCCTTCGACGGCACCATCCAGGTCGACGAAGAGTCGAACACCATCACCGCCAACGGCACCCGCATCCAGGTCATCTACTCCGACGACCCCGCCACCATCGACTACACCGCCTACGGCATCACCGACGCCCTCGTCGTGGACAACACCGGCCGCTGGCGCGACGAGGACGGCCTCTCCCAGCACCTGCGCAGCACCGGCGTCGCCAAGGTCCTGCTCACCGCACCGGGCAAGGGCGCGCTGAAGAACATCGTGCACGGCATCAACCACGCCACCATCCTGGGTACCGACCGGATCATCACCGCCGCGTCCTGCACCACCAACGCCATCACCCCGGTCCTGAAAGCCGTCAACGACCGCTACGGCGTGATCCACGGCCACGTGGAGACCGTGCACTCCTTCACCAACGACCAGAACCTCATCGACAACTTCCACAAGGGCGACCGCCGCGGCCGCTCCGCGGCCCTGAACATGGTCCTCACCGAGACCGGCGCCGCGACCGCCGTCGCCAAGGCCCTGCCGGAGCTGGCCGGCAAGCTCACCGGCAGCAGCATCCGCGTGCCCACCCCGGACGTGTCCATCGCGATCCTGAACCTCACCCTGGAGAAGGAGACCACCAAGGAGGACGTCAACACGTACCTGCGCGAGATGTCCCTGCACTCGGGCATGCGCAAACAGGTCGACTACATCGACAGCCCCGAAGTGGTCTCCACCGACTTCGTCGGCTCACGCCGCGCCGGCATCGTCGACGGCCTCGCCACCATCGCCGACGGCCACCACGCCGTCCTCTACGTCTGGTACGACAACGAATTCGGCTACAGCTGCCAGGTCGTCCGCGTCATGGAAGAAATGGCCGCCGTCCACCCACCCACCTACCCCACCGCGTCCACACCTGCGGTAGCCGCGACAGTCTGACGCCGGCTGACGGCGCTGCGGAACTCGCTGACCACTGACTGGAGAAGCAACATGCCACAACCTCGAAGGCGGAGATTACGGGCTTTGATCTCGCCGTCAGCAGCTCCCTCACCGACCCCGGTCAAGAGTGCTGCATGGAAGGATCTTCATTCCCACGACCAGATCGTCGTACGGGAACCCGGACGAGCTCCCTACAGGGCGGTCGTCGACACGCTGACTCAAGACTCAACGGTCGTCTGGGTTCTTCCGGTGGTCGGCTCGCGGCGCGCTTTCCACAGTTCCGACGACGTGCAGATACTTTCCCTGGCTGAATCGAGGAGGATCTTCGGCCCTGACGGGCGGGGGTAGGGCTGGTTCCACCCCGCCCACCGGGACGATGCACGGGCCCGATGCCCACAGCTCCCCGTACGCTGGGTTCCGTAGGATGCGCGACGAACGAAAGCCGGTCGAGGGACCGGCGGGAAGCCGGTCCCGATGATCCCCGATGCGCACGCCGCACTCCTGACGATCGATGGACGATCCACGCGGACAACAGGGATGCCTCAGCCTCCCGTCAGTGGGCCGTCCCGGTATCGGATGACGCCGTGGTCCATGGAGCGCGACGGGCTTCCGGTGATCCCGGTGTCCGGAGAGATGCATTACAGCCGCGTCCCCCGGAACCAGTGGCGGGACCGCCTCAACCTCATGAAGGCCGGCGGAATCACGGTCGTGGCGACCTATGCGTTCTGGATCCACCACGAGCCCCACCCCGGTGCCGTGTCCTTCGGTGGCAGGCTCGACATTGCAGCCTTCATCGACCTGTGCGCGGAACTCGGTCTGGCCGTCGTCGTACGGATCGGCCCGTGGTGTCACGGAGAGGTGCGCAACGGAGGGTTTCCCGACTGGGTCCAGAGCGCCCCGGTGCGGCACCGTACCGACGATCCTGCCTACCTGGCACTGGTCGAACCGTGGCTGCGTCAGCTCGGATCGCAGGTCGCACCCTTCTGCGGGCCCGATGGCCCCGTGCTCGCCGTCCAACTCGAGAACGAGCTGTATGACCAGCCCGGCCACCTCCGCACGCTCAAGCGGCTGGCGGTCGACAGCGGGATCACCGCCCCCTTCTACACGGCCACGGCGTGGGGCAGCGCGGACCTGCCCCTCGAGGACGTCGTCCCCCTGTTCGGGGGGTATGGGGACGGCTTCTGGGTCGACGCGGATGAACCGTGGGACCCGAGCTTCCGCGCGCACTTCTTCTTCTCCCACGAGTGGGACGACCCCGGCATCGGCGCGGACCTCCGTACCGCTCCCCGCCCCAGGTCATCGGTGCAGAACCCCTACCCGCCCGCAACCTGCGAGCTGGGCGGGGGGATGGCCACCGCCTACCACCGGCGGCCACGTCCCAGCGGGCACGACATCGCCGCCGTCGCCCACAACAAGATCGGCAGCGGCTCCGCGTGGCAGGGCTATTACATGTACACCGGAGGGATCAACCCCTCCAGCGCGGACCACTCCTACACGACCGGGCTGCAGGAATCCCACGACACCGGCTATCCGAACGATCTGCCCCGGTACGACTACGACTTCCATGCTCCTATCGGCTCCTCGGGGCGGCTGAACCCGAGCCATGCCCTGCTGCGGCGCCAGCATGCTTTCCTGGCTGCTTTCGGCGCGTCGCTGGGTCCCATGGAGTCGAAGCTCCCGCCGCGGGGACCGACCGGCGTCGACGACGTCACGACGCTCCGGTGGGCGCTACGCAGCAACGGGCGAAGTGCCTTCCTCTTCATCACGTGGCATCAGCCCCACGTCCCGCTGGACACCTATGAGGACGCCCGGTTCGACGTGACACTGCGTGACACGCGCACGCTTTTCCCCCTCGACCCTGTCGCGATCCCCTCCGGAACCCTCGCACACTGGCCCCTGGGTCTGGTCCTGGACGGCGTCGGGCTCGAATGGGCCACCGCTTCGCCTCTGACCACCCTGCAGGACGGCATGATCACCGTCCTCGTTCTCACGGCCGAGCACGACATCCCGCTGACGTGGAAGTGGGCCGACGGCGTCACCGTCACTCCCTACGGAGACAGCGGGAGCGACGCATCGACCGGACCGGGAGCCGTCACCCGGATGCAGGTGTACCGGTGCTCCACGCCGACGACGCACATCGACGTCGTCGTGCTGCCGGCAGCGGACGCGGACCGGGTCTGGGTACTCGGCGATGGCGGGAAGCGGCAACTGGTGCTGTCGGACGACCCGGTCTGGCTCGAGGTGGACGGGGTACTGCACGGGCGCTCGACAGCACCGGAACCGGACATCCACCGCTATCAACCATCAGCCCATGCCTTCGTGCCCGTGCTGGTTCCACCTCCGCACAGCCCTGCCGGCCGGCACCGGCTTCCAATCACGCTCCTCCGGTCGGCCGGCCAGGTGCCGACGAGCTATGGCGAATCGGGAGGGCGGGCGAGTGCTCCCAGCCAGGAGGACATCCGGAGATCGGCGGCCTCCTACAGGATCGAGGTCCCCCACGGGCAGGGCGCGGGGCGCGGACGACGCGAACTGGAGATCGACTGGACAGGAGACATTGCACAACTGACGGTCGGCACCAGGGTGGTCGCCGACCGCTTCTGGGACGGCTCACCGTGGATCGTCGACCTTGACGCCCTGAACGCAGGTGCCGCCGATGAACTTGTCCTGACCGTGCTGCCCCTGCACCGCGGACACTCCGTGAACCTGCCGGCAGAAGCACGGGCGATCCTCTCCCGGCAGGATCAGCAGTACGACGCACCTTCTGCCGACCTGGTGACTTGGCACCACTGGGTGGAGTCTCCGGGCAGTGTGACCGGATCGGGTGGTCGCGGCGCGCCCTGAGCCTGATCCAGCACCCCGCACGCGGGCGCCTCGACGACGCGGCGACTAGACTGGGCCCACTATGGACACCATGCGCAAGCTCCGTACCCCGATCGTCTGGCTCGTCGTCGCGGCCATGATCCTCAGCGTCGGCGCGGGTTTCTTCTCGGTCGTCTTCTGATCGAGCGCCGTCGGGCCGCGGCATCCGGGCGGGTATCGGTGCGCCTGTAGGCGTCGACGGCACCCCGCGCCACCGCCCGTCCGGGCTTCCTGCCGGCCTTGTCCGGTCTTCCCGACGCACCTAGGGTGATAAGTAGGCTTAGCTTCAGCGGCCAGTCGACAAGCCCACAGCGCCGACGCGGCGCAGGACACGCATTCTGTACAGGGAGAACACCTATGACCTCCGACAGCACCTCAGGATCCACCGACCAGTACACCTTCCAGAATCCGGTGACCCGGTTCGAGAGCATCACGCCCCCGGCCGAGCACACGCCGGAGCCCGGACTCGACGCCGACATGGAGATCAAGGCCGACCGCGGCGAGACCTCCTACCGCGGGACCGGCCGGTTGCAGGGCCGCAAGGCGCTCATCACCGGGTCCGACTCTGGCATTGGTGCCGCCGTCGCCATCGCCTACGCACGTGAGGGCGCCGATGTCGCCCTGTCCTACCTCCCCGAGGAGGAGGAGGACGCCCAGGTGATCAAGGGCCTCATCGAGGCGGAGGGCCGGAAGGCCGTCTGCCTCCCCGGAGACCTCAAGGACGCCGACTACTGCGTGTCCCTCGTGCAGCAGGCCGTCGAGGGACTCGGTGGCCTGGACATCCTCGTCAACAATGCCGGCAAGCAGGTGGCCGTGGAGTCCCTCGAGGAACTCAGCGACGAGCAGCTGGACCACACGTACAAGACGAACATCTACTCGTTCTTCCGCGTGACCAAGGAGGCGCTCAAGCACCTCGGGCCCGGTTCGACGATCATCAACAGCACCTCGATCCAGGCCTACGAGCCCTCGCCCACTCTCGTGGACTACGCCAGCACGAAGGCCGCGATCAACAACTTCACGAAGGGCCTGGGGCAGCAGCTGGCTCCCAAGGGAATCCGCGTGAACGCGGTGGCGCCCGGTCCCATCTGGACGCCGCTGCAGCCCTCGGGCGGTCAGCCGAAGGACGCGCTGCCCGAGTTCGGCAAGAGCACCCCGCTCGGCCGCGCCGGCCAGCCCACCGAGCTCGCACCGGCCTACGTGTTCCTCGCCTCGGCGGAGTCCAGCTACGTGATCGGCGAGACCCTCAACGTCAACGGCGGGATGCCGTCGCCCTGAGCCGCGCAGCATCCGAACGACGGAACAGCCCCGGACTCGAGTCCGGGGCTGTTCCGTTTGGTCCTGCCGGTGGGCGTGCTACTCGGCGTCGAGGGCGTCGAAATCGGCGCGGTCGATCTTCCGGTGGTAGCGCATCCCGGCGAGACCACCCAGGATCGCGCCGAGAAGTGCGACGGCGGCGACCACGAGCAGGGTGATGAGTCCGGGTCCCGTGAGCTCCTGGGCGGAGGGGACGCCGAGGTTCTGGAACCGATCGGTGATGTTCGCCTGGTTACCGACGATGAAGCCGATGATGGCGAGCACGACGGCGACGATGACGGCCCAGAGCCAGACCGCGACGCCCTGCTTCACGCCGCTGAAACGCGCCATGCGTCCTGCGACATACCCGCCGGCGAAGTAGGAGAGCAGGAGGATGACACCGAAGATCACGGCGGCCGTCAGGCCCGCGGTCTGCGCTTCACCCGATCCGATCCTCACGTCCGCGGGGGAGAGGTCGGCGCCGACTCCGAAGAGCGCGGCCAGTGCGCCGACGAGGGCCGACAGGAGGACGAACATGCCGGTCGCAGTGAGCCAGCCGAAGAACGCCGAGCCGAACTTCATGCCACCGAAGTGCTCCTTCTCGCGTCGGTGGAGCAGCTTGCGGTCCTCGAGGCTCGGCACCCCGGATCCCGCAGTGGCAGTACGGGGCAGGTCGCGCTCGCGGCCCCGGTCGTCGGCGCGGGCGGACCGCTTGGTGGACGTCACCGGGACGACCTGCGTCGGGGGTGTCGTGTCCTCGGTGCGGGACGAGGCATCGCGCGACGCCGAGATCGGCGCCGGGGTGTACGCGCGGGTCGGAGTGCTGTCCGAGTACATGCCCGGGACGTAGTCGCCGCTGGTGTCGTCCTCGGGCGAGTAGGCGCCGGGCACGTAGTCGCTCCCGCTGTCGCGGGCGCCGGCCCGGGTCGCGCCGGTCCCGTGACCGTCTGCAGGGGTGCCGGCAGGCCCGGCACTGCTGGCGCCCGAGCCCGACCGTCCGGTGTCGATCAGTTCCGTGGGGTTGTCGGGACCGTCGGCGCGCCGGGCCCCCGCCCGGCGGTCACCGTCCGCGTTCCCTGTTCCTGGTGTACTCATTGGTCCTCCTGATGTCAGGGCCCGAAGGCTCCCTAAGTCGCCTTAGTATTTCCTCCAGTATTCCACGGCGTTCATCGATCGGGTCGGTGCCAGCTGCGTGCCGCGTACGGGATGCAAGACTGGGGCCATGGATCTACAGGTTTTCATGACGGTCGTCTGCGGGGCGCTGATCGCCGTCGGTATCGCGGGAGTGGTGGTCCCGGTCCTGCCGGGGAGCATCCTGATCATCGTGTCGCTCCTCGCATGGGCGCTCACGGTGACGAGCACCGAAGGCTGGGCGGTGTTCGCCATCGGCACGGTGTTCGCCGGGGCCGGTCTCGCCGCCGGCCTCGTCCTCACCGGTCGGACCCTCAGGCGACGTTCCATCCCGGGCAGGTCCGTGACCATCGGGGTCCTGGCCGGGATCGTCGGCATGTTCGTGATCCCGGTCGTCGGCCTGTTCGTCGGGTTCGCCCTCGGATTGTTCGCCAGCGAGTACGTCCGGCAGCGCGACGCCGGGGCGGCGCTCACGTCGAGCCTGCACGCGCTGAAGGCGACGGGGCTCGGTATCCTCGCCGAACTGGGCCTCGCCTGCCTCGCCGGGACCACCTGGGTCATCGGCGTCTGGATCTACTTCGCGACGAGGTGACGCTCAGGATTTGCCCGAGATGGACAGGGCCGCCACGATCAGTGCGAGATGGCTCAGTCCCTGGGGGACGTTGCCCATGAAGGAGTTGTCGGAGGGCTCGATCATCTCCGACATGATGCCGACGTCGTTCGCGAGCGGCAGGAGCTCTTCCATGAGGTCCACCGCCTCGTCGCGGCGGCCGACGGCAACGAGCGCCGATACCGCCCAGTAGGCGCAGGCCACGAAGGTCGCCTCCTCGTCCCGCATGCCGCTGTACCGGTAGAGCAGCGGGCCCGCACCGAGTTCCTCGCGCAGGGCGTCGATGGTGGACGACATGCGTGGACCCGTGTCGAAGCCGCTGATCGCATGCAGGAGGATCGAGGCATCCAGCTCCGTGGTCCCGGGATACCAGATGTAGCTCTGCCGCTCCTCCGACCAGCCGTGCTCGTGCACCCAGTCCCGGATGCGGTCGCGCTCCGCGGACCATCGCTGCACCGGACCCTGCAACTGTCCGTGCTCCGCGAGCAGCACGGCGCAGCGCAGTGCGTTCCAGCAGCCGAGCTTCGACGTGACGTAGTGCTGTTCCTCCGGCAGTTCCCACATGCCGGCGTCGCGGCGCTGCCAGATATCGCAGGTGAGGTCCGCGAGGTCGGCGAGCTGCCGCATGGTCGCAGGATCGAGCACATGACCGGCCTGGACGTACTGCCAGACGATGTCGAACACGTCGCCGAAGACGCCCAGCTGCAACTGCCCTGCCGCCGGATTCCCGTCGACCACGGGACCATTGTTGCGCCAGCCCGTGGCGTCCGGGCGACGGGTACCCTCGGGGACGCTGCCGTTCAGGCGGGTGAACACCTGAAGGTCGGAGCCCTGGGACCGGAGGTTCTTGAGCATCCAGGACGCGGCAGCATGCACCTCCTCGCGGAGCCCTGCGCGGGTCAGGGAATGCAGTGTGTAGGCGGTGTCCCGCACCCACGCATAGCGGTAGTCCCAGTTCTTGCCACCGGCTGCGCTTTCCGGCAGGGAGGTCGTCGCGGCGGCCGCGATCGAGCCGGACGGGCTGTGCAGCAGCAGTTTCAGGGTGAGGGCGCTGCGCAGTACGGCGTGCCGGTAATCGCCGTCGTACGCGAAGTTGTCCGACCAGGCCTGCCAGTTGCGGATGGTGCGGTCCACGCCGTCGTCGATGGTCCGCGGGTCGGGGAGCGGCAGCGGCTCGCCATGCGTGGAGACCACCGCGACGAGGTGCCGCGATCCGGCCGAGGTCGTGAAGGCTCCCTCGACCGATCGGCCCTCCGGTGTCTTCAGGCCGTGGTCGATGCCGAGGACACCGAGACCGACCGCATCGATGCGGAGGACGGGGTGCTCCGGCCCGTGGTCGAGCCAGGGCGAGGCGGAGCCGAAGCAGGTGCCCGGTGTGACGCTCCACGCCATCTCCACCTGTCCGGCCAGCCCGTCGACCCGGCGGGCGAGCTCACCCCAGGGCAGCCTGCCGGCCACGCCGGTGTTCAGCGAGTCGGTGACGCGGACAGTGCCGGTCGCGGTGGTGTAGGTCGTCTCGAGGACGTTCGAACCGTCCGCGTAGCGTCGTTCCACCGTGAACTCCGCCGTAGGCGCCAGGGCCAGGAAGCCTTCGCCCGCATCGAGCAGGCGGGCGAAGGCCGGTGTGGAATCGAGGTCCGGCGTTGGATACCAGTCGATGGAGCCGTCGAGCGACACCAAGGCTACGGTGCGCCCGTCGCCGATCGCGGCGTAGGAGCGGATGTCGGCGAAGCCGTCCTCGTCACGCAGTGCGATGACCAAGCCCCTTTCCGCGCCGCCCGCAGGTGCTACCTGCCGTACGTTCCCTTGTATCGCGTCTTGTTGGCCCGCGGCTGCTGGGTGGGACGGCGCTTGTTCAGCACGCGGGACGCGACGATGGGCACCAGGGCCCAGATGATCCTCTTCAGCATGGTGATGTCCTTAAGATCGGTGACCGGCGTCGGCTGTCGCGGTCGTTATCATCATCCTACTTACTATCCCTGGCCCGTCTGCCCCTCGGTGACGAAGGTCCGCAGCGCCCGGAGCTGGGCATCCCGTGCTACGGGGTTGAGGTACATCATGTGCCCGGCCTCGTGGTAGTGGTGGGTGAACCGGGCGCGCGCGGCCTCGTCGAGGTTCATGTGGGCCCACACATACTCGGCGGCGAAGTGCGGCGTCGCGCCGTCGTGGTAGCCGTAGTCCACGTGGACCCGCAGCGTGGGGTTGTGGGCGAGGAGCCGCTCGAGGACGCCCGAGACGTCCACGGGCGCACCCTCGAAGGTCCTGTAGCTCCAGGGCTGCACGCGGGCGGTCAGGATCTCGTAGGGGAGGTCGTTCTCGTAGCCGAGCTCGGCCCGGACGTAGTGGTTCATGGCGGCCGAGTAGGGCCCCGTGATGGCCCGCATGCTCGGGTCGTCGAAGGAGTCGGACGACTGCAGGTTCTCGGGCCGTGCGGTGAACCGCCCGTCGATGCGGCCGACGGACAGGCCCTCAGACCGCAGGAGCTCCGCGGCGAACTCGTGGTACGCCCAGCGGAGGTTCGTGCGGCGGATGAAGCCCTCGTCGAGGGTGGTGATGGCGTGCAGGCGCGCGACGGCCTCGTCGTACTCCTCCGGCGTCAGCCGCGTGCCCTGCGTCAGGGCGTAGCCGAAGTCCCGGGCCGCGTACTCCTCTGCCTCGCGGACCACGTCGGAGAGCTCCCGGTCGCCGTGCCGGCCGTGGTAGTGCGCGATGGCGGCGTAGGTGGGCAGGTGCAGCGCGTAGGGGAGGTCGCTCCCGGGGAAGAACCGCAGGGTGGACATGTTGAGCACCGTCGAGATGAGGCCCAGACCGTTGATCGCCATGCCGTACGCGTCGAAGAGCCGCCCGGCTACCGCCACGGCCCGCAGGGTCCCGTAGGACTCCCCGACGAGGTACTTGGGGGAGAGCCAGCGGTTGTTGCGCGTCGTCCAGAGCCGGACGACCTCCGCCACGAGGTCCCGATCCTCCACGAACGCGTGGAACTCGTCCGCCTTCTCACCCTCGACCACACGGGAGAATCCGGTGTTCACCGGATCGATCAGGACGAGGTCGCTCGACTCGAGCAGGCTGTCGGGGTTGTCGACGAGTCCGAAGGGCGCCGGTGTCATGGTCCCGACGTCGCCGGAGTCCACGATGCGCGGCCCCAGCAGGCCCAGGTGGAGCCACACGGACGCGGAGCCCGGGCCACCGTTGAAGGCGAAGGTCACCGGCCGGCCGGGCTCGGGATCGTGCTTCGTGTAGGCGACGACGAAGATCTCGGCCTTCGGCTTGAAGCCGTCCGCCTTGCCGTCCTTCGTCTCCTCGCGCCGCAGCACGAGACGTCCGGTCGTCGTCGTGTATCTCAGGCCCGAGGGGGAGGTGTGCTCCCGGACGGCGAAATCGTCCGACACCTCCTTCGCCTCCGGGGTGCCTGGATCCTTCTCGGTGTCCTTCGTCTCATCAGCCATGCGAGAAGACTACCGGTAGTTCCCCGAGGCAACAGCTCAGGTGTCGGCAGCCGTCGCTTCCCGCTGCCGGCCGGACGGTGCCGGATGGGCGCCGGGACCGTGGGCGGCACCGGCGTCGCGCTCCCACGCGCGGTTCTGCTGAGGCCGCGCGAAGAACAGGGCGGCCGCGAAGCCGACGATGATCACGAGAGCGGGCAGGTAGAGCGACTGCCCCATGGAGAGGGCGTACCCCGCCTTCGCCTCCTCGGGAAGGGCCGTCCCGGGGGTCGCACTGATGCCCCCACCTCCGAGATTGGCCATCAGGCGGGACTGCATCACGGCTGCGACGGCGGCACTGCCGAGGACCGCGCCCATCTGGCGAGTCGTGTTGTACACGCCGGAACCCGCTCCGGCGAGGGAGGGCGCGAGGTTGCGCGTGGCGGTCAGGGACACCGGCGCCCAGATCCCGGCGCTCGAGAAGCCGAGCAGGGAGATGGGGAGCAGGAGCTGCCAGATGGGGACGTCCGCCGTGAGGATCGAGCCCATCCAGAAGAGCGCCGCGGACATCCCGGCGAAGCCGGCGATGGCGATGTACTTCGGATTGCTGCGCTGCACGTACTTGCCCATGAACGGGGCGAGGACCCCCGAGATGACGGCCATCGGGGTCAGCAGGAGGGCCGCCTGCGTGGGCGAGAGGCCCCGCACCGTCTGCGCGTAGAGCATGAGCGGCAGCGACATGGTGGTGACCGAGAAGCCCATCGCCGTGATGGACGTGTTGGCGAGGGAGAAGTTGCGGTCGCGGAACAGCTTGAGGGGAACCAGCGGCTCTCCGCGGTTGAACCTCTGCCAGGCGACGAAGGCGACGAGCAGGACGATGCCGGTGATGATGAGCGACCACACGGAGAGCGGACCTGCGATGGTGCCCCAGTCGTAGCTCTCGCCCTCCTGGATGCCGAAGACGAGGCAGAAGAGGCCGGCCGCGCTGAGGAACACCCCGAGCATGTCGAAACGGTGCGACGTCGTCGGGAGGGTGGGAACGAGGCGTGCGGCGAGGAGGAAACCCACCACGCCCACGGGGACATTGATGAAGAAGATCCATTCCCAGCCGGCGGAGTCGACGAGCACCCCGCCGAGGACGGGCCCGACGAGTGTCGCCACACCGGCCACGGACCCCCAGAGTCCCATGGCCGCGCCGCGGCGCTCGGGCGGGAAGATCCGCGTGATGACGGACATCGTCTGCGGGGTCATGAGCGCGGCGCCCAGGCCCTGCAGGACGCGGGCGATGATGAGGACCTCCACGGTCCCCGACAGTCCGCACCACGCGCTGGAGAGTGTGAAGACCACGAGGCCCACGAGGTAGACCCGTTTCGGTCCGAAACGGTCCCCGAGCCTGCCCGTGACGAGCAGCGGGACGGCGTAGGCCAGCAGGTAGGCACTCGTCACCCAGATGACGCTGTCGATGCCTGCGCCGAGCCCCTCCATGATGGCGGGCGTGGCGACGGACACGATGGTCGAATCGACGAGGATCATGAAGAACCCGATGACGAGTGACCACAGCGCCGGCCAGGGCCGGACGTCGTCCTGGAGCGGGGCAGGCGCCGCCTGGGAGGGATTGCTGGACATGGTGCAAAGGCTACTCCCACGGGCCGACACTCCGGAGGCCGTGCCCGTTCGTGCGCCGCTTTGGGCTAACGCCGCCCTCTTGGGTACAGTGTTGGTGTTCGGAAGTGGTATCCGGGGCTTTAGCTCAGTTGGTAGAGCGTTTCGTTCGCAATGAAAAGGTCAGGGGTTCGATTCCCCTAAGCTCCACGGTTCGGAAGAGGCGAGGCTCCTGCAGGAGCCTCGCCTCTTCCGTTGCAGGCTGATCGTGAAGGCCGGCCTATTCCTCGGCGGCCTTCCGCGCCCAGGGCCGTGCCGCCAGGATCCGGGCCAGGGGTCCGAGCCAGGACATCACCACCAGGAGGGTGAAGGTGCTGCTCAGAGAGGATCCGAGGGTGGTCGAGGGGACGAGCTGGTGGAAGCCCACGAGGAGGGCCGTCACCAGCAGGAGCTTCTTGAGGCCGTTGAGCACCTGCTGCGGGACAGGCCGGGGCCAGGCCGTGAAATCGACCGTATCGGGGTTCCGGGGCTGGTCATCCGGACTCATGCGGCCCTCCTCTGCAGTGCGGCGTGGACTCCCATTATCCCCGGTTCCCGCGCCGACGTCGGCTCGGGTTCCGGAACGGCAGCGCAGGTCTCAGCCTCAGCCGAGGACGGCCCAGGCCCGGGGCGGCAGGGTCGCCCTGCCGGAGGGTGCGTCGAGGGCTGCCTGTCCGGCGAGTACGGACAGCGCCCCGGTAGCCGGGACCGGCTGGGCGTCGGAGGAGAGGTTCAGCGCGACCACGAGGGCATCCGGCCCCTCGGCCGCGACGCGGTACGCGAGCACCTCGTTGGACAGCTGCAGTATCTGGGTCCTCGCGCGGTGCAGCCAGGGGTGGCGGCGCCGGACGCCGATGAGCTCCTGGTGCACGTCGAAGACGGGCCGCCCGACGGGGGAGAGGCTTCCGGGTGCGGGCGGGAAGAGCGGCCGGACGTCGTCATCGCCCCCTGCCCGGTCCTCCTTGATGCCGCGGTAGCCCTGCTCGTCGCCGTAGTAGACGGACGGCGTGCCGCCCACGGTGAGGAGGACGGCGACGGCGTGGGGCAGCAGGGCGGGGTCGGTGAGCCTGCTGGCGATCCGCGTGACGTCGTGGTTGCCGAGGAACGTGAGCGGTGCGAAGGACGCGAGCAGTGCGTTGTGCCGCTCCAGCGCGGCGGCGAGCTCGAAGAGGTTGGCGTCGTTGAGCGAGCTCCACACGGCTTTCCACAGTTCGTACTGGGTTGCGGAATCGAGGCCGCCGTCCCGGACCTCGGAGGCGTAGTCGCCATGGATGTACTCCCCGACGAAGTAGGCGTCGGGGTGGGACGCGCGGACGCGGCCGGTCACCGAGGCCCAGAACCGCGCCGGGACGGCGTAGGCCGCGTCGAGCCGCCAGCCGTCCGCACCCCGCCGGAGCCAGTGCTCCATCACGTCGACGACGAAGTCCGCGACGGCCGGTTCGCGGTGGTTCAGCGCCACGAGGTGGTGGTGGCCTTCGAAGTCCCGGTATCCCGGTTCGGTGCCGGGGGCTGCGCCGTCGGGCCAGTCCAGCGTGAACCAGGAGGCGGTCACCGCTCCCGGACCGTCCGTGAGCACGTCGTGGAACGGGGCGAACGAACGCCCGGTGTGGTTGAAGACGCCGTCGAGCAGGATCCGGAGTCCGCGCCGGTGCGCCTCGCGCACAAGGGTGTCGAAGTCCTCCGACGCCCCGAGGCGGGCATCAATTCGGAAGTAGTCGGTAGTGTCGTAGCCGTGCGTCTCCGACGCGAACACGGGACCGAGGGCGAGGCCGGACGCTCCCAGTTCGACGGCGTAGTCGAGCCATGGCACCAGGTCCAGGAGCCGGTGCCTGCTTGCAGGCTCCGCCGTCGCGGCCTTCTCCGCCCCGACGAACCCGAGGGGATAGACGTGCCACCAGATGGCGTGCTGGACCCAGGCGGGTTCGCTCATGGGGTGTGCCCTTTCCGTAGATCCTGACCCGGCCCGCGGACAGGGCTGCGGCCGGCCCGGCCACGGGCGGCGTGCTGCCTAGCCTGCGTCGAGGAGGCGTCCTCCCGAGGCGAGCTGCTGCACCTCGACGGGCTCCATCTGCGCGGCCTCGGCGATGTCGACGATCGCGGCGCCTGCGTCTGCTGCCTCGACCACGGCGGTCTCGAGTTCGTCGGTGAGCTGGTCGAGGCGCCACTGGATCGACTCGAGGTCCGCCGCGGCCGCCGCGACGCGGCGCAGGGCAGGGGACAGGGGGTGCGCGAGTTCGGCCGGCTCCTCGTGCGAGAGCTGGAAGCCGCACGAGCAGGCCCAGACGAGTTCGACGTCGAACCCGGCGGAGGGCTGCGGAATCATGCCGTAGGAGGACCCCACGTAGGAGGTCTCCCGCAGGGTCATGGGCTCGCCGCAGTGGAGGGGGGCTCCTAGTGCCGTATCTCCTGCGCCGATAGCGCTGATAGCGCCGATAGCACTGACTGTCTGCGTCATGGCTCTCTTACCTTTCGATCAAGAATACGAACCATACTGTCAACTAGTTATACAAACTAGTTATATGCGGGCTGACATACTGCTGTCCACTCGACGGTGGCCGGACCGCCGTCCTGCCGCCCGGTAGACCTGGGCGCAGAATGCCACGAGGAGCATTCCGTGGACGGCGTCCCCGCCGTAGTACATGAGGTACGCCGCCTGCTCCGCGTCGGGTGGCACGGCGCCCTGGCCCGCGACGGAGTAGAGCTGCTTCGACACCATCCCGTGGACCGCGATGCCGACGACGATCGCACTGCCCCTCAGCCCGGCTGGGGCCCGGTGGGGGTTCGGGTCCACGCCGACGACGGCGTAGGTGAAGAGGACGCCCGACACGAGGAAGTGGAGGTGGAGCAGCGGCCCGAGCACCGGATGATGGGCCAGTCCGAGGGCGGAGCCGTCCCGGTACAGGAGCACCAGGGGGACCGTGGTGAGCAGCGTCGCAGCCACCGGATGCGTGCCGACCCGCACCGGCATCGCACGGGCGAGCCGGCTGGAACGGCGCCCGACGGACGCGGGGACGGCGCGGAGGAACAGCGTCGCGGGAGCTCCCAGCACGAGCAGCAGCGGGACGAGCATGCCGAGGACGAGGTGGACCGCGGTATGCGCGGTGAAGCTGACGGCGGCAGCCTGTGCGAGCGGCCCGGTCGCGGTGAACCCCAGGCCGGCCCCGGCCAGCCAGGCCGCGGTTCGGCGGACCGGCCATCCGGTCCGCCCCCGCAGGACCGCTCCACGGTCCGCGAGGAGGTACAGCATGGCGAGTCCCAGCCAGACGAGCAGAATCCCGGTGTCCAGGAGGAAGCCGTCGATGCCCTCGGAAAGCTGCGCCGGGTGCCCCGGGCCCGGGTGTTCAGCCACGGCGGGTCTCCGCGCGCCGTGCCGCGAGCAGTACCGAGATCCCCGCGAGCAGGAACGCGAGGGCCGCACCGTTCCACACCAGATCGTAGGGGAGCAGGTCCACGCCGTACCGGACCTCGTGCAGGTCGAGGAGCTTGTGCTGGACCAGGCCGTCGAACAGCTGGAAGCCGCCGATGCCCACGAGGATGCCACCCAGCCAGCGCCGGGCCTGGAGGGCGCCTCGCCGTCGCAGATCGGCGAAGAGGAAGAGGGATGCGACCGTAGCGAACCAGCTGACGGCATGGAAGACGCCGTCGGACACGAGGCCGGCCGCGGGCGTGGACCTGTCGTAGAAGTGGTGCCAGTGGAGGAGCTGGTGGAAGACGGCCTCGTCGATGAACGCGATGACCCCGCACCCGAAGAGGACGCCGACCAGGACGTTGCGGCGCTGGAGGGCGACAGCGGGCTGCGCGGGCGGCTGGGTGGACGAAGCGATGACGGTCCCCGTCGTCGGAGGGTGCGGACCCTGTCCAGCGTGCCAGCCGCGTGCTCGGACCGTCCAGCATTTTCCCGGTGCACCGGGAGGTGGTCAGGAGACCTTCTCGCCGTACCACCAGTGGGCGGGCTGGAGCGGTGGCTGCTGCGGCGCGGCCGGGAGTTTCACGACGACCGCGCTGGAGGCACCCGCAGTGGCGGGGCGAGCACGGATGAGGGCCATCTGGATTCCTGCGAGCAGCGCGGCAGGGATCGATACCAGCACGACGACGGCCAGCCCGTACATCGCGAGCAGCGCGTGCAGCGGTGAGGAGTAGAGACTCTCCATCCATGCGGCGCTGCCGAGCCACAGCCACAACCAGAACAGGCCGACCACGTAGAGCAGTGACCGCGCACGCCTGTAACGCAACGGAAAATGCTTCCGCCCACGTCCCATATTTCGTCTCCCCAGACTTATGTTCGGACCCGCCCCAGGCAGGCCCACTGGAGAAATACTAGACCTCGTCCGGGGCTATCCCGGCGTCCGTCATCAGAATGAGACGTGGCGGATCCAGGACGGTCGGAACCGCCGGATCCGAAGGTGCAGACCGACCGCGCCGCGCCGCCCCGCGTCAGCGCGTCACGGCGCCTTCGCGCACGTCCCCCGTCGCGTCGCCGAGCAGCCGGACGTGGTCCGGGGTGAGGTCCGCGATGCGGTTCACGCCGAGCAGCTGCAGGGTGCGCGCTGTCTCCGTGCCGAGGATCTCGATGGTGCGGTCCACGCCCTGGCGTCCGCCGGCCATCAGCCCGTAGAGGTAGGCGCGGCCGATCAGCGTGAAGTCCGCTCCGAGGGCCAGGGCGACCACGACGTCGCCACCGCTCATGATGCCCGTGTCCAGGATGATGTCGGTCTTGCCCTTGAGCTCGGCTGCGACGCGTGGCAGCAGGTGCAGCGGGACGGGTGCCCGGTCGAGCTGGCGTCCGCCGTGGTTGGACAGGATGATGCCGTCCGCTCCGTGGTCCACGGCCTTCTTCGCGTCGTCGAGCGTCTGGATCCCCTTGACCACGAGGTTCCCCTTCCAGACGCCGCGCAGCCAGTCCAGGTCCTCGAAGGTGAGCGTCGGATCGAACATCGAGTTGATGAGGTCGGCCACGGTCCCTGAGTAGCGTGAGAGCGAGGCGAACGAGAGCGGCTCGTGGGTCAGGAAGTTGAACCACCAGGCCGGGCGGTACGAGGCGTCGAGCACGGTCTTCAGGGTCAGTGCCGGCGGGATGGTCATGCCGTTGCGGACGTCGCGGAGCCGGGCGCCGGCCACCGCGGTGTCGACGGTGACCATGAGGGTGTCGTTCCCGGCCGCGGCCGCCCGGGCGATGAGCTCCATCGAGCGGTCCCGGTCCGTCCACAGGTAGAGCTGGAACCAGTTGCGCCCGTTCGGCGCGGCCTCCGCCACATCCTCGATGGAAGCCGTGCCCATGGTGGAGAGCGTATAGGGGATGCCTGCCGCTTCCGCCGCCCGCGAGCCGGCGTACTCGCCCTCCGACTGCATCATGCGCGTGAAACCGGTGGGCGCGATGCCGAACGGCAGGGCCGAATCCTTCCCCAGGATCGGCGTGACGGTGCTGACGGTCTGCACGTTGCGGAGGATGCCCGGCCGGAACTCGAGGTCGAGGAAGGCCTCCCGCGCGCGGCGGAGCGAGATCTCGGCCTCGGCGGCACCATCGGTGTAGTCGAAGGGTGCCGTGGGTGTCCGCCGCTTGGCCACGTCGCGCAGGTCCCAGACGGTGTTGGCCCGCCGGAGCCGGGCTGCCGCACCGATCTCGGGCTTCTTGAACTGCATCAGGGGTGCCAGGTCCGCGACCCGAGGGACCCGGCGCCGAAGGGCCGGAGGAACGGGTGCGCTGGAGGATGGGTGCATGGGGTGCCTTTGCTCGTCGTCGGCCGGGATCGCGGGAGCGGAACCGTGGTCTGGCCACAGATCCTACGGCCTGTGGTCGGACCACACAAGCTATGCTGGCCGCATGCGCAATCACCAGGTGGTCTCGGCATGGCTCGAGCAGGAACTCGCCGCAGGGCGGCTCGCCATCGGGTCCCGGCTGCCCGGCGAGCGCACCATGGCGGAGCAACTGAGGATCTCCCGGGCCTCGGTGCGCGAGGGCACACGGGTACTGGAGGCCCTCGGCGTCGTCCGCGCCGGTGTCGGGTCCGGGCCACTGGCGGGCACGGTCGTCACGGGGAACCCCGCACTTGCCCTCGGCTCCGCGCTCCGGCTGCACGTGGCAAGCACCTCCCTGCCCGTTCGGGACGTCGTGGAGACGCGCCTTCTGCTGGAGACGTGGGCGGCAGCCCACGCGTCGCCGGACTCGCCGTCCCTCGAGGGGGCGGCCCGGCTCCTCGACGAGATGGACGAGCACGACGACGGCCCGGCAGGATTCCTGGAGCGCGACGCGCTCTTCCACGTCGCGCTCGCGGAGGCGGCCGGGAACGTGCTGGTGGGAGCCATGATGGGATCGCTGCGCGGGTCCATCGAGGACTACACGCGGCGGCTGACCGCAGGACTTCCGGACTGGACGGCGACGTCGGAGAGGCTCCGGCGGGAGCACCGCGCGATCCTCGACGCCGTGCTGACCGGTGACGGGGGCAGGGCTGCGGACCTGGTGCAGGATCATATCGAAGGTTTCTACCGCGAGTCGGGGATCTCCGCGTGAGGTCCGGTTGTTGACAGGGGCCCGCCTTTCCAATATGACGCACGTCACCTAGACTGCAGGAACTGTCGAGCAGGCGGCTGAGGACCCACCCGGATGTGGAGCTGACCATGGAACACTTGCCGCATATTCTCGAG
This sequence comes from Arthrobacter rhamnosi, assembly GCF_054510975.1. NCBI lineage: Bacteria > Bacillati > Actinomycetota > Actinomycetes > Micrococcales > Micrococcaceae > Arthrobacter > Arthrobacter rhamnosi. The sequence goes on along the minus strand of NZ_JBTNDN010000001.1, from coordinate 876,542 downwards.
CATCCCGCTGCACGTCAGGACGGGGCAGTTCCGTCGGGGGGAACCCGGCGTGCGCATCTCTCCGCCGTGCCGCAGGTCGAGGAGTCCGCCTTCCCGAGCGACCTCGCCGGGGCATCGACGCGCCACCTGCGGATGCTGTGCAACCGCACCTACCAGCTCCTCGACCTGGACCGTCCGGCCCTCGAGACACGGGAGCGGTACGACGCGCTCGTCGAGGAACTCGCGCGGCGTGAGCGCGAGGCCGTGCAGCGCGGCGACGTGGACGACGCCCGTGAGACGTTCCGCGACAACGCCCTCTTCTCCCGGTTCGAGCTGTACCGCAAGGGGATGATGGCCGGGTACGTGCAGTACGAGATGCGCGGCGGGGACATCCTCCTGCTGCACGCCGTCGTCGACCCGAAACACCGCCATCTGGGCCTCGAGCCGGTGCTGATGCAGGCCGTACTGCTCAACGTGCACCGCCGGCGCCTGGCCGTCATGCCCTGCTGTCCCGAGGCGATGGACTTCCTGGCGGCCCACCCGCAGTTCCTCTCGCTTCTTCCCGCCCAGCAGCGCCGGCGGTTCAGGCTGCTGCCGGCGTCCGGTGCCGCCGGGCAGGAGCGCCGGTGACAGCGGTCGACGTCCTGACCGAGGCGTACGGCCGGCTGCCCGACCTGGTGCGCCGTGCCGTCGACGGCCTGGATGCTGACCAGCTGTCCATCCGGCCGGGTGGGACCGCCAATTCCGTGGCCTGGCTCATCTGGCACCTCTCGCGGGTCGAGGACGGCCACTTCGCGGAGGCATTCGGCCATGAGGAGGTGTGGCTGGCACACGGCTACGCCGACCGCTGGGCCCTGGAGCTCGACCGGGATGACACCGGCTACGGGCATTCACCGGACCAGGTGGGCGCTGTCCGGGTCGGGTCGGCGCAGCAGCTGCTGGACTACTTCGGCGCCGTCCACCAGCTGGCCCAGAGTCTGATCGCGGGCCTTGCGGACGAAGACCTGCAGCAGGTGGTCGACGAGCACTGGGACCCGCCCGTGACGCTCCTCGTCCGGCTGGTCAGCGTGGTGGACGACGCCGTGCAGCATGCGGGCCAGGCCGCCTACGCGCGGGGGATGATCCTCGCGCGGGCCTAGCCCAGGCCCGTCTGCCGCACCGTGATGTTGAGCCGCCCCTCGAACCCGATGCCGGGGGGCGCCGTGCCGGGCAGGGTCCTGAGGACTCCGTGATAGGCGAACCGTGAGGGCCCGCCGAACACGAAGAGGTCGCCCGACCTGAGTTCCACGTCCTGCCAGGGACGGTTCCGGGTCTCGGTGTTGCCGAAGCGGAAGACGCACGCCGTGCCCAGGCTGAGGGACACGACGGGCGCGTTCACGCGTTCCTCCCGGTCCTGGTGCATGCCCATCTTCGCGACGTCGTCGTAGTAGTTGACGAGGGCGGCATCGGGTTCGTAGGACGCGCCGGCCTCCGGACCGTAGGCCGCGGTCACGGCGTCGCGCCCCAGGGTGCGGAGCACCTCGGGGAACGGCGCGACGGCGGCGCCGCCGGCGTCGTCGGCAGTGCGGCTGTACCGGTAGGGGAGCCAGTGCCAGCCGAGGCTCACGCTCTTGACGGACATGACTCCGCCGTTCGGCAGAGTGACGGCGCGCATCGGCACGGGCCCGCTCGCCCAGGTCCGGCACAGCGCGACGAGTTCCCGCTGACGCCCGGTGTCCAGCCAGTCGGGAAGATGCACGGCTCCTGGCGCCAGCTCCCGGAGCGGGCGGGAGATCAGGGCATCGATCGGATCGGTCATCCGACCATTGTGCGCCGGGACGGGCGGCATCGGCTGCCGATGCCGGACCGTTCCCGCATCCGGAAGGCGTGATAGCAATAGAAGTGATGAAACCGCCTATCCCGCCGCCCGCACCGTGAGCGGCCGGATCCTCGCCAGGGTTCCTGGCAGCTACATCCTGCTCGCCTGCATCGGACTGGTGGCCCTCAACCTGAGGGGCCCCTTCGTGGCGGTCGCCCCGGTGGCGGACCTGATGCAGGCGGACCTGCACTTCTCGCCCGTCCTGCTGGGACTGCTCACCAGCATCCCGGTCCTGTGCTTCTCCGTCGCGGCACCCCTCGCGTCCCTGGCTGCCCGGAGGCTGGGCGCCGAATTCGCGGTGACGCTGACCATCCTCGGCGTGCTGGCCGGCGTCCTGGTGCGTTCCGCCGGCGGCCCCCTGCTGGTGGTGGCAGGCACCGTGCTGATCGGCCTCGCGATCACGGTGGGCAACATCGCAGTGCCGCTGATCATCCGCCGCGATTTCTCCCCAGCCCGGCAGGGGACGGCGATGGGAATCTACACCGCGGCACTGAACATCGGGTCGTTCCTCACCTCGGTGATTACGGCGCCGCTGGCCGACGCGGCCGGGTGGAGGATCGCTCTGGCCGCGGTCGCCGTCCTGGCCGTGGGGGCGATCGCCTTCTGGACGCTGGCAGTGGGCCCGAGGAATGCGTTCCTGGTGTCCCCCGAGGACGGCGGTGGGACGAAGCTGCCGCCCGTGGAGGGCTCGGGGTGGACGACCGCGGGCCTCGCGGTGGCCTTCGCCATGCAGGCCTTCTCCTACTACGGGGTGACCGCGTGGCTGCCCAGCTACCTGCATGACGAACTGCGGATGTCCGTCGGTGAAGCCGGCGCAGCATCCTCCATCTTCCAGATCCTCGCCATCGCGGGCGGCCTAGGGGTGCCCTTCGCTGCCAGGTTCCTGAGTACGACGGCGGTGGCCGTCATCATCGGTGTGCTGTGGACGGCCGTGCCGGCCGGCCTGCTCCTGGCGCCCCAGCTCTGGTGGCTCTGGTCCTTCGGTGGGGGCATCGCCCAGGGCGGCGGCATCACGGTGATCTTCATCGCCATCATCCGGCTCGCCCAGGACCAGGTCTCCGCCGGCCGGATGTCCGCCGTCGTCCAGGGATCGGGGTACTGCGTCGCCGCCCTGGCCCCGCCCCTGGTAGGTCTCGTCCATGACGCCTCGGGGTCCTGGACGCCGGCATTGCTGGTTCTCCTGGTCTCCGTGGTGACCTTCTTCGCCAGCAGCACGCTCTCGGTACGGCGGTTGCCGAAGGACCGCTGAGACAGCGCAGCGGGAGGAACCACGGCGTTCCTTGAACAATTCTTCGGGTTTCGCGCGGGACTGGGTTCGGGCTGCCGGGGCAGACTCGTCCCAGAAGCGCGGCGGCCCGGGGACGGCTGCTCCGCACCAGAAAGGCCGCTGCGCGTCGGGACGACCTGCAGCGGGCTCCGGTCTCAGGGGGACGCAGTAGCGATGACGAGGACACCAACCGAACCAGGACGGGACCATCCGGCCGCGGCGGACGAGCCACAGGCCTACGCGTCGGGGGGCCGGCTCGACCGCGCCGTCGGCCTGGTCATCGCAGCTATCGTGACGGCAGCCGCGGCGCTGCTGTGGTTCGCCGTGGCGGCCAAGCACCCCGAGACGACGATCGCGTCGTCGCAGGACGCCGTGATCGGCATCTGGCGCATCCTCTACAACTCCGATGCGCCCGGGACGAACACCATCCTGACCGCCATCGCGCTCGCCCTGCTGGCGGGTGCCGGGCTCGCACTGGTGGAGCGGCGCATCGCCACCACGTCGAGGCGGTCGATGAATCCGGGACACCAACCGCTTGCTCCGAAGGTCATCATGGCGGCCAACCGCGGCCGGTTCGCGGGCGAGGTCACGGTGACGGTCCTCATCCCCGCGCACAACGAGGAGGCCTCGCTCCCGCAGACGATCGCTTCCCTCAAGAGCCAGTCGCACCGGCCCGAGCGCATCATCGTCGTCGCCGACAACTGCACGGACGCCACGGTCCGCCTGGCCCGGGAGGCAGGCGTCGAGGTCATCGAGTCGGTGGCCAATACGAAGAAGAAAGCCGGCGCCCTCAACCAGGCGCTGAAGGCGATCCTGCCGCAGCAGGGTGACAACGACGTCGTCATGGTCATGGACGCCGATACCCAACTCGACGACGGCTTCCTGGCCGGCGCTGTGGCACGCTTCGTCGGTGACCGTGCGCTCATGGCCGTGGGCGGGCTCTTCTACGGTGAGCGGGGCCACGGCCTGATCGGCCAGTTCCAGCGCAACGAGTACATCCGCTATGCGCGCCAGATGCGCCGCCGTCGTGGACGTGTCTTCGTCCTCACCGGCACCGCATCGCTCTTCCGTCCGGTGGCGCTGCGGACGATCGCCGAGAGCCGCGGTACGTCGATCCCGGGAGCGGCCGGTGACGTCTACGACACCGTGGCCCTGACCGAGGACAACGAACTGACGATCGCCCTCAAGTCCCTGGGAGGCCTGATGGTCTCCCCGCAGGAGTGCACCGTCGTGACCGAGCTGATGCCCTCCTGGCGCACGCTGTGGAACCAGCGCCTGCGCTGGCAGCGGGGTGCCCTCGAGAACATCGGCGCCTACGGGGTCACCGCTCCCACGATGCGGTACTGGGCGCAGCAGCTCGGCATCGGGTACGGCGTGATCGCACTGAGTGCATATCTCGCCCTCATCCTCATCACCGTGATGGCCCTAGAGACCTGGATCTGGTTCCCGTTCTGGCTCGGGCTCGGCCTCCTCTTCACCGTCGAGCGGGTCCTCACGGTGTGGAAGGGCGGCTGGAAGGCGCGGCTGCTCGCCGTCACGCTGTTCCCGGAACTGATCTTCGACATGTTCCTCAACCTCGTCTACATAAAAGGCGTCATCGACATCTCCTTCGGCCGCCAGGCCAGCTGGAAGCATCTTCCCCATGCCGCTCCGGCGGCCGAACCCTTCCTCCAGGAGGCCTGACCCGTGTTCCCTACAGCAGCCGGACCCATCATCCCTGCCGGCATCCTCCTGCCGGAATCGGTACTGAGCAGCAGCGAGTTCGCCGTCCTCGCGGCGTTCGTGGCCATCAATACGGTCGTCTACGCCTCACTGGCGCTGGCCAACATCCTGCCCAGGATCTATCCCTCGGACTGGGTGACCAGCCGCAACCGCCGGACCGAGACCCGCAGTATCTATCCGGACTCGCAGGTCTGAGCTCAGAACCGGGATCGCCCGGTCCCGCACCCGTCCCTCAGCGCAGCGGGTCCTTCTCCCCGGCCTCGATGGGCGCGTCGACGACGTTGGCACTGACCGGCATGGGGCAGGTGCCGTACGGGGTGAAGGCGCTGGGATAGTTGATCGCCCGGTTGAAGTCGAGGAGCACCGTCCCATCCGGGCGCGGACGGCGGGCGGCCACCTTCCGCCAGGGAGCGGTGGCCGTCCCGTTGGTCCGGTCGTGGAATGGAATCGCGAGCGAACCGGCGTCCTCCTGGGAGGCGTGGAGCCGGAACTCCCTGTTCTCTCCCGGAAGGGAGAAGACGACGTCGCCCACTGTCGAAGAGGTCCCGGGGACGTCGGGATGTGCCGTCCGGATGCTCTCCTCGCGCGGTGCGTCATACGGTTCGAAGCGTCCCGTGACCACGAGGTCGGGGTTGTAGTCGAAGACGGGCACCCCGGTGAACGCGGTCAGCGCCGGCGACTCGGCGTCCCTCGTCCGGATCGCGTAGCGGCCTGCGCGGCGTGCCAGCTCCACCACGACCCGGCGGCCGTCCGCACCCCCGTGGGCGACCCACATCAGTGACTCCTCATCGGCCAGGACCGCTGTGAGCGTGCCCTCCACGAGCCGGCCGCTCGCCGGTTCGGTGAGGGCGTCCGCGGAGTGCGCGGTCAGGCTGGCGGTGTCGCCCGCAGCCGACCAGAGACCGGGAACGAGCTCGAGGGCTGCAGGTTCGTCGCCGAGCCACTGGAAGGACGTGAGCGTCAGCCAGCCATGCGGTTCCGCAAGGGCCTTGTTGCGCGCCTGCCGGAAATGCAGCCACCGTTCCTCGGCGGTCCGGGTGGTGGCGGTGGTCGTGGTCATCGTGTCCTCCTTGGCTCGGCTGCCTGCACCGCGTAGAACCCGGAGGGAGCCGTCGGCATTCCCCGCCCCGGCCGCTCCAAAAATCCTGCCGGAACGTCGCGCGCGGACGTCCCCGGTCTGCCCTAGCAAGCCGGGAGGAAACCGTCCACCCTGGAGGGGTCTCCGCCTTCTGATGCTTCCGCGGCGCTTCCTCTGGGACGATGCGAACGGGCGATGGGGCTCCGGAGGGGGATCCCGGTGTGCGGGTCCACTCCGGGTGCCGGACGTGGGGTATCGCCTGGGTGGCTGGAACAGGAGGAGGCAGGATGAGCGATGGACCAGGAGTTGCGGCGGTAGTGGACGACGACGACACGAGCGATGACACGAGCGACGACACGAGCGACGCCGTCGGGGAGGCTGCCGGCGGGACCGGGGCTGCGGAACCGACCGATGAGCCGACCGATGAGCTGACCGACGAGCCGACGGACTCCCCGGCGGATACGCCCTCCGTCGAGGGCGAGGAGCAGCCCCCGGTCCCCGTTCCGACCCCCGACGGCGACGGCGAGGAGCACGTGCTCCTGCCCCATCCCGACCAGCCCACCTGGCGCGAGGACTACCCCTACGACACCCGGATGACGGAGCGCGAGTACCAGAAGGCCAAGAGGGCGCTGCAGATCGAGCTGCTCAAGATGCAGGGCTGGGTCAAGGCCAACCGCACCAAGGTCGCCGTCCTGTTCGAGGGACGCGATGCGGCGGGCAAGGGCGGCACGATCAAGCGGTTCACCGAGAACCTCAATCCTCGCGGTGCCCGGGTGGTCGCCCTGGACAAGCCGAGCGAGAAGGAACAGACCCAGTGGTACTTCCAGCGCTACATGTCCGTGCTGCCCTCGGGCGGTGAGATCGTCCTGTTCGACAGGTCCTGGTACAACCGGGCCGGGGTGGAACGCGTCATGGGCTTCTGCACGCCCACCGAGTACCTGGAGTTCATGCGGCAGGCCCCGGAGCTGGAGCGCATGCTGGTGCGCAGCGACACCCACCTCATCAAGTTCTGGTTCTCGGTGTCCCGCGAGGAACAGCGGCGCCGTTTCGCCCAGCGCCACACCGACCCCGTCCGCCGCTGGAAGCTGAGCCCCATGGACCTCCAGTCACTCGACAAGTGGGACGAGTACACGGAAGCCAAGGAGGCCATGTTCTTCTACACCAATACGGCCGATGCTCCGTGGACGGTGATCAAGAGCAACGACAAGAAGCGGGCCAGGATCGAGGCCCTGCGCTATGTCCTGTCCGTACTCGACTATGACGAGAAGGACCCCGACGTGGTCGGCACACCGGACCCGCTGATCGTGGGGACGGGGCCGCACTCGCGCGTCTTCGAAGCGGACGAGCAGTCCACGCGCCTGTTCCCCACGCTGTAGTCCCCACGCTGTAGCCGGCCGGGCCCTCCGCGTCAGCTGCTGTAGGTGGAGGCCGAGAATCCCGCGAACATGAGAACGATTAGGAGGATCCCGAACAGGATGGCGATGCCGTAGAGCGCGACGTTGATCCAGCCGAGCACTTTTCCGGCCGTTGCCGGGACGCCCAGGCGCTCGGCCTTCTTCGCCTGCCAGATCGCCAGCGGTCCCAGGATGATCCCGGCCACGAAGAGTCCGACGATCCCGAGGATGAGGGAGGTCTGGGCGGCCTTCTCTCCCTCGATGGACCGGTAGGAGGGGAAGTACCCCGGCTGATAGGCGCCCGGCTGCCCGGCCTGGTACGGGGGGTAGCCGCCCTGGCTTTCGTACGCACCGCCGTCGTACGGCTTCGCATGGCTGCCGGAGAACGGGCGCTCGCTGGGGTAGGGCTCGTGGGACATGGGGTTCCTTCTGCTGGCAGAGACGGATGGTGCCCCCTGGAACCGCGGTTCCAGAGGGCACCATTGTCTCGCGCAGCGGCCGCCGGCGCACGTTCGCCGGGAAGAGGCGCGGCGAAGGGGTCAGACGTGCTCGTGCTGCCGCACGCGGAGGCGCGAGTGGCGGTTGCCGTAGGCGAAGTAGACGGCGAAGCCGATGACCAGCCAGACGGCGAAGAACAGCCACGTGATGGTGGCCAGATTGAACATGAGGTAGAGGCACAGGGCGGCGGAAGCGATCGGGATGACCTTGCCGAACGGGACGCGGAACGCCGGCTCGAGGTCCGGGCGCTTCCGGCGCAGCACGAGGATCCCGAGGCTGACCGTGATGAAGGCCGAGAGCGTGCCGATGTTGATCATCTCCGCGAGCACCTCCACCTGCGTGAAGCCTGCGAGCAGGGCGACGACGACGCCGCACAGGATCTGCGTGCGGGCGGGCGTGGCGTGCTTGTCCGAGGTGCGGCTCAGACCGCGGGGGAGGAGGCCGTCCCGGCTGAGCGCGAAGATCACACGGGCGAGTCCCATGAGCAGCACCATGATCACCGTGGTCAGCCCGATGAGGCTGCCCAGCGAGATGATGCCGGCAGCCCAGTCGGCGCCGACGAGCTGGAAGGCGGTGGCCAGTGACGGTGCTCCGGACGCCCCGAGCTCCTTGTAGGACACCATGCCGGTCACCACGAGGGTCACGAGGATGTACAGGATGCTGACCACGATCAGCCCGGCGAAGATCCCGCGGGGAAGCGTGCGGCTCGGGTTCTTCACTTCCTCGGCCGACGTGGCGACGACGTCGAACCCGATGAACGCGAAGAAGACGAGGGCGGCTCCCGAGATGATGCCGGTGAAGCCGAAGGCCGCCGGGGAGGCGCCGCTCAGGAAGGAGAGGAAAGGCTGGTCGGCCCAGCTGGCCCCGCTCTCGGCGGCAGGCTCTGCGGCGGGCACGAAGGGGGCGTAGTTCTCGGGGCTCACGTAGAAGAAGCCGACGACGATCACGAACAGCACGATGCCGATCTTGATGACGGTGAAGACGCTGTTGACCCGGGCGGAGAGCTTGGTGCCGTAGATGAGGACGGCCGTGAAGATGGCGACGATCAGCAGCGGACCCCAGGTGAGGTCGAGGCCCAGGACGCTGATCTCGGCGGGGATGTCGAGGTCCAGGACGCTGAAGAGGTCGCTGAGGTAGACGCCCCAGAACTTCGCGATGACGGCCGCCGCCATCAGCAGTTCGAGGATCAGGTTCCAGCCGATGATCCAGGCGAGGAGCTCACCCATCGTGGCGTAGGTGAAGACGTACGCGCTGCCGGCGACCGGGAGCGCCGTCGCGAATTCCGCGTAGCACATGATGGCGAGGGCGCAGGTGATCGCGGCGAGTACGAAGGAGATGGTCACGGCGGGTCCGGCGTTGAAGGCGGCCGCCTGGGCACCCACCGAGAAGATCCCGGCGCCGACGGCGACGGCGACGCCCATGATCATGAGGTCCCAGGTATTCAGGGAACGCTTGAGGCCGTGTCCCTTTTCGTCGGAGTCCTTGATCGACTGCTCGATGGACTTGGTCCGGAAGAGGTCCATTGGGGGTGCTGGTCCTTCACTTGTGGGGGGCGTGGTGAGGGCCTCCCGCTGGTGCGCGGGAGGCCCTCATAGAGGATAGGAGGTGGCGGGTCCCGCCGCACATTCGTGACCGTGCGGCGGGAGCCGTCCGTTCGGACGGGGAGGGCTAGGCCTCGCGCCTGAGGAGGGCGTGGCGGGGGCTGTCCGGGTTCATCAGCGAGTGCTTCCGGCTGTAGAAGAAGTAGACGGCCAGCCCGATCAGGAGCCACACGAAGAAGCGCAGCCAGGTCTCCCAGTGCAGCTGGAGGATCAGGAACAGCGACGCGACGACGCCGAAAGCGGGGACGACCGGCATCAGGGGCAGCCGGAAGGTGCGGGGCACCTCGGGCCGCGTGCGGCGCAGCACGATGACCGCGATGCAGACGACGATGAACGCCGCGAGGATGCCGATGTTGGTGAGGTCCGCGACGGCGCGGATGGGGAAGACGCCGGCAAGCAGGGCCGAGGCCACGCCTGCGATCCAGGTGACGCGCTGGGGTGTTCCGTGCCGGTCCGTCGTCGAGAACCAGGCCGGAAGGAGCCCGTCGCGGCTCATCGAGAACCAGACGCGCGTCACGCCGAGGAGGAAGGTCAGCATGACGGTGAGGATGGAGATCACGGCGAAGGCCGAGATGATCGTGGCGATGACCGGAAGGCCCACGGACTGGAAGGCGGACGCGAAGCCTGCCGTGGGGCTGATGTCCTTGTAGTTCTGCATGCCGGTGAGGACGAGGGTCGCGAGGACGTACAGCACCATGGCGATCAGCAGGGACAGGAGGATGGCCTTCGGCATGTGCTTCTTGCCATCGGTGGCCTCCTCGGCGGCGGTGCTCATGGCGTCGTAGCCGAAGACCGCGAAGAAGACGGTGGCCGCACCCGTGAACACGGCGCCGAAGCCCGAGGGCAGGAACGGCGAGTAGTTCTCGGCGTTGACGTAGAAGAAGCCGAGGCCGACGATGCCGAGGATGAGCAGGATCTTGAGCCCGACCGCGATGAGCTCGAACTTGCCGAAGGTCTTGGTGCCACGGCTCAGGATGAACGTGATGAGCAGGCACACGACGATCGCGGGGATGTTGACCACGCCGCCCTCGATGGTGTCCGGCGTTCCCTGCATCCACGTCGGCACCGTGACGCCGATGCCCGACATGAACTCCGTGAAGTATCCCGAGATGCCGATGGCGACGACGGCCACGATCGCGGTGTACTCGAGCAGCAGGTCCCACCCGATGAACCACCCGATGATCTCACCCAGGGCCACGTAGCCGTAGGTGTACGCGGAGCCCGCGCGGGGGATCATGCCCGCGAACTCCGCGTAGGACAGGGCGGCCGCGGCGCTGGCGAGTCCCGCGACCAGGAACGAGATGAGGACGGCCGGGCCGACGGGCGCACCGTCCTCCCCGCCGTTCGCGACGAGTCCCGCGAGCGTGAAGATGCCGACGCCGATGATGCCGCCGACACCGATCGCCGTCAGTTGCCACAGGCCGAGGCTCTTGAAGAGGCCGGTGCGGCCCGACTCGTCCTCGACATTGTCAATGGGTTTGCGCCGCAGGAGCGATTGCGAGCCCTGCACGCCTGAGCTGTCCGACATCGGGATCCATTCATAGGAGGGAGAGTGCGTTCCGCACCTGCCAAGTATGGAGGGGGCTGACCATCAGCGGAAGTCGGCATTATCGAAGGGAAACCGTCGGTTCCGCTTAACCATCCCCCGGCGTCGGGCGGCGGAGCCCGGTCAGGACGAGGCCGAGGTACCGTTCGAACTCCCCGTCCGCTGCACCGACCCCGGGCGCGGGACGGTCGGGTGCGAGGGAGCCGAGCATCCGGATGAGGACGAGCAGGTCCCTCCCGGTGAGGTCCGGCCTCGCCGCCCCCTCGGTCCTGAGTCGGAGGGCCAGCTCCTCGGCGGCCGGGGCGATGCGTTGGCGGAGCACCGCGAGCCCGGCCGATACGAATCCGGAGTCGTGCAGCAGCTCTCGCAGGCCGCGGTCCTCCAGCTGCATCCGGGCGATGGCGCCGACGAAGGACCGCACCGCACCCCACGGATCGGGAGTCGCGAGCGCCTCCGTCGCCACCGCGTCGACGTCGTCCACGCGCTGTTCGAGGATCGCTTCGATGAGTGCCCGGCGGTCCGGGAAGCGGCGGTAGACGGTGCCCACCCCCACCCCTGCCTCCCGTGCGATGTCCTCGAAGCCGCACTCCGCTCCATGCACGGCGAACATGCGCCGCGCCGCGGTGAGGACCGCCGCACGATTGCGTCGGGCGTCCCGCCGTAGCGGGCGCACGGCGGCCCCTGCCGGGGGCGATTCAGGCGGAAGCGTCACGGAGGGCCGACTTGCGCAGGCGGAACGTCAGGAAGAGCCGGTGGGCGGTGATGACGACGGCGAGCCATGCGACGCCGAGCGTCCAGGCCACCAGCACGTCCGTGAGCCAGTGGTGGCCGAGGTAGACGCGGCTGAGCCCCATGGTCACCGCGAACAGGACGGCGAGCACGATGGTGAGGGCCCGGGTGCGCTTGCGGTGCTGCCGCAGTACGAGGAGGTAGGCCACGATACCCGCGATGACGACGGCGTTCAGCGAGTGTCCGCTGGGGAACGACGGCGAGGATTCATAGGGTGGGACGGCGAGTTCGATCGGGGGCCGCAGGCGCCCGATCGCGTCCTTGCCCGCAATGGTCATCAGCAGGGAGCCGAAGGCCGCTGCCGGCAGGAGGATCACGGGAGTCCAGGACCTGCGGCTGACCGCGAGCAGCACCATGATCGACACCGCCAGGATGGGCATCCCGATCGGCCCGCCGATGTTCGTATACCCCGTGATGAAGGCGTTGAGCCAGTCCTGGCGCAGGGACACGGCGAGGTCGAGGGCCGGGTGGTCGAGGGCGGCGACCCCGTCGGCATCCACGACGGACTCGTACACCTCCGCAGACGCTGCCGTCAGCGCCGCCGCGACCCCTCCGCCGATGGTGATGATGAGCAGGAGGGCCGTATGGGGTCCGACCCACCGCGCGAGGGGGCGGACGCACCGGACGAGCAGGCGGCCGATCGGCGACGACCACCGCGTGAGGTCTCGTGGTCCTACGTACTGGTCCTGGTGGGCTGGCATCCCCTGACTCTATGCCGTGGGTCCCGGTGGGCAGGTCGGGGCCGGCCCTCCCGGGCGCGGCTTGACGGGTCGGATTCGGTGGATCTGCCCATGCCGGCAGGCGGCCCGGTTAGGCTGGCCGCATGAGTGAGCCAGGCCTGATCCGCGATGTCATCCGGAGCGTCCCCGTCTTCCCCGAGGAGATGCCGCCCTTCGACCCCGGGGCCGCGCCGGCCTCGCCGGTCGACCTCTTCGTCGAGTGGCTGAAACGCGCGGTGCAGGACGGCATCGCCGCGCCCCACGCGGTCAACCTCGCGACAACAGGCGAGGACGGCGGGCCGGACGCGCGCGTTGTGATCCTCAAGGACGTGACCTCGGCCGGGTGGCAGGTGGCGTCCAGCATGGACAGCCCGAAGGGCCGGCAACTGAGGAAGCACCCGGCGGCGGCGCTGACCTTCTTCTGGCCGGCGGCCGGCCGTCAGGTGAGGATCCGGGGGTCCGTCTCGACCGGCACCACGGAGGAGAACGACGCCGATTTCCAGCGCCGCCATCCCGTGGCCCGTGCGCTGGTCCTCGCCGGCAGCCAGAGCGCGGTGCTGCGCAGCCGGGAGGACCTCGAGGCGGCCGTCGAGGAGCAGGTGCATCGGATCGAGGCCGCGGACGGTCTCGCCTCGACCACCTGGACGGTCTTCACCGTGGCGCCGGACGCCGTCGAATTCTGGCAGGCGGACCAGGAACGCAGGCACATCCGCCTGCTCTACACGCGGTTCGGGGAGGGCTGGCGGCGGGAGCTGCTCTGGCCCTGAGCCCCCTGCCGTGCGCCCGGGGTCCCGGCGACCTACGCTGCGACCGATCCCGCGGCCGGTTCTCCGACCCGCACGCGGAGCTTGTGCACGAAGTCGAGCTTGGCGATGACGGCCGGCGGCAGCACGAACGGGTAGAGGTCGTTGGCGCCCATGCTGCGGTTCACCTGGTTGAGCGCGACGGAGAGCGGGATCCAGGTCTCCCGGACCACGTCACCGAAGTCCTCGGAGCTGTTCGGGCCGGGACCGGAGGCGAGCCCGTACTGCAGGGCGGTGTCCACCGTGTCGCAGATGTGCAGGTAGTGCGCGAACGTCTCGGCGAAGTCCTCGTACGGGTGCATCGTCGCGTACTGGGAGATGTGCTCCTTCTTCCAGCCCTCGGGAGCTCCCTCGTCGTAGTGCCGCTTGATGGCGTCCTTGTAGCTGGCGCGGTCGTCGCCGAAGATGCTGCGGGCACTTTCGGTCAGTGCGGGATCGGAGAAGATGAGCGCGCCCTCGAAGTAGTGACCGGTCTCGTGCCGGAAGTGTCCCAGCATGGTGCGGTAGGGCTCCTCGAGCTTGGCCCGCATCTTCTCGCGGTGGGAGTCGACGGTCTCGGCCAGGTCGATGGTGATGAGGCCGTTCTGGTGCCCGATCACCACTTTCTCCTCCACGCTCGAGAGCAGGTCGAAGGCGAGTCCCCGCTCCGGGTTCTGGATCCTGTCCTCGATGGGCAGACCGAGCACGTCGAGTTCGTAGATCAGGTGGCGCTTCGAGCGTTCCGCGTCGAGGAACTGGGCGAGCCCGGTGGTGTCGTGGTCCTCGGGCCGGGACCGGGTGAGGTTGCAGCTGAAGCATTCGTCGCCCTCCTCCCGTACGAGCCAGGTGCACCCCGACAGCTTGAGGTTGGTGCAGCGCCGTAGGAGCTGGCCTTCGAGGTCGCGGTACGCGCCGTCGCGGTCCAGGGGCGTGATGGCGCGCTCCCCACGGTGGAAGCCGAGCTGCGTGCCACAGGCGAGGCACTGGGAGTTCTCGAAGAACAGGGGCGCGTCGCAGACGGCGCAGGTGAAGCGTTGCATGGGATTCCTGGGTTCGGGGGCGGTGGGTCAGGCGAAGAAGACGATGCGGATCAGTGCTGCGGTGCCGATGACGAGGATCGTGGCACGCAACGCGACGGGGGAGAGCCTGCGGCCCACGCGGGCGCCGAGAAGGCCTCCCAGGGTGGCGCCGACGGCGATGAGGAGCACGAGGGACCAGTTGATGGACTCCCAGGCGAACACCATGAAGGTGATGGCAGCGACCCCGTTGACGGCCGTGGTCAGCACGTTCTTGATGGCGTTGATGCGCTGGAGGCTCTCGATCGTGACCATGCTCATGAGGCCGACGATCAGGATGCCCTGGGCGGCGCCGAAGTAACCCCCGTACACGCCCAGCACGCCGATGCCGGCGAGCAGGAGCAGGGACCGACGGCGGGACGGCCCTGCATCGGGTGCGCTCTCCCCGGCCTTCGCCGCCGCGGCCCGCTGGACGCGCGGAGCAAGAGCCACCATGGCGAGGCCCACGAGGATGAGGATGGGCACGATCGCCTGGAAGGCCTCCGCCGGCAGGACGAGCAGCAGCAGCGCTCCCGCGACCCCGCCGAGGACGGAGAGGGGCAGGAGCCGCAGCAGGAGGCCCCGGTTCGCGGCGATCTCCCGGCGGTAGCCCCACGAGCCGGACAGTCCGCCGCCCACGAGGCCGATATTGTTCGAGATGTTGGCGACGATCGGCGGGTAGCCGAAGAGCAGGAGGGCCGGGAACGTCACCAGGGTGCCGGAACCGACGACGACGTTGATCATGCCCGCCCAGAAACCGGCAGCGAGGATCACGGCGATCTCGAGCAAGCGTGGGTGTCCTCTCGGTTGTGGGCGCGGGCGTCCGGCCGTCCCGCAGCAGCGCCGTCAGGAATGCTGGGCCGCCGGGCGGGAAGGGCGCCCTGCCAAGGATATGCCGTGCGGTCCTCCCGCCCGGACGGCCCGGGCGCTCAGGCGTCCTCGCGGTTGGGGCTCTCGAGGATGAAGAAGTTCGACTGGTTCCCGTCCTTGCGCTGCTCCTGGTAGATGAAGTTCAGCCGGCGTTCGCCGAAGGTCCGGAACCATTCCTCCCAGCTCACGTGGCGCAGCTTGTCCGTGTCCTCGTTGAAGTCGAAGCGCAGCACCCCGAGATCGTCCCCGTGTTCCGTTCCTTCCACGGTGGCCGGCCGGGCGTTCCGCGCCTCGGCCCACTGCTTGATGACCTCGTGGTGCGTCGTGGGGGCCAGGTGGTGTGTCAAGGGATTCCGGCGGGAGCTGCGCCGGCATCAGTGGCCGAAGGCGTCCGAATCCACGATCTCGGCACTTCCCGTGTCGAGCAGGTAGATGCTGGCCAGTTCGGCGCCCGAGAGTTCGAAGTCGAAGATGCCGAGGTTCTGCGCGAGCCGCTGGGGGTTCGACGACTTCGGGATCGCGACCATGCCCTGCTGCACGTGCCAGCGCAGCACCACCTGTGCGGGCGTCCTGCCGTGGGCCTCCGCGATGGCGACGATGCCGGGATCCTCCAGCAGGCCGCTGCCCGGGCCCAGTGGGCTCCAGGACTCCGTCACGATCCCGTGCTCGTTGTGGAACGCGCGCTCCTCGATCCGGGGGCGTTGCGGGTCGAGCTGGATCTGGTTCACGTCGGGCACGATGCCGGCGTCGAGAACCTGCTGCAGGTGGGCGGGCTTGTAGTTCGACGTTCCGACGGCGCGCACGAGTCCCTCCTCCATCAGTTTCGCAATGCCCTCTACCGCTTCGACATGGCGACCCTGGTCCGGGTTCGGCCAGTGCACGAGCAGCAGGTCGACGTAGTCGAGGCCCAGCAGCTCGGTGCTGGCCTGGAAGGCCCGGCGCACGCCGTCGAGGCTGTGGTGCTCGCTGTTGAACTTGGTGGTGACGAACAGCTCCTCGCGGGGAACTCCGGACCGGCGGATCCCCTCGCCCACACCCTTCTCGTTGCGGTAGTTCTCCGCCGTGTCGATGAGCCGGTACCCGGTCTCGATGGCGAGGCTGACGGTCTCCGCCGCCTCGTCGTCGTTCAGCGGCCAGGTGCCGAGGCCGAGGAGGGGGAGGCGGGCGCCGCTGCGCAGCTGGACGGTGGGGGCGAGTGCCATGGTGGGGCTCCTGCTCGAGGGGACGGTGTCAGCCCCCAGCCTTTCCCGCAGGCCACCACCCCGTCAACAGGGAGCAGGACCTGCCGGGCGACGCCTCCGCCGGGTGCGGCACGTCCGCGGGCGGTACCGCTAACCGACCAGCCACTGCTGCCGGGCGCGCGTGGAGGAGGTGCCGCGCGGTGCCGGTGCGCCGCTGTAGGAGGCGCGCGGCAGGGACCGGCACGAGTCCGTGGCGAGCACGTCGTCGATCAGTTCGTTGACGGCCTGGGCGATGCAATCCCGCTCCTCGCGGGGGAGCGGGGTGAGGCCGTGGAGATAGGCGTCGACCTCCAGCTCATCGAAGCAACCGCCGGAATTGAGGTAGTGCAGGTGCACGTCACGCAGTGTCAGGGATGACGCCGTCATGGCCGTGGAGGCGGTCTGGAACTGCAAGGCGGGCTCCTCTGGTGCACGGTGTCCTCGCACCCGGACGGCGCGGCGATCCCGCCCACCGTAGCCCCTGCCGTCTCAAGGGCTCCCGCAGGAAAGCTCAACTTTGACTCAAGGGGTTTCGCGCGCCGGAGGCGAACCGCCGAAAAAATAGTAAGGCTACTTAATTTCATTTCGAGCAGGAATGGGCTTATAGTTTCGGCAGGGCCTAGCAGCGGGCCATCGAACCACCATCGTGGAGCTGACCATGGAAACTTCCTCTTTTGTCGATTACCGTCCGCAGGCCGCTCAGCTGGCTGAGCCGGAGCAGCTCGGGTGGGGTGCGGTTCCACGGGTATCTCCCAGTACTGCCCCCCGGGTGGAGGAGTCGGAGTTCCCCGACGACCTCACCACCGTGTCCACCCGTCAACTCCGGGTCCTGTGCAACCAGGTGTACCGCCTGCTCGAGCGGGACTTCCCGCCATTGGACGCGCTGCACCGCTACGAAGTGCTGGTCGAGGAGATCGAGCGGCGTGAGGTGCAGGCCGAGGCCCGGACCACTCCCGTCAGGTCACGCAGCGGCTTCCGCGACAACTCCCTGTTCTCGCGGTTCGAGCTCTTCAGTGACGGCACCATGGTGGGCCATGTGAAGTACGAGATGAAGGGATCCCACGCCGTCCTGATCCAGGCCGTCGTCGATCCGCGGTTCGACGCCGTCGACGTCGAACCGGCGCTCATCCGCCAGGTGCTCCTCAATGCGCACAAGCGGCGCATCGCCGTCGTCCCCTACTGCCCGAGGGTCCGCGAGTTCCTCACGGAGTTCCCCCAGTACCGCGCACTCCTGCCTGCGGACCAGCGGGTACGGCTCGAGGCGACCCTGCGGGCGGCCGGGGAGGACTAGCGGGCGCTGTCGTCAGGAACCTGTTGCGCACCACGATGAGGTGGCGCACGTACGGGCGGAGCAGGATGCGCTCCACCGCCGTGCCGATCACCCCGAACGGTGCCGTGAACTCGATCCTGTCGATCATCGTCGTGGTGCCGTCGGCCGTGCTGAACTCGTGGACGTGCCGGAAGGCGCGGAACGGGCCCCGGAGCTGCTCGTCGACGAACCGGTGAGGGGCGTCGAACTCCGTGATGATGCTCGTCATCCGGATGGGGAGACCGAAGTGCCAGGCGCGCCAGGTGACCTGCTCGCCCAGGTCGATCAGTCCGCTCGTGACGCCGCCGACGGCGCGTTCACGCGAGAAGCGCATGGATCCGGTGTGCGCGTCGATGCTGCGGGAGCGCTCGAACAGTTCTGCCTGCCCCATGGGCGTGGTCGTGGTGCAGGTGAAGGCGACGGTCATGCCGCCAGTATCGCAGCCTGCCCCGGTATCGCAGTCGGTCCGGGGCGCGGCGGCGATGGAGGCGGTCAGGGGCGGACGAGCATCTTCCCCGTGTTGGCGCCGTTCATCATGGCGAGGAAGGCGTCGACGGCGTTCCCGATGCCGTCCACCACGGTCTCGTCGAAGACCACGCTGCCCTCGGTCAGCCAGTGCGTCATCTTTTTCGCGAACTCCGGCTGCAGGTCCTGGTGCTGCCCCACGATGAAGCCCTCCAGCTTCAGCGACCGCGTGACGAGATTGGCCAGATTGTCCGGGCCGGGTGTCCGCTCGGTGTCGTTGTACTGCGAGATCGCTCCGCAGAGCGCTGCGCGGCCGCCGGTGTTGAGGCGGTCGAGGGCGGCCTCCAGGTGGTCGCCGCCCACGTTGTCGAAGTAGACGTCGATGCCGTCCGGCGTGAGGGTGCGCAGCTGCTGCCGCACGGGAGCGTCCTTGTAGTTGAACGCCTCGTCGTATCCGTACCTGTCCTTGAGCAGGGACACCTTGGCCGCCGACCCGGCCGAGCCGAGGACGCGCGAGGCCCCGAGCTTGCGGGCGATCTGTCCGGCGATGGAGCCGACCGCGCCGGCGGCGCCGGAGATGAAGACGATGTCACCCTCCCGGAGGGCCGCGACGCGCTTGAGTCCGGCGTACGCCGTGAGACCGGTCATGCCGGCCGCGCCGAGGAAGGCTGACAGGGGCAGTCCCGTCTCCGGCAGGGGTGAGAACTGCTGCGCAGGGCCCTGGGTGACGTCCCGCCAGCCGAAGCCGTGGAGAACCGCGGTCCCGACGGGCAGGGTGTCGCTCCTCGACTCGATGACCCTGCCCACCGCACCGCCGGTCATGGTCTCGTCGAGGCCGAAGGGCTGGACGTAGGACCTGGCGTCGTTCATGCGACCCCGCATGTAGGGATCGACGGAGACGTACTCGTTGCGGACGCGCACTTCGTCCTCGCTGAGCTCCGGGAGGTCCACGGCGACCGTCCGGAAATCCGTTGGAGAGGGGGCGCCGACCGGACGGCGGACGAGCTGGATCTGGGTGCTGCTGCTGGTCATGCTGCTCCTCGTGCTGGGTTGCTTCCTGCAGGCGGCAACCTCGTATCCGGAGGAATTATTCCGGTTAGAGGGCGCGGGACAGCCGGGCCCGCAGTTCGCCTGCCGGTTCGGGCGCCGCAACCGGCTGGGGTGCGCGTCCCCACAGTCACAGAAGCAGTGGTTCCACCCCGCTGTGAACGGTCGGCTGCCCGTCCGCGGCCGCGCCCCGGACGACGGCGGCCTGTTCGGTCCCGAGGAGGACATCCCATGCGTGCCCTCCCGCTTCGAGACGGACTGCCGGTGGAGGGTGGGCCCGACGAGGTCGGAGAGGGCGCGGTATTCGCGGTCCAGCAGTTCCCGATACCGGCCGAACGGAAGGGCGTGAGGGGACGGCTGTTCCGTGCACCGAGTGTAGGTGCGCGCAGCCGTGGCCGCGCTATATTACCGCTGAGTAATATAGGCGACGCAGAGATCTACACGAGGGCCTTCATCGCCACGCGCCTCGCCTCCCGTTCCGGGCGGCGGGACTACCTGCCAATGCCTGCCCGCCCCCGCACGAACCGCTGGACGCCGTACAGCGCGAGCCCCAGCGCGAGGAGGATACCGGCTCGGAGCCAGATCTCGCCGGTCTGCTGCGTGAGGAGCAGGAGACATGATGCGATCGCGAGGTAGGGGAACACCGCCGGGATGCGGAAGTGCTGGTGCTGCACCTCGTCCTTCCGGAGTACGATGACGGCGATGTTGGTGCTCAGGAACACGAACAGGAGCAGCAGGACGACCGTCTGGGAGAGCGATTCGAGCCCGCCCGTCATGGTCAGGGCCATGGCCACGAGCGTCGTCGCCACGATGGCGACCCACGGTGTGCGGCGATGGGGCAGGACGCGGTCGAAGACCGACGGGAAGAGTCCCTGTTCCGCCATCCCATAGGTCAGCCGGCTGGACATGATCATGGTCAACAGGGCGCCATTGGCCACAGCGATGAGGGCCACCAGGCTGAAGAGCCCGTCCGGAATGCCCGCGCCAGTAGCCGCCACGACGTCGAGCAGGGGCGAACTCGACCCGGCGAGCTGATCAGGGGCGAGCGCTGCGGAAGCCGCGAGACCGATCAGGAGGTAGACGACGCCGGCCGTCAGCAGGGCACCGAAGATGGCCCTGGGGTACACGCGGCTGACGTCCCGGACCTCCTCGGCGACGTTCGCGGAGACCTCGAACCCGACGAAGGAGTAATACGCGATCAGGGATGCGCCAAGGACGGCGGATGCGGCGCTCACCCCAGGCGGGAACTCGTTGACGCGGGAGATGTCCCCGTTGCCTCCGGCGACGAAGATGCCGACGACGACGATGACCAGGACGAGCCCGGACACTTCGATGACAGTCATAACCACGTTGCTGCGCACGGACTCCTTGATCCCGCGCATGTTCAGCACGGCCAGCAGGGCGAGGAACACCAGGGCTGCGGGAACCGCGGGTACGTCGATGAACGTGGTGAGGTAGCCGCCGGCGAAGGCCTGTGCGAGCCCTGCGGCGCTCGTCACACCGGCCGCGAGCATGCAGAAGCCCACGAGGAAGGAGATGAACGGCTTTCGGAAGGCACGTTCGGCGAACACCGCGGCGCCGCCTGCCTTGGGGTATTTCGTCACGAGTTCGGCGTAAGATCCCGCGGTCAGGAGGGCCAGGGCCAGAGCCACCATGAGAGGCATCCAGATGGCGCCGCCCACTTCGGCCGAGATCACGCCGACCAGGGCATACACACCGGCTCCCAAAACGTCGCCGAGTATGAAGAGGTACAGGAGCGGCCCCGAGATGCCGCGCTTCAATCGGGTGTCCGGAACCAGTTCTGTCGTAGCCACGAGCTCAAGTCTAGGGGGACTACGCAGCACGCAAGGCGATTATGCGGGTAGCGCCGTTCGGCGCGCAAGAGATACCGCCCGCCGCTTCCCGCCCCCTCCTCGGCGGTATCCACAGCATACTTACCCTCATCCACGAGGGCCGGGGGCGGCCACTCATGCCGACAGAGAGGTTTTCGATGAGTTGGCTCGACCGTGACCACAGCATCGCGCCACCGGGGTTCAACCGCTGGCTCATCCCACCCGCCGCGCTGGCCGTCCACCTGTGCATCGGGCAGGCGTACGCGACCAGCGTCTACAAGACGGCGCTGACGGCCCACTTCGGCGCCAGCCTGACGCAGATCGGCATCATCTTCTCGATCGCGATCGTGATGCTCGGCCTGTCCGCCGCGGTCCTCGGCACCTGGGTGGACCGCAACGGGCCGCGCAAGGCGATGTTCACCTCGGCCCTGTTCTGGACCTCCGGCTTCCTGGTGGGAGCGCTCGGCATCTTCACCCACCAGCTGTGGCTCGTCTACCTGGGGTACGGGATCATCGGCGGCATCGGCCTCGGCATCGGGTACATCTCGCCGGTGTCCACCCTGATCAAGTGGTTCCCCGACCGCCCGGGCCTCGCCACCGGCATGGCCATCATGGGGTTCGGCGGCGGCGCGCTGATCGCGAGCCCGCTGTCCACGCAGCTGCTCCGCGCGTACGATCCGAACTCGGGAGCCGAGGGCTGGGTAGCCAGCGGCGATGCCGTCGGAAAGCTGTTCCTGACCCTCGCAGCCATCTATCTCGTCTACATGATGTTCGGCGCCTTCACCATCAAGGTGCCGGCCGAGGGCTGGAAGCCCGACGGCTTCGATCCCTCCCAGCTGAAATCGAAGCCGCTGGTCACCACCGACAACGTGTCCGCGGCCAACGCGATCAAGACGCGCCAGTTCTGGCTCGTCTGGATCGTCCTGTTCTGCAACGTGACCGCCGGCATCGGGATCCTCGAACAGGCATCCCCGATGATCCAGGACTTCTTCCGCGGCGCGGACGGCACGACGGCGGTGTCGGTCGCCGTCGCCGGCGGCTTCGTGGGCCTGCTCTCGATCGGCAACATGGGCGGACGGTTCGTGTGGTCCACGACGTCGGACATCCTCGGACGCAAGCGCAACTACATGATCTACCTCGGCGTCGGAGCGGTCCTCTATGTGGTGCTGGCCCTGGCCGGATCGTCCACCACCCTGCTGTTCGTCGTGCTGGCCTTCGTGATCATCTCCTTCTACGGCGGCGGATTCGCCACCGTACCGGCGTACCTCCGCGACCTGTTCGGCACCTACCAGGTCGGCGCGATCCACGGACGCCTGCTCACCGCGTGGTCCGCTGCGGGCATCGCGGGGCCACTGATCGTGAACGGGATCCTCGACTCGCAGGGGACGCCCGGCGAGCTGACAGCCGCCGCCTACCAGCCCGCGCTGCTCACCATGGTGGGGCTGCTGATCGTGGGCTTCATCGCCAACCTGCTCGTCCGGCCCGTGGACTCCCGCTTCCACGAACCTACCGGTGACGCATCCCGACAATTCGCGAAGGAGGCCTGACATGACCGGAGCGCGCATCGCCGCCGTCTGGGCCCTCGTGGGAGTGCCCCTCGCCTACGGTGTCTTCCAGACACTCACGCGCGCCGCAGCCCTGTTCGGCGGCTGACGCGGAGGCCCTGAACGCCCGCCCCCGCACTGCGGGGGCGGGCGTTCAGGGTGCCGGCAGGACGCCGGTCTGGAGCGCCGGGCTGGTTGAATGGGACCAGGCCACCCGGGAGGATCCATGGACAGCACCAGCAAGCGCCAGGCGGACGCCGCCGGGCGCGGTGAGCTCCCGCCCCTCGACCGGGTGCGCGACGACGTCTGGGCCCTCGCGCAACCCATGCCCGGCGGCCACCTCGCCTACTCCTACACCTATCTGTTGCGGGGTGCTGACGGAGGTGTCCACGTCGTCGACCCGGGCTGGGACTCCGATGCGAACTGGGACCGGCTCACCGCGGCGCTCACGGAGATCGTCCCGGGGACGCCCGGCGCCGGGGCCGTCACCGGCATCACCGGGACGCATCTGCACCCCGACCACGTGGGCATGGCGGCCCGCCTGCGGGACGCATCGGGGGCGCAGCTCGCGATGCACGGCACCGAGCGTCACGCACTCGAAGGGCACAGCACGCGGGTCCTCGACATCGACGAGGTGATGGGGAGGCTGGAGGGGTGGGGCGTCCCCGGGGAGCGGCGAGGCGAACTCGCCCAGTACGTCGACCGGTCGCCCGCAGGGCTCGTCCTGGCCGTGGACGGCGTGCTGTCCGACGGCGACGTCCTGCCCGTCCCGGGGTTCCGGCTCGAGGTCATGGCGACACCCGGCCACACGGCCGGGCACATCTGCCTCCGCGACGACGACCGCGGCCTGCTCTTCACGGGCGACCACGTGCTGCCGACCGTGTTCGCCGGCCTCGGACTCGGCGGCCCGGCGGCGTCGAACCCGCTTGCCGACTACCTCGCGTCGATCGACCGCGTGCGCCGCTACCCGGACCACGAAGCCCTGCCGGGACACGGCTACCGGTTCAGGGGACTGGCCGGGAGGGCGGAGGAGTGCGCGGAGCACCACCTGAAGCGCGCCCGGGAAGTGGCCGCAGTCCTGGCGGATGCGCGATCCGGCGGGCCGAGCATCTGGGACATCGCCGCACGGCTGACCTGGACCGCCGGCTGGGAGGGGCTGGAAGGCTTCCAGCTGCTCTCGGCGCTGACCCAGACGGAGATGCACCGGGACTTCGTCCGCACCACCTGGTGATGCCTGTAGGTCCCCGGAGAAGCGCTAGGTGAGCTTCGCCTTCCGGGAGAAGAGCTTCTGCAGCAGGATGAAGGCGAGCAGGAGGGCGCCGATCACGATGCGCGTCCACCAGGAGCTCAGGGTCCCCTCGTAGGAGATGAACGTCTGGACGATGCCGAGGACGAGCACTCCGGCGAGGGATCCGAGGACGTAGCCGTACCCGCCGGTGAGCAGCGTGCCGCCCACCACCACGGCGGCGATCGCATCCAGTTCCATGCCGGTCGCCGCCAGGCTGTACCCGGAGAGGCTGTAGAAGGAGAAGAGGATCCCGCCGATCGCTGAGCACAGGCCGCTGATCCCGTACACGAGCACCTTGGTCCGCGGGACGGCGAGTCCCATGAGGAGCGCGGAGGACTCCCCACCGCCGATGGCGTACACGGTGCGCCCGAACCGGGTCTGGTGCAGGACGTAGAAGGCGACAGCGACGACGACCAGCGCGATCACGACTCCGGGAGAGACGAACAGCTTCTCGGCCAGCGGGATGCGTGCCTGCGCCATGGCGGTGAAGAACGGGTCGGTCACGGTGATGGAATCCACGCTGATCACGTAGCAGAGGCCGCGCGCCAGGAAGAGCCCGGCGAGGGTGACGATGAACGGCTGGATCTCGAAGACCTGGATGACCAGGCCCATGAGCAGGCCGAAGGTCGCGCCGGTCAGCAGCACGAGGGCTATCACGACGAAGGGGTTCCACCCGGCCTGCAGGAGCGCTGCCGCGATCATCATCGAGAGGGCGACGACGGACCCGACCGAGAGGTCGATCCCGCCGGTGAGGATGACGAAGGTCATGCCGACTGCGAGCACGATCAGGAAGGTGTTGTCGATGAGGAGGTTGAGGAAGACCTGCCCGGACAGGAAGCCCGGGTACATGCCGGCCCCGATGGCGAACATCGCGAGGAACAGCCCGACGGTCGCCAGGGTGGGCGCATAGCGGGCCTTGCCCTGGAGACGGCCGATGCGGGTGCGGCCCGGGCTGGCCGGGGTGCGGGTGAGGACGGACATCAGACAGCCACCTTTACGCCGGACTGCGGAACGACGGGACGTCTGCGTCGCCGGAGGAGGTCCCGCGCCTTGCTGGACTGCAGGAGGCAGACGACGATGACGACCAGTGCCTTGAAGACGAGGGTGACTTCGGGCGGGATCCCCAGCGTGTAGACGGTGGTCGTGAGGGTCTGGATGATCAGGGCCCCCACCAGGGTCCCGACCAGACTGTACCGCCCGCCGGCCAGCGAGGTGCCACCGATGACGACGGCGAGGATCGCGTCCATCTCGATGTAGAGACCTGCGTTGTTCGCATCCGCCGCGGTCACGTTGGAGCTGATCATGAGGCCCGCGATGGCGGCACACAGGCCGCTGAAGACGTAGACGGTCCAGATGATGCTGCGCGCGCTGAGTCCGGCGAGGCGGCTGGCCACCGGATTGATGCCGACCGCTTCGATGAGGGTTCCGAGCGCCGTCCGGCGGGTCAGCAGGCCGGCGACGCCGAAGGCGGCTGCCGCGATGAGGATCGAGATCGGGAGGCCGAGGAAGAAGCCTGCTCCGATCGCCTGGTAGGAGTCGTTCGAGACGGAGATGATCTGGCCGTCAGTCACCAATTGCGCCAGGCCGCGGCCGGCGGTCATGAGGACGAGGGTGGCGATGATCGGCTGGATACCGATCACCGAGACGAGGAAGCCGTTCCACAGTCCGAGCACCAGCCCCGCGACCACGGCAATGGCCACACCTCCAGCCGCCGTCCGGAGGGACGAGGGGTCGGGCGAATTGTAGATATAGGTGCAGGAGACGGCTCCGGCGATGGCGGCCACCGCTCCCACGGACAGGTCGATACCGCGGGAGGCGATGACGAGGGTCATGCCGAGGGCGATGAGGATCGTCGGGGCCCCGTTCCGGAGGATGTCGATCAGGCTGCCGTACAGGTGTCCGTCCTGGACGCGGACGGACAGGAAATCCGAGCGGAACAGCTGGTTGAGCACGAGCAACAGGACCAGGGCGAGTACCGGCCAGGTGAGGCGGTGCTTCAGCAGGGCATTCATGCGTGCGTTCCCGCGATGATCGTCATGACGTCTTCCATGGTGACTCCGTCGTTCGGTATGTGGCCGACCATCTGGCGGTCCTTGAGGATGGCGATGGAATCACTCAGGCGCAGCACTTCCTCGAGCTCGGCCGAGATGAAGATGATCGATATCCCGTCCGCCGCGAGGCTGCTGATGAGCCTCTGGATCTGGGTCTTCGCGCCGATGTCGATGCCCCGGGTGGGCTCGTCGAGGATGAGCAGCCGGGGGTTGGTGATCAGCCAGCGTGCAAGGAGCACCTTCTGCTGGTTGCCGCCGCTGAGGTTCCGGATCAGCGCGTCCTTGTTGGCGGGTCGGATGTCCAGGGCCCGGATGAACTTGTCGGCCAGCTGGTCCTGGGTGGAGCGGGGAACCCTTCTCAACCAGCCCTTGCTCGCCTGCATCGCCAGGACGAGGTTGTCCCGGACGGACAGATCGCCGATCAGTCCCTCCTCCTTCCTGTTCTCCGAGGAGAAGGCGATCCCCCTGGCGATCGCTGCTCGGGGACTGCGGAAGGTCTGCGCCGCGCCGTCGATGCTCAGGTGTCCCTGGTCCGCCCGGTCCGCGCCGAACAGCAGCCGAGCCGTCTCCGTGCGGCCGGAGCCGAGAAGCCCGGCGAGGCCCAGAATCTCTCCTGGATGGAGGGCGACCGTCACGTCCCCGACCGATCCCTTCCGCCCCAGGTCCTGTGCCTGCAGCACCGGCGCCTCGTCCTGCCGGCCCGGCTGGCGGCGGCTTTCCGCCCGTTCCAGTTCTGCGAGGGCGTCCATCTCCTTGCCGATCATCTTCGAGATGAGTCCCATCCGCGGCAGTTCCCGCGTCCGGTACTCGCCTACGAGCCTGCCGTTCCGCAGGACGGTCATGCGGTCCGAGATCTCGTACACCTGCTCGATGAAGTGCGAGACGAACAGGATGGCCACGCCCCGGTCCCGGAGCGTCCGGATGACGGTGAAGAGCTGCTGGACCTCATCGGTGTCGAGGCTCGACGTCGGTTCGTCGAGGATGAGCACCTTGGCATCGACCTGGACCGAACGGGCGATCGCGATGAGCTGCTGGATGGCGATGGAGTGCGTGGAGAGCACGGAGCCGGGGTCGATGTGCCCGAGCTGCAGCTGGTCGAGGACCTCCCTCGCCTTCCTCCGGACCTCCTTCCAGTGGATGCCGCCGCGCCGCCGGGGTTCGCGCCCCAACAGGATGTTCTCCTCGACGGACAGGTTGGGGCAGAGGTTCACTTCCTGGTATACCGTGCTGATGCCTGCGGCCTGCGCCTCGGCCGGGCCCGAGAAGCGGTGCGTCGCGCCCATCACGGTGATCGTCCCGCTGTCGATCAGATAGACGCCGGTCAGCGCCTTGATGAGCGTCGATTTTCCGGCGCCGTTCTCTCCCATCAGGGCATGGACTTCACCCTGGAACAGACGCAGGTCCACACCGTCCAGCGCTTTCACGCCCGGGAACTCGATGGAGATGCCGCTCATGTCCACCACGGGGACGATCTCGTTCATGTGCTGTCATTCCTCTCGCGGGATGCGGTGGGCGTGCCCACCGCATCCCGGGGATGGCGCCCGGTCGGCCTGCCCGCAGGCCGGCCGATGCCGTTGCCGGCCTAGTATTCGCGGCTGGCGAGGACTTCCTTGGCCTGCTCGGGGGTGAAGGCCGACTCCTCGGTGACGACGCGGGCCGGAACCTCCTCACCGGCGACGACCTTTTCCGCCAAGTCCATGAGCTGATCGCCGAGGAGCGGGTTGCACTCGACGATGTAGTTGATCTTGCCCTCGGAGAGCGCCGTCATGCCGTCCTTGACGGCGTCGACGGTGATGATCTTGATGTCCTTGCCGGGGACCTTGCCGGCGGCCTCGATGGCTTCGATGGCACCGAGGCCCATGTCGTCATTGTGGGCGTAGACGACGTCGATGTCAGGAGTGTTCTTGAGGAACGCCTCCATGACCTGCTTGCCGCCACTGCGCGTGAAGTCGCCGGTCTGGGACTGGACGATCTTCAGGTCCGGATCCGCGGCGATCGCCGCTTCGAAGCCTTCCTTCCGGTCGATCGCCGGAGCGGCCCCCGTGGTTCCCTGCAGTTCCACGATGTTGATCGGCCCGTCGGTCGAGGCGGAGTCCTGCACGAGCCAGTCGCCGGCCTTCTTGCCCTCCTCCACGAAGTCCGACCCGAGGAAGGTCTTGTACAGCGAGGTGTCGGACGAGTCGACGGAACGGTCCGTCAGGATGACGGGGATGTCGGCGTCCTTGGCCTCCTTCAGGACGGTGTCCCAGCCCGACTCGACCACCGGGGAGAAGGCGATGACGTCCACCTGCTGCTGGATGTAGGACCGGATCGCCTTGATCTGGTTCTCCTGCTTCTGCTGGGCGTCGGAGAACTTGAGGTCGATACCCGCTTCCTTCGCCGATTCCTGGACCGACTTCGTGTTGGCGGTGCGCCAGCCGCTCTCCGCGCCGACCTGGGCGAAGCCCATCGTGATGCCGTCGTCGGAACCGCCGCCGGATTCACCGCCGGCACCGGACCCTCCGCCGCATGCCGTGAGGGCCAGGGTTGCGGCTGCGACCGCCACGAGAGATTTCTTGAACACTGCTGCCTCCTGGATTTCGGGACCACAGCAAGGAGCAGGTGCACCGTCGTTGCTGCGCCGGGCTTCGTGCCCTGCGAGCCATTGTGAACGCTAACATCGGGGCCGTCAAGAGATACGTCCGCCGTCCTGGCAGCAGCCGCACGGCTCGCCAGGGCCGGCTGACGGGTGGTGCCGCACGTCGTGCATACTGGGACCATATGGGGAGTTAGGCGATGCTCAATGACCGAAGTGACAGCACCGCGGGGGCCGAGTCTCACGGACGTCGCGACCCTGGCAGGCGTCTCCCATCAGACGGTCTCCCGGGTCGTGAACCGGCACCCCAATGTCAGCGAGGCCACGCGCAGGAAAGTCCGGGCGGCCATCTCCGAGCTCGACTACCGCCCCAATGCCGCCGCCCGGTCACTCGCGACCGGGAGGACCCACTCGATCGGGATCCTCGCCGGCGAGCTGGCGCAGTACGGACCGTCGAGCGTCCTCATGGGGATCCAGGACGCCGCGCGCGCCGCGGGATACTTCCTGACCGTGGTGACCCTCCGGGACTACTCCGAGAGGGCGGTGAACGAAGCGCTCAGCGATCTCCTCGGCCACGGGGTGGAGGGGGTCATCGCGGTCACGCCGCACGTCTCGGCCCTCGAGGTGCTCGCGGAGGTGCAGGGCAGCACCCCGATGGTCACCGTGGGCGGAGGCCATGGCCTCGGACGGGACGTCGCACTCGACCAGGAGAGGGGGGCCATCGCTGCTGTCGAGCATCTGGTGGAGCTCGGGCACACCAGGATCGCCCACCTCGCCGGCCCGCTGGACTGGGTCGACGCGCAGCGGCGGCTGGGGGGCTGGCGGTCCGCCCTCGGAAAGCACCATCTGGCCGAAGGGCCCGTGTACCAGGGGGACTGGAGTGCGCGGTCGGGGTACGAGGCCGGTCGTGCCGTCGACCTCGACGGCGGACCCACCGCCATTTTCGCGAGCAACGACCAGATGGCGCTCGGGCTGCTGAAAGCCCTGCGCGAGCGGGGCTGCCGCGTACCCCGGGATGTCAGCGTCATCGGCTTCGACGATGTGCCGGAGGCCGAATTCTACGAGCCGTCGCTGACCACCGTGCGCCAGGAGTTCCAGGACCTGGGCCGGTCCTGCATCGAGGCCCTGATCGCCCGCCCCGGTGGAGCGTCGATGCAGGGCGACTCCTTCCGCCCCCGGTTGGTGGTCCGCTCGAGCACGGCTCCCGCCGGCGGCCACCGGCCCTGAGCCACCGGTCCCGGAACCGCCCCGCTGCAGTGCTGCGCGCGAGGCGACCGCCGGTGACCGCCCTGCGCGGCGCCCCTCCACTGAAATCTTTCAACTTTTCCGGCGAATCTGCCCCTGCCTGCCTCCGGCCTCTATACGCTTCCTCCATGGACGCAGTGAAGGGGCCCGACGGAGAGGCGTTCGATCGAGCGATCGAGGTGCTGGAGGAGCAGACGAGTGTGCTGTGGCGCCGCGAGCGGACCACCTCCCATGCCCTCGCGAAGAACGTGCACCCCGACATGGAGCCGGCTGCCTACGGGATCCTGACGCTCCTTCAGCGGGAGGGATCCCTGCGGGCAACGGACATCGCCGCGAGCATCGGCGTGGGAAAGCCCTCGGTGAGCAGACAGCTCGCAGGGCTGGAACGGCTGGGCCTGGTCGTCCGACAGCTCGACCCCTACGACGCCCGCTCCCAGCGCGTCCTGCTCACCGCGCTCGGCGAGCAGCAGCTCGCGGCCGCGCAGAGCGGGCGGCGCATCGCCTTCACCGCACTGATGCGCACCTGGAAGCCCGAGGACGTGGAGAACCTCGGTGCGTTGATCGCCCGGCTCAACGCGGCCTACACGAAGGACACCTGGTAGCCGGTCAGTCCTCGCTCCACCCGGAACCCTCGCGGAACCGCCCCACCCTCCGGCCCGCTCCCGACTCCAGGGAATCCCCGGAGTCCTCGAAGAGCTCGCCGGTGTCGGCCTTGCTGTGCTGGAGGAGCTGCTCCGCTTCGGTCCGCGCGGCCTCCAGGCTGTCGGCGGCGATCCGGCTGCGGGCAGGCAGGGCGTCGACGTGGACCACCCGCCCGGCGGTCTCGCTGACGGGGACGGAGCCGTCATTGGCGTCATCGACCGGCAGGTCCGCTCCGCCGCTTTCTGCGGGGACAAGGTACTCGAGGAAGTAGGCCATGCTCCACCCTGTCACCGCCGGACGGGCTCCGGCCAGCACGGGGTGTGCTCCGCGGCAGCTTGTCCGTCCGTACACGGACTGCTAGGCCGCCGGGCGGGGGAGCGCCCGTCAAATCGCGGGAGCTCCGCCCGCCCGGATGCGCAGCCTGCTGATCCACCCCTAGATTGGAGGCATGGCCGACACGACACAGCACGAAGAAGCAACCCCGACCATCCCCTCGCCGCTCGAGCAGCTCGCCGAGGCGCACCGGGTGGGGACCACCTTCAAGGGGTGGGACGGCAAGCCCGCCCGGGTCGCCCCGGAGACCCTCATCACGGTCCTCGCGGCCCTCGGCGTGGACGCCGGATCGGACGCGGCCATCGCCCGGGCCCTGGAGGACGTGGACGCCGGACCGTGGAGCTCGGTCCTGCCCGCCGTCGTCGTGGTGCGCCAGCGCGACAGGGACCCGGTGCTGCTCCACGTGCCCGCCGGGGCCGAGGTCGAGTTCTGGGCCGTCGACGAGGACGGCATCCACTACACCGGGACAGTCGCCGAGGCCACGGAGACGCGGACCGTCGACGGGCAGGACCTCGAACGGCGGCACGGCACGCTGCCCCACGCCCTGCCCCTCGGCTGGCACACGCTGCACGCGGTCGTCGACGGGCAGCAGTCGTCGTGCACCTTCGTGGTCACGCCCGACCGGCTGAGCACGACGGCGGCCCTGATGGACCACCGCACCTGGGGGCTCATGGCCCAGCTCTATTCGGTCCGGTCGTCGGCGTCCTGGGGCATCGGCGACCTCGCGGACCTGGGCGGGCTGGCGCAGGCCGCCGCCGCCCAGGGAGGCGGGTTCGTGCTGGTGAACCCGCTGCACGCCGCCGAGCCCGTACCACCCGTGGAGCCGTCCCCGTACCTGCCGACCACCCGGCGCTACTTCCACCCCCTGTACCTGAGGATCGAGGACATCCCGGAGTACGCGCGACTCGACGACGCCGCTCGCGCCAGGATCGGTGACCTCGCCGCCCGGTTCACCGGAGCCAACACGGCCACCGATCTCCTCGACCGGGACTCGTCCTACGCCGCCAAGCTCGAAGCCCTCGAGCTCGTGTTCGCCGTCGAGCGTCCCGCACAGCGCCAGCACGACTTCGACGCCTACCGGGCCCACCAGGGCCAGGGGCTCGCCGACTTCGCGCTGTGGTCGGCGCTCGCCGAGACGCTCGCCCCCGGGGCACCTGAATGGCACGACGTCGGACGCCCCGGCTCGCCGGGCGCCCGCGAGTTCGCGGAGCGCCATGCCGCCCGGATCGAGTTCCACGAGTGGCTGCAGTGGCTCGTCGACGAGCAGCTGCAGGAGGCACAGCTCGAAGCCACCGGTGCCGGCATGTCCATCGGCGTGGTGCACGACCTCGCGGTCGGAGTGCATCCCAGTGGCGCGGATGCGTGGGCGCTGCAGGACGTGCTCGCCGCCGGCATCAGCGTCGGCGCCCCGCCGGACATGTTCAACCAGCACGGCCAGGACTGGAGCCAGCCGCCGTGGCACCCGGAGCGGCTCGCCGAGTCCGGGTATGCGGCCTTCCGCGACATGCTCCGGAACATCCTCCGCCATGCGGGCGGTATCCGGGTGGACCACATCCTCGGCCTGTTCCGGCTGTGGTGGATCCCCCAGGGTGCCCAGCCCGGGGGAGGAGCCTACGTCTACTACGACCACAAGGCGCTGATCGGCATCCTCGCCCTCGAGGCGGAGCGCGCCGGGGCGATCGTCGTCGGCGAGGACCTCGGCGTGTTCGAACCCGGGGTGCAGGAGTACCTGGCGGAGCGTGGGATCTTCGGCACCTCGATCCTCTGGTTCGAGCAGGACGAGGACGGGCCCCTGCCTCCCGAGTCCTACCGCAAGGGATGCCTGACCACCGTCACGGTGCACGACCTCCCACCGAGTGCGGGCTACCTGGCGGGCGAGCACGTGCTGCTGCGCGAGAAGCTCGGCCTGCTCAGCCGCCCCGTGGAGGAGGAGCAGGCCGAGGACCGCGCCACCCAGGAGAAGTTCCTCGCGCTCCTGCGGCAGCGCGGCCTGCTCGAGGGCGAGGCGCCGGGCGTCCAGGAGACCGTCGAGGCGCTGCACGCCCTCATCGCGCAGACCCCGTCGGTGCTGCTGGGCGTCGCGCTCGCCGACGCCGTCGGGGAGCGCCGCACGCAGAACCAGCCGGGCACCAACGACGAGTACCCGAACTGGCGGATCCCCCTCGCCGACGCCGAGGGGAAGGCCGTCCTCGTCGAGGATCTCGCCGGGAACCAGCGCTTCGCATCGCTCATCGCAGCCCTGGGGATTCCTGCCACGGAGGGCGCCACCGGGCCCATCGCCTGACCGCAACAAGAATCTGGGACCGCACCGGATCGTCCCTTCGTGGTCGGATGGAGGAATGGACAGCCCGGAAGACCAGACGTACGACGTCGTCATCATCGGCGGTGGGCTGTCGGGGCTGAGCGCCGCGCTCGTCCTCGGGCGGGCGCGGCGACGCGTCGCCGTGATCGATGCGGGAACGCCCCGGAACGCTCCGGCGGATGCGGCCTACGGGTTCATCACCAGGGACGGGACCCCGCCCGGGAGCCTCGTCTTGCTCGCGCGCCAGGATCTGGAACCGTACGGGGTGCGGTTCCTCGACGGCTCCGCGGAGCGCGCCGAACAGGCGCCGAGCAGCTGGACCGTCAGTACGGCGGACGGGGTGGCCGTGCAGGGGCGCCAGCTGCTGCTGGCGACGGGCCTCCGCGACGTCCTCCCCGTCCTGCCGGGCGCCCGGGAGGCGTGGGGTCGCGGCCTCCTGCAGTGCCCCTACTGCCACGGCTGGGAGGTCCGCGACCAGGCTCTCGGCGTCCTGGGCTCGGCCCCGACCTCCATCCATCAGGCGCTGCTCGTCCGCCAGTGGTCCGAGGACGTGACCTTCTTCCCCCACCTCCTCGGCGCGCTGTCGGAGGACGACGAGCGACGCCTGCGCAATCGTGGTGTCCGGATCGCGGAGGCGCGCGTTCGGCACCTGGCCCTGGGGCCGGATGACGGCGGGCCGCGTCCGCTGCAGGGCGTCGGCCTCGAGGACGGTTCGCTGGTTCCCTGCTCCGCGATCTTCTGCGAGCCCGGTGCCGATGCGGGCCTGCCCCTGCTGGCCGACCTCGGCTGCGAGATGCGCGACGACGGCTGCGTGTCGACCGACGACATCGGGCGTACCTCCATCGACCGGGTCTGGGCCGTCGGCAATGCCGCGGATCCCGCCGCCCAGCTGGTGCCGGCCGCGGGGGACGCCTACCGGATGGCGGTCGCCATCAACGCCATGCTGGTCGAGGAGGACTGCGAGACCTGCATGGAGGCCGAGGAAGCGGTCAGCGAGGGCGTCTGAGACCCGCCGGGCGGACCGGGGCGCGGACACGGCGAAGGCCCCGGTCGGACCGGGGCCTTCGCGCGACTGCGGCTACCTCGCGACTGCGGCTACCTCGCTGCTGCGACTACCTGTCGAGGTCGGGGCGCGTCTGCCCGTCCTGGCCCTGGAAGGGGGCGTCCTCGGTGAGGAGGGGATCCCCGCCGCTCGGGCCGAGGCCGGCACTTCCCGTGTCCATGGCGGTGACGACCGGCGGAACGTCCAGGGGGAGGTCACCGCTCGCGCCCACGTCCTTGCCCGGGTTCTGGGGTGCTGTGGCGCCGTCGTCCGACGACGATCCGCCCTTCTTCAGCTTGCCCTTCAGGGAGTCCTGCAGCGCCGGTGCCTTGCTCTTGATCGTGTCGGTGGTGGAGCTGACCCTGTCCTGCACCGTGGGGCTGTTCCACACCTTCTGGGCCCTCGTCCGCAGCTGCTCGTAGGCGCCCCGGCCTGCCCGGGTGCCGAGGACGTAGCCAACACCCATGCCCGCCCCGAAAACCAGTCTGTTCTTCACGCTGTTCTCCCTTCGGTGGATTGCCGTGCTTCCGAATCTAGACCACTGCACCAAGGGGGGCGAGGGGCATTTTCGGCGCGCGGCGCCCGGGCTCTCCGGAAGACAGCCGATCGGCCCCTGCTGCTCGACGCGCAGGGCACCTGGGGGAGCAGCGCGTTCAGGAGGAGTAGCGGCCGCCTACCGCAGACGGAAGCGGCCACCGCTCTTCTTCGAGCTGGTGGTCGCCTGCCAGTCCGTGAGGTTGTACACCGCCACCAGGACGCCGCCCATGAGCAGCCAGAAGGCACGGGCCCGGCCCTCCCGAGCCACGCCGGTGAGCAGCGGAGCCAGGGCGTAGAGGGGCGTGCTGCCCAGGTCCGCCGTGCGGTGGGCGCGGAAGCTGATCAGCGGCGCGATGGCGAAGGGCTGGTCGGTGATCGCGTTGACGGCACCCTGGGTGGCACCGAACATCGCGAAGAAAAGCCGTGCCTTACGGCTCATGCCGAAGAGCGACGGAAGGGTGAGCATCGACGCGGAGAAGCCGTAGTCGATGAGTCCGTGCTGCCGGGGAGTGATGGGCTTTGTCATGCCGCCAACGCTAGGAACACCGGAACCCTGCCACAACGGATAACCGGCACTCCGCAGCTGTTGACAAGCCCGCGACGGCTCGCCCCGGTGCCCGCGGCTCGTGTCGGCGGCGGAGGCTACTCTGTGCCCGGGA
The DNA here is from genome assembly GCF_054510975.1 of Arthrobacter rhamnosi. NCBI lineage: Bacteria > Bacillati > Actinomycetota > Actinomycetes > Micrococcales > Micrococcaceae > Arthrobacter > Arthrobacter rhamnosi. The sequence continues at coordinate 841,293 of NZ_JBTNDN010000001.1, read as the reverse complement.
CCACGGACGGAGCAGGGGAGGGATCATGCCCGAGGGGGACAGCGTCTTCCGGCTCGCGGCGAGGCTGAGGAAATCCCTCGACGGCCGCACCCTGAAGCGCGGGGACCTCCGTGTCCCCGCCCATGCCACCACCACACTGGACGGCATGCGCGTGACGGAGCATGTGACCCATGGAAAGCACCTGCTGACGCGGTTCGACGGCGGCCTCACCCTCCACACGCACCTGCTGATGCAGGGGTCGTGGACGGTGACGGCCGCAGGACGGACGCTGCCCCGCAGGCTCCTGCCCGATGCCCGCGTGATCCTCGAGGTGGAGGACGGGCCGACGGCGTACGGCCTGGACCTGCCCGTCGTCGACCTGCTGCCCACCCGTGCGGAGGGGGACGTCGTGGGGTACCTCGGCCCGGACCCGCTGCGCGATGACTGGTCCGCGGACGAAGCGGTCCGCAGGCTCGGCCGGGATCCCGCCGTGCGCGTCGCCGCTGCCCTCCTCGACCAGCGCAACGTCGCCGGGTTCGGCAACCTCTGGGTCAACGAGCTCTGCTTCCTCAGGGGCCTCCACCCGGACACGGTCATGGCCGACGTCGACGTCCCCGCCCTGGTGGCACTCGGGGCGCGGTGCCTGCGCTTCTCCGCCACCCGGCCCGGAGCGCACCAGGTCACCACGGGCACCCTCCGCAGGGGTGAGCGGCACTGGGTGGTGGGCCGGGCCGGCAGGCCGTGCCTGCGCTGCGGGACGGCCGTACGTGTTCGGGCCGAGGTGCCCGGCGACCCGGGCCGCCGTCGTACCTGGTGGTGTCCGCGCTGCCAGCCCCCGCGCTCCTCCGCCTGACGCTGCGCTCCGTCCCCGTCAGCGGCGTGCTGCGAGGCCCGCCTTGAACGCGTCGGCGGAGGCGGAGGTGCTGTTGATCCGCCAGTCCGCTTCCTTGTTGATGTGGAACCAGACGAGGGCGACGACGTCCTGCTGCGCGGACACATAGCGGAACAGGGTGGTGATCCACTGGGGCTTCGACCCGCCCACCTCGGAGGAAGCCGTCTCCGCGATCATGATCGGAGTGCCGGGGGCGAGCTGCCGCAGCTGCGTGATGCCCTCCCCGAACAGCACCTCGGGTTCCTGCCACGCGCTCCACGACTGCGAGGTGCCCCAGTTGTAGCCGTCCAGCGCCACGACGTCGACGTAGTCCCCGCCCGGGTAGAGCTGATCCAGGGGCGTCGAGCCCCAGTAGGGCACGTTCGGGTTCCAGACCCAGCTGATGTTGGTCGCGCCCGTCGACGCGACGACGTCGTGCACGTGCCGGTAGGCGGCGATGTAGTCGCCCGCGCCATTGCCGTTGACGCCCTCGGCCCACGGATACCAGTTGCCGTTCATCTCGTGCGCGAACCGGAGGTAGACGGGTTGGCCCCACTGGCCGAGCGCCGTACCCCACTCCCGGAGGTAGGCGTCGAAGTCTCCCGCCGCGATGCGGTCGAGGGAGTAGGCGGGCTGCTCCGTGCCGCCGCCCCACGTCCAGGGTTCCCAGGTCAGGAGTGTCTCGGCGCCCCGGGCCCGCACGGCGTCGAGTTCGGCGAGTGGCGCCGCCTGGTTGAAGTCCTTGTAGGACAGCACGATCGAGGGAGCCTCGCCGGCGAGGGCAGCAACCTCGTCCAGTTCACCGCCGGCGGCAGCTCCGCCGTTCGTGCCCACACCGAACCGGATGGTCCTGGTGCCGGGGGGCGCGGGAACAGGGTCGACGACGGTGAACGAGGCACTTGCGACGGCGCTGCCGGCCGTGGCCGTGACGGTCACGGTGCCCGGCGCGGTGGGCATTCCGATCGACACCTGGAACGTGCCCGTGGAGGTCGTCGTCACGGCCACCTTCGCGGTGCCGGCGACGACGGTGCCCTTTGTGCGCTTCGGGAACCCGGCGCCCGTGACGGTGACGGGGGAGCCGGCTTCCCCGGACGTGCTGCTCAGGGTGATCGTCGCTGCGGCCTGAGCGGGGGGTGTCAGTCCGAACGTGAGGACCGCCATCGCTGTGACGAGGAGGAGGAGGCGGTAGGTGGTTCCACGGGCGGAGCCGGCGGATACGCGGGAAGCTGGAAGCATGATCGGCACCTAGGTGTTCGGTAGCCCGGCTGACCGCAGGGGTCCCGTGGCTTTGCGTCCCCGGCTCGCGCCGGGTTTGCCCTTGTCGCTGGGCGGCTGCCCGAGCGGTGCGTCTCCCGCGCGGCGGGAGCCTCCTCCATTGTCCCGAGCGCGCTGCTCCGCGACGGTCTTCTGCGCCTGAAGTATGCCGAAGGATTCGTGCAGGTCTTCCGCAGGCCGTCCCGGCGCCGCGCCGACGGCACGCCGGGCTCCTCGATTCGTGCCCGGTGGCAGGACCGGAAGGGCTGCCGTGCTGGGAATTCCGTGTGTCGTGCACCACAATGGGTCCTGCCGCGGTATCGAGGCTCCCGTGGCGGGTCTAGTGAGGGGGACGGATGAATCAGGGACCGGCATTCACGAACACCATCGCCTTGCAGGTGGACGCGTTCACCCCGTCCTTCGAGGCGCAGATCGGCCCTGTGCTCGCCGAGGTGTTCGCCCGCGAGCAGCAGGACCTCCGCCGCGCCGGCCTCCCCCGGGGGGTCGCACGAGTGGGCGACACGCTACCCGACTCCTTCCTGTACGACGCGGGCGGACAGCGGACGCGGCTGAGCGAGGTGCTCGGCGCCGCGGCCGCCATCATCGTGTTCTACCGCGGTTCCTGGTGTCCCTACTGCAGCATCGCGCTGAAGACGTACCAGCGCGAGCTCCGTCCCGTCGTCGAGGCCTTCGGGACCCGACTCATCGCGATCAGTCCGCAGGAGCCGGATTCCGCGGTCCGGGCCGCCCGGGACGACGGGCTCCATTTCGCTCTCTATGCGGACAGGGGCAATGCCCTGGCCGCGCGCCTCGGGATCGTGAGTGTGCCGGGTCCCGATGTGGTGCGGGCGCAGGCAGCCCTGGGCATCGACGTGGCAGGCCTCAATATGGACGGGACCGGCGCCATCCCATTCCCCACGGTGGTCGTGGCCGACGCCACGGGCACCATCCGCCTCATCGACCCTCGGGTGGACTACACGACGCGCACGGAGGCCTGCGACATCATCGACGCCCTCGTGGCACTGTAGCCGCCCCTTCAGGGCCGGATGCCGCCGGAGCGACCTCCGCGGGGAGCTCCGACGTGATGTTACCGACGGTCGCACCGAGCGAGGCCAGCAGCGGATCCGCATCCGTGAACAGCAGATAATCCCGGGAGCCCGAGCCCATGCCGATACGGCGTCCTGGGATCCGCTCGTCGGCATAGACCGGAAGGACACTGCTGCTGCCCAGTGGCGTGATGGTCCCGGACTCGTATCCCGTGATCTCGCGTGCCGCCTCCGGTTTCACGAGGGACGCCTTGTTCACCGCCAGCAGCGACCGCAGCTTCGCCCAGTCCAGTCGCCGCGTCCCCGGGATGAGCACGAAGACCGTGGTCCCGCCGCTGACCTTGGCCACCATCGTCTTGACGCCGTCGGCACCGGAGAGGCCCTGGGCCGTCGCCGCGTCGTCGAACGTGCCGTGGTCCGTCCTGGGTACCAGGACGACGTCGAGTGCACGGGCCGCGGCATCGCGTTCTGAGGGCAGGGGGCGGGGGGCGGGAGAGTCCATGGTGCCCTATGGTAGGGCGCCGGTGCTCGATCGGGCGACGAGGTTCCCGGCAGGCATGCGGGCCGTCTGGACGGCGCCCGTGTCCAGCAGCCCCAGGAGCAGTTCCGCGGCAATCCGACCCTGCAGGCCCGGATTGCGGGCCAGTGCCGTGACGGAGGGTGAGGCCAGCTCGCAGTGCAGGGAGTCGTCCCAACTCACCAGGGCGACGTCGTCCGGGCAGCGCAGGCCCACGGCGCGCATCGCCAGCAGCCCACCCATCGACATCAGGTCGTTCCCGAAGACGAGTGCGGTGATCCCCTCCCCTGCGCGGAGGAGCGCTCCGGCTGCATCACGACCGGAATCGAGCGAATAGTCCGCCTCGTACTGGGTCACCGAGATGCCGTGCCGGCCGGCGCGGTCCTGCACGCCCCTGATCCGCGCTTCCTCGTGCAGGAAGCTGCGGGGGCCGGAGACGTGGGCGATCCGCCGATGATTGGCCCGGTGGAGATGGTCCACGATGGTGGCGGCGTCCAGCGCGTGGTCGGTCGTGGTTCCCGATCGGACAGCGGCACCTTCCGTGACCGGCGCTCCATGCAGCACGAAGGGAAGCCTCAGCCGCTCGAGCAGGGCGGGCCGGGGGTCGGCGTGGCGATGGTCGAACAGGATGACGCCGTCCACCTTGCGCTCACCGGCCCAGCGCTCGTAGGTGGCCCGCTCCTGTTCCGGATCCTTGCCCACCATCCGCAGCATCAGGGCCATGTCCCCCTCGGCGAGCGCGGTCTCGATGCCGGTAAGAAGGCCCATGTAGTACGGTTCAGTGCCGATCAGGAGGGGGTCCGCGGACAGCACCATCCCCACGGCGCCTGCCCGGGACCGGGAGAGGGCGCGGGCGGAGGAGCTGGGATACCACCCGAGTTCATCGGCGAGGTCCAGGACACGACGCCGGGTCAGCTCGCTCACTCCCGGCTGGCCGTTGAGAGCGTAGGAGACGGATGCCTTCGAGATGCCCAGGCGCTGCGCGAGACCGGCGATGGTTTCCTTGGCCATGGATTACACAATAGCCCCGCGATTCCTTGACCGGCCCTGGACTATCGCCTAGGTTCGACCCATCACCTGAACCGGTTCAGTAAGCCCGATTTCTCAGCGAGGAGAATAATCCGTGACGTACTCACTGCAGCTCTACACACTGCGGACAGCGATAGGCGAGGATCTTCCCGGCACCATCAAGCGCGTCGCCGAGCTGGGTTACACCGCCGTCGAGCCCTACAACTTCGTCGCCACCGCGGAGGAGCTGGCCGAGGCACTGTCGGCCAACGGGCTGACCGCGCCGTCCGGCCACGCGCCGCTCCTCCGTGCCGACCAGGACGAGATCTTCGAGGCAGCACGCACGCTGGGCATCGGCACCGTGATCGACCCGCACGTGGAGCGGTCCCACTGGACGTCGGAGGCCGACATCAAGGCCACGGCCGAGGCGCTCAACGCGGCAGCGCAGAAGGGCGCCGGGTACGGGATCACCGTCGGCTACCACAACCACGAATTCGAACTGGAAGAGCGCATCGACGGTGTCTCCGGACTCGAGGTCCTCGCCGGCCACCTCGACCCCCGGGTGGTCCTCGAGGTGGACACGTACTGGGCGGCCGTGGGCGGCGAGGACCCCGTGGAACTGCTCCGCCGCCTCGGTGACCGCGTGCGCTTCATCCACATCAAGGATGGTCCGCTCACGAAGAACGACAAGGAGCAGGTGGCCGTCGGTTCCGGGCGGATGCGCGTCTGGGACGTGCTGGGCGCCGCTCCCGGCCTCGAAGCCGCCGTCGTGGAACTCGACGATTTCGACGGCGACATCTTCACCGCCGTCGCGGACAGCCTGGCGTACCTGAACGAGGGGAAGAAATGAGCATCCATGCGGGGGCCCGCCGCACGGGCCCGGTCGGCGTCGCCGTCATCGGCGCCGGGGTCATCAGCAGGGAGTACCTGACCAACCTCACGAGCTTCCCCGACGTGACGGTGCACATCGTCGCCGACATGTTCGAGGAGTTCGCTGCCGCGCGGGCCGCCGAGTTCGGCGTCCCGGCATCCGGGAGTGTGCAGGACGCCCTGGACCATCCCGACGTGGAGATCGTGGTGAACCTGACCATTCCCGCCGCGCACGTGGAGGTCGCGACTGCCGCCGTGGGTGCCGGCAAGCACGTGTGGAGCGAGAAGCCCTTCTCGCTGGACCGGGAGAGCGGGATCGGCCTCCTGAAGACCGCCGACGCCGCAGGGGTCCGGCTCGGGTGCGCCCCGGACACCTTCCTCGGTGCAGGCCTGCAGACCGCCCTGCGCCTGGTGGCGCGGGGAGACATCGGCGTCCCCCTCACGGCGCTGACACTCATGCAGTCGCCAGGACCGGAGTCCTGGCACCCGAACCCCGCATTCCTCTTCCAGGAGGGCGCAGGGCCGCTGTTCGACATGGGTCCCTACTACCTGACGGCCCTCGTCCAGACCTTCGGAGCCATCACGAAGGTAGCCGGCATCGGCTCGAAATCCAGGGAGAAGCGCACCATCGGATCGGGTCCGAAGGCCGGCGAGGTCTTCGACGTCACCGTCCCCTCCCATGTCAGCGCGATCGCCCAGTTCGCCGGCGGCGGGTCGTCCCAGAGCATCTTCAGCTTCGATTCGCCGCTCAAGCGCGCGGGTTTCATCGAGGTCACCGGAACCGAGGGGACGCTCGCCTTCCCCGACCCGAACACCTTCACGGGCGACCTGCTGCTCACCCGCCCCGGAGCGGATAAACCGGAGGTGATCGCGGCAGTCGGGGCGACGTCGACGCGCGGCAGCGGTGTGCTCGAGATGGCGCGCGCACTCCGTGAGGGGCGTCCGCACCGCGCGCAGGGCGAGATGGCGTACCACGTGCTCGATGCCATGGTCTCGATCTCCGAAAGCATCGCGACGGGCGAGTTCGTCCCGCTGCTGAGCACGGCAACCGCGGCCGAGCCGCTGCCCGAGGACTGGGATCCCTACGTGTCGACTCTTGCCTGACGCCGGAGGCGCGGAGACCGGCATCTGCTGACGTCCGCACGGGCCCTGGACAGAAGTCGCCGGCCGGACTCCTGTCCAGGGCGTTGCTCCCCTAGGGTGGAGGGGTCCGGATTCATCGATGGAAGGACCGCGCAATGACCACCGATCACGACGTCTGGGACATGCCGGGGGCAGGGCATTCCTCTGAGGCCATCGAGCCGGACGAATGCTGGGCCCTCCTCAGTACCGGCCTCACGGGCCGCCTCGGGTTCCTCAGGGATGGGCGCATCTTCATCTTCCCCGTGAACTACGTGGTCCACGACCGCGGTGTCTACTTCCGCACCTCGTCGACAGGTGACCTGGGCCGCACGTCCCTCGACCGGGTGGCCTTTCAGGTCGATCACGTGGTCGCGGAGCAGATGTCCGGCTGGTCCGTCCTGGTGCAGGGATCGACCGCCGTCGTGACGGACGAGGCACTTCTGTCGGCGGTATGGGGCCGCATGGTCAGTGAACCGTGGGCCGGCGGGGATCGCCGGCAGCTCGTGCAGGTGGTGCCCACGTCGGTTTCCGGGCGCCGCGTCGGTACGGCCCGGTAGCACGGCCTCATACCGCTGCTGATACCGCTGCTGACACCGCTGCAGCGGAGCCCGCGAACGACTGGCGTAGGCTGGAAGTCTGCGGACACGTTCGCGCCACCCCAGGCGCCGTCCGCGAGGAGGCGGAATTGGTACAGCGCATGGCAGACCCCACGTATCGGGCCCAGCAATGGGAACAGCGGTACGATCCACAGATCGAGGACGTGAACCGGCTCTGCGACGCGCTGGCCGAGTCCAAGCCGGGGTCGGGCGTGCCGTACATCGATCCCATCCACGACGTCGACGGCTGCAAGATCGTCAGCCTCTTCTCGAATCCGGGAGCATCGCTGCCGTCGGGGTTCGTCTCGTTCGAAAACGACGACCCCAGTTCCATCCGCATGGCCGGGATCTACGAAGCGATCGGCCTTCGCCCCGATGCTTTCATGCCGTGGAACGCCCACCCCTGGTACCTCCCGGAGGGCAAGGAGCGCGCCCTGACGATGGAGCAGATCACCGATGGGGTGAAGCCCCTCCTGACCTTCCTGCAGCAGGTTCCCCGCGCCTCGGCACTCGTGGCGCACGGCGCCGATGCCCACAAGGCCGCGCGCCGGCTCATGAAGCTCGAGAACCGTGCCATCGCCAAGCGCGGGTTCAAGATTTACGAGGTCCGTTCACCAGGGGAGCGCGCCTTCAAGGGCACTCCCGCCAACCAGGAGCTGTGGCTCAAGGAGATCCAGTCGGCCTACACCGACGCCATGGGCAGGGCCGGGATCCGGGTCCGGCAGTCCATCTAGATCCGCAGTCCGTCTGGACCCGGCGGCCGGATGGATCCGGACGTACGGGTCGTCAAGGAGTCGGCAAGTCGACCCTTACAGCAATGCGCTGAACTTCGCCCGGGCGGAATTCAGCGCATTGTTCTGCATGTCGCCCGGTGAGGCCTCAGGCCGAGCCGGTCACCGTGCGCAAGGAGGCCCCGGCGGGGGCGGCATCATCAGCAGCGCGCCCGAGCGTGAGGCCCCGCAGGGTCGCCGAGATGTCCTCGAGGGACTGCTGTACCCAGGCGAAAGCCTCGTCGTCCAGGGCGCGCTCGCAGGGGTCGGGGATGCACGAGCGGTGCGCCAGCGCCAGGCGGGCGACGGTTCCCTCGAGTGAGTCGAGCAATCCCTCCGTCTCGGCAGCCAGGTGGTCGGCCAGTACTCCGGCGCCCGGCGCATCGCGCCCCCCGGGCATGACGAGGAGCGTGGTCCTCGTCGACCGGGAGGCGGCGGAAGGCGTGCTGACGGACGGGCGCTGCGTGCTCATATAGGTGAGACCTTTTCTAAGTCAAGAGGGCGCCCTGAAAGTCCCCATGGGCAGAAAACATTGACTGCAATAGTCTGCCACTGATTTCGCCTGTTTCCGGCGCTCCAGGCGCAAGAATTCCGCAAGTTACCGCTCGGTAGACCGACGCGGCCCCCGAGAGGTCCGGCTGCACCCCCGCGGGCCCGTGGCCATGCCCATCGGCCGGCGCGGTTCCCGCCGGCCGCTACTCCCCGTTCCGCCTGAGGTAGGTGGACCCGTCGGGGTTGCGCACCACCGTCCACTGCTGCAGTTCCTCCTGCCGGAGGCGCTGTGCCTCGTCGTCGCGGTAGACGATCGGCCCCGACGTGGTGCCCCGCTGGGCGGGGCCGAAGAACATGCGCAGCTTTCCGGTGGCCGTCATGAAACGCGCGGACAGCGGATCCTTCTTGCTCATGGGTAATCCTTCTCCTGGTGTCGTTCGTACCCCCGGGGTAGGGGGAGTTCTGATTCGTGCCTCGAGGACGGCAGCTCGGTTCCCGTCGCCCGGATGATGGCGTGCATGGCGTCGTTGAGGGTCTCGACCTGCTCGCGGGTCAGTCCCAGCCGTTCCATCATGGTCACCGGGACCTGGCGTGCCTCGGTGCGCAGCTCCCGGCCCGCTGCGGTGAGTTCGACGGCAAGGGCGCGCTCGTTGCCGGCGACCCGGGTGCGCGTCACCAGTCCCAGCGCCTCCAGTCGCTTGAGCATCGGTGAGAGGGTCGCGGACTCCATGGCGAGCGCCCGGCTGATGTTCCGCACCGTGCGTGGGCTCTCCTCCCACAGGGCGAGCATCACGAGGTACTGCGGATGGGTCAGGTTGAGTTTCTCGAGGACCGGCCGGTAGGCACCGACCACGCTGCGGGATGCCACGGACAGTGCGAAGCATAGTTGGCGCTCGAGCAGGAGGTCGTCGTCGGTCCTGGTGTCCATGGGCCCCTTCTGCGGCTGAAAGGTTCGTATACTAATTATTAGTAGCCTACCATCACGAGTCTGCACCTGGCCCACCGCCCATCACGGCACGGGTGCTACCCCGCAGGTGGTGCTGCCCGCAGACCAGATTCGTCTGGCATCCTGAGTCATGCCTTCGCCTGCGCCGCCCCTCGGGGGTCCGTTCTGGACGCTCCTCGGGTCCTCCGCGCTGTCCAACCTCGCCGATGGTGCCCTCAAGGTGGCTCTTCCCCTCATGGCGGTCGCCCTGACCACGTCGCCTGTCCTCGTCAGTGGACTGGGCGTGGCACTCAGCCTGCCGTGGCTCCTGTTCGCCCTGCCCTCCGGCGCCCTGTCCGACCGGCTGGACCGACGCCGCGTGATGGGCTCGGCCAACGCCGTCCGAGCCTGCGCCCTCCTGCTGCTGGCCGGAGCAGCGCTGGGCGGCGGCATGTCGATCTGGCTGCTGTACGCGGTCGGGTTCGTCATCGGCACGGCGGAGACGCTGTACGACACGTCCGCGCAGTCGATCCTTCCGCAGCTCATCCATCGGGACCAGCTTCCGCGGGCCAACGGTCGCCTGTTCGCGGTCGAACTGACGGCCGGCCAGTTCATCGGGCCTCCGCTCGGCGGAGCACTCGTCGCCATGGGAGCGGCACTCGCCGCAGGGGGTGCGGCGGCACTCTGGCTGGCCGCGGGCGGCCTGCTGCTGCTGCTGCCGGGGTCCTACCGCATGCCCCGAACCGGCACCACGAGCATGCGGGCAGAGGTCGCCGAGGGGCTGCGCTTCCTCTGGGCCTCCCCGGTGCTCCGGGTACTCGCCCTCATGGTCGGCGTGTTCAACTTCGCCTTCAGCGCGGCGTTCGCGATCTTCGTCCTCCACGCCGTTGGGCCGTCGTCGGCCCTAAAGCTGTCGGAGGTCGGCTACGCCGTCCTGCTCGCCATGCTGGCCGTGGGCAGCGTGGCCGGTGCCCTGGTCGCCGAACGGATCCAGGGGATCCTCGGCCGGTCACGGTCCCTCGCCCTGGCCATTCCGGCCTCGGCCCTGCTGGTCCTGGTTCCTGCCCTCACCGACAGCCTCGTGCTGATCGGGGCCACCTATGTGCTCGGCGGCCTCGCAATCGCGGTGTGGAACGTCATCTCGGTGTCCCTGCGCCAGCGCATCACCCCGGACCGGCTGCTGGGCCGGGTGAACAGTGGCTTCCGGCTGATGGCCTGGGGCACCATGCCGCTGGGTGCAGGAACCGGGGGCCTGCTGGCGGATGTCCTCGGCATCGAGGCGGTCTTCGTTCTCATGGGTGTACTGACGACGTTCCTCCTGGTGGGGCTCCTGGTCCTGACCGATACGACCATCGATGCCGCGGAGCGCGGCACGGACGACTCGACGGGATCTCCCACAGAGAGCTGACCCGAGGACGAGTGCTCGAGGGCCCGGAAATGTCGGTGCGGCCCGATATCTTGGATGCAAAGCCGCCACTCGGAAGGTCGCATGCTCCAGCCCAGCAAGCTGCTCCAAATCACTCGTATCTACGTCGAGCCGGCCGCGGCCGAGCTACCCAGGGGCAAGGAGATCCTCGCGCGCTGGCCGGAGGCCGACATCGTGGAGGTCGCGAGCCACTGGCGGATCCCCGAACTCAGCGGCGATGAGGCGAACGTCCGCCGATGGGCGCGGATCAAGACCGAGGCCCTCGTCGTCGGCGTCAAGAAGACCCTGACGGCCAAGCCCAACGGCAGGTCGGCCGACTTCATCGCGCCCTCGACGGCGAACGGCTGCGCGATGGCCTGTGCCTACTGCTACGTCCCGCGTCACAAGGGGTACAGCAATCCGATCACGGTCTTCGCGAATATCGACCAGATCAGCGGCTACCTTGAACGGCACGTCGCCCGGCAGGGCATGAAGCTGGAACCCAACCAGTGCGACGACTCCGCGTGGGTCTACGACATCGGAGAGAACAGCGACTGCTCCGTCGATGCGCTCGTCAGCGACAACGTGCGGGACCTCGTCGACCTCTACCGGGACCTCCCCACCGCAAAGCTCTCCTTCGCCACCAAGTACGTGAACCGCGACATGCTGTCGTGGGACCCGCAGGAACGCACGCGCATCCGATTCTCGCTCATGCCCGAGAGGCTCGCCCGCACGGTGGACGTGCGCACTGCTCCCGTCGCCGAGCGGATCGCCGCCATCAACGACTTCGTGGACGCGGGCTACGAGGTCCACGTCAACTTCTCGCCGGTGATCATCACGCCCGGCTGGCAGGAGGACTGGCGCGAGCTCTTCCGGCAGCTGGATGCCTCGCTCTCGCCGGCCGCGAAGCAGCAGCTCGCGGCGGAGGCCATCTTCCTGACGCATAACCAGCAGTTGCACGAGGTCAACATGGGCTGGCACCCGCAAGCCGAGGAGATTCTGTGGCGGCCGGACCTCCAGGAGACGAAACGGTCGCAGAATGGTTTCACCAACGTGCGGTACATCGCCTACGAGAAGCGGGGCTACCTCGATGAGTTCCTCCGCCTGGCCGGGGCAGAACTGCCCTACTGCCGGATCCGCTATGCGTTCTAGGGCGCAGTCCGCGTGACGACCGGCCACCAGCAGGACCCCGCCCGGTACCTCGCACCCGCGCTGCCGCGTCCCGTGATCATGGACCAGTGCTGGGCGGACGCGGTGTTCCTGCACTGGCGGATCGCCCCCGAGGTGGCAGCACCCTACCTGCCCCCGGGAGTGGTGCCCGATGAGGTGGACGGTTCGTCCTGGGTGGGGCTGATCGGGTTCCGCATGGTCGGAGCCGGGCTGGGCCGGGGCCTGCCCGTCCCCTACTTCGGGTCCTTTCCGGAGATCAACGTCCGGCTCTACTCGCGAGGGCCCGACGGCACGCGCGGCGTCGTCTTCGTGACCCTCGACGCGTCGCGCCTCGCCGTCGTCCTCGCTGCGCGCGCGGGCGGGATCCCGTACGTGTGGTCGAAGTGCTCCCCGATCCAGCGCGGGGAGGGTGCGCGGCGGGAGTACGGGTACGACGTCGTCCGGTACCGCAGGCAGGCCACGTCCCGTTTCGCCGTCCGGCCGGACACGGACCGGACGGCGGAGGACGCCCTGTCGCTGGAACTGACCGCGCGCTTCGGGCTGCACAGCACCCTGGCCGGCAGGACCCTCTACATTCCCAACACCCACACGCCCTGGCCCTTGCACCCGGCGGTGCTGACGGAGTTCGACGACGGGTTGCTGGGTGCGGCCGGATTCCGGGTCGAGGGGCTGCCGGAATCGGTCCTGTTCTCACCGGGCGTGCAGACGCAGTTCGGGCGGCCGGGCGTGGTCCACCGGGCGTGAGGGCAGCGCCGGGGCGGCGCTCAGTCCCGGCGCGAGGTCCGGCGTCGGGCCGCATCACGCCGGCCCCGCGGCGTTCGGTAGCGCCTCTCCGGACGCGAGGAAACCGTCGCCGATGCGGACACGGATCGTCCTCGTGCGGGTCTATCGTCGGTGCCATGGCTATCGCACGTTACCCCAGCACCGTCCTCGACTGCCCCGATCCCGCCGTCCTCGCAGCGTTCTACGGCGCGCTGCTGGACTGGACCGCCGACGTGTCGGAGGACTGGGCCGAGATCCGGGCCGACTACGGCCAGTCGATCTGCTTCCAGAAGGTCGAGCCCTATACGCCGCCGGAGTGGCCGTCGACGGACAAGCCCCAGCAGGCGCACCTCGACGTGGTGGTCGACGACCTCGACGAGGCCGAAGCCGCGGTGGTCGCCCTCGGCGCGGTTCGGCACGGATTCCAGCCGGGGACTACCTTCCGCGTGTTCCTCGACCCGGCGGGCCACCCGTTCTGCCTCTGCGCGGACTGACGCAGCAAACCTGCGCGGGGTATCACCCTAAGGCGATGCCCGAAGGGCGGATGCTGAGCGACTCGACCGCCGCTTCCCGCGTCGCGTCGACGGCGAGCCGCACGCCCTTCGCCACCTGGTCGGGGCGGATCCAGGCCTCGGGCCGGTAGTCCCTGCCCTCCCAGGCATGCAGTTCCTCCTGCATGTCCGTGGCCACCCTGCCGGGGTGGATGGAGCTGACCCTCACGCCGTTCGGCCGCTCCTCCTCCCGCAGCGCGTCGGTGAAGGCCCGCAGCGCGAACTTGGTGCCGCTGTACACCGCCGATCCGGCCCCGGAGGTGTAGCCCGAACCGCTGTTGATGGCGATGACCTGGCCACCCGCCGCGCGCAGTGCAGGCAGCAGGGCGCGTGTGAGGGATGCGACGGCGAAGACGTTGACCTCGAAGCTCTCGCGCCACGCGTCGTCGGACAGCTCCGCGATCGCGCCCATCCGCAGCACGCCGGCAGAGTGGATCAGGACGTCCAGGCGGGGGATGCCCGCGACCGCCGCGGCGACCTGGCCGGCGTCGCGCAGTTCGGCGGCGAACGGCTCCGCGGACGGGAACGACGACGAGAGGTGCGCCAGGGCCGTCAGGTCACGGCCGCCGAGCAGCAGATGGTGTGTCGAGCCCAGCTCGTCGGCGATGGCGCGGCCGATGCCGCGGGATGCGCCGGTGATGAGGGCGACAGGGTTCGGAGACATGGCTTCACCCTAGCAATGGGCCGCTGTCATGCGGGCGCAGGGAAGGCCGCCCTTGGGTCGCTGCCGTTGACACGGCAGAAATGCTCGCGGACACTCTGAACAACAAATGTTCACTATGGGAAAACTTCCCGTCTCGGCGAAAGGCCTGATCATGACCGGTACACACCTGACCGAGGAGGACGTGACGCGGGCGGCAGCCGTCCTCGTCGATGCCTTCCGGGCCACCGACACCCGCGCGTATTTCGACTGCTTCGCCGAGGATGCCACCTTCGTCTTCTCCACCGAGGACCGCAGGCTCGACTCGCGGGGCGCCTACGAGCAGTTGTGGGCCGAGTGGCTCGCCGCAGGCTGGCGCGTGACCGCATGCTCGAGCAGCAACCCCAGGGTGCAGCTCCTCGGGGACGTCGCGATCTTCACCCACGACGTCCGCACGACCACCTCGACCGCGGGCGTGCCGGAGACCACGCACGAGCGCGAGACCATCGTCTTCCACCGCTCCGGCGGTGCCGTCCGGGCGGTCCACGAACACCTCGGCCCTGTTCCCGGGAACGGCCGGGAGTGAGCGCGGGGCGCCGTCCTGTCCGCCGATGACGGGGCGCCTGTCGGTCCCTTCCGGAGCGGAATCACCGGCGCCTGCGGCCCCCGTGCCCGGTACATCGTGAGGTTCGAGCGCGGACGCCCGCCCTTCCGGGGAAGGGCGGGCGTCCGGTGTCTCGAGCGGGCGGGCTAGCGGGTGCCGGACAGCGTCGCGAGCTCGTCGGCCGAGAGTTCGAGCTCCGCGGCCCGGACCGAGTCGCGGATGCTCTCGGGGCGGGAAGCCCCGGGGATGGGGATGACCGTCGGCGCCAGGGAGAGTTCCCAGGCCAGGCACACCTGCTGGGGGCTGACCCCGTGCCTGTCGGCGATCTCCTGGAACGGCGTGAACTGCTCGCCGAGTCCGCCGGCCTTCTTGATGCCTCCGAGCGGACTCCACGGCAGGAAGGCGATGCCGTTCTCGCCGCAGTACCTGAGCTCGTCCTCGCTCGAGCGGAAGGCGGGCGAGAACTGGTTCTGCACCGACACCAGCCGTCCGCCGAGGATCTCGTTGGAGAGCTTGATCTGGTCCACCGTGGCGTTCGAGATGCCCGCCATGCGGATCACGCCCTCGTCGAGCAGGTCCTTCACTGCGCCCACGGAGTCCTCGTAGGGGACCTCCGGGTCCGGTCGGTGGAACTGGTACAGGCCGATCGCGTCGACACCGAGCCGCTTGAGCGAGGCCTTCGCGGCCTCCTTGAGGTAGTCGGGACGGCCGTTCAGCGTCCACGACCCGTCGCCCGGACGCAGGTGGCCACCCTTCGTCGCGACCAGCACGGACGAGCTGTCCGAGCCGTAGGTCGCCAGGGCCTTCGCGATGAGCAACTCGTTGTGGCCCACCTCGTCGGCGTCGCGGTGGTACGAGTCCGCGGTGTCGATCAGGGTGACGCCGGCGTCCAGCGCTGCGTGGATGGTGCGGATGGACCGGTCCTCATCGGGGCGTCCCTCGATGGACATGGGCATGCCGCCCAGTCCGAGTGCGCTGACCGGAGTACCGCCGAGTAGGCGTTGCTGCATTGTCGTTCTCCTCTGAATAGACGTGCAGTCGCCATGGTAAGCACGGATCCGGATTTGGTGCCATCAACAACAAATCACTGGCCAAGCGTGAAGATCCGCCGTACAACCCGTCCCTCGGCGAGAGCGTCCAGGCTCTCGTTGAGGTCTTCGATCGGACGCGTGTCCGTATGGAGGAGTTCCACGGGGAGAAGGCCCTTCCGCCACAGGTCCAGATAGGCGGGGATGTCCCGCTCGGGGACGGCGTCGCCCATATAGCTACCGAGCAGCCGCCGTCCCATGCCCGCGAACTGCAGGGCCTGCGTGGTGAGGTCCTGCTCGGGGTGCGGCAGTCCGACGGACACCAGGGCCCCGCCGCGCGCCAGCAGTTGCAGGCCCGCTTCCAGAACCCGGGCACTGCCCACGGCCTCGAGGACGACGTCGGCGCCCCCATCGGTCACCTCGGCCACCAGGCGGGCGGCGTCGTTGGGCGTTCCGGCGTGCTGAGCCCCGCAGCGCCGCCCCAGGTCCTGCTTGGCAGGAAGGGGATCGATGGCGATCACCGTGGTCCCCGGCACCTGCGCCGCCGCCATCACGGCCATCAGTCCCACAGCTCCCAGGCCGAAGACGACGACGGACTGCCCCTCGCGGAGTGCGGCGGTGTTCAGGACGGCGCCGATGCCGGTCAGCGCCGCGCAGCCGAACATCGCGGCGACGTCGAACGGAACGTCGTCGTCGATCACCACCACGGACTCGCGGGCGACGACGGCGTAGTCCGCGAACGCGGAGACGCCGAGGTGGTGGTTGATACGGTTCCCGTCGGGAGTGTGCAGCACGGCGGGCCCATGCAGGAGATCGCCGCTTCCGTTCGACTCCGCGCCCCGGTAGCAGAGCGCCGGGCGCCCGGCCGAGCAGGCCCGGCACGATCCGCACGCCGGGACGAACACCAGGACCACATGGTCACCCGTGCGGACGTCGGCGACGCCCTCGCCCACGCGCTCGACGACGCCGGTCGCTTCGTGCCCGAGGGCCATCGGCAGTGGCCGGATACGCGAACCGTTGATGACCGAGAGGTCGGAGTGGCAGAGGCTTGCGCGCGCGATCCGGACCAGCACCTCGCCCGGCCTCGGCTCGGGCACGGGAACCAGCTCGAGGGAGAGCGGCTTGCTCCCCGCATAGGGAACGGGCTGTTCGGCGGCGCGAAGCACCGCGGCGCGCATCATCGGGCTCATGGCATCCCCTCGGAGAAGTACGGACTGCGCCAGTCTAGGCGGTGGGCCTACTGGCGTCCCGCGGAGAAGATTCTGCCGATCACGCGGCTGTCGAGGACGTCGCCGAGCAGTTCCACCGGGGCACCGGGCGGGAGGGGAACCCCGGGACGGCCGGTCAGTGCGCTCACATTCACTCCTGCAAGGAAGCATGAGCCGAAGGTGTCGATGGAATGGGGACCGACGAGGTCGTCCACGGGAACCCGGACCGGGCCGGCGAACCGGTCGCTGTCCGCGCTGTCCTGCCAGACATCGGCGAAACGCGATTCAGTGGTGGACGTCCAGGAGTAGGGCGCGCGGCAGATGCGTGCATCCTCTGGCGGGCAGGTGTCGTCGATGAGTTCGTTGACCGCCTGGGAGACGAGGTCGGCGTCGTCCGGGTCGAGCTCGTACAGGCCGTGCAGGTAGGCGGTGAGCTCGAAGTAGTCGGTGGAGCCACCCATGTTGCAGTAGTGCATCCACATTCCGTAGGGGGAGAGTCCTGCGAACTCCATCGCCGTCAGGGTGTCCTCGTTCTGCATCGCGCTCAACTCCTCGTCGCGGCCCGCTGCTGAGCCTCTCCGATACTCCCGCAAGCACTTCAACTGAACATGTCGATCAGGTTCTGTTTTGGCGCAAGGGCGGGGTTCCGCCTCAAGGCCTCCCCGGGAAAAGCAGAGGATCGGGCGCACCGGATCGGTCAGCAGGTCCCCGGGGAGCAGTGACGAAGAGGTTCAGCGGGGAGGCCGCGGGCGCCGGTGTCAGCTGCCGGTGAGGAACTGCGCGGTATCGAGCATGTGCTCTTCGACCGCCCGGGCCGCGCCGACGGAGTCGCCGGTCTTGATGGCCTCGACGATGCCCGCATGGCGGTGGGGGCTCATGTTGCTGAGCGCCCGTTCCACTCCCGCGTACATGACGCTCATCCGGATGGATCCTTCGAGGGACTTCCAGGAGTGGAGGAGTGTCGGGTTCCCGGTCAGGAAGCAGAGCGCCTGGTGGAAGTCGAGGTCTGCTTCGATGCGCTCATCGAGGTCACCGTCGGACGAGCTCTCCATGCGCTGGATCGCGTCCTCGAGCTTCTGCACCACCGCGTCCCGGTCGTCCTGCTCCGACAGCATGCGCGCGGCGAGTCCTTCCAGCGCGGCACGCACCTGGAAGATGTCCCGCACGTCGCTGGCGCCCAGGTGGCGAACGGCGAGCCGCCCCCGCGCCCCCGCTGAGATCAGTCCCTCCTGCTGCAGCTGCCGCATGGCTTCCCGCAGCGTCCCGCGACTGATCTGCAGCTTGTCGGACAACTCCGTCTCCACCAGGTGCGTGCCGGGTGCGAGCTCCCCGGTCGTGATGGCCCGGCGAAGGGCGGTGAGGGCCTGCTCGCGGAGGTTGCTCCTGGCCAGCCCGCCGAGAAGTGATGCTGGTGCTGCCGTCATGGGAATCCTCCGCCGATCGCGAGTGTCGACATTTCGATGTCAACAATGATGCTACAAACCCTAGGGGATGCGGGGCCGGTCACCCGCGCCGGTGGTGACCGGCCCGCTGTCCGTCATGACAGCTCGCTGAGGACCTTCTGCACGATCCGCTCGCGGGAGAGCCCGTACTTCTCGTGGAGGGTGGGCAGGGCGCCGGCGTCGAGGAACAGGTCGGGCAGGGCGATCGGCACGATCCTGGCGCCGGCACCGTGACGGACCGCCACTCCGGCGACGGTCTCGAACAGGCCACCCACCTCGGTGTGGTTCTCGAGGGTGACGACCAGGCGGTCCTTGCCCAGCTCGCGGAGGACGGTCTCGCTGTCGAAGGGCTTGATGGTGGGGGAGTGGATGACGGCGACGTCGACATGGTGGCGTGCGAGTTCTTCGGCCGCCTGGAGCGCCCTCATGGTCATCAGGCCGCTGGAGATGAAGAGGACGTCGCGGCCCGGGCGCAGCTCCTTGGCCTTGCCGAGCTCGAACGTGTAGTCGTACTCGTCGAGGACGGTCGGCACGTTGCCCCTGAGGAGCCGGAGGTAGGTCGGTCCCTCCGACGCGGCCAGCTGGGGCACGGCCTGCTCGATGTCGACCGAATCGCACGGATCCACGATCGTGAGGTTCGGCATCCCGCGGAAGATGGCGATGTCCTCCGTCGCCTGGTGGCTCGGACCGTACCCGGTCGTCAAGCCGGGGAGTCCGCCGACGATATTGACGTTGAGGTTGGGTTCGGCGATGTCCAGGCAGAGGAAGTCGTACGCACGTCGGGCTGCAAACACGGCGTAGGTGGAGGCGAACGGGACAAGTCCGGCTTCGGCCATTCCCGCAGCGGCGCCGACCAGGAGTTGCTCGGCCATCCCCATCTGGAAGAACCGCTCAGGGAAAGCCTTGGCGAAGATGTGCATGTCGGTGTACTTGCCGAGATCTGCCGTCAGGCCCACGATGCGCGGGTCCTGTTCCGCTGCTGCGACCAGTGCATGGCCGAAAGGCGCGGGAGAGGTCTTCTGCCCGGGATCGGCGAAGGACGCGATCATCGCCGACGTCTTGAGCTTCGGCTTGACGGCTGTTGTGGTGTCGGGAGCCTCGGCGGTGGTGCTGGTGCTGGTGTTGGTGCTCATGCCTGGGCGCCTTTCGCGTGTCCTTCGGTCAGTTGGTCCCTGCAGATCTGCCATTCGTGTTCCTCGATGCGCATGAAGTGGGCCTTTTCCCGCTCTTCGAGCAGGGGTACCCCCTTGCCGACCTTCGTGTCGCACAGGATCACAGAGGGGCGCCCGGTTGTGGCGGCCTCGCGGGTGATGGTGTCGAGCGCTTCCAGGAGGGCGGCGGCGTCGTTTCCATTCACGCGCTGGGTGTACCAGCCGAACGACGCCCACTTGTCCGCGGCGGGCTCGATGCTCAGCACTGTCTTGGTCGCTCCGTCGGCCTGGAGTGCGTTCATGTCCACCAGGGCGGTCAGGTTACCGAGCTGGTGATGGTGGGCGCCCATGGCCGCTTCCCATGTGGAGCCCTCGTCGAGTTCCCCGTCGGAGAGGAAGTTGAAGACCCGTGACGGGGACTTCTGCAAGCGGAGCCCCAGGGCCATTCCGACAGCCACGCCCAGGCCGTGCCCCAGGGAGCCTCCGGAGATCTCCATGCCGGGCGTGTAGGACGCCATGCCCGACATCGGCAGCCGGGAGTCGTCGGATCCGTAGGTGTCGAGCTCGTCGACGGGGATGATGCCGGCTTCCGCGAGGGCGGCGTAGTGCCCGATGGCGTAATGGCCCGTGGAGAGCAGGAACCTGTCACGGCCGTTCCAGTGCGGGTCCTCGGGCCGGTAGCGGAGCTGGTCCGCGTAGACGGCCGCGAACATGTCGGCGGACCCCAGTGCCTGGCCGACGTAACCCTGTCCTTGGACCTCGCCCATGTTCAGGGCGTAATGGCGGGCTCGATAGGCAGCTGCTGCGACTTTCTCGACCCGGCCGCTGAAATCAGTCGGTTCTGCGTCGCGGTCCTGCGTGGTGGTGGGTGCTGATGTCGGAGTCATGGGGGTGCTCTTTCTGGTTCCCGGGAACGGTGTCGGTCAGGCGTGCTGCGCTACGGGAGTCGACTGGGCTGCTTCATCGGCGAGCCGGCGTTCCCGGGGGCCCCAGGTCTCGCGGGTCATGAGTGCCGCGATGAGGCCGATGAGGGCGTAGGTGCAGAACAGCAACGCCGGTCCCATCCAGCCGAAACGGACGAACAGGAGCGTGGTGATGAACGGGGTGAAGCCGGACACCATCGCGGAGATCTGGTAGGACAGGGACGCTCCGGAGGCCCGGGTCTTGGCCTGGAAGAGTTCCGGGAACCATGCGCCCTGGGCGCCGGCGAGCGAGTTCTGGCAGATTGCGTAGGAGATGACGATGGTGATGATGACGCAGATGAACAGGCCCGTGTTCGCCAGCAGGAACATGGGGATGCCGAAGAGGACGGCGAAGGCGCAGGACCAGATGTAGACCGGCCGGCGGCCGATACGGTCGGTCAGCCGTGCCCAACCCATGGTGGCGAAGATGCCGATGGCCGAGGCGATGCACAGTGCGGTGAGTGTCTCGGTCGGCGTCGCCAGTTCCGAACTCTTGAGGTACGAGATCATGTAGGTCACGGCCACGGCGTAGCCGGCGGTCTCGGCGACACGGAGGCAGATGCCCCGCACGATGCTGCGCCAGTCCTGGCGGATGACCTGCAGGATCGGGTTCTTGACGATGTCGCCGTGGTCCTTGACGTCCTCGAAGACCGGTGACTCCGGGACCTTGGACCGGATGATCAGGCCGACGATGACCAGGAGGATGCTCGCCAGGAAGGGGATCCGCCACGCCCAGTCACCGATGAGTCCTGCGCTGGAGAGGAAGACGAGGTTGGCCAGGAGAAGCCCGACCGGGAAGCCGGCCTGGACGATGCCGGTGTACTTGCCCTTGGACTTCCAGGGCGCGTGCTCGTAGCTCATGAGGATCGCTCCTCCCCATTCGGCGCCGAACGCGAGGCCCTGGATGATCCGGACGATGACCAGCAGGATCGGGGCGAGGATTCCCACAGTGGCGTACGTGGGCAGCAGGCCGATGGCGAAGGTCGCCAGACCCATGATGATCAGGGAGGCCACCAGGACGGGCTTGCGTCCTACCTTGTCTCCCAGGTGGCCGCCGATGATGCCACCCAGGGGGCGGGCCGCGAAGCCGACTCCGAGGGTGGCGAACGAGGCCAGGGTCGCGGTGACGGGATCGGCGCCGGGGAAGAACGCGGGGCCGAAGTAGAGGGCGGCGGCAGTGCCGAAGCCGATGAAGTCGTACGTCTCGATGACGGCGCCGACACCGGAACCGATGGCGACCTTACGGGCATCCTTCGTCCCGTGGACGTGGCCTCGCATCTGCAGAGCTTCGTTGCTCATGATCGATCCTTTGCTGGGAGTGGGTTTGTCGACTGTTAACAGTGAACTGGTTCAAGTGTGACGCGAAGCACATCCACTGTCAACAGTCGACGAAGGGGTATCTCGTAGGAGGGAATCGGGGGTGCAGGACGCGCGCCCGCCGGCTGCGGTCCAGCCCGCCGTCAGTGGATGTGGCTGCCGCCGTTGATGTCGATGGTGGTGCCGGTGAGGTACGAGGAGTCGTCGGAGGACAGGAAGGCGATGACTCCTGCAATCTCCTCCGTGGTCGCGGTGCGGCCCAGGGGGATGTCCCGTGCCAGTGCCGCTTCCTGCTCCGGTGTGCTGCCGACGCGGATGTTGGTGTCCACGGCACCGGGAGTGACTGCGTTGACGGTGACTCCGCTGTCCGCCAGCTCTCGTGCCAATGCCTTGGTGAACCCCAGGATCGCTGCCTTGGCTGCGGAGTAGGGGACCTTCCCGAACACGCCACCACCGCGCTGTGCGGACACGGAGGACATATTGACGATCCGTCCCCAGCCGTTCTCGAGCATGGCCGGCAGGAAGGCCTTCGTCACCAGGTAGGTGCCGGTGGCGTTGACGGCCATGACCTTGTTCCAGAGCTCGAGCGTCGTCTCGAGGAACGGTACGGGGGAGGTGATACCTGCGATGTTCGCCAGTGCCCCGACGGGAGGCAGGTTGCCGGCGGAGACCTCGGCCGCCACGGCGCTCTGTGCTTCGGTCACGGAGGCCTCGCTGGTGACGTCGATCGCGTAGCCGAAGCTGGGGACACTGAATTCATTGCCGATGTCCGTTGCCACCTTGGCGGACGTCTCTCCGTCGAGGTCGAGGACGACGACGGCCCAGCCATTCCTTGCGTAGCGGCGGGCCGTGGTTACACCGATTCCGCGGGGGGAGGTGGCTCCGGTGATGACGGCGGTTCGTTGAATGCTGGACATTACTTCTCCTAGTGCGGGTTCTGGTCGCCGGTGCCGGGTAGGACGCCGGACGTGCTGCTGGTGATGAGGTGGGAGACGAAGCGCGCGGCCGCTGCCGTGGCTTCCGGTCGTTGATCGTCGGTGACGTCCCGCGTTTCGAGCTCGAGGGCGAAGCGCCCCTGGTACCCGGCATCGGCGAGGGCCTGGAGGCCGCCGGCGAAGTCCGCCTGCCCGTTGCCGATACTCAGATTGATGTTGCCGGGTACCGCATCCCGAAGGTGGACGTGGCGGATGCGGTCGGAGAAGAGCGGAGCGAATTCCACCGGGTCCCCTCCGGACGCGACGATGTGGCTGAAATCCATGACGAGGCCCACGGACTCCTGCGGCACCCTGTCCAGCAAGTGCCGGGTGCGGTCGATGTCCCAGCAGAGGCGGAAGAAGTGGGGTGCTTCCACCCAGATCTCGACGCCGGCCGCGGCTGCGCGGTCGGCCGCCTCGGTCAGGGCCGCAGCGATGAGGTCCAGATCCTCGTCGAATGACACGAGCGGATCGTGCGACTGGGCACCGCAGGGCAGGACCAGTGCAGTCGCGCCGATGTTCGACCCAAGCGCCAGGAGCATGTCGAGGTGTTTGTCTCTGTCGGCCCGCTCGGTTCGGGTCAACCGGGCGTTGAGGTCCCCGATATCACCGTTGACCGAACGCACGCCCATGCCCGAGCGCAGAACGTCCTGGCTGACCTCGTCGACGGCCTGGGTATCCAGGACGAACGGGACGTGGTTGCACACTCCAGGAAGGGCACCGAGATCCAGCTCCCCGAACCCCAGTCCCTGCATGGTTCTGAGTGCCGTCGGCAGATCCTGGTGCCGGAAGCTGATGGATGAGCACACCACGCGGGGATGGAACATCGTCGTTGACCCTCACTCTTGCTGAACGTGACGTCAAGCACATTACGCACTCCAGTGTTGACAGTCAACATTAACGCGTGAGCGCCCCCTGAAGGGATTCTGTCTCGTTGACAGTCACCGGCCGCAGGGAAACACTGAAGAACAGGACGTGGTCCACCGATCGCGGCAGCGGATGCTGACAGGAGAGAAGGAATGGAACCACTACGACTGGTGATCGGCTGTGACGACGCGGGACTGCGCTACAAGGAGGAGCTGAAGCGACTCCTCGAGTCGAGCGACCAGGTGGACGCCGTGCTGGACGTCGGGGTCCAGGCAGATGAAGATACCGCCTACCCCAGCGTGGCCTTCGCGGCAGCCGGCGAGATTGCTGCGGGACGCGCCGACAGGGCCCTGCTGATCTGCGGCACGGGCCTCGGTGTCGCCATCAGCGCCAACAAGGTGTCGGGCATCCGTGCTGTGACAGCCCATGACTCCTTCTCGGTGGAACGCGCAGTGCTCTCCAACAACGCGCAGGTCCTGTGCCTCGGGGAGCGGGTGATCGGACTCGAACTGGCCAAACGGCTGGTTCGGGAGTGGCTCGGCTACCGTTTCGACGAGCAGTCGGCGTCCGCGACCAAGGTCGCGGCGATCACCGAGTACGAGAAGCGGAACGGCGCGCCGGACTGACCAGGACACGTGCTCGTCGGGCCGGAGCGCGTCCTGCCGGCAGCGAGGCCGGCACCGAGCAGGACGGCGGGCAGGACGGCGCGCAGGGCTGCTAGTGGACCAGCTTCAGCCCGATCACACCGCCCACGATCATGAGGAGGAACACGACCTTCAGCAGCGACGCGGGTTCGCCTCCGGTGGCCATCGCGTAGAGAACGGTCAGGGCGGCACCGATGCCTACCCAGACGGCATAGGCCGTGCCGATCGGAAGGGTGCGCATGGCGTAGGCGAGTCCGGCCATGCTGGCGATGATGGCCACGGCGAACACGAGGGTCGGCGCCGGCTTGCTGAAGCCGTCGGACCTGCCCAGGGCCGTGGCCCAGACGGCCTCGAGCACTCCGGAGACTACGAGGACGATCCAGGCCATGACTCTCTTCTCCGGGCCGACTTGCTGAAGACCGGGTACGGCACCTCGTCCGGGAGGCGGCTGATGCCCGCCTCGCCTCCCATGGTGCCACGGAACGACAGGCGCGCAGTTTCAGCCGACGGTGACCCGTCCGTCCTCGACCTGCCAGCGCCCATCGAGCCGGACGTTCTCGAGGAGCCTGCGGTCATGGGTGACGAGCAGGAGTGCGCCCGTGTAGGCCTCCAGGGCTTCCTCGAGCTGTTCGATGGCCGGAAGGTCGAGGTGGTTCGTCGGTTCGTCCAGCACCAGGAGGTTGACCCCCCTCGCCTGGAGCAGCGCGAGCCCCGCCCTCGTCCGCTCACCGGGGGAGAGGGAGCCGACGGCGGCACGCACCTGGTCCGCCTTGAGCCCGAACTTCGCCAGCAGGGTCCGCACCTCGCCCTGTGCCAGCTCCGGCACGAGGGCTTCGAAGGCCTCACCGAGGGGGAGGTCCTCGTCGAGTTGTCCCCGCGCCTGGTCGATCTCGCCGACCGCCACGGTGGAACCGAGGGAGGCAGCGCCGTGGTCGGGCTCCTGGTGTCCCAGCAGGAGGCGCAGCAGTGTCGACTTCCCGGCGCCATTGGGGCCGGTGATGCCGATCCGCTCGCCAGCGTTGACCTGGAGTGACACCGGACCGAGGGTGAAGCCTCCCTGGGTGGTGGACGCGCTGCTCAGCGTGGCGACGACGGAGCTCGACCGGGGAGCGGATCCGATGGTGAACTGCAGCTGCCACTCCTTGCGCGGCTCCTCGACCTCCTCCATGCGCGCGATGCGGGATTCCATCTGGCGCACTTTCTGTGCCTGCTTCTCGGAGGATTCCATGCTCGCCCTCCGCCGGATCTTGTCATTGTCCGGGCTCTTCTTCATGGCGTTGCGCACGCCCTGCGAGCTCCATTCACGCTGCGTCCGGGCACGCCCCACGAGGTCCTGCTTCTTGTCCGCATACTCCTCGTAGGCCTCGCGGGCGTGGCGCCGTGCCACCGCGCGTTCCTCGAGGAAGGCGTCGTAGCCGCCGTCGTACACGGCCACCTTGTTCTGCGCGAGGTCCAGCTCGACGACGGTGGTCACGCAGCGCGCGAGGAACTCGCGGTCGTGGGAGACGAGGACGACGCCGCCGCGCAGGTTCTGGATGAAGCCCTCGAGCCGTTCGAGCCCGGCGAGGTCCAGGTCGTTGGTCGGCTCGTCGAGGAGCACGATGTCGAAGCGGCTCAGCAGCAGCGCTGTGAGCGCGACCCGCGCGAGCTGGCCCCCCGAGAGGGCTGCGGTCGGGGTACCCGGATCGATGCCGCCGGCGACGTCGGCCAGCACTCCGGGCATGCGGTCCTCGAGGTCCACCGCCCCCGACGCCATCCAGTGGTCGAGCGCCGCCGCATACGCGTCGTCGGCGCCCTTGTCCCCGCTGCCCAGCGCTGCTGCGGCGTCCTCCATGGCGAGGGTCGCCGACGTCGTTCCGGTGCGGCGACCGATGTAGCCGGCGACCGTCTCCGCCTCCAGGCGTTCGTGCTCCTGGGGCAGCCAGCCGACGAAGGCGTCGGGCGGGGTGGTCCGGACGGTTCCGCCGAGGGGCGTGTCCGCTCCGGCGAGCAGTCGCAGGAGCGTGGTCTTCCCGGCGCCGTTGGCGCCCACCACGCCGACGACGTCGCCCGGGGCCACCGTGAGGTCCAGCTTCGAGAAGAGGGTGCGGTGGGCGTGGCCCCCGGACAGGTCCTTCGCCACGAGGGTTGCAGTCATTCCTCCAGTCTAGGAGGGGCAAGCTCCCCGCCGGTCAGGCGGCTCACGCGCCGAGCTGCCAGATGCTGTACTCGTCGAGGTGGAGGATGGCCCGGTGCCCTGCCATGTCGTCGCGGATCCAGACGACGCCGAGGCCCGGAGCGGTGTCCTCGACGCACCCGCGGTAGTGCACCTCGTTCTTGCGGCGTGCCTCGACGACGGTCCCGGCGCTGAGGACGCCGAGGTCGAGGATGCGGGCGGTGCTGGGGGTGGCCATGACGGTCATCGGTGCTCCTTGAGAGTGCGGCCCGCTGAGACTTGCGGGCTGATGACTCCATAGTCGGGGAGCGGTGTTGCCGGGATATTTCCGGAAGGTTATCTTTCCGGGGCCCGCGGAAGTGTTACCCGGGGTGCACAGGAAACTCGTCCGCCTGCCGATCGTGCCTAAGCTACTGCGATGAGCGAACCCACCGAGCCGGACCGGGCCTACCTGCAGTCGATCGACGAGCGGACCCTCAGGCTCCGAGCCGGAGCGGTGCCGGATCCTTCGCCGTTCGGCGGAGCGCCGGCCGGCCTGTCCTCGGACGTCGAGGGGCACGTGGACGGGCTGGCCCCGGACCTGCGGCGGGTGGTCCGCGAACTGCACGACCATCCCGAGACCGCGTTCCGCGAGTACCGCAGTGCGGCGTTCCTGCAGGAGACCCTCGCTGCCCACGGCGCGGACGCGGTCCTCGGCGAGTACGGCGTCGAGACGTCGGTGCGGGCGGCGGCGGGCCGCGTGGATCGGGGCCCGACCATCGCGATCCTCGCCGAGTACGACGCGCTTCCCGGGATCGGCCATGCCTGCGGACACAATGTCATCGCGGCAGCGGCGCTGGGTGCCTTCCTGGCGCTGTCCTCGGTGGCGGACCGGTTGCCCGGACGCGTCCTGTTCCTCGGCACGCCGGCGGAGGAGGGCCACTCCGGCAAGGAGGTCCTGGCCCGCAACGGGGCGTTCGACGACGTCGACGCCGCCATCATGGTCCACCCCTACGGCTACGACCTCGCGGACCAGGTCTGGCTCGGAAGGCGACTGCTCACCGTCGCCTTCACCGGTATCGAGGCGCATGCCTCCGCGCAGCCCTTCATGGGCCGTAACGCCCTCGACGCCGCGAACCTCGCCTACCAGGGCATCGGGCTGCTCCGCCAGCAACTGCCGCCGTCCGACCGCGTCCATGCGACCATCACGGAGGGCGGGACGAGCCCCAACATCATCCCGGGCCGCGCCGTCCTGAAGCTCTACGCGCGCTCCCAGCAGCCCGCCACCCTCAGGGACCTCAGTGCGCGGCTCGAGGACGTGGCGCGGGGTGCTGCCCTGATGACGGGAACGGGGGTGGAACTGCACTGGGACGAGCACCCGCCGTCTCTCCCCATCCGCACCAACAAGGCCCTCACCGGCCGGTGGATCGTGTCCCAGCAGCGGCGCGGACGTGCTCCGCTTCCCCTCGGGGTGGTTTCGGAGACCCTTGCCGCCTCGACGGATTTCGGGAACGTGAGCTATCGCATTCCCGGTATCCACCCGCTGATCCGCATCGCCGACCCGGCCACGGCCCTGCACACGCGCGGGTTCGCCGCAGCGGCCAGGAGCGAGGATGCGGAGCGGGGGGGCGCTCGACGGCGCCGTCGGCCTCGCCCTCACCGCGCTCGACTACCTCTGCGACGATTCCCTGCGCAGGGCGGTGCATGAGGAGTTCCAGCACCAGGGCGGCGCCATCGACGTGCCGTCCTATTTCGCCTGACCCTCCCGGGGCGGCGCGCCGTCGTCGGTGCGGTTCCGCGTGGCACTGCCGTTCGGAGGGGTGGTCAAGGCTCCGCCATCGGGGTCAGGATGGTACAGAGTCGATTCGGCCGTTTCCGGTGCCCTTCCGGGCGACATGCCGGAACGCCGACCGGGCGGCGTGCAGGGGATCTACCAGGGGGAGGACGCAGTGGTCGACGACGACGATGATTCCGATGCACCGCGGCAGACGCCGCCGGGGGCGGGCGCTCGCGGGTCGGGGGTGAGGATGGCCCTGCTGGTCGCGATCGCGGTCTTCGCCGTATCCATCGCGTTCGTCCTCGTCTACGCCACCAGCCTGTCCTGGCCCATGGCCGTCCTCATCACCGTCGTGCTCGCCGGCGGCCAGGCCTACGCCCTGCGGGGCACCCTGTTCGGCGGAGCCGGAACGGGGGACAACGGCAGCACCGGAGGCGAGGGCGGAGCAGCGGACCGCTAGTCTGGCCTCTATCTCCACTGCATCTCCACTGCCGATCGGAAGGACCTCCGTGACAACGGTCTACGCCCTGCACGAGAACCCCGAGTGGTTCCCGCCCTTCGCCCGCGCCTTCGAGGCCGAAGGCATCGAGGTGGTGGAGTGGCTGCTCACGGACGGCGTGCTGGATCTCGACTCCGTCCCCCCGGAAGGGATCTTCTGGTCCCGGATCAGCGCCTCCGCCCACACGCGGGACCACGGCCTGTCCAAGGACTATGCCCGCTCGGTCCTGTCCTGGCTCGAGGCGCACGGCCGCCGTACCGTCAACGGGCGGCGGGTGCTCGAACTCGAGATGAGCAAGGTGGACCAGCTCACCGCACTGAAGGCTGCGGGCATCGACACGCCGCGCACCGTTGCCGCCGTCGGGCGGGACCGCATCCTCGAAGCGGCCGAGGGATTCGGAACGCCGTTCATCGTCAAGCACAACCAGGGTGGCAAGGGCCTCGGCGTGCGCAGGTTCGACTCGCACGGGGAACTCGCCGACTATGTCGCCTCGAGCGCGTTCGAAGAGCCGCAGGACGGCATCACCCTGGTTCAGGAATTCATCCAGGCCGCCAAGCCCTTCATCACCCGGGCGGAGATCGTGGGCGGCAGGTTCGTGTACGCCATCGCGGCGGACACGGCGCGCGGCGGCTTCCAGCTGTGCCCGGCGGACGCCTGCGCGATAGATCCGGAGACCGGCAGGCCCATCATGCCGCCCGGCGCCACCATCGCCCCCGAGCCGGGCCAGCAGCTCTTCAGCCTGCGCGAGGACTTCGACCACCCCGTCATCGTCCAGTTCGAGGAGTTCGCGCGGCGGAACAACCTGGAGGTGTGCGGCATCGAGTTCATCGAGACCGCGGACGGCCGCGTGCTGACCTACGACGTCAATACCAACACCAACTACAATGCGGCCGTGGAAGCGGTAGCGCCGAAGTCCGCACCC
Source organism: Arthrobacter rhamnosi (assembly GCF_054510975.1). Classification (NCBI taxonomy): domain Bacteria; kingdom Bacillati; phylum Actinomycetota; class Actinomycetes; order Micrococcales; family Micrococcaceae; genus Arthrobacter; species Arthrobacter rhamnosi. The sequence goes on along the minus strand of NZ_JBTNDN010000001.1, from coordinate 811,786 downwards.
CGCGAACTGGTCCGCTACCTCGCGACGCTCGGCTGACGGGCGGTAGCGTTCTCGTACCGGCACTGCGGGCCCGCAGGGGCCGGCACAACCTCCCGGAAGGATGCCGCGATGTCCCGTTTCACGAAGGACGGCAAGGTCAAAACGGACACGCTCCCGAGCACGCTGCAGCGATCCGGCGAGAAGGCCCAGGACACGTTCGCGGCGACGCTGGACGCCGCGGAGGAGCAGTACGGCGACGGGGAGCGCGCCCGACGGACGGCCTTCGCCTCGCTCAAGCACGGCTTCGAGAAAGTGGGGGACCACTGGGAGCCGAAGGAGAAGAAGGGCCCGTCCGACGCGCAGGCCGCGGGAGGAGGCGGCCAGGCCGGACCGACGGCGGGTGGTGTCGACGCGAACTCCTCGAAGAAGCACCTCTACGACCTCGCGAAAAAGCTTGACGTGCCGGGCCGCTCGCGGATGTCGAAGGAAGAGCTCGTCGAGGCACTGCAGAAGGCGAACGATCGGGAGACGCGCAGGGCGCGCGAACAATAGCTATTACGCAACGAAAGCATTTCCTAATTGACTCGCGCTTAGGCTAGCCTTACTTCTATCCCGTCCCCCAGGCCTCCGCGAGGCCGTAGAAGCCAAGGAGCCTCATGGCCCCCTCCCGCCTGCGCAGCCTGTTCGCCGCTGCTGCCATCGCCGTCCTGTCCCTCTCCGCCTGTTCCACCGGCCCGGCCAACAGTGGAACCGCAGCTACCGGCGGCACCAGCGCCTCCGCCGACGCCTTCCCCGTCACGATCGAGCACGCCTTCGGTGAGACCACCCTCGCCGAGAAGCCCGAGCGCGTGGCGACGGTGTCCTGGGTCAATGCGGACGTGTCCCTCGCCCTCGGCGTCGTTCCTGTCGGCATGCCCGCCGACTCCTACGGCGGCAACGAGAACCAGTCGACGCCGTGGAAGGACGCCAAGCTCGAGGAGCTGGATGCGGCGATCGGGACCGAGAACGCCCCCGTGCAGTACTCCGAGACCGACGGCATCGCCTTCGACGACATCGCGGCCACGAACCCCGACGTCATCCTCGCCGCCTACTCCGGACTGTCCCAGGAGGACTACGACACCCTGAGCAAGATCGCGCCCGTCGTGGCCTACCCGGAGGTGGCCTACGGGACCGCGTGGCAGGACTCCACGCGCATCATCGGGAAGGCGCTCGGCCTGTCCGCGGACGCCGAGCAGCTGGTGTCGGAGACGGAGCAGGCCATCGCGGACGCTGCTGCCGAGTACCCGCAGCTCGAGGGCAAGACCTTCATCTACGGCAACCTCGAGCCCGGCAGCGCGGACGGTGTCAGCGTCTACACGGCGAACGACAACCGGCCGAGGTTCCTGGCCGAGCTCGGGATGGTGCAGGCAGACGTCGTCACCGAGAACACGAAGGGGTCCGAGGAGTTCTTCATCCCCTGGTCCGCGGAGCGCGCCAACGAACTGGACTCGGACATCTTCGTCACCTGGGTCGCGGACGAGGCCACCAAGGATGCCATTGCCGGCGATGCGCTCCTCGGTCAGATCCCGGCCGTGGAGAAGGGCGCGCTGGTCGCGGACAGCGACAACACCCTGACGCTCTCCATCTCCGCTGCCAACCCCCTGAGCCTGGTCTGGGCGCTGGACCGCTTCCTGCCGATGCTCGGCGAGGCCGCGGACAAGGCCTGACGCAACCTGCCGATTGCCCTCCGGCTGCATCTGGGCTGGAATGGACGATGAACCGACTCTTGGTGCGATGAAAGGGAATTCCAATGGCTCAGGCGGAAATCAACAAGCTCCAGGCCGCGACGGCGTGGGACAGCAACGGCAAGAAGCTCGGTGACGTCAACCAGGTGCACCTCGAGAAGGAGTCGGGCATCCCGGCCTGGGTCACGGTGTCCACCGGACTGCTGAATTCACGCAAGCACTATGTGCCCCTGGCGAACTCGCACTTCGAGGGCGACGCCCTCCATCTCGCGTGGACGAAGGACCAGATCACCAATGCGCCGGGCGCCCTCAGCGATATCGAACTCTCGGCGGAGGAGGAGTCGGCGCTGATCGACTACTACCGGCTCCGCGACGGCGCCGAGGCACCCTAGGCGCCTCGGCTGGACCACGAAGCCCCCGTCCGCTCCGGCGGACGGGGGCTTCGTGTAGTGCCGGAAGACCTAGAAGAGGTTGACGATTCCCACGATGTAGCCGACGAAGTAGAGCAGCGCCAGCACGACCACGATCCCGATGATGGTGACCCAGAGTGCCTGGCGGCCCTTCGAGGTCTTCTCCTCGTCCGCATGTCCCTGCTGCTGCCACGCCGTGCTGGACTCTGCCGGCGGCGTTTCGCCCGGCGGCACACCGCCACCGGGCTCGAGGCCGGTGATATGGCTCTCCAGCGGGTCGGGATTTCCTGCATTTAACGGGTCCGGGCGTTCACTCATGCTGTCCTCCGCGTGGCTGGTCGGGTCGTTCCCCTCACCATACCCCGCAGAAACTAAGGCTGCTTAGCGATACGGGGGCTGTCCCCCACGCCGCGTCGGTGTTACTGGCCCAGTCCCGCGGTGCTGCCGCCCGTCGGGTCGAACCGCTGGCCGAAGGCGCTGTGCGGATCGTCGTCACCCGATTCGTCGCCGTCCGCGCTGTCGCCAGCTGGAAGCGCCGGCGGCACCGTGCCCTGCTCGCGAGGGGTCCAGGACATCGTGATGTTCACGCCGTCCTCTGTGTCCTCCACGAAGAGGTGGAGGTCTTCACCGATCAGCGCTTCGTGGTGCACGGGGTCGCCGGCTTCCCGCGCCATGTCCGCGAGCCGGCAGATGGCAACCGCCATGGCGCGCCCCCAATCATGCGGGTGCTTGCTCGTCGACTCCTCGGTGGCGGTGAATTTCCTGTCGGTCGTCGCCATCGTCCTACCTCCCGTTGGGGAACCAAGTACCCTTTCCTTCCGGGTGACAGCCACTGTAGCAGTGCGTTCCGTAGGGCAGCACGTGGTATCCGGTTAACAATAAGCATCGATACGCCCCGGCCGCAGGACGCAGAAGAACGTAGCGCGAGGGCCGCCGTCAGTTGCTCCCGACGCTGAGCAGCCGCCACTCGTCGCGCCGGGCGTCGAAGCGGATCCTGAAGTGCAGGACGGGGGAGGCTGGCCCGGTCTGGGCGGTGAACAGCCAGGCGGGCGGCGTAGCGGTCCGGGCACGGGCTACGGGTTCGGGGACGGGGTCGCCGACGACCTGCCAGATGGAGCCGTGCCACCGCAACGCGAGGGGGCGAGCCGCCGACGTGAAGCGGACCGCCGCCGGCTCGTCGAGTGCCCGCGGTGCATCGTCGCCTGCGCCAACCGCCTGTGCTGCCATGCCCGGTGTCCTTCTGTCCGTCTCCTGCGTACCGACCAAGAATAGAACATGTATTCGATGATCGGGATGCGTGGTGTTCCTCCGCGGCACCTGCTGTTCCGGGGCGGAATGTCACGGGGGGCTTCATTGTTGTGCGACACGAGGCTCAACGGTGCGCCGTCGAACACGTACGGATCAAGCACAGGAGCACGCATGACACTCGGTTCTGCCATCACCACCCGCAGCGCGGATACCCGCGTTCCCATCCTTCCCGAGCTGGCCGAGCGCTGGAGCCCGCGGTCCTTCGACCCGCAGGCCACCGTCTCGGAGGACCAGCTGGATGCGCTGCTCGAAGCGGCGCGCTGGGCGCCGTCGGCGAGCAACAACCAGCCCCGCCGCTTCATCGTCGCCCGCCGCGGGACCTCAGCCTTCGACACGATCGTCTCGGCCCTCGTGGGCTTCAACGCCGCCTGGGCGCACAACGCCTCGGCCCTGATCGTGGGAATCGCCGAGACGTCCTCCGTCGAGGGCGACGTGCGCCCCTACGCGGAGTACGACCTCGGGCAGGCAGTGGCGCACCTGAGCGTGCAGGCGGAGGCGGAGGGCCTCGTGACGCACCAGATGGCAGGGGTCGAGTGGGACAGGATCGTCGCCGCGTTCGACCTGCCCGACAACATGAAGCCCATGACCATCACGGCGGTGGGCACGGTCGACGAGGCGGACAAGCTCCCCGAAGCCCTGGCCGAGCGCGAGACCGCACCCCGCAGGCGTCTTCCGCTGGAGGAGCTGGTGCTCGTCCGCAGCTAGGGTTGCACCTGACCGTGCAGGGCCGACCTCGCCGCCTGCCCGATGACCGCGCTGTACGTGGGGTAGGCGAACTTCACGCGGGCGAGCGTCGCGAGGTCGGTGCCGGCCGCCATGGCGGAAGCCACAGCGGTAATGACCTCGACGGCGTTCTCGCCGACGGCGTGCGCGCCGAGGATCAGCTCGCGGCGCCGGTCGACGACCAGCTTGAGGAAGCCCTGCTCGCGATCGTCGATGATGGGCCGTTCGACGGCGGCGTACGGGACCGTGACGGCGTGGCACTCCGCGTCCCGTTCCCTCGCCTTCGCCTCGGTGAGCCCCACTCCCGCGTAGTCCGGGTCGGTGAAGCCACCCTCGGGCAGGAGGTGGTGCGGCGTGGTGCGCGTGGCACCCAGCACGGCGTTCTCGGCTGCGGTCTCGCCCTCGAAGACGGCCGCCTGGACCAGCATGCTGCTGCCGTTGGCGTCGCCGGCCACGAAGATGTGCGGGACGTTGGAGCGCAGGTACTCGTCCACCGGGATGAAGGAGCGCGCGGCCTGCACCCCGGCCGCGTCGAGGCCGAGCCCTGCGAGGTTCGCCGGCCACCCGGCCGCCATGAGAACCGCGTCCACCCGCCGGGACTGCGGCTCGCCGTCGCGCCGCCAGGCGTGGCTGAGGCCGTCCGCCTCCTTCCGGATGCTGTCGATCCCGCCGATCCCGGTCTCCACCCGGATCCCCTTGCCCCTGAAGCTCGCGGTGACGGTCGCCGCGACGTCCTCGTCCTCCGTCATCAGGATCCGGGGTGCAAGGTCGAGCAGGAGGACGTCCGAGCCCATCGCATCGAAGATGGTGGTCAGCTGCGCGCCGGTGTGCCCGCCGCCGATGATGGCCACCGAGCCTGGCAGGCTCTCCAGCGTCAGCACTTCGTGGGGCAGCACGGCGTGCTCGGCCCCGTCGATCGGCAGGCGCCGGCCGCTGCCGCCGATGCAGAGGATGATCGACGCGGCCGTGACCTCCCGCCCGCCCACGGAGACGCTGTGCGCCCCGGTGAGTTCGGCGTCGCCCTCGATCAGTTCGATGCCCAGGCGCTCCATGGTGGGCCCGTACCCTTTGGCCTCGAGGACCCGCGCGACGGTGGAGCGCACCCGCTGCACCGTCCGGTCCCAGTCGACACTGGGCTCGGCCACCACGATTCCGTAGTCGTAGGCCGTGCGGACCTCGCGGAACAGGCGGGCGGTCTTGGCGAGCACGCGCGTGGGGACACAGCCCGAGTTCACGCAGGTGCCGCCGAGTGCCGAACGCTCGACGACGGCGGTGCGGGCTCCGAGTTCCGCCGCACGGGTGGCGGCTGCCATGCCCGCCGGGCCACCACCGATGACGAGGACGTCGAACAGGTAGTCCATGAGAAGCTCCTTCAGTCCGTCCGGGTGTCTCCTGCCATCCTCCCCGCCCACGGCAGGACCCACAACGCCGGCGTCGCAAGCCCTCGCGGAACTCCCGCTCCCGCCCCATTTCGTCCTAGGGTGGTTCGGTCAGCGAATCAGTAGGACGACCCCGTCCGGCTGGACAGCGGTGACGCGCGGGCCCTGGGACCGGTAGCGCCCCGCTCGTTGCCACCGATCCTCCAGGAGGAACCCATGAAGACCGTCAACGCCTATGCCGCCCCGTCCGCAACGGATCCGCTCGTACCGACCACCATCGAGCGCCGCGACGTCGGACCGAAGGACGTGCTGATCAGGATCGCGTACGCGGAAATCTGCCACTCCGACATCCATACCGTGCGGGGCGAGTGGGGACCCCAGCAGTACCCGCTCACCGTCGGTCACGAGATCGTCGGCGTCGTCGAGGAGGCCGGTAGCGAGGTCACCCTGCACACGGTCGGAGACCGTGTGGGTGTCGGCTGCATGGTGGATTCCTGCCGCACCTGCGCGAACTGCCGGCAGGGGGAGGAGCAGTACTGCCTGAACGGCAACACCGGGACCTATGCCGGAGTGGACCGCGACGGCTCGATCACCCAGGGCGGCTACTCCACCCACATCGTGGTCGTCGAGGACTTCGTGCTGTCGGTCCCCGAGAGCATCCCCTACGAGGCCGCCGCGCCCCTCCTGTGCGCGGGTGTCACAACCTACTCGCCGCTCGCGCACTGGAACGCGGGACCGGGAAAGAAGGTCGCCGTCGTGGGACTCGGCGGACTCGGGCACATGGCCGTCAAGATCGCGCACGCCATGGGCGCCGAGGTCACCGTCCTGTCCCAGACCCTCAGCAAGGAGGACGACGGCAAGCGCTTCGGGGCCGAGTGCTACTACGCCACGAGCGACCCCGACACCTTCAAGCAGCTCGCGAACACCTTCGACCTCATCATCAACACCGTGAGCGCGAAGATCGACCTCGACGCCTACCTCTCGCTCCTCGGCCTGGACGGGACCATGGTCAACGTGGGGGCCCCGGCGGACGCCCTTCCCCTGCACGTGTTCACGCTGTTCAACCAGCGGCGCTCCTTCGCGGGATCCGGGATCGGCAGCATCCGGGAGACCCAGGAGATGCTGGACTTCTGCGCCGAGCACGGCATCGCGCCCGAGATCGAGCTCATCCCGGCCGATGCCATCAACGAGGCCTACGAGCGCGTGCTCGCCTCCGACGTGCGCTACCGCTTCGTGATCGACGCGGCCACCCTCGCCTGATCCGCACTCACGGGGCGCGGCGCCGGCGGGCGCCCCGCCCCGCGGGGGAGCACACGCAGGAAGGTACCAGCCAGTAAGCTGAGCGGCGGTGGCCAATTCCGGCCCCGCGCCGCCGGTTCCGGTCAGACCGCGGCAGGATTCTTCTGAACGGGTAAGGGCATGGGCGTGGGGCGGATGCAGGCGGTCGCGGGGAGACTGGCAGCGTTGTCCCCGGCGACCCTCCACGTCCTGTTCGCCCTGATGCTCGCCATGGCCGCCGTCTTCGGACGCCACAGCACCCTCGAGTCCTCGGGTCTCGCCCTCGTGTGGCCTGCAGCGGGCATCAACTTCCTCTGGGGGTTGTGGGCCTCCAGGTCGCGGCGCGACCTCACCATTGCACTGACCGCCACCGTTCCCGTCCTTGCCGCGGTCAACCTCTCGACCGGCCTCAGTGTCGCCCTTGCCCTGGCCGTGGCGCTGGGGAGTGTGGCGCAGACCGCTGTCGCCGCCTACTTCTTCCGTCGGCTGGTCCCGGCCCTGCGCGTGCAGAGTGTGGGGGAGTACCTCCGTCTGGGTGTCATAGCCCTCGGCGCCTGTTCGGTCGGCGCGCTGTTCATCGTCGTCGGCGTCGCCCTGGAGGGCTCGGTGGAGCCGTTCTCCGCCTTCGTCCCATGGCTGGTCCGCCACGCGGTGTCCCTGACCGCGATCGGCTCCCTCGGGATCGTGGCGGCTTCGAGCATCAGAAGCCGCGCGACGGGCGGTCCCCGCCCGCCCCTCACCGTCGCGCAACGTGGCGAGTACGCACTCCTGGTCCTGGCCTCCGTGATCCTCTACGTCGCCACGTTCGGGGCGAGTGCCACCCTGCCCATCGCCTACACGACCATCCCCGCCCACATGTGGGCAGGTCTCCGGCTCCGGTCCGGATGGGCCATGCTGCACGGCCTCGTATGCGGCGCGTTCCTGGTCTTCTTCACCCTTGCGGGTCGTGGGCCCTTCCAGGACCTCGATGCCGACGTCTCCGCCTACGTGGCGCAGTCCTTCATGTTCATCGCGTTCTCGCTGTCCGCCGTCCTGGCGCTCAGCATGGACGAGCGGCGTCGCCTCATCGACCGCCTCTACAGTGCCAACGAGGAGGCGCGGGCCGCGGCGGACCTCCGCGACCTCGTGATCGGCAGGATGAACGACGGCGTCCTCGTCGCGGGACCGGACAAGCGGCTGATCTTCCAGAACGCGGCGAGCGAACGCTGGCTGGGCCCGGGGACCGCCCGCCCCGGTGAGGTGTGGCGGCGGGACTACGAGGCCACAACCCCCGGCGGAGGGCAGATCGACGAGGCCGACAATCCCCTGCTTCTCGCACTGGACGGGACGGTGACGGAGCGGATGGACATCGACCTCACGCACTGTTCCGGAGAGGTACTGCACCTGTCCGTCGACGCGATGCCCCTGCCCGGTGAGCGTGGCGCGGTCGTGGTGATGCGCAACGTCACCGAAGAGCGCGCGTACCAGCGCGACCTCGGGCGCTTCGCGTCCGTCGTCGCGCACGACCTCCTGACGCCGCTCACGGTCTTCGACGGGTGGCTCGAGATGCTCGAGGATCCGAACCTGCCGCCGGCCGAGCGGCAGGCCAGCATCGAGCGCCTGCAGCAGGCGAGCGTCCGCATGCGCAATCTCATCCGCAACCTCCTGGCCTACAGCCTCGCCAAGGAGGAGAAGCTCACGGCCTCCCGCGTCGACGTGGCCCGCGTGGTCGAGGGCATCTTCGACCTGCGGGCGGTGCTCCCGGGCACGCAGCTTCCCGCTGTCCGGTTCGACGTCGATGCGACGCGCCCCGTCTACGCCGACGAGCGCCTCTTCCTGCAGCTCATGGAGAACCTCGTGGGCAATGCCATGAAGTACGGGCGGACCGACGGCACGGGACGGGTCAGTGTGGCGACGTCGGCCGACCCGGCCACCGGCAGGACCCTCGTCCAGGTGCGCGACAACGGCATCGGTATCCCCGAGGGCGATCTCGATCGCGTTTTCGAGGAGTTCCACCGCTCGGAGAACGGGCTCGGCCAGGCCACGGGGACGGGCCTCGGCCTTGCCATCTGCCGCCGCATCGCCGAGAGCCATGGCGGCTGGATCAGGGTCCGCAACGTGGAGGAGGGCGGCGCCGAATTCACTGTCAGCCTGCCGGGGTCGCCGGATCAGCTACCCGAGGGCATCCCACTGGTCGACGCGGACGACGCCCCCCGGGTCCCGGCGCCGTAGGCTGCGCTCCGCCGTCGGAGGCTTCCCGGCTGCCGCGGCGTCAGGTCGCGTCCGGGGCCCGGCGCGGGTACATCTTGGGAGAGCCGGCGTGGCCCCTGCCGCTGCGTATCCCGGCCAGGATCTCGGCCATCGCCTCACGCGAGGAATGCTGTGCCTCCCACCCCAGCTGCGTCCTGGCCCTGGTGGTGTCCAGGACGGGGCTCTGTGCCGCCAGGTCGATCCAGCCCGGGTCGGTGCGCTGGATGTGGAGCCTCCAACTCGCGCCGACGATCCACCGCAGCAGGCGTGTCGGTAGTCCGATCACTCGGCGCGCGCCGAGCAGGTCGGCGAGGCGCTCCGGTGTCAGTTCGGGCTCGGCGGCGATGTTGAACGCTCCGGACGCGCGCCGCGCCACCACCCGCCAGTAGGCCTCCGCGATGTCCGCGGCGTGGACGGCCTGGAAGATGAAGCTCGACGGGATCGGCAGGAGGGGCAGGGGCAGGCCGCCGAGCAGGATCTTCGGGACGAGCGGCCCCAGGAAGTAGCGGCCCACCTCGCTGCCCGCGGGGTCCTGGAAGATCAGTGAGGGGCGCAGGCGTGCCACGGGGATCTCGGGGTGGTCCCGCTCGAAGCCGTCCAGCAGGCGTTCCTGCTCGGCTTTCTGGCGACTGTACTGGGAAGACTGCACACCGTCGGTCGGCCAGGACTCGTCCCTGCGGGTGTCCTTGTCCGAGGGGGAATAGGCGGCGACGGAGGACGCACACACGAAATGACGCACGCCGGCGGTGCCGGCGGCATGGAGCGCGTTAGCCGTACCGGTGACGTTGGTACGGCGCATGGCGGCCTCGTCCCGGTTCGGTTGGATAGCCCAGGCGAGGTGTATTACGGCGTCCACCCCCGCGAGCGCGAGCGTCAGGGCATCCCGGCCCTCGTCCGTCCCGACGTCGATGGCGTGCCAGTCCACGCCGTCGTAGGGTTCCTGAGCGGTATCCGGGATGGTACGGGCGATCGCGGTGAGCGAGATGCCGCCCGCGTCCTCCGCCGTGTCGTAGCCGGACCGCTGGATCGCCTCCCGGTCGCGGGCTGCCCGCTGGAGGCGGGAGAGGACCGCCGTGCCCACGTTTCCGGTGGCGCCGATGACTGCGATGCGCATGCTGTACTCCTGGCGGGCGGTTGCGGGAGATGGGGTGTGTGCTGATCCGAACTGGACTACTAAGTAAGCTTATGGTGCAGTGGAAGGAAACGTACAGCCGTCGATGGCGGCTGACATCGATGTCAGGGCCTGACCGGGAGGAATCCGTGAGCAGTAACAGCAGGGTAAGCAGCGACCCGCAGAGTGAGGCGGGCAAGAAGGCGCAGGCCGCGCCCGACCCCAATGATCCCCGCAAGCCCGACGATCCGGGTGACGTCGCGAAGCCGGCCTGGAAATACATCTTCAAGCGGTCGCTCAACGAGTTCGGCAAGGACCAGTGCACCGACCTGGCCGCCGCGCTGACCTACTATGCGGTGCTCGCGATCTTCCCGGGCATCCTCGCCCTGCTGTCCCTCCTCGGTCTGTTCGGTCAGGCCCAGAACACGACGAACCAAGTCCTGGAGATCGTCGGCCAGTTCGCCCCGGCCGACGCCGTGAAGACGATCAAGCCGACGATCGAGGGCCTCGCCTCCAACCAGGCGGCCGGGCTGACCTTCGTGATCGGCCTCCTGGGTGCCATCTGGTCGGCCTCGGGGTATGTCAACGCCTTCTCCCGCGCCATGAACCGGGTGTACGAGGTGGAGGAGGGCCGTGGCTTCTTCAAGCTCCGCCCGCAGATGCTCCTCATCACCGTCGTCGTGCTCGTGCTGATCGTGATCATGGGCCTCATGCTCGTCCTGTCGGGTCCGGTTGCCGAAGCGGTGGGGAACACCATCGGCCTCGGTGGAACCGCACTCACCATCTGGAACATCGCCAAGTGGCCCGTCATCGTGTTCTTCGCCGTGCTCATGATCGCCGTGCTGTACTACGGTGCACCGAACATCAAGCAGCCCAAGTTCCGCTGGATGAGCCTGGGCGGTTTCATCGCCCTGCTCGTCCTCGCGATCACCACGGCGGCGTTCTCCCTCTACGTCGCGAATTTCGGCAACTACGACAAGACGTACGGCGCCATCGCCGGCGTGATCGTCCTGCTCCTCTGGATCTGGCTGGCGAACCTGTCGCTCCTGTTCGGTGTCGAGTTCGACGCCGAGACGGAACGCGGCCGTGAACTTCAGGCAGGCCTCGAGGCCGAGGACAGCATCCAGCTGCCGCCCCGCGACAGCAAGGCCGCCGAAAAGAAGCACGAGAAGCACCGCAAGCTCGTCAACGCGGGACGCGAGCTGCGCGAGAAGTACGGTCGCGAGGCCGCCGGACGGTAGGCGACCCTCGACGCACAGGAGGCCCGGACGTGTCAACGGCCGGGCCTCCTGCATGTCCGCCGTCCTAGACTGGCGGTATGTCCGACACCCAGCAGGCTGACACGTCCGAGCACAGCACCAAAGGGTCCTACGTGACCTCCGGGGAGGAGTTCACCCGCGACACCCAGTACATCGAGACGAGGATCACGCGCGACGGCGCCGACGGCTACCCGGTTGAGGCCGGGCGCTACCGCCTCATCGCTGCTCGGGCCTGCCCCTGGGCCAACCGCGCCATCATCGTCCGGCGGCTCCTCGGACTCGAGGACGCCATCTCCCTCGGCACGCCGGGGCCCACGCACGACAGCCGCTCCTGGACCTTCGACCTCGACCCGGACGGCCGCGACCCTGTGCTCGGCATCGAGCGGCTGCAGGAGGCGTTCTTCAAGCGCGATCCCGGCTACTCGCGCGGCATCACGGTCCCGGCGATCGTGGACACCACCACGGGTGCGGTGGTGACCAACAACTTCCCGCAGATCACGCTCGACTTCTCCAGCGAGTGGAAGGACTTCCACCGCGAGGGCGCGCCGGACCTGTACCCGGAGGAGCTCCGCGGGGAGATCGACACCGTCAACAGGCGGGTGTTCACCGAGGTGAACAACGGCGTGTACCGCTGCGGTTTCGCGGGCTCCCAGAAGGCCTACGACGCCGCCTACGACCGGCTGTTCACGGCCCTGGACTGGCTCGAGGGCCGCCTGTCCACGCAGCGGTTCCTCGTCGGGGACACCATCACGGAGGCCGACGTCCGACTGTTCACGACACTGGTCCGCTTCGATCCCGTCTACCACGGCCACTTCAAGTGCAACCGGAACAAGCTCACTGAGATGCCCGCGCTCTGGGGGTACGCCCGGGACCTGTTCCAGACCCCGGGGTTCGGTGACACGATCGACTTCGAGCAGATCAAGAAGCACTACTACATCGTCCACGAGGACATCAATCCGACCGGGATCGTGCCCAAGGGGCCGGACCTGGCGGGGTGGACCACGGCGCACGGCCGGGAGTCCCTCGGCGGACGGCCCTTCGGGGACGGGACGCCGCCCGCCGGCGCGTAGGGCTGCCGCGGCATTCGCGGCGGCCCTGCCGCGGGGCATTAGGGAACAAACTCGTTTCTTAATGGCACGGAGCATAGGCTAGCCTTACTTCAGACCGATCGTCCGTCTGAGGGAGGCTCCATGGCAGTCCAGGCCTCCTCCCTGCGCCCCGCGCCCGCCGGGGATTCCCGCCCCGCCGTCCGCCGGTCCTCAACGCGGCGGGCCCTGGTGAAACTCCTTCTCGCGGCGGTGGTCCTCCTCGCATGCTGCCTCGCCTCGCTCACCATCGGGGCCCGTTCCGTGGGCCTTCCCACGATGATCGACGCCGTCACCGCCTTCGATCCCGCCAACGGCGACCAGGCCGTCGTGCTCTCCCGCGTCCCCCGGACCGTCATCGGGCTGCTCGTCGGCGCAGCGCTGGCGACCGCCGGCGCCGCCCTGCAGGGCATCGCCCGGAACCCGCTCGCGGACCCCGGCATCCTCGGGCTCAACGCCGGGGCCTCGCTCGCGGTCGTCGTCGGCATCTACCTCTTCGGGCTCAGCAGTGCCTCCGGCTACATCTGGTTCGCCTTCGCCGGCGCGGGCGCCGCGGCGCTCGCCGTCTACGCCGTGGCGAGCCTAGGCCGTGAGGGCGCGACGCCGGTGAAGCTCGCCCTCGCCGGCGCCGCACTGGCGGCGGGACTCGCGAGCCTCACGAACGCCGTCCTCGTCTCGAGCCAGGAGACCCTGGATGCCTTCCGCTTCTGGCAGGTCGGCACGCTGTCCGGGCGGGGGTGGGACGTCATCGCCGCCGTGGCCCCGTTCCTCCTCGGAGGACTCGTGCTGACCCTCGGAACGGGCAAGGTCCTCAACAGTCTGGCGCTGGGCGACGACGTCGCGCGCGGACTCGGCCAGAACGTGCACCTGGCGCGTGGCGTCACAGCACTGGGCGTCGTGGTCCTGTGCGGCGCGGCAACGGCCGCTGCCGGACCGGTCGCCTTCGTGGGCCTCGTGATCCCGCATATGGTGCGGCTCGCGGTCGGGGCGGACTACCGCTGGATCCTGCCGTTCTCCGCACTTCTCGGACCCGTCCTGCTGCTGGGGGCCGACATCCTCGGCCGGGTCATCCTGCCGCCGGGCGAGGTGCAGGTGGGCATCATGACGGCCGTGGTCGGCGCCCCCTTCTTCATCTGGCTCGTGCGCCGGCGAAGGATGGCGCAGCTGTGAGCACCTCGCTCCACCGCAGCCCCGGTTCCCCGTTCACTCCTCCGGCCGCCCCGGCCGCCCGGCTCGCGCTCGTCCGCGCGCGCCGCCGACGGAGCAACGGTGTCCGCGTCGGTGCCGCCGCGGGCGTCGTCGTCGTGCTGTTCGCCGTCACCGTCCTGCTCGGCTCCTACACTGTGACCATCCCCGACTTCTTCCGGATCCTCGGCGGCGCCGACATCCCCGGGGCCAGCTTCATCGTCCTCGAGAACAAGCTGCCCCGCGCCGTGACCGGCGTCCTGGTGGGCCTGGCCTTCGGCGTCGCCGGCGCGGTCTTCCAGACGATGCTGCGGAACCCGCTGGCGAGTCCGGACATCATCGGCATCAGCTACGGGGCGAGCGCCTCCGCCGTCACGGCCATCGTCCTCTTCGGGGCCGCGGGCGCCGCGGTGTCACTCTCGGCGCTCACCGGCGCGCTGGTGGTCGCCGCGGCGATCTACCTCATCGCACGCCGCGGGGGAGTGGCCGGCTACCGGCTCATCCTCGTCGGCATCGGGTGCGCGGCGCTGATGCACGCGCTGGTGAGTTTCCTGATCACCCGCACCGATCTCCGCACGGCGACCGAAGCGCTGCTCTGGCTCACCGGCTCGCTCAATGCGAGCAACTGGGACCGCGCCACCGTGCTGGCTGCCGCCCTGGCGTTCCTCCTGCCCGCCACGGCCGTCCTCTCGCGCAGCCTGCAGGGCCTGGAGCTGGGCGACGACGCCGCAGCCGGTCTCGGGGTACGCGTCGAGGCGTCGCGGCTGGGACTGATGTCCACCGCCGTCGCCCTCGCGGCGGTCGCCACCGCCGCGGCCGGGCCGATCGCCTCCGTCGCCTTTCTGTCCGGGCCGATCGCACGCCGGCTGCTCGGCAACCGACCGTCGCTGACGATGGCGGCCCTCGTGGGTGCCGTCATCGTCCTCGCGGCGGACTTCGTCGCCGCGAACCTCGTTCCCGGGACGTCGCTGCCCGTCGGCGTCGTCACCGGCGCGCTCGGGGCGCCGTTCCTGCTGTGGCTGCTCGCCACGGCGAACCGATCAGGCCAGGGAGGCTGACAATGGCTCCGCGCCAGGACCCCGGAGCGGCGGCACTGTCCGCCGAGGACCTCACGCTTGCCTACGACGAGCGCACCGTCGTCGACGCCCTCTCCGTCGACCTGCCGCCCGGACGGGTCACGGTGATCGTCGGCGCGAACGCGTGCGGCAAGTCGACGCTGCTGCGCGGGCTCGCACGGCTGCTCAAGCCGGCCGGGGGCACCGTGGTGCTCAACGGGTCGGACATCCAGGAGCAGTCCACGAAGGCCGTCGCACGCGTCCTCGGGCTTCTCCCGCAGACCCCGGTCGCTCCGGACGGCATCAGCGTCGCCGACCTCGTGGGTCGGGGCCGGTACCCCCACCAGGGCTGGTTCCGCCAGTGGACGCCCGAGGACGACGACGCCGTGGCGAGCGCCCTCGAGGCCACGGGCACGCTCGCCCTCGCCGACCGTACGGTGGACGAGCTGAGCGGCGGGCAGCGCCAGCGCGTGTGGATCGCCATGGCCCTCGCCCAGCAGACGGGGATCCTGCTCCTCGACGAGCCCACCACCTTCCTCGACGTCACGCACCAGATCGAGGTCCTCGACCTGATCACCGACCTCAACCGGCGTTCGGGCACCACCGTCGTCATGGTGCTGCACGATCTCAACCTGGCCGCGCGCTACGCCGACCACCTGATCGCCATGCGGGACGGCCGGATCGTGGCCGAGGGGCCGCCGGCCGCCGTCGTCACCCAGGAGACGGTGTCCGGCGTGTTCGACCTGGAGTGCCGGGTCGTCGAGGATCCCGTGTCCGGCACACCCATGGTGGTTCCCATCGGCAGGTACCACGGCCCGTCGCCCGTCCGTGCCCGGACGTCCCCCGCCGGCGAGCAGGCCCGGGGCTACCGACCCAATCCCCAGGACACCGTTCCGGCCCCCGTGGAGGCAGCATCATGACCGAGATGACCCGGCGCAGCGCGCGGCGTACCGCCGCCGACACCGAACCGATGGTGCTGGCGTTCGACGTCGTCGTCACGGCCGTGCAGGACCTCGGTGCCACCTTCCGGCGCATCACCTTCGGCGGTGCGTGCCTCGAGGCGTTCGGGGTGGCCGGGGACAGCCTCGACCTCCGGATCAAGGTCATCATCCCGTCGGCCGGCCGGCAGTGCCCCGATATCGCAGGCCTCATGGAGCGCGGGAACGCATCGAACTGGTACCAGCTGTGGCTCGGCATGGAGGCGGAGGAGCGCGGGTTCATGCGCACCTACACCGTGCGCACCGCGCGCCGGCGGGGCCCGCGGACGGAGATCGACGTCGACTTCGTCCTGCACCTCGACGACGACGGTCGCGGCGGCCCGGCGTCGGAGTGGGCCGCGGCTGCCCGGCCCGGCGACCGGGTCTGCATGATCGGCCCCAACGCGTCAGCGGCGCAGTGCAGGACGGCGGGTGCGTACGGAGGCATCGAGTGGAGCCCCGGCCTCGCCCAGCACGTCCTCCTCGCCGGGGACGAGACGGCAGTACCGGCCATCAGCGCCATCCTCGAGGCACTCCCCGAGGACATCAGCGGCTCCGCGTTCCTCGAGGTCCCGGACCTGCAGGACGTCCAGCCGATCGCGACGCGGTCGGCGGTGACCGTCACCTGGCTGGCCCGGGCGGGGAAGCCGCACGGCGAATTGCTGGAGGCAGCCGTGCGGGACGCGGTGCGCGTGCCGGGATGGGTGTCGCTCTCGGGCCCGGATGTCCAGGGGGGAAGCGAGCCCGAGGATGTCGATGTCGACGGGACCATCCTCTGGGAGACCCCGCAGCTGCTCGACGCGGCCGTCGTGCAGTCGACGGTCAATCCCGGGCGCCCCTCCGGCACGCAGCCCTTCTACGCGTGGATCGCCGGTGAGGCTGCCGTCGTGCGCGGGCTGCGGCGCTACCTGGTGCGGGACGTGGGCGTGGACCGGAAGCAGGTCGCGTTCATGGGCTACTGGCGCAAGGGGCGCGCGGAACTGGCCTGATCCAGCCGTCGAACCGTTCCGGACCGCTTCCTGCACCACGTCGGGTATCGGGCGACCTTTATCACATTTATCCCCAGATGCGATAACGAAATTGTAACATCGTGCGCTCTGACCTACTGTTTTAAGCAGTCAAAGCTGGATTCCAGATCCAGGTCCGTACGCCTAACCCTGTCAGCGGACCGCCTGAACACACTGTGACAGGGGTGGAGGACCCACGTTCCGGCGGCTTGAACCGCCTCGGGGTGAAGCCCTTCCATGCTAGTCCGGCCCCGCCTGCGGCATTCCCGCGGTGGAGGGCCGCGCAGAGGGGCCGAGTCAACTCTTGCTCGAATCCGACAGCTAACTTCGCCGGCGTTCCAGAGAGGTAAGCAGTTGCTCCATACCGTTCTGCCCGAGCGCCATCGCGCCTCCGACGATCGCGCCCTTCAGTGGGTTTCGCAGCCGACGCGCCGCGACCTCCGGCACGAAAGAGCCGGAGGTACGACGGCGTTCGCGCGACTGCGCGGAAACGCCGCTACGGCCGGCCTCTTCATTGCCTCGGCGGGACTGCTGCTGGGTGCCGTCGCACCCTCGGCAACGACGGCGGCCACCCCTGCAGCAGGCATGCAGGCCGTCACGGCTGCTGCGGAAGCGCCGGTGACCTTCACCCTCGAGGGTGCCGGTCGGGCGGTGGAGGGTGTCGCCCCGGCCATCGCGAGTGCCCGGGCCCTCTCCGCCGAACTCACTCCCGCGCTCCAGGACCGCAAGGCCTTCGGGGCTCCGGTGGACAACCCGGTCGTTGCCTCCACCTTCGGCTACCGCGTCAACCCCGTGAGTGGGGCCTCGGACGAACTCCACGAGGGCCTGGACTTCGCCGGCGCCTGCGGGACGCCGGTCAAGGCAGCGGATGCCGGCACCGTCGTCGACTCCGGCTGGCATGCCTACGGCGGGGGCCAGCGCATCGTGGTCGACCACGGCGACGGCCTGAAGACCACCTACAACCACCTGAGCGCCCTCGACGTGCCAGCCGGCACCACGGTGAAGCGCGGGGAAGCCCTCGGGGCGGTCGGCAGCACCGGGAACTCCACCGGCTGCCACCTCCACTTCGAGGTGATGGTCGACGACAAGAAGGTCGACCCGAAGCCCTGGCTGTAGCCGGCCGATCCTCCCCTGCTAGGGCAGCGGCTCACTGACGACGGCGGGGTCCTTGTACCCCAGCGGCATCCGCAGGCGCAGCGAATCCGGCTTCACCTCGAACGCCATGTGCGTGGCCTTGCCGAGGGGATCGCCGTCGAGCTGCACCTCCAGCGGTTCGTGCAGCGTGACCTCGGCCGTGCGGCACTGGAAGTACTCCAGGGACGGGTCCTTGCCCTTGCCGCGGGTGAACAGCTTCCCGGCGACGGCGAGCCAGCCGAACTTCCCCCGGGGTGCCAGGGTCATGAGGTCCATCAGGCCGTCGTCGATCTTCGCGCCCGGGAAGATCTCGAGGCCGCCCATGATCTTGCCGCAGTTGCCGCCCATCACGCTGCGCAAGCGGCGCTCGAAGGACCTGCCGCCGTCCACCGAGATGGTGGTGCGCGCCGGCCTGCCCGGCAGGTTGCGGATCCCGGCGTCGACGTAGGCCAGCCAGCCCACCTTGTCCTTCAGGTCGTCGCGCGTGTCCGACATGATGGCGGCGTCGTACCCGATGCCGGCCATGACCAGGAACACGTGCGCGTCCTGCGCCCGGTCCACCGTCACGTGCACCACGTCGATGGTGCGCTCGGTCCCGCGGAAAGCGGCCTCGACGGCGGCATCCGGATCGTCGATGGCGATGTCGAGGTTGCGGGCCAGCAGGTTGCCGGTGCCCAGCGGGACGAGGGCCATCATGGTGCCGGTCCCCGCGAGTTCCTCGGCCACGCAGCGCACCGTGCCGTCCCCGCCTGCCGCGATCACGAGGTCCACTCCGGCGTCGAGGGCCTCGCGTGCCTGGCCGTGCCCGGGGTCGTCCGCGGTGGTCTCGATGACCAGGGGCTCCTCCCAGCCGTCCTCGGCGGAGATGCGCTGGACAGCGCCCTGCACGTCGACGGTGGTGACCTTGATGGGATTGATGATGAGCGCGGCACGTCGGCCGCGCGATCCGGTGTCCGGAGCCGTGTCCGGAGTCGCGTCCGGAGTCGCGTCGGGGGATGCGTCGGGCATGATGTCCTTCGTGCGGGTGTCAACGGATGGCTCCGTCGAGCTTATCCCGGGGGCCGTCGGTGCCGAGGGTAATCTTTGACGGTGACCTTTCCCCAGCGTTATGTGGCCCTTGGCGATTCCTTCACCGAAGGGGTGGGTGACTGGGACCCGGGGTCCCCCAACGGTGTCCGTGGCTGGGCCGACCGGGTGGCCGAGCAGCTCATCCTGGCCGACGAGTCCTGGGGCTACGCGAACCTCGCCATCCGCGGCAAGAAGATGCGCCAGATCCTCGACGAGCAGGTCGACGCGGCTTTGGCGCTCGAGCCGACGCTCGTCACCCTCTACGCCGGCGCCAACGACATCCTGCGCCCCCGGGTGGACATCGACCGGCTGATGTCCTCCTACGACGACGGCATCGGCAGGCTCCGCGACGCGGGAGCCGACGTCGTGCTCTTCACCGGCTTCGATACCTCGGGGTCGGCCGTCTTCGGCAAGACCCGCGGGCGCACCGCGGTGTACAACGAGTGGGTGCGTGAGATCGCGGACAGGCGCGAGGCCACGATCGTCGACTACTGGCGCCTGCGCGAGTTCCAGGACTGGAGGTACTGGGACGTCGACCGGATGCACATGTCCACGGCGGGACACACGCTCATGGCCGCCCGGGTCCTAGAGGCCATGAAGGCCTCGCATGCCATCGACCTGCCGGAGCTCGATGCGCGCCCGGCCCTTCGGCGGATGGAGCAGCTGCGGGCGGACGCGCAGTGGGCGCGCGAATACGTCACGCCGTGGGTCGGCAGGCGCCTGCGCGGAGTCTCCTCCGGAGATGCCCTGACCGCGAAGTACCCCGTCCCGGTCCACCCGCACCGGGCATCCACCCGGGTCTGAGGGCCTGCGCGAGTACGGTCCCCGCCCCAGCCGCAACCCGGCGAGGGGGCCGGAGGCCCTCTACGGGGCAGGGGAGGGCGTGTGCCAGAATGAGCGGATGGCGGCGCAATGGCTCACACCCGACGAGCGGCGGGCATGGCTGGCTCTCTACGCGCTGACGGCCCTGCTCCCGGCATCCCTCGACGCCCAGCTGTTCCGTGAGGCCCGGATCACCCTGTTCGACTACCACGTGCTGGCGATGCTCTCCGAGTCGGAAGGGACGCGCCTGCCCATGAGCGAACTCGCCGCCCGCTCGGCGGCGTCGCTCTCACGCCTGAGCCACGTGGTGAAGAAGCTGGAGGCCCGGGGCTGGGTCACGAGGCTGCCCTCCGACTCCGATGGGCGCGTGACCACGGCCTCGCTCACCCCTGCAGGGCTCGAGACGCTGACCGAACTCGCCGTGTCCCACGTCGCGCAGGTCCGCTCCACGGTGTTCGACGCCCTGGACGGACAGGACGTCGCGGACCTGGAGAGGGTGGGCCGCAAGATCCTCCGGGGTATGGACGGCGCCCACTGGATCCTGTCCGACGGCGAAGCGGCGGCCGAGGCCGCCGTTCTGGGTCCCGCGTCCCCCTCCCTCCACGGGGGACCGGCCTCCGATCATGAGGCACTCACCACCGGGCAGTGACCCGGCAGGACAAGGACGGCAGATGGACCAGCGCGCACAGTTCGGGCACCAGCCCCGCATCCTCGCGATCGTGCTGGCGGGTGGAGCGGGAGGGCGCCTCGGCGCCCTGACCCACCACCGGGCCAAACCGGCCATGCCCCTGGCCGGCAGCTTCCGGCTGATCGACGTCTCCCTGTCGAACCTGCACCACAGCGGGATCTCCGATGTCTGGGTCATGGAGCAGTACCAGCCCAAGACCATCAACGACCACCTCCGCAACGGCCGGCCCTGGGACCTCGACCGTACGCGCGGCGGGCTGCTGGTGCTGCCTCCCTTCAGCGGCCACGAGGGGGAGGGATTCGCCGAGGGGAACGCCGACGGCCTGCTCCGCCAGGCCGCCTTCATCCGCGACTTCGCGCCGGATCTGGTCCTGGTGCTGAGCTCCGACCACCTGTACCGCCTGGACTACCGCGACGTCGTCGACACCCATCTCCGTACGGGGGCGGCCCTGACCATGGTCACGGTCGATTTCGACGGCGACGCCTCCAACCACGGCGTCGTCGCGGTGGACGACGACGGCAGGGTGACAGGTTTCGCCTACAAGCCCGAGGAGCCGCAGACGAGGATCGTCGCGGCGGAGGTCTTCCTCTACACGGCAGCGACGCTCCTCGATGCGCTCGGGCACCTGCAGGACGACCGGGACGGGCTCGGGGACTACGGTCACCACCTCGTGCCGCACCTCGTCGAGCGGGGATCCGTCGTCGAGCACAGGCTCGAGGGGTACTGGCGGGACCTCGGCACGCCGGCAAACTACCTGCGGGCCCACCTCGACCTGGTGGACGGCAAGGGCCTGGACCTCGCGGACCCGGACTGGCCCATCCTCACGGAGCCCCCGCAGGTGGTTCCGGCCTTCCTCGGGGAGGGCGCCGTCGTGGCCGATTCCCTCCTGGCCCCCGGCGCGGCGGTGTACGGGACCGTCCGCAGGAGCGTGATCGGCTCCGGGGCCACGGTCGAGGCCGGCGCCGTCGTCGAGGACTCCGTCCTGCTGAACCGGGTCCGGGTGAGGGAGGGCACGCACGTGAGGAACGCGATCATCGACTCGGGTGCCGACGTCTCCGGGCAGCGCGTGGGCGCCGGACCGGACGCTCCCGCCGTCGTCGACCGGGACGGGCGGCGCACCGACTGACCCGGTTTGGTCGAGCCGGATCCTGTCGGTAGTATGGTAGGGCGTTTGGCTGTGGCCAATGCCGACCCGTTCCAGGACGGGCCGGGATTTGCCCAGCTACCCGTGACTACCTAGAATTTAAGGCTGTGCCGGCCGCAAGGCCGCGCCCGCCTAATCTTCACCGTCTTCCCCGCGGCGAGGCGCTTCGGCAGGTTCTCACCCTGCCAGGTCAACCTCCGGAAAGCTGCAGTAATAACGGTGTCATTACTGGTGGCGGGACGCTCAACAAGTGATTCCGTCACGTTCATCTAATCTGGAGGAGAGTTATGGCAGCCCACTGCCAAGTGACCGGAGCCGAGCCCGGCTTTGGACACAGCATTTCGCACTCGCACCGCCGCAACAAGCGCCGGTTCGACCCCAACATTCAGAAGAAGCGCTACTACGTGCCTTCCCTGCGCCGCAACGTGACGCTGCAGGTCTCCGCCCGCGGCATCAAGACGATTGACGTCCGCGGCATCGACGCTGTCGTGGCGTCCATCCTCGCGAGGGGAGTGAAGCTCTAATGGCAAAGGACAAGGACGTACGTCCGATCATCAAGCTGAAGTCCACCGCTGGTACGGGCTACACCTACGTGACGCGCAAGAACCGTCGTAACGATCCGGACCGCATGGTCCTGATGAAGTACGACCCGAAGATCCGCAAGCACGTCGAATTCCGAGAGGAGCGCTAAACATGGCCAAGAAGTCAAAGATTGCTCGTAACGAGCAGCGCAAGGTCATCGTCGAGCGCTACGCGGCCAAGCGCCTCGAGCTGAAGAAGACTCTCGTCGACGAGAACGCCACCGATGAAGCACGCGAAGCAGCACGCCTCGGCCTGCAGAAGCTTCCCCGCAACGCCTCGCCGGTACGCCTGCGCAACCGCGACCAGATCGATGGTCGCCCCCGTGGCACCATCCAGAAGTTCGGTATCTCGCGTATCCGCTTCCGCGACATGGCGCACAAGGGCGAACTGCCCGGCGTGACCAAGTCGAGCTGGTAGCAGCCCCCGGGACACTCCCGTCCCACAGCACTCCCCACCGCCTCGCGCGGTGGGCAGAGAAGCCGGCAACCCTCGGGTTGCCGGCTTCTTCGTTCTCTCCGCCGGAACGCGCCCTGCGATCCCCGGGCACTGCCTGCCGTGTGCCTCGCATTCCGTGGCGTGCCTCCCACCGAGGGTCAGAGGTCCAACCGAGGACGGCGTCTCGGCGGTGCTGGGACGCCCTCCTCGGAGGAGCCGCCGCCGGGGATGAACCCACACGGCCGCCCGCAGGCCCGAAACATCCTCGAAATGGTCGTGTTTAAGCCGAAAAGCCGCGCAAACACGCGGGGCGGGGCGTCCAAGCTGATAGGTTTTCGGACAGAGGCTTTCCGTATACCGTGGGAAGCTCGTTCAGAAGAGTGACGTCCAGGAGGACCCAAATTGGCTAAAAACCGTAGTGAACTTGTTGCCGAGGTAGCAGCGAAGGCTGACACCAGCCAGGCGTCTGTCAACAGCGTCCTCGACGCGCTGTTCGACGTCTTCGCCGAGTCCATCGCCAAGGACGAGAAGATCACCATTCCCGGGTGGCTCGCTGTCGAGCGCACCAGCCGTGCAGCCCGCACCGGACGCAACCCCCAGACCGGTGAGACCATCCAGATCGCCGCCGGCCACAGCGTCAAGCTGACCGCCGGTTCGAAGCTCAAGGCTTCCGCCAAGTAGTCCATCACGCAGTACGTGCCTCGAAGGACCGCTGCCGTTCCGGCAGCGGTCCTTCGTCGTCCGGTGCTGCCCCGCGGCCATCGCTCTCCGCGGAACACCCCGGAGATTAGCCCTATTTCTACTCCGGGTAGAGAATGGTGTACGTGTCCACAACAGCGAAAAACCCGCGTCAGACGCGCACCGGCGCCTCTCCGGACCGCGCCATCGGCACCGGCTGGCTGATCCTCGCGGGCGTCGTCGTCTTCGCGGCCCTCGTCGTGGCCCTGTTCTACTCGGGAGCGGCCGCCGCACGGCAGCTCGGCGACCCCGGCGCCCTGACGAGGTGGGGCCTGCCCGTCGCCAAGGTACTCAACAACACCGCGGCTGCCGCCACCATCGGCGCCCTCGTCTTCGCCGTGGTCCTGCTGCCGCGGAGGGTCGGCGACACCGGCCGGAAGCCGAAGGACGGTGCGGCCGAGCATCCCGCCTTCGCCCGCGTGCTGCTCCTGGCCTCCGTCGCGGCCGTCGCATGGACGCTCGGGGCGCTCGGTGTCATGGTCTTCACCTACTCCGACGCCGCGGGCCTGCCGTTGAGCACGGACCCCGCGTACACGCAGGGGCTCGCAGCCTTCCTCACCGACTTCTCCACGGGCCGCGCCTGGCTGGTGACCTCCATCGTCTCCGCCGTCCTCGCCACGATCCTCTTCGGTGTCCGGTCGCAGACCGGCCTGGCGTTGACGCTGGTGCTGGCGCTCCTCAACCTCCTGCCCATGGCGCTGATCGGCCATTCCGCGAGCGGGGACGACCACAACGCCGCTGTGAACTCGATCGCGCTGCACCTCGTCGGAGTCTGCCTGTGGATGGGCGGGATCATCGCCCTGGCCGTCGTCAGCGGCACGCTGGGCGGACAGACCCTGCCGGTCCTGAAGCGCTTCTCGGCCCTCGCAGGATTCGCCTTCGTCCTCGTGGTCGGCTCCGGCGTGGTGAACGCCAGCCTCCGTATCACGGACCTCGCGCAGCTCAGCTCCTCGTGGGGGCTGCTGGTCACCTTCAAGACCATCGCCACGCTGCTCCTCGGCGGTATCGGCTGGATGCACCGGCAGTGGATCATCCCGCAGCTGGAAGCGTCCTCCGGCAGTGCAGCGTCGAAGCTGTCCGCGCGCCGCGTGCTGTGGCAGCTCGTCGCCGTCGAGCTGGTCATCATGGGCGCCGTCTCCGGTGTGGCGGGAGCCCTCGGGCGGACTGCGCCTCCGCGTGCGGAGGAGCTCCCCACCGAGGCCGGTCCGGCCCGCATCCTGTCCGGGTACGACCTCCCGCCGGAGCCGACCGCGGCCCGCTGGCTGACCGAATGGCGGCCGGACTGGCTGTGGATCACGGTCGCGCTGACGCTGGGCATCGCCTACATCCTCGGCATGATGAAGCTGCACCGCCGCGGGGACTCGTGGTCCGTGCCCCGGCTCATCAGCTGGCTCGTGGGCCTGGCACTGCTGACCTACTTCACGTCCGGCGCGCCGGCCATCTACGGCATGGTGCTCTTCAGCGCCCACATGATCGATCACATGGCGCTCACCATGGTGGTGCCGCTGTTCCTGGTGCTCGGCGCGCCCGTGACCCTCGCGCTCAAGGCGCTCGGCGCCCGCCGGGACGGCACGCGGGGGCTCCGGGAATGGATCCTCGTGATCGTGCACTCCTGGCCGTCGAGGATCATCACGCACCCGCTGGTCGCCGCCGGCAACTTCGTGGCGTCCATCATCGTGTTCTACTACTCCCCGCTGTTCGGCTTCGCCCTGCGCGAGCACGTCGGCCACGAGCTGATGATCACGCACTTCCTCCTCACGGGCTACATCTTCGTGCTCTCGATGATCGGATCGGATCCCGTTCCGCTCCGCGCGCCCTACCCCCTGCGGATCCTGCTCCTTTTCGCGACCATGGCGTTCCATGCCTTCTTCGGTGTGACCCTGATGGGTTCGACGTCGCTGCTCGAGGCATCCTGGTTCGGCAACATGGGCCGCGAGTGGGGTGCCTCGGCCCTCGCCGACCAACAGGTGGGCGGCGCGGTGACCTGGGGAGTCGGGGAGATCCCGACCCTCCTCCTCGCGATCGGCGTGGCCGTCATGTGGTCGCGATCGGACGCGCGGGAGACCAAGCGCAAGGACCGGGCGGCGGACAGGAATAAGGACGCCGATCTCGAGGCTTACAACAACATGTTCGCCGAACTCGCCGCGCGCGACGTCGGACCCCGCCCGGGAGCCAAGCCCGCGGCGCGGGCCACCACAGCAGGAGACGATGAATGACCGAGACCACCGTGCGCACCGGCTACCGCGTGCGCGGTTCTGAGCTGACCGGCCGTAACTGGCTCAACACCGGCGGCAGGCAGCTGCAGCTCGAGGATCTCCGGGGGAAGATCGTGATCCTCGATTTCTGGACGTTCTGCTGCATCAACTGCCTGCACGTCCTCGACGAGCTGCGGCCCCTCGAGGAGCAGTACTCGGACGTGCTCGTGACCGTCGGCGTGCATTCCCCCAAGTTCGAGCACGAGGCGGATCCCGTGGCCCTCGCAGCCGCCGTCGAGCGCTACGACATCCACCATCCCGTCCTCGACGACCCCGAGCTCACCACCTGGCAGGCCTACACGGCGCGGGCCTGGCCGACGCTCGTGGTCATCGATCCCGAGGGCTACATCGTGGCGCACCTCTCCGGCGAGGGGCATGCGGCCGGCCTGACGTCCCTCGTGGAGGAGCTCGTCGCCGAGCACGAGGCGAAGGGCACGCTGCACCGGGGGAACGGCCCGTACGTGCCGGCTGAGAGCACCGCGGGTGACCTCAAGTTCCCGGGCAAGCTGCTCGCCCTGCCCGCCACCGGCACCTTCCTCGCCGGTGATACGGGCCACCACCGGCTCGTCGAGCTCGAGGCGGACCTCGTCACCGTGCGCCGCACCATCGGCTCCGGCACGAAGGGCTTCCGCGATGGAGGTGCCGACGAGGCGCAGTTCAACGAGCCCCAGGGCGTCGCCCTCCTGCCGGCCGACCTGGCCTCCGAGGTCGGGTACGACGTCGTCGTCGCCGACTCCGTCAACCACCGCCTGCGTGGCGTGACCCTCGCCACGGGCGAGGTGCGCACCCTCGCCGGCAACGGGACCCAGCGCCTGCTCGACGCCGGGAAACACACGAAGACGGGGCGGCAGGAGAACGCCTCCGAGGTTGGCGCCCCGAGCGAGACCCCGCGCCTCACGGAGACCCGGCTCGGCACGGACGCGCTGAACGTCTCGCTGTCCTCCCCGTGGGACGTGCTGTACTCGTCGGTGCTGGACCGCCTGGTCGTCGCCATGGCCGGCACGCACCAGATCTTCAGCTACGACCCCCGGACGTCCGCCGTCGAGGTCCTGGCGGGAACCGGTCTGGAGGGACTGCTCGACGGCGATGCCTCCGAGGCGTGGTTCGCCCAGTCCTCCGGCCTTGCGGAAGGCGCGGACGGCACGGTCTGGATCGCCGATTCTGAGACCTCGTCGGTACGCTTCCTGACCTTTGCCGAGGTGGACGGACGCAGCACGGTGCAGGTGGGGACGGCCGTCGGAACCGGTCTGTTCGACTTCGGCTTCCGTGACGGTGACGCGGACCAGGCACGCCTCCAGCACCCGCTGGGCGTCACCGCGCTCCCCGACGGCTCCATCGCCATCGCCGACACCTACAACGGTGCGGTCCGCCGCTACGACCCGGCAACCCGCCAGGTGTCCACGCTGCTGCGCGGCCTCTCCGAACCCTCCGACGTCCTCGTGGACATGACGCCCGTGACCGACGGCGGGGATCCGCTGCTCATCGTCGTCGAGGCCAACCGGCACCAGCTGGTTCGGGTGCCCCTACCCAAGGAGGCGCTCGCCGTCGACGAGGGCGCGTCCCAGACGCAGCGGCCCAAGACCCCGATGTCGGCAGGCCCTGTGGCCCTGACCGTGCGTTTCACGGCCCCCAAGGGACAGAAGCTCGACGACCGCTGGGGCGATCCCACCCAACTGAAGATCAGCGCCTCGCCCGAATCCCTCCTGGTGTCCGGGGGCGGCACGTCGACCGGGCTGACCCGCGAGCTCGTGCTCGCGCCCGGGGCGGGCGACGGTGTTCTGCACATCACGGCGCGGGCCGCGTCCTGCGACGGCGAGCCGGGCGGTGAGATCCCCGACCACGCCGCGTGCCACCTGTATCAGCAGGACTGGGGCATCCCCGTCTCCGTGACGGCCGACGGCGCCACGGACCTGACCCTGGACCTGCGCGGACTCGACTGACCTGTCGGGTAACGAAGGGCATCGGCCGGGTGTCCTCCGTTCCTCCCGGCATCGGTCGTGCCGGGAGGCCCGGGCGGCGATCGGAGGACCGCTCGGAACGCCGGCGTCAAGTTCTCGGTCGTGGAACCCGCCTGCAACGTCCCCGAAACGGGCGCTCCGGACAGTGGAGTCAAGACACGCTCCACTGGTTCCACCGCCGCCTCACTCCGCTGCGACTCCTGCGGGCAGCTGCCCGAGCCCGGGAAGGTACGGCTGACCCTCGCCAACGTCGCCGTGATGCTGCCCATCGAACTGGCCGTCCACGCCGCGGTGGTCCAGACGCACCTGGCCTACCCGCTCAAGGTCCTCCTCCTCGCCCTCACCGCGACCGCCCTCGTCATCTGGGTGGCGGAGCCCTCCGTGATGCGGTTCCTGCGGGCCTGGCTGCACGCGCCCGCCCTGAGGCAGCGCAGGCGCCTCGACACGGCGACGGAGCTCTGGCGGGCACGGGTGCTGGTCGAGGACAACCCGGGAGCCCTGGAACGCATCTCCCACCAGCTCGCACGACGCGGCGTCAACATCCTGTCCCTCCACATCCACCCCGGCGCACGCTCCAGTGTCGACGAATTCGTCCTCGCAGCACCTGGCGGGGTCGGGGAGCAGGACCTCCTCCGGGCCCTGACGATCGGCGGCGGCACGTCCGCCCGGGTGTGGCCGTCCACCGCCCTGGCCCTGGCCGACGGGCAGACCAAGGCGCTCGCCCTCGCCTGCCGCGTGGTGCAGGACCCCTCGGAGCTGCGCTACGCCGTCGCCGAGCTCCTCGTGGCCAACCCGGTCGTGGCGCCGTCGCCCGCTCCTGAGGGCTCGAGGCACAGGGCGCCCTCGGTTGGCGGGCCGTCGCGCCGGCTGCCCGGAACCGTGGCGCAGGTGCCCCGGAGAGAAGCCGCCGCGCCGGGTGTGCGGACGCGGGATGTACAAGCGGTTGCTTGAAGGTGAACGGCCGTTGAACGGGGTAGCGTAGCCGTACTAGTCTTCGATGGGCCCGGGAACGGGCCGGCTGTCAAGGGTGTACGGCGATATCACGGCATCCGGAACGCGAGGTGTGCCATGTCTGGTCGGATTCTTCACGCGACCCGACGGGTCGGCGTCGTCGTGGGACGCTTCCTGGTCTACCTCCTGATCTGGGCGGGACTCGTTCTGCTCATCGCCGCCGCGGGCATCCGATTCTACTGGGGCACGATCTCCGTCAACCAGATGCTCATGAACCTCGTGTCCGTGGAGCCCGGCGGCGGGGGCGGATCGATCGTCTGGGTCGGCATCCTGGGGATCGGTGTCGTGCCCGTGCTAGTCACTGCAGGGCTCGCCCTGTGGCAGTACTCCCGACGGCGCCGCCACCGCCGGGACGGCGGTGACCGGGGGCGTCGTCGTCCGCAGTGGGTTCCGCGCGCCATCTCCACGGCCCTGGTAGCGGCGGTGGTCCTCGGCGGGGCTACGGCCTTCTCCACCACGGTGGGCATGGGGGACTACATCAGGGCGGCGAACTCCGACTACGATCTCGGCGACTACTACGTGGAACCGGTCGTGACCGGCGACGCGGACAAGCGCAACCTGGTGCTGATCTACCTTGAGTCCGGCGAGGCCACCCTCGAGGACGAGCAGCTCTTCGAGAAGGACGCATTCGCCCCGCTCAAGGCGGTCACCCATGCCGCCGACGGCTGGCAGAGCATCGAAGATCTCCAGCAGTACAAGAGCGGAGGTTGGACCATGGGCGGCCTCGTCGCGACGCAGTGCGGGGTTCCGCTGAAGGGGATTCCCTCCCCCGGAGGCGGCGCACAGACGAATGACCTCGGCAGCGGTGCCGACACCTACCTGGGCGGGTTGACCTGCCTGGGTGATGTCCTGAAGGATCACGGCTACACCAGCACCTTTTTGGGTGGCGCCGACGCAACCTTCGGCGCAAAGGATATATTTCTGAGGACCCACGGCTACACCGAGGAGAAGGGCCTCTCCGACTGGCGTGCCGCCGGGGAGCCGGCGACGAGCTTCCGCAGCGACTGGGGCCTGAGCGATGAACGCCTGATGGCGAACGCCCGCGACGAGATCGACCGGCTGCACGCCGAGGCGGAGCGCACCGGCGAGCCGTTCAACCTCTCCATGCTGACCCTGGACACCCACGAGCCGGCGCACGTCTTCGACTACTGCGATGTGGACACCGAGAACGAGGTCATCTCCGTGTACTCCTGCTCCATGACCCAGGTGGCCGGATTCGTGGACTACATGAGGGACAAGGGCTACCTCGAGGACACCGCCGTCGTGATTATGGGCGACCACCTCAAGCGCATGGGAGCGGATGATCCTTTCCACGAGCAGTTGGACGATGGCAACCGCACCATCTTCAACCGGGTTTGGGTTCCGGGTGGCACGCCTGCGCTGCGCCCGCGCGTGGATCAGTTGAATCTGTACCCCACCATCCTGGAGGTCGCCGGCCTGACCCTGCAGGACTCCGAGGCAGGGCCTGGCGTATCGGCCTTCGCTCCGGAGGTCCCGACTGGTTCAGCCCAGGCCTTGAAGCCGGATCTCTACGCCGAGCTGCTCGACGCGAATTCCCCGCAGTTCTATACGAAGGCCTGGGCCGGGGAGAGCGCGGGCCGGGTGCACTGAGCCGGATGGGGATGCCCAGCCCGCGCCCTCCCTGATCTTGCGGTCGCTGGAATATCCTGCCCTTAGGGCGGCTTGTCGCCTTCGGGGCCCTGACGGGCCGGAAGGACGCGCAGTACCCGGACCGGCGAAGGCGGGCACAGGCGGCGGCACGACGAGAAGGAGAGCAGGATGACGGCAGGAACGGTGCCACCGGACGGGCGGCGGGTAGCACTCGTGGCGGGAGCCACGGGTATCGCGGGGTCCGCCCTGGTCGAGAA
Source organism: Arthrobacter rhamnosi (assembly GCF_054510975.1). NCBI lineage: Bacteria > Bacillati > Actinomycetota > Actinomycetes > Micrococcales > Micrococcaceae > Arthrobacter > Arthrobacter rhamnosi. The sequence goes on along the minus strand of NZ_JBTNDN010000001.1, from coordinate 781,374 downwards.
GCTCACCGCCGAGGGATGGCCCGTGCTGGCGCTGTCCCGCACGCCCGGAGCGGAGCGCGACGGCGTGCGCCGGCTGCCGGCGGACCTGACATCGGCCGAGTCCCTGGCCGCCGTCCTCGAGCCGGAAAACCCTACGCACGTCTTCTTCACGGCGTGGTCACGGCGCGACACCGAGGAGGAGAACATCGCGGTCAACGCCGGCATGCTGCGCGACCTGCTCGCCGCCCTCCGCGGCAAGGACGTGGCGCATGTGGCCCTCATGACCGGCCTCAAGCACTACCTCGGCCCGTTCGAGGCGTATGCGGCCGGGGAGATGGCGGACACCCCGTTCCACGAGGAGGAGCCGCGCCTGCCGGTGCCGAACTTCTACTATGCGCAGGAGGACGAGCTGTTCGCTGCGGCGGCTGAGCAGGGGTTCACGTGGTCGGTGCACCGATCCCACACGGTGATCGGCCACGCGGTGGGCAACGCCATGAACATGGGCCTCACGCTCGCGGCCCAGGCGACCCTCTGCCGGGAGTCGGGGGAGCCGTTCGTCTTCCCGGGTTCGGAGACGCAGTGGAACGGGCTGACCGACATGACGGACGCCGGGCTGCTTGCCGAGCACATGCTCTGGGCATCGACGACCCCCGCTGCGGCCGACGAAGCCTTCAACATCGTCAACGGAGACGTGTTCCGGTGGCGCTGGATGTGGCCGAGGCTCGCCGCCTACTTCGGGGTCGAGTGGGAGGGCTGTACCGGCGCACCGCGACCGCTCGAGCAGGCCATGGCCGGGCGGGAGGACCAGTGGGCGGAGCTCGCACAGCGCCACGGGCTGGCCGAACCGCGGCTGGACCGTGTGGCCTCCTGGTGGCACACGGACGGCGACCTGGGCCGGGACATCGAGGTGGTGACCGACATGGGGAAGAGCAGGGACGCCGGTTTCATGGGGTACCGGCGGACCTCCGATGCCTTCCTCTCGCTCTTCGACCGCTACCGCGCCGACAACCTCATCCCCTGATCTGCGTGCCGTCCCGATACGGCTAGTAGCGGACCACGGGTGTGACCGTGATGGTGTCCTCGGTCACCAGGAGGTCCGCCTCGAATTCGAAGGGGACGGACTCCGACACGTCCCGGACGGCACCGGAGAAGAAATCACGCAACCGGGTGTCGATGCGGGCGGACCCGCGAAGCGGAGCCAGCGACCACTGGCCGTTGTCCGGCGTGATCGTCGCGGACGGGTACTCCTCGATGGACCAGGCGATACCGCCGGCCAGCCGCTCGTTCGTCAGGTAGTAGAACGGGCAGTTGGTCGGCTGGAAGACGGTCTGGCCGGCGCAGCCGTCGAGGAATGTGTGCAGCTGGTCGTCGACCGCCTGGACGAGCTCGGGCGTCGCCTCCATGGTGAGGGCGAGTGCGGGAGGGGACGTGTCCCGGCTCGTGACCGCCGTGTGCTGTGGGGGAGCGGAGAAGAACTTCCCATCGTAGGTCGCGTCGACGGCGGCGGGGTAGAAGGACGCCAGCGCGGCCCTGCCGTCGGGCAGTCCAACGTCGACACCGTTCACTGCGGCCTCGACGCTGTTCGGGGCCGACACCTCGACCGTGGGCAGGACGGTGTGCTCGAAGCGCCACACAGGAAAGAAGCCCCACTCCGTGCCCGTCCGTTGGAGCGGGAAGACCGTGGTCGTCTCCGCTCCGTCGACGCTGTAGGTGACCGGGACCTCGACCCGGTCGCTGTCCGTCGTGCGGGCGTCGCCGACCTCGACGTCCCCGAGGGACGCGGCCGCCCGGCGCAGGGGCTCGCCGTCGAGCAGGGTGGGATCGGAGCCCTCCGGAACGGAGGCGTTGAGCAGGCCCAGGGCCTTGCCGCCGTCGCCCTGCTGCAGGGCCTCGAGGTACAGGCCCACCTGGTGTTCCGGGCCGTAGAGCCGTCCGTTGAGGAGGAGCACGGTCGCGACGAATCCCGCTCCGACGAGCATGAGGCCGAGCAGCCATGCCGCGAGGACCTTCACTACGGGGGTGTGCACCTCTCCACGGTACCGGCTGCGCCCGGTCAGCCGGGCAGGAAGCCCAGCAGCACCCCTCCGATGAAGCACGCGACTCCTACGACGGCGAGGATGCGGGTGCCCCGGTAGGGCTTCTCCAGCGACCAGTGACGGGGGTCGCGGGCGGAATAGAAGATGTCCACGTCCTTCCCGGGGGCCGGCGATGGAGGGACGGCGTGTCCCCGCCGCTGGTGCGCGCAGCTCGACCACAGGGCCTCCACGATGCGATAGCGGTGGTCGTGCCAGCGCAGGTAGGGGTGCCCCTCGTGCTCGAAGGTGATCGCCTGGGTCCGGGTCCAGGAGCCGTAGACCAGCCGGATCACGAGGGCGGCCATGAGGAGCCCCGGCCCCAGCACCGTGAGGGCGGAACTCACGATCTCGATCACCATCATCGGACGGTGCCCCCGGCTGCCGGGTAGCAGCCCTGCCTCAGTACCAACGGCGCTTCCGGCGCTTGGTGCCGAACAGACCCCGCGCGAGCTCCCTGCCGATGACGCCGGCGGCCTTCAGGGCAAGATCGGCCATCTCGTCCCTGTCCGGTCCGCGCTGGGCCGCCGGCCGACCCGTGCCGCTCTCCCGCTCGTCCCGCTCGGCGCCAGGGACATCGCGCTCCCGCCCGTTCTCTCCTGAGCGCCGACCGCCCTCCGGCGAGGGCAGGGACGGCATCCCGAGGATCTCCTCCTCGATGCGCTGTGCCTCGGCGTCGCGATCATTTCTGGACCTGCCCGCCGACCGGTCGGGAGCCGTCTCGCCGGGTGGGCCGGCAGGGACGGGAGTGGAAGCGCCCGGCGAGGGGACGGGCATCGGCCGACCGGTCAGCTTCTCGTAGGCGGAGTGGCCGTCGATCGCCTGGCCGTACTCCGGCAGGAGGGACGACGAGGCGACGACGGCGGGGACGGTTTCCTCCGGCGCCCGGCCCAGAACCGACTCGGGGGAGCGCAGGCGGGTCCACGCCACCGGAGTCGGGGCTCCGCGCTCGTTCATGACGGTGACGACGGCCTCGCCGATCCCGGCGGACGTCAGGACTTCCGCCAGGTCGTACGGGCTCATCGGGAAGGTCGACACCGTGGCGCGCAGCGCCTTCGCGTCGTCGGGCGTGAACGCGCGCAGGGCGTGCTGGATCCGGTTGGCCAGCTGGCCGAGGACCTCCCCGGGAATATCCCGGGGCGTCTGCGTGATGAAGAAGATTCCCACGCCCTTGGATCGGATGAGCCGCACGGTGGCCTGGATCGATTCCCGGAATGCCTTCGAGGAGCCCGCGAAGAGCAGGTGCGCCTCGTCCAGGAAAAACACGAGGCGGGGCTTGTCGACGTCACCGACCTCCGGAAGCTCGGCGAACAGGTCCGCGAGCAGCCACATCAGGAACGTCGAGAAGAGCCGCGGTTTCTGCTGCACGGCGACGAGCTCCAGCGCGGTGATCATGCCGCGTCCGTCAGCGGCGGTCCGCAGCAGGTCTGCTGTGTCGAACTCGGGTTCGCCGAAGAAGGCGTCCATGCCCTGCGCTTCGAGGGTGACTAGTTCGCGCAGGATCACGCCGGCCGTGGCCCTCGAGAGGCCGCCGAGTGACGCGAGGGCGCTCTTCCCCTCGTCGGAGGTGAGGAAGGCGATGACAGCGCGCAGATCGGCGAGATCGTAGAGCTCGAGGCCGTTCCGGTCGGCGTAGTGGAACACGAGCTGCAGGCTCGATTCCTGCGTCTCGTTGAGGTCCATCACGCGGCTGAGGAGCAGGGGGCCGAAGGAGGAGATGGTGGCGCGGACGGGGATGCCGTCCCCGTCGCCGCCGAGGGAGAGGAACTCGACCGGGAATGATGTGGGGGTCCAGTCCTGGCCGACGCTCGCGGCCCGCTCCGCCAGCCTGTCGGAGGCGGTGCCCGGACGCGCCAGGCCCGTCAGGTCTCCCTTGATGTCGGAGAGGAAGACGGGGACTCCCTGCGCGGAGAGCTGCTCCGCCAGGATCTGGAGGGTCACGGTCTTGCCGGTCCCCGTGGCACCCGCGATCAGGCCGTGCCGGTTCAGCATGGCGAGCGGGAGGCGCACCTGCGCGTCGGCGTGGAGTGTCCCGTCCACGAGTGCTGCGCCGAGGTGCAGGGTGGGACCCTCGAAGACGTATCCCGCGGTGATGTCGGCGATCCGGGCGGCGGCGTCCTGTTCGGGCATAGGGCCACACTACACAGCAGGACCGGCACCCTTGCGGATGCCGGTCCTGCTGGGCCTTGCCGGAGCAGGGGGGGCGGGTCAGCCCGCGGTGTGCGCGCCGCCTGCCGCCGTGGCGCCGCCGGTGCGCCCGGCACCGGCGTCGACCGGTGCGCCGTCCGTCCGACCGGAGGTGCCACTGCTGAAACCGGTCCCGTTCCCGTTCCCGTGTCCGTCCGCCTGCTGGGCGATCTCGATCTCCTCGGCCCGCTCCTCGCCTGCCTGGCGTGTGAGCTCCGCGCCCGCCTCCGCGTCGCGTGTCAGGTTCTCACCCGTCTCGGCGTCGAACAGGTGGAGCTTGCGGGTGTCCAACCAGAGCTCCGCCTCACGCCCGCCGCGGATCCGGCTCGCGGCATCCAGGGTGACGACCACCTGCGGTCGCAGCTCGTCGGCGTCCATGTCCCGTGCGAGGTTGTTCAGCAGCTCGCGCATCTCGGGTGCCGGGTCGAAGTTGATGTACCCGTACTGCTCGTTGCCGAGCCACTCGGTGTGCGTCAGGGTCGCGTTGAACGTGGAGCCGTTGGACCGCTTGTGGTCCTCCACGAGCTTGGCGTCCTCGAAGAACTCCGGACGGACACCCACGAGGACTACTCTCTTGCCCGCCGCCTTCCGGGCCTTCTCGGCGGGGATCTCCAGGTCGCCGACGGCCGTCCGGAGGACGTTCCCCTCGAGGGTGGCCGGCAGGAAGTTCATCGACGGCGAGCCGATGAACCCGGCCACGAAGAGGTTGATCGGCTGCTCGTACAGTTCGCGTGGTGAGGCGATCTGCTGCAGTTCACCCTTCTTCAGGACGGCCACGCGGTCACCGAGCGTCATGGCCTCGGTCTGGTCGTGGGTCACGTAGACGGAGGTGACGCCCAGCCGGCGCTGCATCTGGGAGATCTCCGACCGCATCTGGCCGCGGAGCTTGGCGTCCAGGTTGGAGAGCGGCTCGTCGAAGAGGAACGCGTCCGCCTGCCGCACGATCGCGCGGCCCATCGCGACGCGCTGCCGCTGGCCACCGGAGAGATTGGCCGGCTTGCGCTGCAGGTGGTCCGTGAGTTCCAGGGTGGCCGCGGCCTCGGTGACGAGCTTGTTCACCTGGTCCTCGGAGTGCTTGCCCTTGGCGAGGCGCAACGGGAACGCGATGTTCTCGTACACGGTGAGGTGCGGGTACAGCGCGTAGTTCTGGAACACCATCGCCAGGTTGCGGTCGCGCGGGGCCTTGTCGTTCACGCGCTGTCCGTTGATGAGCAGGTCGCCGTCGGTGATGTCCTCCAGGCCCACGATCATGCGCAGCAGCGTCGACTTCCCACAGCCGGACGGGCCCACGAGGATGATGAACTCGCCGTCGGCGATGTCGATGCTGACGTCGTTGACGGCGGGGAAGCCGTCGCCGTACTTCTTGACCAGGTGGTTGAGGGTGATTGAAGCCATGGTGCGAATCCTTTTCTTGAACCGGGGGCGTTAGCCCTTGACGGCGCCCGAGGTCAGGCCCGAGACGATCTGGCGTTGGAAGAGCAGCACCAGGAGGACGATCGGGATGGTGACGATGATCGCCGCCGCCGAGATGGCTCCTGTCGGTGCCTCGAACTGCGAAGCGCCCGTGAAGAACGCGAGAGCTGCGGGAACCGGCCGTGCCGCCTCGGTGGAGGTCAGCGAGATCCCGTACACGAAGTCGTTCCAGGCGATGAAGAACGCGATGATCGCCGTCGTGAACACCCCGGGAGCGGCCAGCGGCACGATCGCCTTGCGGAACGCCTGCCACGTCGTCGCACCGTCCACCTGCGCCGCCTGCTCGAGCTCCCACGGGATCTGCCGGAAGAAGGCGGCGAGGGTCCAGATGGAGATCGGCAGGGTCAGCGACAGGTAGGGGATGATCAGCCCGAGCCAGGTGTCGTAGAGGCCGATGGTGCGCCACAGGTTGAACAGGGGCGTCACGATCGAGATGACGGGGAAGATCGAGACCGCCAGTGCCGTGGTGAGCACCAGCTTCTTGCCCGGGAAGTCGAGCCGGGCGATGGCGTAGGCGCACAGGGTGGCCAGCACCACGGCGATGAACGTGGCGATCAGCGAGATGCCGATCGAGTTGCGCAGCGCCGAGAGGAACAGTCCCTGGGCGTCACCGACGAGGATCTGCTCATAGTTGCTGGTGGTGGCCTTGCCCGAGGTCGGCAGGAACTTGCCGCTCGTCAGGTCGCTCGGCGCCTTGAAGGACGTCGCGAGGATCGAGATCACGGGGAACAGCGCGTAGATCAGGACGAGGATCGTGACGACGGCCCAGAGGACCTTGCTCCTGGTGGTGGTGTTCGTCATTACTTTCCTCCCTGCGTGCCGGCGAGATCGACCTTGAACAGCTTGATCGCCACGAAGCAGATCAGCAGGACGCAGAGGAACAGGAGGACGGAGACGGCGGAACCGAGACCGATCTCGAGCCTGCTGATGGACTGCCGGTAGGCGAGCAGCGACAGCACCTCCGTGTTGTACGCGCCATTGGTCATGATGAAGACGTTGTCGAAGATGCGGAAGGCGTCCAGCGCCCGGAACAGCACGGCCACCATGATCGCGGCCTTCATGTTCGGGATGATGACCTTGCGCATCTGCTCCCACCAGGTGGCGCCGTCGACCTTGGCCGCCTCGCTGAGCTCGTCCGGCACCTGCGCGAGGCCCGCGAGGAGGAGCAGCGAGATGAACGGCGTGGTCTTCCAGATCTCCGACGCCATGATGACGAACAGGGCTGTGGGTCCCTGCGCGAACCAGTTCAGGTTCTCGTCGATGCCGGGGAGCCAGCCGAACCAGCTGTTGACGTACCCCGAGCTGATGTCGAAGGCGTAGAACCAGGCGAAGGCCGACACCACGGTGATGATGCCGTAGGGGACGAGGATCGCGGTGCGCAGGAGCCCGCGGACCGACTTCAGGGCCTTGTGCATGACGAGCGCGAGCGCGAAGCCGAGCACGAGCTCGACGGCCACGGTGATGACCGTGATGAGGACCGTGGTCCCCAGGTCCGACCACCAGACGGGGTCGCTGAGGATCACCCCGTAGTTCCCCAGGCCGATGAACTCCCGCTCGTCCGGTGCCGTGAGGCGGAACCGGAACAGGGATTCGTAGATGGCCTGCAGGATCGGGTACAGCGTGACCAGCAGCATGATGACGAAGGCCGGACCGGCGAGGATCCAGCCGAGCCGCCGTTCGGCGCGCACCCGGTCGCTGTACTGTTGCGGCGCCCGGCGGGTCCTGCCGTTGCTCCTGCTGTTGCCTGTATCGAGGCGCGGGCCGGAGTCGGAGGACGACGCCGTCGTCGTCTTGGCGGGAATGGCGGAGGTCACAGGAGTTGCTCCCCTCTCAGGACCGATGTGATGAAGTCGCTCGACGACCCGGGAGTGCTCTCGGGATCGACGGCGGCGGGCGGCGCCCAGGTCTGCTGGATGCCGGTGGAGACCTCGTTGTAGAACGGTGTCTGCGGACGGGGTGCTGCGAGCTGGAGCGAGTCCCTGATCGTTCCGGCCATGGGGAAGGATTCCTCGACGCGGGGGTCCTCGTAGGCCTCGGTGTTCGATGGCGGGTTGCCGTTGGTCACGAAATATTCCGCCTGGTTCTCGACCGAGACGATGCACTGGATCGCCTCGTAGGCCAGCTCGGGGTTGCTGCTCTCGGCGCCGACGCCGAGGTTGATGCCCCCGAGTGGCGGTGCGGACTCCTGGTCGGCCGTCATCCGTGGGTAGACGCTCCAGGCGATGTCGTCGAGGACCGCCTTGTCGACCGTCCCGGCCTCGACGGCGCCGGAGGTGGCCGGCCAGACGAACGGCCAATTCACCATGAAGGAGCCGGAGTCACCCTGGAAGCCGATGAGGGATTCGTTCTCCGCCTGCGTGGGGAGACCCGGGCCGCCCAGCCCGTCCTTGCCGATCGTCGAGATCACCTCGGCCGCCGCGATGCCGGCGTCGGAGTCGAGGCCGAGTTCGATCGTGTCCGCTGTGGCCTCGGGATCGACGATGATGGAGCCGCCCGCCGACTCGATGAGCGCGTTCACCCACACCGTCATCGATTCCGCCGAGGCCCCCTGCACCCCGAGCGTCTTCTCCTGGGCTCTGGCGGCCTCCATGATCTGCTCCCAGGTCACGGGCTTGGACATGTCCAGGCCCGCTGCCTCGGCGACCGACTTGCGGTACCAGAGGATCTGCGTGTTGGCCCAGAACGGCACGGTGACGAGTTCGTCCTTCCAGGTGGCCCCGTCGAGGGCACCCTCGACGACGTTTTCCGTGGTGGCCTGGGCTACGTCCTCCGGGACCGGCGCCAGGAAGCCCGGTTCGGCCAGTTCGGGGATGAAGGGGGGATCGAGGCTCAGGATGTCGAGCGACGAATCTCCCGCAGCCAGGCGGCGTGCGAGCTGCTCACGCTGCGAGGCGGCGTCGGTCGGGAGGAGCGAGGTTTCGATGCGGTAGCGGCCACCCGACTCGTCGCTGCACTTCTGGGCGATGGCGGCCTGGCCTCCCGCGTCGGGATTGATGTACCAGGTGAGCGTGTTGTCCGCCTGGGCCGGACCGCACCCGCTCATGGCCAGCGTCCCCATCATCAGGCCCGCCACGACGGCGGCCTTCGGGCGGTTCTTCGCGTCCCTGCGTGTTCTTCGATTCAGCGGCATCCGTACCGAGCCTCCACATCCTTGTAGACAACCCGGCTGGCGATTCGATCGAATCGACAGCCTAAGCATGCTTCCTTTTTGACCCTATTCCTAGACGGCCGAAACCGCTAGACAGCCAGCTTACTGTCTCGCGGCGGACAGGGGGCCGGAGGGAGGGGCCAGGGTCGGAGGGAAGGGTTCAGGCGGAGACGGTGGAGTTGTCCAGTGCGAAGGGAGGGCGTTTCACGTCGCCCAGGACCGCCTCTGCCGGATCGGAGCCGAGCTCCACGATGCGGTTCCCGGCATCCACGTGGACGACGGTGGGGACGAAGGCTCGCGCTTCCTCGGTGGTCATCTGCGCGTAGGTGATCAGGATGACGAGGTCTCCGCGCTGCACCAGGTGCGCCGCGGCACCGTTGATGCCGACAACGCCCGATCCCCGCTCACCGGCGATGGTGTAGGTCTCGAGACGCGCGCCGTTGGTGATGTCCACGATCGACACGAGCTCGCCGGGCAGGATGTCGGCGGCGTCGAGCAGGTCGAGATCCACGGTCACGGACCCTACGTAGTGCAGGTCGGCGTGGGTGACCGTGGCGCGGTGGATCTTCGACTTGAACATTGAGCGATTCATCGCTTCAAGGATACTGCGGAACGCAGGCCGTCAGCAGGGCGGAGGAGGTGGCCTCGAGCACACGGGAGAGCCACCGGAAGCTCCACGGAGGGGAGCGGAGAGCGGGCGACGGGAATCGAACCCGCGTATCGAGCTTGGGAAGCTAGCGCTCTACCATTGAGCTACGCCCGCAGTGCGGTTGGACCGCTCCATCACCTTACAACAGATCGTCCGGCTTCCCGGGATCGGCCGCCCGCGCCCGCTCGATCAGCTCCCTCCACGGGTCATCGAGCCGGTTCTCGGAGAGGTGCACCTCGGTGTACCCGATGGAGATCCTGTAGGTGAAGCTGTCCCGATGCGACCCGGACTCCACGCCGCTGCCACCGGCCTCGGCCTCCGCGAGCGGCAGCCAGCGCTCTTCGGCCTCGGTCCGGCTGACCTCGAGGGTCCAGGTCCGGGTGAGCCCGGCAAAACCGCCGGAGCGGGTGATCTCGATCCTCACACCGGCACGCCGACCCGCGACCAGGCGTCGGCCACCGCATCGGCCTCGCGGCTGTCGAGGCCGAAACGCTTTCCGGCGGCATCCTGCGTGGCCTTCGCGAAGGTGGGGAAGTCGCAGTTCGGGGGGATGCCGCCGGTGAGGACGGCGTCGTACCAGATGCGCCCCGCGTCCTTCCAGGCCGGGCCGCCGAGGGCGGTGGCCGTGAGGTAGAAGGCGTGGTTGGGGATCCCGGAGTTGATGTGGACCCCGCCGTTGTCCGACGCCGTCTCCACGTAGTCGGCCATCGTGGCAGGTTGCGGGTCCTTGCCGAGGACGTCGTCGTCGTAGGCCGTGCCGGGCGCCGCGAGGGAGCGCAGCGCCTTCCCCTCCACGTCCGCGGTGAAGATGCCCGCACCCACGAGCCAGGAGGCGGCAGCGGCATCCTGCCCGAGAGCGCGCTGTTCGACGAGGACGCCGAACACATCGGACAGCGACTCGTTGAGCGCACCGGACTGGCCCTGGTACTCGAGGTTGGTGGTGTACTGCGTGAAGCCATGCGTGAGCTCGTGGCTGATCACCGTCAGGGACGCCGTGAAGCGGCCGAAGATCTCTCCGTCGCCGTCCCCGAAGACCATGCGCCCGCCGTCCCAGAAGGCGTTGTCGTAGTCGGTGCCGTAGTGCACCGTGGCCTCCAGCGGCTTGCCGGCGCCGTCGACCGACGACCTGCCGTACTCCTCGCTGAACAGCCGGTACGTGGCACCGAGGCCGTCGTAGGCCTCATCCGCGGCGGCGTCCCCCGTCGCCGGCGCCCCTTCGGCCCGCACCGGGGTCCCCGGGAGCTCCTCCCGGCCGCCGGCGTCGGAGATGCGCCGTATCAGGGTCCCGGCGACAGCCGAGCCGCGGTGGACCGGGGCGCGGAGGGCCTCCGAACGGACCTGCAGGACGGGGTCGAGCTCGAGCAGTGCATGGCGTGCCGCGCGGGCCGTGACCGAGAGCCGCGGATCACGGAGCGCGGCGAGTCGGGTGAGAAGGTGCGGCGGGACGATGCCGCAGTGGATTCGGTGCATGGGCCTCCTTGGATGCGTTCCAACGTAGCCGCGCGGACCGACAATCCGGGGACGTAGGCTTGCCGCATGAGTGTCGAGCGCAACACCCGCGACCTGGAGCAGGGTATCGAGCGGGACTTCTCGGACAAGATGAGCTACGGGTCCTACCTGGGGCTCGACAGGCTGCTCGACGCGCAGCACCCCGTGAGCTCGCCGGAGCATCACGACGAGATGCTGTTCATCATCCAGCACCAGACCTCGGAGCTGTGGCTCAAGCTCGTGCTGCACGAGCTCCGCGCCGTGCGCCTCCACCTCCAGGGGGACGACCTGCGGGCCGCGATGAAGGGCATCGCGCGCATCAAGCACATCCAGCGCTCGCTGACCGAGCAGTGGTCCGTCCTGGCGACCCTCACGCCGTCCGAGTACGCGGAGTTCCGCGGGGACCTCGGGTCCTCGAGCGGCTTCCAGTCCTACCAGTACCGCGCCGTCGAGTTCCTGCTCGGCAACAAGAACGCCGCCATGATCGAGGTGTTCGACGCCGATCCGGCGGCTCGCGACCTGCTCGCGCAGCTGCTGGGGACGAGCAGCGTGTACGACGAGTTCATCGCGCTCCTTGCGCGGCGGGGCTACGCCATCCCCGATGAGCTCCTGGGGCGGGACGTCACGGTGGCGCACGAGTTCACCCCGGCCCTCGTCGCCGTCTACAAGCAGGTGTACGAGGACGCCGCCGGCCACTGGGACATCTACGAGGCATGCGAGGAACTCGTGGACCTCGAGGACAACTTCCAACTGTGGCGGTTCCGGCACCTGAGGACCGTCGCGCGGACCATCGGGTTCAAGGCCGGGACGGGAGGCTCCTCCGGCGTCGGCTTCCTGCAGCGTGCGCTCGAGCTCACGTTCTTCCCCGAACTCTTCGCCGTGCGCACCGAGATCGGGCGCTGAACCGGGTCCTGCAGGACTGGTAGTTTTGGACGGTGCTGATCTCAGACCGCGACATCCGAGCAGAACTGGCCGCCCAGCGGATCGTCCTCGAACCGCACGACCCCGCGATGGTGCAGCCCTCCAGCGTCGATGTCCGGATCGACCGCTACTTCCGCCTCTTCGACAACCACAAGTACGCGCACATCGACCCCGCCGAGGACCAGCCGGACCTCACGCGCCTGGTCGAGGTGGCCCGGGACGAGCCGTTCATCCTCCACCCCGGCGAGTTCGTCCTCGGGTCCACCTACGAGACGGTGACCCTCCCCGACGACATCGCCGCACGGCTCGAGGGCAAGTCGTCACTGGGCCGGCTGGGACTGCTGACGCACTCCACCGCGGGGTTCATCGATCCCGGGTTCTCCGGCCATGTGACCCTCGAGCTCTCCAACATGGCGACCCTGCCGATCAAGCTGTGGCCGGGGTCGAAGATCGGGCAGCTGTGCTTCTTCAAGCTGACCTCCCCGGCGGAGCACCCCTACGGTTCGGGCGAGTACGGCAACCGGTACCAGGGCCAGCGGGGCCCGACGGCGTCGCGCAGCCACCTCAACTTCCACCGGACGGACATCTGACGCCCCGTCCCCTGACGGGGCCGTCCGGCCGCGGGATCAGGCCTCGGGCACGACGGCGCGCACCACGCGGGAGGGCGGCCGGACCGGCAGCAGGACGAGGAGCCCGGCGAGCAGGACCACGAGGATGCCGACCACGCCGTAGAGCTGCGAGCCGAAGATCCCGATGCAGAGGGCGAAGAGCGTCGGGGCCAGGAAGCTCACGGCGCGGCCCGTGGTCGCGTAGAGGCCGAACAGCTCGCCCTCGTCCCCCACGGGTGCGAGGCGTGCCAGGTAGGCCCGGGACGATGCCTGGGCTGGCCCGACGAACAGGGTGAGCAGCAGCCCGAAGACCCAGAAGGTCGTGTCCGAGGTCCACTCCATGCCGATGAAGGAATACGTTCCCGTGCCGAGCAGGAGGATCGCCGTCCCGGCGACCAGCAGCCCCACCAGGGCACCCGTGATGACGCGTTTCGGTCCGATCCGGTCATCGAGGAAGCCGCCGATCACGGCACCTGCGGCGGCGATGACGTTCGCCGTGATCGCGAAGACGATCACCTTGCTCGCGGAGAACCCGAAGGCGCCTGCGGCGAGGATGCCTCCGAAGGTGAACACCGCGGCCAGGCCGTCCCGGAAGATGGCGCTGGCCAGTAGGAAGTAGATCGTGTGGGGGCTCTCCCGGTAGATGGCCTTCACGCGCCGCACCAGCAGCCCGTACGAGGCGAGGAATCCGAGCTGCGCCGCGCGGGTCCTGCGCGGGACCTCCGGGACGGCGAACATCACCGGAAGCGCGAAGGCCGCGAACCACAGCGCCGAGAAGACGGCCACCAGCCGGATGTTCAGGCCGTTGTCGCTCGAGGCACCCGGCCAGTCGACCACCGGCTGGATGAACACGACGAGGACCACCACGAGCGCCACGATGCCGCCCACATAGCCCATCGCCCAGCCGAACCCGCTGACCCGGCCGATCGTGGCCGGCGTCGAGATCTGGGTCAGCATCGCGTTGTAGTTCACCCCGGCGAACTCGAAGAAGATGTTGGCGGCGGCGATGAGTGCCACGCCGAGGAGCAGCATCCCGGGGCTCGGGAACACAAAGAAACACAGGCCGGTGAGCACGGCGACGATGAGGCTATTCACGCCGAGCCAGAGCTTCCGGCGGCCTCCGCTGTCGGAGCGCTGCCCGGTGACAGGGGCGAGGAGGGCGATCAGCAGGCCCGCGACGGCGAGGCCCCACCCGAGTACCTGCGAGGCGCGTTCCTCCCCGCCGAACGCCTCCGACGTGAGGTACACCGTGAACACGAACGTGGTCATGACCGCGTTGAAGGCGGCCGAGCCCCAGTCCCAGGAGGCCCACGCGAGGACGGGCTTGCTGAAGATGCGGCCGGAGCCGACCGCCGGAAGGGGTGCGGGGGCTTCCGCGGGCTGCGGACGCTGCTCGTGGGTACTCATAGGGTGAATGCTAGCGCCGTACGACGCCCATTCCGCCTGACCCGTCGCGGTGCGCGGAGTGGCGGTTCGGGCGGCGGTTCGGGCGTCCGGAGGGGAGGCCCGGGGAGGCCGAAGGGGAGGGCCGGGGGAGGCCGGGGACAGGTCGGAGGGAATCCTTCGGTAGACTGGCAGGAGCCCGACCGACCCCCAGCGGAAGATCGAGACTCCCATGCTCACCGTGCTCATCGCGATGTTCGCGCTGGCACTTGGAGCGCCTGTCCTCTTTTCCCGGCTCGGCAGATCGGCGTTCTTCGTCTTGGCCGCCGCACCCGCCACGGGCTTCGCCTGGCTCCTCCTCCAGCTGCCGGCGGTCCTGGCAGCCGATCAGGAGGCTCTTGCCGGGCCCCGCGCTCCGCCGTCGGTGGTCATCCCCTGGATCCCGACCCTGCAGCTCGAGCTGGCCTTCCGGCTCGATGCGCTGGCCGCGGTGCTCTGCATCCTGATCCTCGGTGTCGGGGCGCTCGTGCTCTTCTACTGCGCGCGCTACTTCAAGAACGACGATCCGGACGTGGGCGCGTTCGGCGCGCAGCTCCTGGCCTTCGCGGCGTCCATGGTCGGGCTGGTCACGGCCGACGACCTGATCCTGATGTTCATCTTCTGGGAACTGACCACGATCCTGTCCTACCTGCTCATCGGCTACGCGCGCCACCGCCTGTCGGCTCGGCGCTCGGCCCTGCAGGCACTGATCGTCACGACCCTGGGCGGCCTGGCCATGCTCGTGGGCCTCGTGATGCTCGGCCAGGAAGCCGGAACCTACCGGATCTCCGAGATCCTCGCCGGTGCCGGGTCCCTCGTGGCGCGCGGGACACTCGTCGACGTGGCGATCGGGCTGGTGCTGGTCGGGGCCATCACCAAGTCCGCGCTCGTGCCCTTCCACTTCTGGCTGCCCGGCGCGATGGCGGCACCCACGCCCGTCAGCGCCTACCTCCACGCCGCGGCGATGGTGAAGGCCGGCGTCTTCCTCGTGGCGCGCTTCGCCCCGGGATTCTCCGACACCGCCCTGTGGTACCCCGTGATCCTCCTCCTCGGCATGGCGACGATGTTGCTCGGCGGGTGGCGCGCCCTGCGCCAGTTCGACCTCAAGCTCGTCCTCGCCTACGGGACGGTGAGCCAGCTCGGATTCCTGACGATGGTCGTGGGACTCGGCGGGCGCGACGGGGCCGTGGCCGGCCTCGGCCTGCTCCTCGCCCACGGCTTCTTCAAGGCGACGCTCTTCCTGGTGGTCGGCATCATCGACCACCACTCGGGCACGCGGGACCTCCGGGTGCTGTCCGGGATCGGAGGCTCCTCACCCGTCCTCTTCGTCGTCGCGCTGGTAGCCGCCGGGTCCATGGCGGGCATTCCGCCACTGCTGGGTTTCGTCGCGAAGGAGTCGGTGTTCGAGGCCTTCGCGCACCGTGCGGAGGACGGCGTCGCCGGGGTACTCCTGCTGGGCGGGATCGTGCTCGGTTCCATCCTGACCTTCGCCTACAGCGCCCGGTTCGTCTGGGGTGCCTTCGCGCTGAAGCACGGCGGGCCGCGGACGGCCTTCGAGCCGGTCCGGGCCTCCTTCCTGCTGGCACCCGCCGTGCTCGCCGCCGCCTCCGTGCTGTTCGGGATCTGGCCGGCCCCGCTCGACGCCGCGATCCAGCCCTATGCCGCGCTCTTCGCCGGCGGCGGCACACCGCACCTCGCCCTGTGGCACGGATTCAACCTGCCCCTGCTGCTGTCGGTCGT
This sequence comes from Arthrobacter rhamnosi, assembly GCF_054510975.1. Classification (NCBI taxonomy): domain Bacteria; kingdom Bacillati; phylum Actinomycetota; class Actinomycetes; order Micrococcales; family Micrococcaceae; genus Arthrobacter; species Arthrobacter rhamnosi. Next base: position 765,687 of record NZ_JBTNDN010000001.1, on the reverse strand, counting down.
CACCATCGTGGCCGGCGTCGCACTCCACCTCCTGCGCGTTCCCGTCGAACGGGTGCAGGCCGGGGTGCCGTCCGTGCGGGAGGCCGAGGCGGTCTACCGCTCCACCGTCGGGGTGCTCGACGACGTCGCCGTCTGGGTCACCGGGCGCACCCAGCGCGGCTCGCTGTCCTTCTACCTCTTCGTCATCCTGGCCACAGCCGTCGTCACCCCGCTGACCGCCCTGATCCTGTTCGATGCTCCGCTGCCCTCGGACTTCCGCATCGCGGAGTCCCCGGCGCAGGTCGTCGCCGCGGCTGTCATCCTGGCGGGCCTCCTCGCGGCGCTGCGGGCGGACAAGCGGTTCATGGCCGTCCTGATGGTCGGCATCACCGGCTACGGCATGGCGGTCATCTACGCCCTCCACGGTGCGCCCGATCTCGCGCTCACCCAGATGCTCGTCGAGACCATCGTGCTCGTCGCGTTCGTGCTCGCCCTGCGCTCACTGCCGGCCCGGCTGTGGAACCGCGAGGAGACCCGGCACCGGCTCCTCCGCGCCGCGCTGGGGATAGCGTTCGGCGGCATCATGGCGATCATCGCGATGTCGGCCATGGCATCGAGGACCGCGGCGCCCATCTCACTCGCCTACCCCGAGCTGGCCTACAGGGACGGCGGGGGAGCCAACGCCGTCAACGTCCTGCTCGTGGACATCCGCGCGTGGGACACCCTCGGCGAGATCACGGTCCTGGCGACAGCCGCCACGGGAATCGCCAGCCTCATCTTCATCCGCGGCCGCGGGGACAAGCGGCGCCGGGCCGACGGCGTGGAGGACGGATCGGTCGACCGGGGGCAGGAGCCCCTGCACGGCCGCGAGCACGCTGCACGGACCCTGGCGGCACAATTCGCCGCCGTCGCCCGGGACCCCTGGCTCGTCGCCGGACGGACCCTCGCGCCGGAGCGCCGTTCCATCATCTTCGAGGTCATCACGCGGCTGCTCTTCCACACGATCATCGTGCTGTCGATCTACCTGCTGATCGCCGGCCACAACCTGCCGGGCGGCGGCTTCGCCGGCGGGCTGATGGCAGGCCTCGCCCTCGCCATCCGCTACCTCGCCGGCGGACGGTTCGAGCTCGCCGAGGCCAGCCCGGTCAGTGCCGGGGCCTTGCTCGGCGTCGGGCTCGCCATCGTCTCCCTCACGGCGGCAGCGCCGCTGCTGGTCGGCGGCGAGGTCCTCGAGAGCTACATCCTCGAATTCTGGCTGCCGGTCTTCGGTGACGTGAAGTTCGTGACGTCCACCATCTTCGACATCGGGGTGTACATCATCGTCGTGGGCCTCGTCCTGGACGTCCTCCGGAGCCTCGGGTCGGAGATCGACGAGCGCAGCGAGGCCGATCGCCCCGTCGAGGAAGAGGCCGGGCCCGATGCCCTCGTCCCGCCCGCCACCGAAGGAGTCCGGCCATGACGGTCAACATCACGCTCATCGTGCTCATGGCCGCACTGTTCGCCGCCGGGATCTACCTGCTGCTCGAACGCAGCCTGACCCGGGTGCTCCTCGGCCTGATCCTCATGGGGAACGGGGCCAACATCCTCATCCTGGCCATGAGTGGAGGCGGCGGGAAGTCCCCCCTCTACGTCGCGGGGACGGCGGCGGAGGACTACACCGACAGCCTGCCGCAGGCCCTGATCCTCACGGCGATCGTCATCACGTTCGCCGTCACCGCGTTCATGCTCGGCATCATCTACCGGTCGTGGGTGCTGGGCCGGGAGGACGACGTCCAGGACGACCCGGAGGACCGCCGCGTCGCCGACCAGGACAGCTACGACTACGAGGACGACGCCGACATCGCCGCAGACACCTCCGAGTTCCCCGGCGACGACGAACGCCCGGCGGACCGGCACGACCCCGCCGGCCGCACCGCCGGGCCGGGGGGTGCGCGATGATCGCGGCCGACCTCGCTCCGCTCGCCGTCGTCCTGCCGTTCCTCGGAGCGGCCGTCACCTTCATCCTCATCCGGCACGCGCGGGCACAGCGGGCCGTGAGCATCACGACGCTCAGCGTCACCCTGTTCATCGAGGTCGGGATGCTCCTCGCCGCGCCCGGCGCCGGGACGCACGCCGTGACGCTCGGCGGGTGGCAGCCCCCGTTCGGCATCGTGCTGGTGGTGGACCAGTTCTCGGCCCTCATGCTGGTGGTGTCGTCCGCCGTCAGCCTCGCCGTCCTGATCTATGCCGCGGGGCAGGGGATGACGGACGGCGACGAGGAAGGGCCGGTGTCGATCTTCCATCCCACCTACCTCATCCTCGTCGCCGGGGTGTCCAACGCCTTCCTGACGGGTGACCTGTTCAACCTGTACGTGGGCTTCGAGATCCTCCTCACCTCGAGCTACGTCCTCATGACCCTCGGCGGCACCGCGCCCCGGATCCGGGCCGGTGTGACGTACGTGGTCGTGAGCGTGGTGTCCTCGATGCTGTTCCTGATCGCCATCGCGATGATCTACGGCGCGACCGGCACCATCACCATGGCCGATCTGGCGGTCCGGCTGGAGGACGTGGATCCGGCCACGCAGATGGTGCTCCACCTGATGCTGCTCGTGGCCTTCGGCATCAAGGCCGCCGTCTTCCCGCTCTCCTTCTGGCTGCCGGACTCCTATCCGACGGCACCCGCGCCCGTCACAGCGGTGTTCGCCGGGCTGCTGACCAAGGTCGGCGTCTACGCCATGGTCCGCGTCGAGACACTGCTCTTCCCGGGGGACCGCATCAACTCCCTCCTGATGGTGGTCGCGCTGCTGACGATGGTCGTGGGGATCCTCGGTGCGCTGGCACAGTCGGACATCAAGAGGCTCCTGTCCTTCACCCTCGTCAGCCACATCGGGTACATGGTCTTCGGGCTGGCCATCTCCACCCGCCTCGGACTCGGCGCAGCTGTCTACTACGTGGCCCACCACATCACCGTCCAGACGAGCCTCTTCCTCGTCACAGGACTGATCGAGCGCCGAGGCGGAACGGCCAACGTGGACCGCCTCGGCGGCCTCGCGAAGCTGTCGCCGCTCCTGGGGGTCCTCTTCTTCCTCCCGGCCATGAACCTCGCGGGCATCCCGCCGTTCTCGGGGTTCCTCGGGAAGCTCGGACTCATCCAGGCGGGCATCGAACTCGGGACCCCGCTCGCCTATGTCCTGGTGGCCGGAGGAGTGGTCACGAGCCTGCTGACGCTCCTGGTGATGGCCCGGGTCTGGAACCGGGCGTTCTGGCGGAGCCCGGCGGACGCGGAGGATCCCGATCCGATCCTCCTGGCGAGCACGGCGGACGGCTCCGGCGTGGGGACGTCCCATCGCGTCACCGGCGAGGACACGGGGCGTTTTGCCGGCAAGGACCCGGTGACACTCCTGCCCGGCACCATGACGGGGCCCACGATCGGCCTCGTGGCGCTCGGGCTGGCGCTGACCCTCCTCGCCGGTCCACTTTTCACGCTCAGCGACGATGCGGCCTCCGAGATGCTGGACCGCACCCCGTACATCGAAGCGGTCCTGGGAACGGGGGCGGACGGGTGACCCGGCAGCGCATACCGCTCATCACCGAGCTCCCCCTCGTCGTCTGGCTCGTCCTCGTCTGGGGTGCCCTGTGGCAGGATTTCGGCCCGGGCAACCTCGTCTTCGGTGCCCTCATCGCCTACGCCGTGGTGAATTTCTTCTACCTGCCTCCCGTCGAACTCACGGGCCGCTTCAACGTGCTGTGGGTGGTGCCGTTCCTCGGCCGGTTCCTGTACGAACTCGTCACGGCCAGCCTTCAGGTGTTCTGGCTCGCCGTGAGCAAGGGGCCGTCGCTGCGGAACGCCGTCGTCGCCGTGGAACTGCGCAGCTCCTCGGACTTCCTCGTCACGGCCACGGGTCACGCGATCTCGCTCATTCCGGGCTCCCTCGTCCTGGAGGTGGACCGTTCCACGTCGACGCTCTACCTGCACTGCCTGAACGTGACGGACGACGCGGGCGCCGACGCGATCCGCCGGAATGTCCGTGCGACGGAAGCCTGGCTGATCCGGATCATGGGAAGCAGCACCGACCTGGCGGCACTCCGGACCGAGGAGGCGCGGAGATGACGGTGGTGGAATATGTGGTCGGAGGAATACTTGCCGTCGGGGCTGCCCTCGCGTTGTACCGGGCCGTGCGGGGCCCGTCGATCCTCGACCGCGTCCTGGCGCTCGATGTCGTCCTCGCCATCATCGGTGCGGCGCTGGTGCTGAACATGGTCGTGCACGGACACCTCGACAACCTGATCCTGCTCGTCGCGATCTCACTGATCGGGTTCGTCGGCTCGGTGACCGTGGCCCGTTTCGTGACGGACAGGAAGTAGCGCCATGGCCGACGTCGTCGTCTCCGTCCTGCTGGTCGCAGGAGCGCTCCTGTCCCTCGCTGCGGGCATCGGCCTGGTGCGCTTCCCCGACCTGCTCTCGCGCATGCATGCCGCGACCAAGCCGCAGGTCCTCGGGCTCCTGCTCTTCCTTCTGGCGCTCGCGGTCGAGTCCGGGAACTGGGTGCTCGTGCCGCTGCTGGTGCTGTGCTGGCTGTTCCAGCTGCTGACGAGCCCCGTCTCGGCGCACATGGTCGGCCGTGCCGGATACCGTACCCGGCACCTCCGGCGCGATCTGCTCACACTGGACGAGCTCGACGACGTCGTGGTGCGGGCGGCGGACGACCGCGACGGGCCTTCGCAGCCGGACGGTGGCGGACGCGGCGGCGGGCAGGGGACCGGCGACGCGACCTGAGCTTCTCCTGCGCACCGCGATCCTCGGCGTCATTCCGCCCGCACCAGGTGGTCACGTCCGGGCCCGGACGGTAAGCTTGCTTCCAATCGAGGAGCGGTGACGAGTGAGGCTGGTTTCGGAGTCGGATGAGCGGCAGCGGGTCGCCGTGGTCATCGAGGACGACGCCGACATCCGTCAGTTGCTCGTCATCATCCTGTCCTCGCGGAACTTCGAGGTGCACGAGGCCGTCACGGGCGCCGAGGGGCAGCGCCTCCTGGACGCCGTCGATCCCTCACTCGTCACCCTGGACCTCAATCTCCCGGACGTGGACGGCATCGATCTCTGCGGCCGGCTCCGGGCCGATTCGGACGCGCACATCCTGACGATCTCGGCCCGGCCCCCTCAACTCACCGAGGAACAGTGCCTCGCGGCCGGGTCGGACCACTTCATGGCGAAGCCCTTCAGCCCGCGTGTCCTCGGTGCCTACCTCGACGGCGTCTTTCCGCGCGAGGGTGCCGCCTAGGCGCCGTCGCGCTCGGGACCGGTCGACAGCAAGGGAGCGGGGACCCCTCGGGGAGACCCCGGGCAGCGCTAGGCGGAGCGCCGGGTGGGCGAGATGACCCGGATGACCGCGGAGTCGTCCTCGGCGGCCAGTCCCTGCGCCTGGCCCAGCAGGTAGAGCTGTTCCGCGGCGGCGGCCACGGGAGCGGCCATCCCGGCGGCTCGGGTCGCCTTCCCCACGATGCCCATGTCCTTGACGAAGATGTCGAGGCGGCTGAGAACCTCTGCCCCCTCGTCCGAGTAGGCCTCGAGCATCCGCGGCCCCCGATTCGAGAGCATGAAGGACCCGGCTGCGCCGGCCTCGAGGGCGGCGAGGGTCCGGGCCGGATCGAGTCCGAGGGCGTCCGCGAGGGCCATCGCCTCGGCTGCGGCCGCGATGTGCACGCCGCACAGCAGCTGGTTGACGGTCTTGAGGGCCTGCCCGTCCCCGGGCTTGTCGCCGACGACGGTCAGGGTGGAGGCCAGGAGCTCGAGCACGGGACGTGCCGCTTCCAGAGCAGCAGGGTCCGCTCCCACCACGATCAGGAGGTCGCCCTCGCCGGCGCGCTTCGGGCCACCCGAGAGCGGTGCGTCGACCAGTGCGACACCGTAGCCCGCCAGTCGCTCCACGGTCGCCGGCACGGCATCGGTCCCCACGGTGCTGGTGAGGATGACGACGGACCCTTTCCGCAGGACGGAAGCCACTCCCGTCTCGCCGAACAGGACGTCGTCGAGCTGTTCGCCGTTGCGCACGGCGAGCAGCAGCGCGTCGGTACCGGTCGCTGCCTCCCGGGCGGAGGAGAACGTGCGGATTCCCGCCTCCCGGGCCAGTGCGAGCCTCGGCTCGGCGATGTCGAAGCCGTGGACCGTGAGGCCGGTGGCCAGGCGTGTGGCCATCGGCAGGCCCATGGCGCCGAGGCCGAGGACTGTGACGGAGTAGCTGTCGGTCATGGGTATCGCCATCCAATGCTAGAGCGGGGGCTGCCGGGGGGGTAGGGGAGATGGGGGGTGCGCGTCAGAAGGTCGCGCTGAGTTTCCTGGTGACCCGGGCGAGGGAGGAATCGTCCCCCACATTGCCCGCGAAGACGATGTACGGGATGCCCCTGGCGGGGCCATCCACCGGCTCCCACAGGCTCACGATCCCCGGGAGCATCGGGCCCCGGACGATCGCCCGTCGGATCTGCAGACCGTGCGCGGCCACGTCGGAGGAGGTGATGCCTCCCTTGGCGATCACGAAGCGGGGCGGGAAGATCTTCAGCGAACGGTTCACGACCGCGACGACGGCGGCGGAGACGGTGCGCGCGATCCGAAGGCTGGCGGCCGCATCGCTGGTCCGGACCAGCAGCCGGCTCGTGTGCAGGATGACGTCCCCCTCCGCGAGGCGTGCCACGACCTCGTCGACGATCCCGTCGAGGTGGCGGGCCGCGCGCTCGTCGAGGAGTTGCTCGACGTCGATCTCGATGATGTGCGCCCGCTGGTGCTGCTCGGTGAGGATGCGGAGCTGCCGGGTCGTGACGCCGACGTGCGAGCCGACCACGATCAACCCGCCGGCAGTCGACGGCTCGTGGCCCGCGTAGGCCTCGTCCCCGGTCAGTTCGGCCCGGATGTCCTGCCCGATCCGGGCCCGCATGAAGGGCGGTCCCACCCGGTACAGCAGCTTCCTGCCGCGCCGTTCCGCCTCGTCCAGCCCGAGGGCGAGGGCGCGCAGGTCGTTCTCGGTCACGATGTCGGCGACGATCGGCGTGGCATCGGCCGCGCCCTCGATGGCGTCCGCGATGGCCTTCGCCGATGCCGCCGCGCCCCCACCCGTGCTGCCTGCACGGATGATGCCGAGGTCCAGGACGATCACGGAGTCCGCCGGGATCCGTCCGGCGCTCTTCTCCTCCACGTAGTGCGCGAGCGAGGCGTTGCGGTAGCCGAAGGTGGCGTCCTGGGCGAACTCGGTGTCCGACACCGGGACGAGCCGGCCGGCGTCGGGCGATCGCACGTAGTGCACCCCGCCGATGGTGACGCGTCCGGCATCGGGGAAGGCCGGGACGATGACGACGCCGTCGGTCGCTTCCCCCGCGACGTCGAGGACGGTCGCCGCGATGGTGTCGGGTTCGAGGGGGTAGTGCCCGCGCAGGGTCGAGTCGGACCGGCTGACGAAGCTGACGTGGACACCCGCCGGTTCGGCTGCTGCTGCGGTCAGTGCGTTGCGGACGATCTCCTCGTTCCGGGCCGCCGCTTCCGGCGCGTCGAGGCTCCGGGTGTTCGTGAGCACGTAGACCGCCGGCTTGCCCTGGGCGAAGGCCCAGGAGAAGTCCTCGACGTCCCAGCGCATCAGGACCGGGAGGTCCGCCACGGACTGCGTCCCGGTCGGGTCGTCGTCGAGGACCACGAAGATCCGCGGGTCGTCCTGCTGGGCGGCCTGGACTGCCGTCGCCACCTCATGGGCGGAGATCGGCAGTTCCGCCGGGTAGGCGGACAGGAGGTCGGATTCGGTGGTCATGCTGCTCCGTCGTGGTGTCGGGTGGAACCTGAAATTCCGGTGCGGGACCGCCGACGGCGGTGAGGAAGAAAGTCCCCCCCCGCCGCCGATGGACCGCTTGCCGTCAGTGGCCGGGTACTGCCGCCACCTTCTCGTCCTCGACCAGCAGGTCGTCCGACCGGGACCGCATCTTGCGGGTCAGGAGGAACATCACAGCGGCGAGGAAGGCGAACACGCCGACCGAGATGGTGCCGTAGAGGCCGGTCTCGGTCGCGTAGCGCTCGTCGATCGCGGTGCGCATGATCGGGGCCACGAATCCGCCGAGGTTGCCCAGCGAGTTGATGAGCCCGATGCCCGCCGCCGCCGCCGTGCCGGTGAGGAACGCCGTGGGGTAGGACCACGTGATCGGACCGCAGGCCAGGAAGCTCGAGACCGAGATCACGAGGAACGCGATCGCCAGGACGGGCATCCCGTTCTCGCCGGCGAATGCCGCTCCGATGGTCGCCAGGCCGGTGAGGGTGTAGAACATCGCGCCCCACGTACGGCGGCGCCGGATGGTGTTGGCGCGCTTGCCCACGTTGTAGCAGACGAACAGGCCGACGAGCCAGGGGATGGCCGTGATCAGGCCGACCTGCCAGAACTCGGCGTCGGGGCTGATGATGCGCTTGACCTGCTGGGGGAGGTAGAACGTGGTGCCGTAGACCGCCACCTGCAGGCAGAAGTAGATCACCGTGAAGTACCAGACCTTCCAGTTCCCCATGGCACGCAGGATGCCCGACGGGCCATCCGTGCTGCGGACGACGTCCTCCGCCTCCATGACCCGGAGCAGTGCCCGCTTCTCGTCGTTGTCCAGCCACTTCGCCTTCTGGGGGCTGTCGATGAGGAAGAAGATCGCGGCGATACCGGCGACGACCGCCAGCATGCCCTCCGTGAAGAACATGACCTGCCATCCGTGCCACGGCGTGTACGTGTCGCCGAAGGAGATCAGGGCGCCGGAGAGCGGATTGCCGAGCATCTGGGAGAAGGGCTGTGCGAGGTAGAACAGGGCGAACATCTGGACGCGGACCTTGTTGGGGAACCATTCCGAGAGGAACATGATCACGCCCGGGAACAGCCCGGCCTCCGTGACGCCGAGGAGGAAGCGCAGGACGATGAACATGGTGTCGCCGGTCGTGAAGGCGAAGGCCGCGGCCACGAGGCCCCAGGTGACGGCGATGCGGGCGAGCCACCAGCGTGCGCCGAACTTCTTCAGCAGCAGGTTGGACGGGATCTCGAAGATCGCGTACCCGATGAAGAAGATGCCCGCGCCGAGGGCGAAGGCCCCGGCGGAGACGCCGCGGTCGACCTGGAGGGCATCTTGGGCGTATCCGACATTCGTACGGTCGAGGAACGCGACGAAGTACAGGATGATGAGCATCGGCATCAGGTGCCGTGCAGCTTTCTTGACGGCGGAGGCAAGCGCGGGGCTGTCCAGGTCGTCTTTGACCGCGTCCGTAGCGGACATGGGCCTCTCCTTTAGTGCAGTTGGTGGTGGATGGTGCGACTCACCCGACGAGTGCCGGGAAGATGAGCCACGCCCCGATGACGACGAGGACGACGCCGAGGGCGAGGAACAGGATGCGGGATTTCGACCAGTCGCGCATGTCAGTGCATGTAGAGGCCGCCGTCGACGTTCAGGGTCTGGCCCGTCACGAATCCGGAGTCCTCGCTGATGAGGTAGGCGATGGCTGCTGCGATGTCACGGGGGGTGCCGATCCTCGGGAGGACACCGTCGGCCGCCATGGCGGCTTTCCGTTCCTCCGTGAGCGTTCCGCCCATGATGTCCGTGTCGATGGGACCGGGGGAGATGGCATTGACGGTGATGCCCGCCCCGCCCAGTTCACGTGCCACGGAGCGGGTGAAGCCGATGACCCCGGCCTTCGCCGCGGAGTAGACGGTCTTGGAGAACGTCCCTCCGCCGCGCTGCGCGGAGACCGAGGACAGGTTGACCACCCGCCCGACGCCGTACTCGACCATGGACTCGACGGCCCGACGGGTGGCGTAGTGGACACCGTTCATGTTGATGCTCATGACGCGGTCCCACTCCTCGGCGGTGACCTCGAGGTAGGGCACGGGACTGGAGACCCCGGCGAGGTTCACCAGTGCGACGATCTGCGGGAGTTCGGCCTCCAGGGTGTCGAAGGCCGCCCGGACCTCGGACTCGTTGGCGACATTGGCCCCGGCCCCGGCCGCCGTGACGCCGTGCTCCTCCGCGATCTCGCGGGCGACGGCCTTCGCCGCGGCGTCATCGAGGTCGATGATGCCGATGTTCCAACCGAGTCCTGCCAGGTAGTGGGCCGAGGCGCGGCCGATGCCGCGCGGCGAGGCCGCCCCGGTCAGGACGACCGACCGGGAGTCGGGAAATGCTGGTGCCACGATAGGGCCTCCTTGCGATCAGTGGATGGGGGCAGGACCGAGTTCGTCCATGAGTTTCTTGATGGCCACGTAGGCCTTGTTGCGGTAGGCGATCAGCTCGGCGGTGCGGTCCGCCGGGACGTCGAGGTAGCCGGAACCAGTCTTGGTGCCGAAGTTCCCGGCGTCCACGAGTTGCTTCAGCGAATCGGGGGTTGCGAAACGCTCGGGCCAGCGGGTCTGCAGGGACGCGTAGCAGAACGCGTAGACATCCAGTCCGGCCATGTCCGCGATGGCGAACGGACCGAAGACGGGAAGGCGGAAGCCGAAGGTCGTGCGGACGATCGTGTCGACGTCGTCCGCGGTCGCGATGCCCTCCTCGACGATCTGGGTCGCCTCGTGGAACAGGGCGTACTGGAGCCGGTTCAACACGAAGCCGGTGGCGTCCTTCACACGCGCCGTCTCCTTGCCGGTTGAGGCGACGATCTCCTCGACCACCGGGATGATGCCGTCATCGGTTCCCGGGTGCGGGATGAGCTCGACGCCGGGGATGAAGGGGGCGGGATTGGAGAAGTGGACGCCGAGGAACCGCTCCGGATGCTCCACGGCCTCCGCGAGGCTGGCGATCAGGATGGTGGAGGTGTTCGAGCCGATGATCGCGTCCGGACGGGCGGCCGCCGAGATCCGCCGCAGCGTCTCGTGCTTGATCTCGATCCGTTCCGGCACCGCCTCCTCGATGAACTCCGCGTCGGACACGGCGTCCTCGATGGAGTCGGCGGCGGTGACGTTCGCCTCGATGCGCTGGCGCGCATCCGCGGGGAACAGGCCGTCGGCGGCGAACTGGTCCGCCTCGGTCAGCAGCCGTGCGAGGTTCGACGACGCGATCTCGGCGCTCACGTCCGCGATCCGGACGGTGTGGCCGGCAAGCGCGAGGACCTGGGCGATCCCGCCGCCCATGTACCCCGATCCGACGACTGCGATTCTCTTCGGTGTCATGCGTCCTTCTTCCCAGGCAGGAGTGAGCGGATGTAGGTCTGGTTGGTGCTGCAGTTCCCGAGGCTGTCCCCGCCGTAGTGCTCGCACAGGAAGATGCCGTCGAACCCGAGCTCGATGGCGTCGCGGATCACCTGGCGATAGTTGATCAGGCCGGCCTCCATCGAGCTGGGGACGCTCGTGGCCCACGAGCCGTCGGCGGCCTCGTCGCGTGTGTAGTTCTTGACGTGCCAGTAGTTGGCGTAGGGGAGGAGCTTCGCGTGGAGCTCACGCCAGTCCTCGACCGGGCGGTGCAGGCGGATGAGGTTGGCGACGTCGGGGTTGATGCCGACGTTGTCGAGGCCGATCTCCTCCACGAGCCGCACGGCGCTGTCCGCAGTGCCGAGGTACGTGTCCTCGTACAGCTCCAGCGACATCTTCAAGCCGACGTCGGCGGCGTGCCGGCCGAGCTCCCGCAGGCGCGTGACCGCCGCCTGCCAGACCTCCGGATCGTCCGGGTCCTTGGGTCCCTGCGCGGTCCAGAACCAGAGGGCGCGGCGCTGCGCCTCGCTGAAGGGCTGGTGGAGTCCGGTCGAGAACACCTCCATGCCCCATTCGGCTGCCGCGTCGATCGTGCGGTGCGCGTAGGCGAGGTTGCGTTCCTCGTGGCCCGGCATGATGACGCTCTGCCGCTGCAGGTGGACCGACGGGATCCGCACGCCGTGCGAGGCTGCGATGGACAGGAACTCGTCACGCCGGGACGGCTCGAGGTCGGCCGGGCGGACGTGGCTGTCGGCCAGTTCGGCGAGCGAGAAGCCGACCTGTTCCACCTGGCTGAACATGTCGTCCCACGCCTCGGGGGCGGCGTCGTGGAGGGCGACGCCCTCCTTGCTCACCGTGGGGATGCCGTGCAGGCACGTGGCGATCGGCCAGTTCTGGGCAGTGAACGCGGGCTGCGAAGGCATGTCGTTGCTCCATTGCAATCGGGATGGGGAGGAAGAAAAGATCCTATAGGAAATATAGACGGACCGATCCGTCTCTGCAAGACCTCTCCGGGCTGTTTCCGAGGTTGCCGGTCAGGCGCCGGGAGAATCGTCCAGGGAGCGGGCGCGCACGCCCTCGATGTGGGCCCGCAGGGCCGCGACGGGCGATGAGAGGTCCCCGCTGGCGAAAGCCGCCAGGATGGCGGCGTGCTCGGTGGCCGCCTCGGAGACGTCACTCGTCCCCCGGATGACGGCCTGGCGCATCCGGTGCGTCAGGGCCCCGAGATTGGCATACATGTCCTGCACGTACCGGTTGCGGGCGGCGTCGAGGATCACCAGGTGGAAGGCGTTGTCGGCGTCGAAGTAGTCGTGGATGGTGCGGATGGGGACGTCGCCGCCCCGCATCGCCTCGGTGACCCGTTCACCCATCAGGTGATGGTGTTCGTGGGCCCGCTGCAGGGCGGGCAGGAAGGATGCGGCCCGGGGGGCCGCGAGTCGTGCGGCCTCGACCTCGAGCATGATGCGGGCCTCGAACAGTTCATCGAGCTGCTCGGCTCCGAGGGGAGGAGCGACGCGGTAGCCCTTCAGGGCCTCGCGGGTCACCAGGCCCGTGCGTTCGAGCTGGACCATGGCCTCGCGGATGGGCGTCGGGGAGACCTTGAGCTGTTTCGCCAGCGTGTCGATCGAGAGCCTCGCCCCCGGTTCCATCTCGCTCGAGAGGAGGATGTCGAGGATCCGGTCGTACACCCGGTCCCGCAGCCCGCGGCGGTCGATGTCCGGAACGGAACGGTCAGAAAGCCCTGCTGTCATCGCCAACCCCAATTCTCCACGCCTCGTCCAGAATGGCCCCGAACGCAGCCGGGTCGTGTGCGAAGCGGCCGAGGAACATGCCGTCCACATCCGGAGCGATGCGCGTCAGCAGGCCCGGGCCGGCACTCCCTCCGTAGATTACCCGTGGATGCTGCAGCAACGCGTCCCCGGAGAGGTGTGCGCGGAGGGCGCGGGTGACGGCGCGGATGTGGGCGTCGGGTGCGGGTTCCGGCTGCCCGATCGCCCAGACCGGCTCGTAGGCCACGATGATCGTCCCGCCGGTCCCTTCGTGGCGGGCGACGGCGAGGCACGCCTCGAGCTGGCGCAGGCACGCCTGAACCGCCGACGCGTGCTCGCCCCGTTCCTCCTCGCCGATGCAGAGCACAGGCACCAGTCCGTGACGGAGGCTCGCATGGACCTTCCGGGCGGCGGAGGAATCCGTCTCACCGAACATCGCCCTGCGCTCCGCATGGCCGATCTCCACGAGCCCCACGCCCAGCTCCGCCAGCTCCGCCGCCGAGACCTCCCCGGTGAAGGCGCCGGCGTCCTCCCAGTGGACGTCCTGCGCTCCCACGAGCAGCCCCGCGGGAGCAGCCAGATCCAGGACGGCGGGGATGGACGGGAAGGTCGGGATGACGAAGGGCTCCACCACCCCGTCCCGTACCGCCGGGTGGGCGGAGGCGATCTCCGCCACCCGGCGGGTCCACTCGACCTGGCTCCGGTGGCCGAAATACATCTTCAGGCTGGAACCGATGGTGAACCTCGGCATGGGTCCCTACACGCCCTCGTAGGCGAGGATGTCGTCCACCTTGGCCTTCGACGCGCTCGAGGTGTCGAAGGTGTAGGTCAGCCACTCCCGCACGAGCCGGCGGGCGAGTTCGATGCCGACGACGCGCTGGCCCATGCAGAGCACCTGGCAGTCGTTGGACAGGACCGACCGTTCCACCGAGAAGGAGTCGTGGGCCGTGGCGGCCCGGATGCCCTGCACCTTGTTCGCGGCGATGGCGACACCGATCCCGGTACCGCAGATGAGCAGCGCCCGATCGGCCTCGCCCCTGGCGACCCGCTCGGCGGCCTCGATGGCGACCGTGGGGTAGGGCGTGTGGCCGTCCGGTCCCACGCCGACGTCGACCACCGACTCGACGAGGTCGTTCTGTTCGAGGTCCTTCTTCAGGATCTCCTTGTACTGGTATCCCGCATCGTCACAGCCGATGATGAGCCTGAGTGCCATGTTCTCTCCTAGGAATCCTGCGGGCTGGTGCCCGCTGCGCTACTGATGACGTCGGCGACGGTGGTGCAGATGAGGGCGAAGGACACCGCGCCGGGGTCGGGTGTGCCGACGGATTTGTCCCCGTGGGCCCGAGCACGGCCGAGGGTCGCCTTCATCGCCGCCGTGGCCTCCGCCGCGGCCGTGGCCGCGGACGCGGCTCCCGACCACGCCTCGGCGAGCCCCTGCCCGTCGCCGATCCGCGCCGACAGTTCGTCGGAGAAAGGCACGATCGCGTCGATCATGGTCTTGTCGCCGACCTTCGCCTTCCCGAAGGCCATGACGGCGTCACTGGCGGCCGACACTCCTCGTGCGAGGTCCTCCGCGGTGGGCCGTACCTCGTCGCCGACCACCGATCCGAGGGCCTTGAGGATGGTCGCCCAGATGGCCCCCGAGGTGCCGCCGGCACGGTCGCTCCACGCGTTGGCCGCGTGCCGCAGTGCCGTCTCGGCGCCGGCGCCCTGCCCGACGGCGGCGCGCGCCGCGTCCCGGGCGGCGTGGGCGCCGCGCTGCATCCCGATGCCATGGTCGCCGTCGCCTGCCACCTGGTCCAGCCTGCCGAGTTCGTCGGCGTGCTCGTCCACGATGCGCGCGACGGCCTCGAGGGCCGTGGCGACGGTAGCGGCGCAGGCGCGGGATTCGGCGGATGAGCTGCCGACCGTCTCCTCGGCGTCGTCCTTGACCTCCGCGTCGAAACGCTGCTGCTCGCCGACCTGTCCGCGGCGGAAGCCGGGCGTGTCCGCCGGCGCCGTCCAGAGGCGTTCGAGCTCGTCGTCGAGCCACAGGAGGGTGAGGGAGCAGCCGGCCATGTCGAAGCTGGTGCACAGTTCGCCGACCTCCGGGTCGACGATACTGATGCCGCGTTCGCCGAGCAGCTGGTGGACGGTGCGGTAGACGACGAAGAGTTCCTCGTACTTCACGCTGCCGAGGCCGTTCAGCAGGGGCACGACCCGCGCGCCCTCGAGGGCGACCCCGTCCGGGACCTCCTCGAGGAGGCGGCTGACGAACAGTTCGGCGAGGCCCGCCGCCGTGGGGATGTCCACCTCGTCGATGCCGGGCTCGCCGTGGATGCCCAGTCCCACGGCCATGCGGCCTTCGGGGACCTCGAAGAGGGGCGCGTCGGCGCCGGGGAGCGTGCAGCCGCCGAAGGCGACCCCGAGGGAGCGGGTCCGATCGTTCGCGCGGCGGGCGACGCGCTCGACCCCGTCGAGGTCGTAGCCCTCCTCGCACGCTGCGCCGGCGACCTTGAACACGGTGAGGTCCCCCGCGATGCCGCGCCGTTTGTGCTCCTCGCCCCTGGGGGCGCTGAAGATGTCGTCCGTCACGGTCACGGTGCGGACGTCCAGTCCGGCTTCGCGCAGCTCGGCCTGCGCCTCGTCGAAGTGCAGGACGTCACCCGCGTAGTTCCCGTAACTCAGGAGGACGCCCCGGCCCTGGTCGGCGGTCCGGGCGACCGTGCGGACCTGGTGTGCCGACGGCGATGCGAAGAGGTTGCCCATCACGGCTCCGTGGGCCAGGCCTGGCCCCACGAGGCCGCCGAAGGCCGGGTAGTGTCCGCTGCCGCCCCCGATGACGAGGGAGACCGTCGGTGCTGCAGGGCGGCCGGCGCGGACGACGCCGCCCGGGATCTGCTGGACCCAGCGCGATGCCGCGGCCGCGAAGCCGCTGATCATCTCGTCGACGAAGTCTCCGGGCTCATTGAACAGTCGCGTCATTGCGATTCCTCCTGGTCGTTTTCCTACATTCTATAGGATCTGCACGATCAGGCAATGCCCTCGGAGCGCGGCACGCAGCAGGTCAGCCGGAGGACCGCCGGTCAGCTCGGCTCGGCGCGGGCTGGTATCCGCCGGCCGCGTGCAGGGCCCGGGCGGCGTCCTCCGGGCGCGAGGCGGCAGCGACGAACCCGTCCGGCCGCACGAGGTACAGGATGCCGGGCCGGAGGGGTGTCGATCCGGTGGTCGGAAAGCGGTGGAGGGGGAGCCCGAACTCCCGCGCCGCGGCTTCCGCGTGCCGGATCCCTGCCTCGTCCGCTGCATACAGGTGCAGCTGCCAGGTCGCAGAGCGCAGCACGTCGAAGTTCTCGCCGGTCCACTGCAGCCGCCTCCCGACGACGGCGTCCCGGCGTCGGCGCACGGTGCTCCCGTCCATCCAGTAGTGGATGCGGATCTGGCCGAGGTAACCCGCGAGCCGCCGGCCGACCGGCAGGCGGGGGAACAGGGCGACGGCGACCGGCAGTACGACCCGGGGCACGTACCTGCGCACGGCCATGACGACCTTCGAGGAGGACGTCAGGCCGCGGAACACCAGGTCCGTCGTCGTGAGCAGGCGCACCGCCACGGGCCGGCGTTCCGCCTCGTACCGGCCGAGGAACGTCTCGGGTGCACGCCCCGCGACGACGTCGGCGAGCTTGAACGCGAGGTTGTGGGCGTCCTGCAGCCCCGTGTTCATGCCCTGCGCGCCGACCGGGGAATGGACGTGGGCGGCATCCCCAGCCAGGAACACGGAACCCGTGCGGAACTGCGCGGCGATCCGGTGGTGGATGCGGTAGGTGGAGAACCAGCGGTAGTCCTCGTAGGTCACGCCGAACGCCTCGGCCATCCGGCGCCGCGCGAAGTCCTCGGTGACGGACGGGGCGTCGTCGTCGCCGGCGGTGCCGATGAGCCGCTGGCCGTTCCTGCCCTCCTCGTCGGGCCGCATGGGGAAGGCCAGGAGGAACTCGGTCGCCTCCTGGCGGATGTTGACGGTGGCGGGAGGAAGCCCGCTCACTCCCACCGCATCGACCAGGTAGAAGGTCTGCCGGCTGGTGGTGCCCTCGAACGCGATCCCGGACAGGGTACGGACGAGTGAGGACGCCCCGTCGCAGCCGACCGCGAACCGCGCGGACACGGTTGCCGTGCCCATGGGCCCCTCGACGACGGCTCCGACGCCGCCGTCCACCTGGTCCAGGGACCGCAGCCGGTGCCCCCAGCGGACGGACCCGCCGAGTGCCTGCAGGTTGTCGACGAGGAGCCGCTCGTTGGCGCTCTGCTCCAGCATGTGCATGCCGGGATAGGGGGAGAGCCCCCTGCCGAGGCCGCCCAGCGGGACCGGCGCGAAGGCCCTGCGCCCGAACCCCGGCCGCACGGACTCGGCGTGCACGGCCTCGGCCAGCACCCGGTCCACGACGCCGAGCTGGTCGTAGATCTCCATGGACCGCGAGTGCACGCCCAGGGCACGGGACTCCACCGTCGGGCCGTCCTTGCCGTCGATCAGCACCACGCGCACGCCCAGTCTCACCAGCCAGTTCGCCAGCATCAGGCCGGTGGGGCCGGCTCCCACCACCAGGACGTCGACGCTCCCGGGGTCGTGCCGTTCGTCCTGCTCCATCGCGGGCCTCCTCGCCGGTGTCCTGGTCAGCGGTCCAGGGTCGTGCAGACGCAGGCCCGGTTGCCCTCGGCGTCGGCCAGCACGGTGAAGGACGGCGCCCGGGTGGCGTCCACCACGGTGCCTCCGGCGGCGACCGCCGCCGCGATGCGGGCGTCCGCCGCGTCGTGCGGCACCCAAAGGTCGAGGTGGAACCGCTGCCGCGGCGTCTCGTGCGCGTCGGTGTGCTGGAACCACAGGAGCGGAACGCGCCCGGAGGGGTCGACGACGTCGTCGCCGTCCACCGCGCCGGCCTCCCCGGTCAGCAGCGCCGCCCAGAACGGGCCGATCGCGGCCGGGTCGGCGGTGTCGAGGGCGAGCTCGACGACGGCGGGAGCCGCGGGGTCGGCGGCGATGCCATGCGCCGAGGCGAGTTCGCTGACCGCCCTGGCCAGCCGGACGTCACGCTCCGTGATGCCGGACGCATCATGGCTGAGGAGCTTCACGTCGACGTGCCGGTAGGTCAGCACGACGTCAGGGTGGTGGTCCATCTCCTCGGCAAGCTCGCCGATGGCCGCGACGAGGGCGAGGCCGGTGGCGAAGTTCCCGGTCAGGAAACGGGCGTGGAGCGCCTGGGCCAGCTTCCGCCAGTCGCCCAGGCCGGCGTCGAGGATCTGGCGGGTGCCGAGGATAGTCATGCGGCCAGTATGGCCCCGTCGGAGAGGCAGGAGAAGGTCTGCCGCCCACGCAGTCGACGGCCGCCCGGTGAGGCTGTGATTTGACTCTCAGTTCCCTACGGTTCAGGGTTTTATGTCTGTCATATCCGTCTTTACCCACGCAACCGCCGCTGCCTTCCTGCCCCGCGGCTGCGGAAGGAACACCTCCTCCATGTCTGATCCCGTACTCTCGGCGCCGGCCTCGACCCGCGCCACCGGCCGTTCCAGCTCCTCGCCCCACCTGACCCGGGCGCTGAGCAACCGCCACATCCAGCTGCTCGCCATCGGTGGTGCCATCGGCACCGGCCTCTTCATGGGCTCGGGCAAGACCATCTCGCTTGCCGGTCCCTCCGTGATCTTCGTCTACATGATCATCGGCTTCATGCTCTTCTTCGTCATGCGCGCCATGGGGGAGATCCTCCTGTCCAACCTCGAGTACAAGTCCTTCAGCGACTTCGCGGGCGACCTGCTCGGACCCTGGGCCGGGTTCTTCACCGGGTGGTCCTACTGGTTCTTCTGGGTCGTGACGGGCGTCGCCGACATCGTCGCCATCTCCGGCTACGTGGACATCCTCGCCCCCGGGACCCCGCTGTGGATCCCGGCGCTGGCCACCCCCGTGGTGCTGCTGCTCCTGAACCTGCCCACGGTGAAGGCGTTCGGCGAGGCCGAGTTCTGGTTCGCCATCATCAAGGTCGTGGCCATCCTGGCCCTGATCGCCACCGGCATCGTCATGATCGCCACGCATTTCACCTCTCCCGCAGGGCAAGTCGCGAACCTCGCCAACATCTGGAACGACGGCGGCATGTTCCCGCACGGGCTGTTCGGCTTCATCCTCGGCTTCCAGATCGCCATTTTCGCCTTCGCCGGCATCGAACTGGTCGGCACCGCCGCCGCCGAGACGAAGGACCCCGAGACGACGCTTCCCCGCGCCGTGAACTCCATCCCCATCCGTGTGCTGCTCTTCTACGTCGGAGCGCTCACCGTCATCATGGCGGTCAACCCCTGGCGGACCATCGATCCCGCGAACAGCCCCTTCATCGGCATGTTCACCCTGGCCGGCCTCGGTATCGCTGCCGTCGTCGTCAACTTGGTGGTGCTGACCTCCGCCGCCTCGAGCGCGAACTCCGGCATCTACTCCACGTCGCGCATGGTGTTCGGACTGGCGCAGGACGGCAACGCCCCGAAGGCCTTCGGCACGCTCAGCCGCCGCCAGGTGCCGCAGAACGCTCTCCTGTTCTCCTGCATCTTCCTGCTCGCCGGTCTGATCCTGCTCTACTCGGGTGACTCCGTGATCGGAGCCTTCACGATCGTCACCTCGGTGGCCTCGGTCCTGACGATGTTCGTCTGGTCCATGATCCTCATCAGCTACCTGGCGTTCCGCCGCCGCCGTCCCGAGCTGCATGAGCGGTCCGCGTTCAAGATGCCCGGCTCCGCGTTCATGCCCTACGTGGTCCTTGCCTTCTTCGTGTTCATGCTCGTAGCCCTCGCGCAGGCCGAGGACACCCGGCTGGCGCTCGTCGTGACGCCGGTGTGGTTCCTCCTGCTCGGAGCGGCCTGGTACGCCAACCGGAAGACGCCGCTGCAGCAGGCCCGCATCGAGGAGCACAAGGCCACGGTGCAGGCCGAGCAGGCGGCACGCGCGGGCCGCTAGGTCCCGCACCACTGCTCCGGAAGACCGCTCCGGAAGACCGCTCCGGAAGACTGCTCCGGAAGACCGCGCGGAAGCACCGAAGGACCGTCCCCTGGAAATCGCTTGGGGGGCGGTCCTTCGTCGTCCTCCCGGAGTGCGGAGCGGCGGGGACACCGATGGGCCCGGGTGCGGATGCCATACTGCAGGGATGGCCAAGAACAGGACTCCCTCCGGCCGCATCCTCGCCGCCCGCGTCGACGACGACCTGAAGGAGCGGCTGCGCGCCGCAGTGGTCCATCCCCACCTCCTTTTCGCGGGCAAGGCTGCCCTCGCGGCCGCGCTCGCCTGGACCTTCGCGCTCGCCATCCCGGGGAGGCCTCCCGGTATCCGTACTACGCCCCGCTGGGCGCCCTGCTCGCGCTGTACCCGACCGTCGCGGGAACGCTCAGGTCGGGACTGCAGACGGTCGCCGGCCTCACGATCGGGATCATCCTGGCCCACATCGCCGGATGGGCGGGAGACCCGGACTGGCTGACGATCGCCTTCGTCGTCGGCGTGGGAGTGCTCCTCGCGGGCGCCCTGCGGAGGACGGCGGGCGGCGGTTCCGGGATCGTGTCCGCCGGGCTGTTCGTCCTGGTCATCGGTAACGATGACCTCGGGTACTCGCTGGGCTACTTCGTCCAGACCGTCGTGGGCGTGGGCGTGGGCCTTGCCGTCAGCGCGCTGATCCTGCCGCCGCTGAACCTGGACGATGCCGTGGGACAGGTGAGCCGGCTCCGTAGGACGGCGTCCCGCCAGCTCCAGGAGATGGGCGAGGCGCTCGAGGAGGACTGGGAGGCGGATGATCCGCGCTGGCCCCAGCGGCGGGACGACCTGACCGCCACGGTACGCAATGCCCGCGAGGCCCTGCAGTACGCGGACGAGAGCAGGAAGGGCAACGTCCGGCGGCGCTTCCACCCGCATGACGCGGACCGCGACCACCGGCACGTCGAGGTCCTCGAAGCCGTCGCGACCCACACGCTGAACATCACCAACATGCTGCAGGACGCGCTCCATGGAACATCCCGCGAGCAGCCCCTGCCCGCCGCGGTCCGGCCGCCCCTCCAGCAGGCCTTCACCGCCGTCGGCGACGTCCTGGACCTGTGGACGGTGGAGGAGGACGACGCCGGGACGCTGCGGGTGGCCGAGCGGAGCCTGAAAGCGCTCGAGGTCGCTGCGTACGAGTCCTCGTCGAAGGACGTCCCCTTCGGTGCCGCGGCCGCGATCGGCATGAACCTGCACCGCATCCTGCAGGCCGTCCGGCAGGAGCAGGAAACAGGCCGGGCGGCCTAGCGGTACTGCCGGGGGACACAACGAGGGGCACCCCGAAAAGTGCCCCTCGTCACTGGATGAAACTTCCTGCGTGGAACCGCTCAGGTGAGGTCGCGGGTCTTCGCGAACCGGTCGATCGCCTTCTGCGTGGAACGGTTGGTGAGCACCTGGATGGTGGTGCTCACCACACCCGAGACGATCGCGAACACCAGGGCGGAGCGCAGGGTGTTCTCCAGCCCGTCCTTGCTCTTCGGTGGCGCTTCACCCGTGATCTTCTCCCACAGGAAGTCGACGAGCTTGGTCCCCACGAAGCCGGCGCCGACGCTCATGCCCGCGCCGAGCAGCTTGAACAGTACGTTCATGTCTCTCCTTCTGGTCCGGTAGTCCTCCGCCTAGCCTAGCCGCGGCGGGCGGCCCCCGGCACAGCTGCACGCACGGGGCCGGCCCTGCACGAGGAGCTCATCTGCCGGGGCTCCCCCTGCGGTGTAGGATCGGTAGCGCTCAACCAACATACGACAGGGGAGCGCCGACCGGCAGCATGCTGCGGGAACGGGCGCTGAGAGTGCGGACCGCCGCAGACCCTCGAACCTGATCCGGCTAGTACCGGCGAAGGGAGTCGAGTTCTCAGAGTGCACGGAAACTGCCCCGGCGGTCCCCGGCACCCTCCCCTCCTGTACCTCAGGAGGAATCACCATGGCATCATCAACCGCCCTCAACGGCACCTCTCCCCGCACCCGCCAGTGGCGCGTCGTCGACATCGTGGTGGCCTCGGTCATCGCGGTCGCCGTCGGCGTCCTGTTCTTCGCATGGTCCGCGGGGTACTCGGGCATCAGCGTGCTCACGGCGGGCTTCCCGCCCCTGGCCGGCCTGTACTCCGGCGGCTGGCTCATCGCCGCCGTCCTCGGCGGGCTCATCATCCGGAAACCCGGCGCGGCGATCTACTGCGAGGTCCTCGCCGCGGCCGTCGAAGCCCTGCTCGGTTCCCACTTCGGGCTCACCGTGCTGCTCTC
Organism: Arthrobacter rhamnosi; assembly: GCF_054510975.1. Taxonomy (NCBI): domain Bacteria; kingdom Bacillati; phylum Actinomycetota; class Actinomycetes; order Micrococcales; family Micrococcaceae; genus Arthrobacter; species Arthrobacter rhamnosi. The sequence continues at coordinate 743,531 of NZ_JBTNDN010000001.1, read as the reverse complement.
CGGAGTCATCCAGGGGATCGGCGCGGAGCTCGTCTTCCTGCTCTTCCTCTACCGGAAGTGGAACCTCCCGGTAGCGCTGCTCGCCGGTCTCGGTGCAGGCCTCGCGCTCGCGATCAGCGAGAACATCCTCTACAACGCGCTGTGGACGTTCGAATTCAAGCTCCTGTACACGGTGTTCGCAGCCATCTCCGGCATCGTGATCGCCGGGCTGCTGTCCTGGCTCGCCATGCGGGGCCTCGCCCGGACGGGCGTCCTGTCCTCGTTCGCCGCGGGCCGCACGGCGGACGTGTGACACCAGCGCAGGCACCCTTCCCGGGCCCCGTGCACGTCCGCGCCCGGGAATGGGGCTGGCGTCACGCCGGCCGGAAGGCCTTCGCCGCACGCCGGCTCGATCTCGACATCCCGCCGGGGGAGCGCGTCCTGCTCCTCGGCGCCTCGGGCGCGGGCAAGTCGACCGTGCTCGCCGGTCTGGCCGGCCTGCTCGGGACCGGCGACGAGGGCGAGCAGGAGGGTGAACTCCTGCTCGACGGCGCGCAGCCGGCCGGCGCCCGGGGGCGCGCCGGGCTCGTCCTGCAGGACCCCGAGACGCAGGTGGTCCTCGCCCGCGTGGGCGACGAGGTGGCCTTCGCGGCCGAGAACCTGTCGGTGCCGCGCGAGGAGATCTGGCGGCGCGTGGGCAGGGCGCTCGACGACGTCGGGCTCGACCTCCCGCTCGGCCACCCCACGGCGGCGCTCTCCGGCGGCCAGAAGCAGCGACTCGCGCTCGCGTCCGTCCTCGCGATGGAGCCGGGGCTGCTCCTGCTCGACGAGCCCACCGCGAACCTCGATCCCGAGGGAGTCCTCGAGGTGCGCGACGCCGTCGTCCGCGTCCTCGAGCGCACCGGAGCCACCCTCGTCGTCGTGGAGCACCGCGTGGCGGTATGGGCCGACGTCGTCGACCGCGTGGTCGTGCTCGATGCGGGCGGAGGGGTCCTGGCCGACGGGCCGCCCGCGACCGTGCTCGCCGGGGGCCCGACCCGGGACCGGCTTGCCGCTGCAGGAGTCTGGGTCCCGGGATGGCAGCCGGTGGTGGGCGGACTGCTCCCCGCCGGTGGCGGGGAGGCCCTGCTGTCGGCCTCCGGTCTCACCGTCGCCCGCACCAAGCGGGGACCGGCCGCCGTCGAGGACCTCGCCGTCGAGGTGCGCGCGGCCGGGGCGCTGAGCATCACCGGCCCGAACGGGGCCGGGAAGTCGACCGCCGCCCTGACACTCGGCGCCCTGCTCCGCCCGCGGGCGGGACGGCTGGAGGCATCGGCGGCCCTGGCCGGGACCGCCGCGGGTGACCCGTTCCGCTGGCGCTCGTCCGAGCTGGTCCAGCGCATCGGGACGGTCTTCCAGGAGCCCGAGCACCAGTTCCTCACGGCGACCGTCGCCGACGAACTGGAGTTCGGGCCGCGGCGGGTGAGCGGAGCCCCGGATTTGCACCGCGTGGCGGAGGTGGCCGAGCGACTCCGCCTCACCTCTCTGCTGAAGGCCAATCCCTTCACGCTGTCCGGCGGGGAGAAGCGGCGCCTGTCCGTCGCGACGATGCTCGCGACCGCCCCGCGCATCCTCATCCTCGACGAGCCGACGTTCGGCCAGGACGCGGGAACGTGGGCCGAACTCGTCACCCTGCTGCGCGAGCTGATCGACGGAGGCGTCTCCGTCCTCTCCGTCACGCACGACGCCGATTTCATCGCAGCACTGGGCGGCGCCACCCTGCACATCTCGGGCGGAGCGGGACGGCTGGTGACCCGATGAGCACGGACCACCCGACCCCGGTGCTGACCGGGAAGACCCTGCTGCGGGCCAATCCCGTGTCCAAGCTCTTCGCCGCCGTCGTCATCACGCTCGCGCTGATGGCGAGCATCGACTGGGTGAGTGCCGCGGTGGTCCTCGCCTGCGAACTCGTCCTCCTGCCCCTGCTGGGCATCAGCGCGCTGGGGCTGGCGCGGCGGATCTGGCCGCTGCTGGTCGCCGCGGCGATCGGCGGCTACGGGACCGCTCTGCTGGCGGAGAAGACGGGGCGCGTGCTGCTCGACGTCGGGCCGCTCCTCTTCACCGAGGGGTCGGTGGCGTCCGGCATCGCGGTCGGGTTGAGGGGACTGGCGCTCGCGCTCCCGGGCATCTTCCTCCTGCTCACCACGGACCCCACGGACCTCGCCGACGCGCTCGCACAGAAGCTGCACCTGCCGCACCGGTTCGTCCTGGGGGCGCTGGCGTCGCTGCGACTGGTCGGCCTCCTGGTCGAGGAGTGGGAGGCTCTCGGGCTGGCCCGGCACGCCCGGGGCATCGGCTCGGACGGTTCGATCGTCGCGCGGACCCGCAATCTGCTGGGGCAGTCCTTCGGGCTGATCGTGCAGGCCATCCGGCGGGCCACCCGGCTGGCGACGGCGATGGAGGCCCGCGGATTCGGCGGAGGAACGCGCACGTGGGCGCGCGAGAGCAAGCTGGCTCCGCTCGACGCCGCTGTCGCCGCCGTCGGCCTCCTGATCGCCGCAGGTGCAGTGACGGCGGCCGTCCTGGCCGGGACCTGGAACTTCCTCCTGTCCTGACCGGGACGACCGCCGTCGTGTCCTGCTGGTCCTGCGGTGGCGCCTACAGCACGTCCGAGAGGAACGACTTCAGGCGCGGCGTCTGCGGGTTGTCGAAGACCGCGGCCGGCGGACCGGACTCGACGACGACACCGCCGTCCATGAACGTCACGGTGTCCGAGACGTTGCGCGAGAAGCCCATCTCGTGGGTGACGACGACCATCGTCATGCCCGCCGTGGCGAGGTCCGCCATGAGGGCGAGGACGCCCTTCACGAGCTCCGGGTCCAGTGCGGAGGTCGCCTCGTCGAAGAACATGACCTCGGGGTCCATGGCGAGCGCCCGGGCGATGGCCACCCGCTGCTGCTGGCCGCCGGAGAGGTTGCCCGGACGGACGTCGGCCTTGTGCTTGAGGCCCACCAGGTCCAGCTGCGCGAGGGCCTTCTCCCGGGCCTCGTCGGCGGACATCTTCCGGAGCTTGCGCAGCGCGAGGGAGACGTTGTCCACCACGGTCTTGTGCGGGAAGAGGTTGAACTGCTGGAACACCATGCCGATGCGGCGGCGCAGCTCGTCCGGGTTGTCCTTCAGTACCGACCGGCCGTCGAGCAGGATGTCGCCCTTGTCCGGTTCGATCAGGCGGTTCAGCACCCGCAGGAGCGTCGACTTGCCGGACCCGGAGGGGCCGATGACCGACGCCGTCGTACCCCGCTCCACGTGCAGGTCGATGCCGCGCAGCACATGGTTGGAGCCGAAGGAGAGGTGGAGGTCCCTACCGGTCAGGGTTCCCGATTCGAGAGTCTTCATGCCTTCGCTCCTTCACCGATCTTCGCGGCCAGTTCGTCGGGCTCGGGCTTCTCCCGCTTGCCGACCCGCAGCCGGTTGTCGATGTAGTTGACCAGGTGGGTCAGCGGGATCGTGAGGCACAGGTACAGGGCGGCGGAGGCGATGAGCGGCGAGAGGTTGCCCGTGTTGCTGGCCGCATCGTTGCCGATCCGGAACAGCTCACGCTCGCTGGTCAGGAGTCCGAGGAAGTAGATCAGCGAGGACTCCTTGATCAGCGCGATGAACTGGTTCACCAGGGCGGGCAGCACGCGCCGCACGCCCTGGGGAACCACCACGAGCTGCATGGAGGAGCGGTAGCTGAAGCCCAGTGCGCGCGAGGCCTCCAGCTGTCCCTTCTCCACACTCTGGATGCCGGAGCGGAAGATCTCGCCGATGTAGGCCGCCGCCATGAGCGACAGCGCGAGGATGCCCATGGGGAACGGGCTCGTGCTGCCGGTGGCCTGGCGGTAGATCGGGCTGAGGCCGATGCCGATGAGCAGGATGATCACCACGGCGGGGACGCCACGGAAGATGTCCGTATAGATGCGCGCCACCCAGCGGAGCAGCCGGTTCCGGGAGATCCCCATGATCGCGAGGAGCATGCCGAGGACCGACCCGATGATGCCGGACGTGATCGCGAGGATCAGGGTGTTCCGCAGTCCGACCGCCAGGAGTTCCGGCAGGACGGCGGCCATCGCCCCCCAGTCGAAGAAGGTCTGCGAGAGCTGTTCAAGGGCATTCATGCAGGGACCGCTACTTTACTTCCACGGCTTTGCTGCCGGGCTTCCAGTCGGAGGGCATCTCGCGGTCCGGGTACCACTCCTTGGTGAGCTCGGTCCACGTGCCGTCCTCGATCACGGCGTCGAGCCCGGAGTTGAGCGCGTCGATCAGGGGCTGGTTCTCGCTGTTCACGGCATAGGCCGTGAAGTTCTCGGTGTTGATGATGGTCTCGGCGATGGTGGTGTCGTCGCCCTCCTTCACCTGGCCGGTGGCCTGCTGGGACGGGGCGACCCACGCGTCGACCTGGCCGTTCTTCACGTTCGCGTAGACCGTGTTGTAGTCCGCGAAGCGCACGGGCTCGAGGCCGAGGGTGTTGGTCACGTAGTCGTCCTGGACGGTGCCCTGCACCACGCCGATGCGGGTGCTCTCCGAGAGGGAGTCGAAGCCCGTGACCGAGGAACCGTTCTTCGTGACGACGGCCATGTACCCGAAGTCGTAGCCGTTGGTGAAGCCGACGTTCTCGCGGCGGGCGGCCGTCGTGGAGATCGAGGAGGATCCGACGTCGAACTGCTTGTTCTGGACCTGGGCGAGCAGTGCGGAGAAGTCCGTGGACGCGAACTCGACCTCGAGGCCGAGCTTGTCGCCGATGGCGCGGAGCAGCTCGTTGTCGTAGCCGGTGAAGACGCCGTTCTCGATGAAGATGTTCGGCGGGGCGTCCGAGAGGGTGCCGACGCGCAGGGTCCCCTCCGTGATGAGGCCGAGCTTGGAGGTGTCGATCTCGTCGACCGGCGTGGTGTCCTCGGTCGTGTACTGGTCGAGCGACTGCTGGTCGCTGCCGGCGAGGGCGTCGGTGGTCGCGGTCGGCTCGCTGCTGCTACTGGTGTTGCTGCCGCAGGAGACGGTCAGCGCGAGGAGCGGGACGGCGAGTGCCGCGAGGACTTTGCGGGAGATGTTCATGGGGTCCTTCTTCGATGCTGGCCCGGGGTGCGGGCCGACTGGATGAGGTGGATCTCGGGGAGGAACGAATAGGTGCCGGGAGGCTGCTGGTGACACGCTCGCTGTTCTGGCCGGGCGCGATGTGGCGGCTGCTGTCCCGGTTACCTCGGGGTGGTCCGCACGACGCCGTACTTGCCAACCGGGGGACTGGTCCCGGCGGCCGAATCTTCACCTGGAGCACCCCACTACGGGAGAGGGTTGCTGTCCAGCCGGCCAGGGCCGAGGGCTGGAGCTCTTGATTTCAAGAAAACGCTATGGCAGCACGAAGTGCCCGGTCAAAACGAAATTGCGCGGAAATCGGCGTTTGACGCGGTAAACGGCCTGTAGGGCAGGCTTTTGTGGCGAAGATTACACGAAGCGGTCTACAAGGTCGGTCAGCTCGGCCGTGAGGGCGGGCGAGGATCGGACGGCCTGGCCGTCGATCGAGAGCACGGGTGCGAGGAGCCGGATGCTCGAGATCAGCCATACCGCGTCGGCGTCGAGGAGGTGGTGCGGTTCCAGGGGGCCGTAGCCGAGTTCCCACCCCTGCTCCTTCGCCGCCGTGAACAGGGCGCTCTGGGAGGTGCCCGCGAGGATGCCGCTCTCCAGCTGCGGTGTCAGGAGCGTCTTCCGTCCGTCGCGGACGGAGGCCAGCAGCACGGTCGAGGTGGGGCCCTCCAGGACCTTGCCGTCGGAGGACGTGAAGATGACGTCGTCGGCCCCGTGGGCCTTCGCGTAACGGATGGCCGCCATGTTGACGGCGTAGGAGAGGGTCTTGGCGCCCAGCAGCAGCCAGGGTGCGCGCTGCGCCACGGTGCTGTCGTACCCGCGTTCGAGGAACAGGACCCTGAGTCCCGTCCTGCGCTGTTCGATCGTCGACGCCGGCACGGGCGCGATCTGGACCCACGCGGTGGCCCGCCCGGCGCCTTCGGCCCCGCGCGTGGCGATGAGCTTCACGACGGCGTCATGGCGCTCCGGTTCCGCTGCCGCGAATTCCCGCAGGCCGGTGCGGATGGCCCGGCTCCACGCCTCGGCGTCGGGGACCGGAAGGTCCAGGGCCGCTGCCGACGACGCGAGCCTCGTCAGGTGTGCCTGCTCTTTGCGGGGAGACCCGTCGACGGCCAGGAGCGACTCGAAGACCCCGTCGCCGCGGGTGGCGCCCAGGTCCGTGGCAAGGAGCTGGGGCTGCGAGGCATCGACGACCCTGCCGTCGTCGTGGGCCGGGTCGAGGAACACGAGAACAGTCATGGCCCCAAGCGTATCCGCTCGCGCCCGACCACCCCTGTCTGTAGTGTGCGAGGGGATGTCCGGCACTCGGGTATCACCACAGGGGGTTGGGGAGCATGGCGGAAGAACGGGATGCCGCCCCGGAAGCCTTCGTGGCCGAGCTGCGCACCGAGGTCCTGTGGGTCCAGTGGCGGCGCAGTATGAGCGTCGGCGACAGTGATGCCGCAGCACTGATCGAGCGGTCCAACGCGCTGTGCCGGGACGTCTGCCCGCCGATGCTGGTGGAGCTCAACGGCATGGTGTCGCTCACGCGGAGCGCTCTTCACGGGTTCGCGACTGCGCTGAACATCGCAGCCATGGCCATCGTCGGCCCGAGCGCCGTCGACAGGACGCTGGCGGACTTCTTCGCCCGGGTGCACAACCCCCCGTACCCCACGCGCTACTTCGAGTGCCCGGCCGAGGCGCTGACCTGGCTCACCGAACATCCGTACGGTCCCTGACAACGCACCTCAGGAGCTGACGGGAGTCGCCGATCGGGTGAGTGCCGTGATGAGCCGCTCCACACGGACGAGGCCCGCGAAATTGCCGGCATCGTCGGTCGCCAGCGCCGGATCGAAGCGTGTCGGGACGTCGCGCGTGACGCACCGCTCCAGGGCCTCGGGAATGGGGGTGTCCGTGTTCACGCACATGCCCTGGCCGAGCACCCCCAGAAGCGCCGCGTCCTGGGTCAGCACCGCGACCGGCCGGCGCCCCGACACCAGGACGACCTCGGTCAGCGAGGGGTCCCCGGCGAACGCGGCCCGCGCATCATCGATGCTCGTCACGGTCGCCGCGACTTCCAGGACCGAACCGACGGACGGGCGCCGGGCCGGGACCCGGCGGGCGAGACGATGGGCGATCTCGGGGTCGAGCTCACCCCAGGGCAGGGCCGGGCGGCCCAGCAGGTAGCCCTGGACGAGGGGGACACCCAGGGAGGCGAGGACGTCGAGTTCCTCGATCCGCTCGACGCCTTCAGCGATGATCCAGGCGTCGAGCCTGCCCACGAAGGCTCCCAGCATGTCGACCAGTGCACGCTTGGCTTCGTCGTGGTGGATGTCCGTGATGAAGTCCCTGTCGACCTTGACGAAGGCCGGCCTGAGGGCCAGGAGATGCTGCAGTCCCGCGTACCCCGAGCCGGCGTCATCCACCGCGATCAACGCTCCCGCCGCCTTCAGCCTGTTGAGGTCCGGCTCCAACTCCAGGTACGACTCGATCTCTGCGTGCTCGGTCAGTTCGATGATCACGCCGCCCAGGTGTCCGGTCTCGTCCCACACGTCCCGGATGGCCGGTGCCGGCAGGAGGTCGGGCGACACGTTGACCGTGAGGAAGCAATTGCGGGGCAGCGACGGACGATGGGCAAGGGCTGACCGCAGGGCCGCCGCTTCCAGTTCGGCGGGGCAGCCGGCTCGCCGGGATCGGGCGAACCAGACCTCCGGGTCCTGCTCGGCGAAGCCCGGGAATCGCAGGAGGGCCTCGAACCCGACGATGGTGCCCCGCGCCGTGTCCACGATGGGCTGGTACATCGAGACGATGCCCTCGCCCCGGCATGCCGCAGCAAGGTGCTCGCTCCAGCGGTCATCCGGCTCGGTCATGGAAGGCACCGGACGCGTGGGATCGGATGCAACGACGTCAGGCGGGCAGCGTGTGGGCCCGGACCGCGTCCCTGACCTCGGAGGGAAGATCCGTCAGGCCGTGGGCCGTCGCCGCATGGCTCCGCACGTTGGACAGGATCTCGTCGTCCGAGGCGCAGACCCAACGGGCATCACACCCGGGAACCACGTCACCGCAGGCAAAGGACTTCATGGCGCTTCCCCCCTTCGTGTCGGCCGGACGTGTCCCCGTCCGCCGGGTCGGTAGGGCGCCGGACGGACGCCGGCACCGGCACTATCGTAGGGGCCCCGACAGTGGCCTGACGAGCGGAAAGTGCGACGACGACCGTGTGCCCGCGGGCCGCTGGAGGCCCGGCCGGGATGGGACGGACGTGCCTCGCAACGAGGGGTTCGAAGCTGCCCGCGGTCATCCGTTGCCCGATACGGCAGTACGGTAGTAGAAAGCCTGCTGATGAATCGCGGGACAGGGACGCACAACAGGCGTCGCGGCGTCGTACTTCCGGCGGCCGGCGCGGAGGACTGGGAATGAATCGGCAGGCACACGTGCAGCGGATCAGGGAGGCGTTGTCCAGCACGGGCCTGGGCTTCGAGGACGTGTGGCTTCGCTACTACTCGTTGGGCGGACTCGTCTCCCAGTTCGAGATCGAAGCGTATGTGGGCGGCGTGCTGGAGCTGCCCGTCGAGGAGTGCGACCTGCTGGCCGACGCGATGAACGAACTCCTGGCAGAGGTTCCGGGGGAAGGAGGCTTCCGGGTTCCCCGGTGCTCCGAACACCGGCTGGACGCAGCAGAGGAATCCTCGCTGGATTCCCGCCGGGCACTCGGCCTCGCCGGAGCCTTCCTGTTCACCGACGAGGAGCAGGAGGTCGAGCGGCTCGACGCGGTGTCGCGCACCGGACTGCTCGATACGGGGCAGGAGGAGCGCTTCGACAGGATCACGAGGGAAGCCAGGGAGTACTTCCAGTGCAGTTCGGTGATCATCGCGCTGATCGACGACCACCGGCAGTTCCTCAAATCCGTGATCGGCCCGATCCAGCAGAACATGCCGAGGGAGATCTCCTTCTGCAATGCCACCATCCGGAACGCAGGCGCCCTGATCGTGCGGAACGCACTCGAGGACGATCGTTTCCGGCACAACCCGCTCGTTCTCGGGGAGCCCTACATCCGCTTCTATGCCGGCTACCCGCTGCGCGGTCCGGGCGGGTGGACCGTCGGCACCCTCTGCGTGATCGACCAGGAACCCCGGGACTACTCCCACCGCGACGGCAGGAAGCTGCGGGCCCTGGCGCGTGCCGTGGAGGACGAGATCAACGGCCCCCGAAGCCTTCCCTGAGGTACCCGGGTCGTACCTGTGGCAGTCGCAGGGTGGCTAGAGCTGGGCGGCGTCGGCGGTAGAGGTCGACGCACGCGCGGCATCCGCGTCGTCGCGTCGGTCCAGTTCCTCGGTGAGCTCCTCGTTGCGCTGATCCGTCTCGGGGTCGACTTCGCCGTCGTGGACGTACTCATGCGCCATCTCGCGCTGGATCCTGCTGTTCAGGACTTCGACCTCGGACAGCTCGAGGGGCGTCAGATCCTCGGGGAAGGGTTCGGAAGGGGTAAGCCGGGAGTTCATAGCACCTGTCTTCGGGAAACGAGCACGGTGGATACCCGGCTCGCTTCTGAACCGTCGCCGGCACCGCCGGTTGATCATCATCCTACTGACCCGGCGCGCTGAACGGCCATCAGGGCCCGGCGGGCGCGGCGCGTCGCGCCTGTCCATCGTCCGGGAGGAGCGCCGCTTCGATAACGAAGTGGGACGCGCGCTGGTGTTGGAGGGCTGGACAGGCACAATGGAGGTGCAAACGAATGCCACGAGCGACGACAGGGCCCTCCGGTTCCCATCGTCGCTCTCCCTGTGTTCGCCATTGGAAGAGAAGGGCTGGGCGCATCATGTCAGCAGAGGACCGTCACCGGCTTGCCGTCGCAGCAGCGGACAAGGAGGCAGCGGCGTTCGAATTGGATCATGCCGAACTGAACCTCCAGGAAGCCATCGTGGTCGCGCTCGAGCACGGCGAAGACCCGGAGGTCATCGCGGAGGTGGTTGATCTGGAGCCGGAGAAGGTCCTCGAGCTGAAGGGCTCCGTCGACCAGCCGCCCTTGCCCAGCCTGGAGGACCTCACCTCGGTGGCTCCCGACATGGCCCTGCCGGGAAGCGTCCCCGACGCGAGCTAGCGCCCCGGACCACGCCGGTCAGGGGTGTCCGGGCCGTTCCAGGGGAGGTGTCCGTGGTGGCGCTGATCGTCGCGGTGACCCCGTGGCTTCGAACGCCGCAGCGAGGCGCAGCAGTTCGGTGTCACGGTAGGCGGGTCCGGCGAACGTGAGCCCCACGGGCATCCCGATGTCATGCATCATCCCCATGGGTACGGTGACCGTCGGTATGCCGAGGTGTCGGGGGACGAGGTTCCCGTTCGACACCCACACGCCGTTGCGCCAGGCGACGTCCGCCGACGCGGGGTTCGTGTCGCAGTCGGCCGGCCCGACATCCGCTGCGGCAGGGAAGAGGACGGCGTCCAGTCCGAGGCCCTCCATCCAGGACTCGAGGTCCACCCGTCGCGTCTCCTCGAGCCCCTGCAGTCCCTCTTCCAGGTGCGGGATGTCCGTGAGATCGACTGCCCCATGAACCCGGATGTGCGCGGGGTACCCTGCGATGTCGTCGTCGAAGCCCGAGTACCGGTCGGGCAGCGCGCGGCTGTCCGGAGGGAAGATCCTGGCGCCGTCGACGTCGGCGAGCGAATCGAGGTCCGGGTCGCCGTTCGCCTGCAGGAAGTCGTGCCAGGCCCACGCCGAGAGGTCGATGATCTCGCTCCGCAGGTATCCGGCGCTCACCAGCCCACGGGTGCGGATGGTCGGTGCGCCGGGGCGGTCACCCTCGTAGTTGGAGACGACGGGGAAATCCACCTCGATCACTTCCGCTCCGGCGCGTTCGAGGTCGGCCCGGGCCGCCGCCCACAGGTCCAGGATCGAGTCCCGCGTCCGGATGCGCTGCCCGGTCGGTCCGCCGAGTCCCGGCGCGGGGGCGGTGCCGGCGTCGGGGTCCCTGTTGATGTACATGCGCGGAACGCCGAGGCGCTTCCCGGCGAGGTGCCGGTGCGCGTCGTCGGGAGTGCGGGGGGCGAGGGACGGGTAGGAGTCCGGTCGGAGCGATGACGCCGGAGGGATGGCGATCCACGGCTGGACGCGCCAGAAGTTCCCGCGTGCCTCGTCGTCGTCGGCGACGATGACGTCGAGAATCTCGAGCAGGTCTGCCATCGTGCGGGAGTGGGGGACGACGACGTCCATGGTGGGCACGAGGGGCCAGTTCCCGCGGACGGAGATCACGCCGCGCGAGGGCGTGTAGGCGCAGAGGCCGTTGTTCGAGGCCGGCGCCCGGCCGGAGGACCAGGTCTCCTCCGCGAGTCCGAAGGCGGCGAAGCTCGCTGCAGTCGCCGTCCCCGACCCGTTGGACGATCCGGAGGCGAACGCGGCGGTCAGGTAGTCCGCGTTGTAGGGGCTTTCCGCCCGCCCGTACACCCCGCGCTGCATGCCCCCGTTGGCCATGGGGGGCATGTTCGTGAGGCCGAGGAGGATGGCTCCGGCGTCGCGCAGCCGGCCGATGGTGAAGGCGTCCTGCTGGGCCACGAGGTCCTGGAACGCCGGCGACCCGCCGGCGACGGTCAGGCCCTTCACCTTGTAGCTGTCCTTCGCGGTGTACGGGATGCCGTCCAGCGGTCCCCGTGCCTCGCCGCGCGCCCTCCGCTCGTCCGAGGCGCGTGCCTCATCGAGGGCGGAGGGGTTCATCACGACGACGGCGTTGAGCCGTATCCCGTCCCGGTCGTAGGCCTGGATTCGCTGCAGGTAGGCGGTGACGAGTTCTTCGCTGGTGGTCCGGCCCGCCACCAGGGCCTCGCGGAGGTCCCGGATGGTGGCTTCGACGACATCGATCGGCATCAGTCCATCTCCTGAAGGGTTCGCGGGGCCGGCTGCTGCTGGGTGATGCAGTGGATTCCTCCGCCGAAGGCGAAGATGTCGCGGGCGTCCACCAGTTCGATCGTCCGGTCCGGATAGGCGGCGGCCAGGACGTCGGCGGCCACCGCGTCGTTCGGATCGTCGAAGGCGCAGAGGAGCACGACGCCGTTGGCGACGTAGTGGTTGATGTAGGACCAGTCGACGAATCCGTCCTCGTCGCGGATGACCGTGGGCGCGGGCACATCGACGATCGTCAGCGGCGCGCCCTCGGCGTCGACGGCCGAGCCGAGCGCGGAGCGCAGGAGGCGGGTCACCTCGAAGTCCGGGTGCCGGGGGTCGTCCTGCCGGTGGAGGAGCAGTGTCCCGGACGCGGTGAACGCCGCGACGATGTCCACGTGTCCCCGGGTGCCGAAGTCCCCGTAGTCCCGCGTCAGGCCGCGCGGCAGCCAGACCGCGTGGCGCGTCCCCAGGCGCGCGTGGACCTCGCCTTCCACGGACTCCTTCGTCGCCGCCGGGTTCCGCCCGGGGTCGAGCTGCACGGTGTCGGTCAGCAGGACGGTGCCGCGGCCGTCGATGTGGAATCCGCCGCCTTCATTGACGAGCGCGCTCTGCGAAGCGCTCACCCCGGCGAGGCGTGCGACGGCCCGGCCGACGTGCTCGTCCCGGGACCATGCGGCCCAGTCCTGGGCTCCCCATCCGTTGAAGACCCAGTCGACCGCGTCCACTGCCCCGTCGCGCCCGTGGACGAACGTCGGTCCGGAGTCGCGGAGCCATGCGTCGTCGAGGGGAACGGCCTCGATGCCGATGTCCGCTCCCAGCATGGTCCGCGCCGTCTGCACGTCGGCGGGATCGGCGAGAACCGTGACCGGCTCGTACCGGGCGAGAGTCTCCGCGACCCGGACCCACGCCGCCCGGGCCCGGTGCAGCGTGGTGCTGCCGGGCTGCCCGAAGGTGTCGTTGGCCGGGGGGAAGGCCATCCAGGTGCGGTCGTGCCTCGCCCATTCGGCAGGCATCGTTCCGCGGGCAGGCATTGTTCCGCCGGCGGGCACCAGGTCCGGCACCTCGTCGGCCGGAGCGGGGCGGGGGGATCGTACGGAGTTCACGGGAATTCCTTCGCGGGGCAGGAGGTCCGCCGCATGGCAGACAGATCTGCCGGCGACCTAAAATGAATGGCATTCATTATTTCGGACCACTGTAGGGGACGGAGGAGACCTCGCACAAGCATCGGACGGATATCCGTGGAACCGGCCTCAGTCGGGGGCGGGGAAGGTGGCGCCCAGCGCCGACAGGACACCGCGGGCCTTGACACGTACCTCGTCCCACTCCTCCGCCGGGTCGGAGTCGGCGGTGATCGCCCCGCCCACGCCGAGCGTCAGGCGGGTGCCTTCGTCGTCGTCCTGCAGGACCAGGGTGCGGATGACGACGGCGAGGTCGGCGGCGCCCGTGAGGCTGAAGTAGCCCGCGGCTCCGGAGTACGGGCCGCGGGGGGCTCCCTCGAGGCGGTCGAGGATGGCCATGGTGCTGATCTTGGGGGCGCCGGTCATCGAGCCGGCGGGGAACGCCGATGCGATGACACCTGCGCGGGCGCTTCCGGGGCGCAGTCGGGCGTCGATCGTGCTGACCATCTGGTGCACGGTGGCATAGGTCTCGATGGCGCACAACCTGCTGACCGTCACCGAGCCCGGCACTGCATGGTGGGAGAGGTCGTTGCGGAGGAGGTCCACGATCATGATGTTCTCCGCGCGGTCCTTCTCCGAGGTCCTGAGGTCCTCGGCGAGCGCGGCGTCGGCGTCCGGGTCGGCCGAGCGGCCCCGGGTCCCCTTGATCGGTTCCGCCCGCATCCGGCCGTCGGCGGTGAGTTCCAGGAAACGCTCGGGCGAGGTGCTCGCGATGGCGAAGCCCGGGAAGCGGAGGAAGTGGGCGAACGGCGCGGGACTCGCGGCGCGCAGGCGGAGGTACGCGGAGAGCGGGTCGGCCCGTTCCACGCGGGCGGACAGCGACGTCGTCAGGCACACCTCGTAGGTGTTCCCCTCCGCGATCTCGTCCTGCGCTTGGCGGACCTTCCCGAGGTACTCCTCGCGCGAGTCGCGGACGGCGAAGTGGGGTACGCCCAGCGGGGGCGACGGCGGAGCGGGGGGCGGCGCCGCGACGGCGTCCCGTGCCTGCCGCAGCCAGGCGTCGCGTTCCGGATCCGGCCGCCCGTCCGAGAGGGACAGCAGGAAGACGGCGCCGTGGTCGTGGTCGATGACGACGGCGCGGCCTGCGAAGAGGAGCGCGGCGTCGGGCAGGGCATCGCCGGCATGCTCGGAGTCCGAGCCCCCCGTCTCCCGCTTCAGCTCGTACCCGAGGTAGCCCAGCCACCCGAGCCCGAACTCGCACCCGGGCACCTGGGGCGTCCGGACGGCCCTGCGCCCCCAGACGTCCTCGAGCCACCGGAAGAAGGGCTTGCGGATGCGCGTGGTCACTGCTCCGGCGGTGACCTCCGTGATCCCGGACCGGTGCAGTGCCTGCTGCCCGAAGACGCCGCCGGAATCGGCCAGGATGCTGAACCTGCTGCGGCCCCCCGTGCTGGGGGCCGTGCCGGCGTCGGAGCTGTCGAGCCATACCGCGGCGGGGGCGCTGCCGTACAGCGCGGAGAAGAGTGCGGCGGGGTCCGGGACCGCGTCGATGCGCTCGCAGTCGACCGTGAGCCCCCGCCGTCCCGCACGCTCCGGCGCCATCAGGGCGGCGCAGGCGGGTAGGGCGGTGAGCGCGAGCCGGATCGCGCGGGGCTGCGGGCCGTTGTGGCCCTGCACGACGACGTCGGCGGCGGGGCACGGATCGTCGGCGGCCAGCCATGCCGATTCCTGGTCCGCCCAGCGTTGCCAGAAGGGCGCGTAGGTCTCGCCGTCGCGCTCGAGGGCGGAGCGGCGCCGGATCTCCTCGTCGGCCTCCACCCAGAGAACGACGTCCAGGTGGGCGCGGGCCGCGGCGGCCGCGGCGCCGACTCCTTCGAGGAGGACGATCTCGGCGGCCGGCGTCGTGCGTTCGGGCCCGTCCCGGCCCTCCTCCCAGTCCCAGGCGTTCCATCGTGCGGACCGTCCCGCCTTGAGGGGGCGGACCACCTGGTCGACGTAGCGGGCTATGCCGTCATCGAGCCCGTCCCACCCGGGGTAGATCTCCTCGAGGTGGAAGAGGGTGACGGTGTGGTGCTCGCGGAGGAGTGCCGCGAGTTCCACGGCGAGGGTGGTCTTGCCGGCACCGGAGCGGCCGTCGATCGCGATGAGCAGGGGTGTCTCGGCAGGCACGGCTCAGGCCAGGGCGAGCAGCGCGCCGACGCCGACGAAGAGGGAACCGAAGGTGCGGTTCAGGAGGACCTGCCCGCGGTCGTCCTGCGTGAAGCGGCGGAAGGAGCGCGCGGTTCCGGCGTAGAAGAACCACATGACCAGGACGTCGATGCCGATGACGGTCGCGGCGAGCACTCCGTACTGGGCGGGCAGCGGTTCCTCCGGCCGGATGAACTGCGGGATGAGGGCGAGGAAGAACACGATGGCCTTCGGGTTGAGCAGGTTGACCCAGACGCCGCGCCGGAACATCGAGAAGACGCCCTCGTCGCCCTGCAGTGCACGGATGTCGCTGTGCTCGGGCTTCTGGAGGAACTTCCGCACGCCGAGGTACGCGAGGTAGGCAGCGCCCGAGTACCGGATGAGGTTGAAGGCGAGGGGTGAGTTGGCGACGAGGATCCCGACGCCGGCCGCGGCGATACCGATGTGCACGAGCAACGCGGCCTGCTGCCCGAGGATGCCCCAGATGGAACGGCGGAAGCCGACCGTCAGGGCATTGCTCATGGTGTTCACGGCACCGGCGCCGGGAACGAAGCTGATCAGCGTTCCGGCGCCGAGCAGCGCCAGCCAGAGGGAGGGATTCACCCGTTCATGGTAAGCGCCGCAGGTCAGCCGTCCGAACCGTCGGCGTCGAGCTCGTTGCGGACGTAGCGGACGACGCCGCCCACCGCGCCGTCGACCATCCGCCACGTGGCTTCGAAGTCGCTCGCGTCGCCGTACCAGGGGTCGTAGATGCCCAGCTCCTCGAGGTCGGTGTCCGTCGTCGAGGGATCGAACTCGCGCAGCAGGTGGATCCTGTCACGGGCGTCGTCGTCCGGCGCTTCCGACCGCAGCTGGCGGTAGTGGTCCAGGTCGAGGGCGAGGATGAGGTGCCGCTCGCGGTACCAGCCCGGTTCGAAACGGCGGGCCCGGTGCAGGTGGCTCTCGATCCCGAGTTCGGTCAGCTTCGTCGCCGCGCGCTCGTCGATGGGGCGGCCCGCCTCCCAGTCGGTGGTGCCCGCGGAATCCACGACGACGTCGCCTGCCATGCCGGCCTTCGCGAAGGCGTGGGTCAGCATGAGCTCGGCCATGGGGGAGCGGCAGATGTTGCCGGTGCAGACGGTGACGATGCGGTACATCCCGCCAGCCTAGCCGCGGATCCCGCGCTTGCACCTACTGCCCGGGCGGGGCGATCGCCGCCCGACCGGGGGCCCGCGCTCAGTCCCGCGCGAGGATCTCGACGCTCGGCATGAGGAACACGGCGTCGTCCATCCGCGCCCACCTGCGCCAGCCCTCGGCGAGGCGCTCGAGCGTCTGCTGGTCGGCGAGCCCGCGGTCGAGGGTCTGCTCCGCGAAGGCCGAGTGCAAGACGCGATCCGCCCATGACCCGGCGTGGAAGCGGCGATCCTCGGGAGTGGCGTAGGTCCAGTTCGACGACGACACCTCCACCTGCGCGAAGCCGGCGGCGGACGCCCAACCCGGCAGCCTCCGTCCCGCATCCGGCTCCCCGCGGTTGCCGCGGGCCAGGTCGCGGTACAGCGTCCTCCACTCCTCCAGTTCCTCGATCGCCGGATGCCAGGCCATGGCCCCGAAGTCGGCGTCACGCGCGGCGACGATGCCGCCGGGACGCACCACACGCCGCATCTCGCGGAGCGCGGCCACCGGGTCGGCGACGTGCTGGAGGAGCTGGTGCGCATGGACGACATCGAAGGACTCGTCCGCGAAGTCGAGGTCGTAGACGTTCCCCTCACGGAATTCCACGTTCGCGAGGTCCCGGTGCGTCTCGGCCGCCTGGGCGACGACGTCCGCCGAGCTGTCGATGCCGATCACCGACCCCGGTGCCACGATGTCCGCGAACCCTGCGGTGATGCTCCCGGGGCCGCACCCGATGTCCAGCAGGTCCATGCCCGCCTCCAGGTAGGGCTCGAGGTAGGCGGCCGAGGAAGCGACCGTCCGCGCCGCGTGCGCCGTGGTCACGCTCGGGTGGTGTCCGTGGGAATAGACCTCATCGTTCATTCCGGAAGGCTAACCCGGAGCAGGGGCCTCAGCCAGCACCGACGTCGTCCTGCGCCTCATTCTTGGCGGCAACCGTCGCGTCGGTTATTTTCCGCATCATGTCGAGCAGCAGGGCGAGCTGCTCGTCCGAGTACTGGTCGAACACGCCGCTGATGTGGCGGGCGAGCGGGGCGAACAGCATCGCGCCGGTGGCGCGCGCCTTCTCGGTCATCTCCAAGTGCACCTGCCGGCGGTCGACGTCGCTGCGGCGGCGCGTGACATGGCCTGCGGAATCGAGGCGGTCGACGAGCGCCGTGGTGGCCGGCGAGCTCAGGTTCAGCTCCTCCCGGAGCAACCCCGGGGTGACGGTGAGCCCGGAGCTGGCCGCGCCCATCATGATGCCCAGGGCCTGGAGGTCGGTGCGGTAGAGGCTGTCGCGCTCGCTGGCGGCCTCGACGTAGCGGTCCGTCTCGATGGTGAACTGCCGCAGGAGTGCCAGGAGTTCGTCCTTCGTCGCCATGGGTCCCGCCTCCTTTTCCTCCAGTTTAGGTCGGTTCCTATTATCTCCACCATGGATATACTTTATCGCAGAGATAATTTCGAAGAGTGGAGAGCGTCATGAGGAACAGCTGGTTGAGGGTGCTGCTGCCCGTCGTCGTCGTGCTGATCTGGCTGGTGGGCGCGGCCGTGGGCGGCCCGACCTTCGGGCGGCTCGACGAGGTCTCCAGCAACGACGCGGCGTCCTTCCTTCCCGCGAGCGCCGAATCCACCGAGGCGGGCGAGCTGCAGCAGCGGTTCAGCGACTCGGATGCCATCCCCGCGGTGATCGTCGCCGAATCGGACACGGCCATCGAGCCGCGGAACCTCGGCCTGTACGAGGAGATCGGGGTGGAGCTCGGCGAGGTGGAGGGACTCGAACCACCGGCCGCCGGAGCGCCCGCCGTCGCCGGGCCCGTCCCGTCCGAGGACGGTCTCGCGGTGCAGTACATCGCCTTCGTCTCGGCCGACGCCGAACTCGCCGACGTCGTCGGAGACCTGCGGGCGGTCCTGGCGGACGAACTGCCCGACGGCGTGACGGGATACGTCACCGGACCGGCAGGCTTCACCAACGACCTGGTGGATGCGTTCGGCGGCATCGACGGGATCCTGCTCGGCGTGGCGCTCGGAGCCGTGTTCGTCATCCTGCTGGCCGTCTACCGCTCCGTCGTCCTCCCGTTCCTGGTCCTCCTGACCTCGGTGTTCGCGCTCGCGACGTCGATCCTGCTGGTCTTCGCCTTCGCGAAGCTCGATGTGATCCAGCTGACCGGCCAGAGCCAGGGCATCCTGTCGATCCTCGTGATCGGCGCGGCCACGGACTACGCGCTGCTGCTCGTCGCACGCTTCCGCGAAGCGCTGGCGGAGCACGAGCTGAAGTGGGACGCGATGCGCGTGGCCTACCGGACGTCGGTGGCGCCGATCCTCGCGTCCGGTGCCACGGTGATCCTCGGGCTGCTGTGCCTGCTCTTCTCGGATCTCAACTCGAACCGGAGCCTCGGACCGATCGCCGCGATCGGCATCGCCTTCTCGCTCGGAGCAGCACTCACGTTCCTCCCGGCCCTCCTGCTCCTCTTCGGCAGGGGCGCTTTCTGGCCGCTGCGGCCGCGCTATCACCCTCGGACCGCGGCCGCCGCGCCTCCGGGCAGGCATGCGGCAGCCGCCGCACCCGATGCCGGACCCGACGCCGGACCCGACGCCGCACCCGACAGGGGACTCGAGCAGGTCCGAGGCCTGTGGAGGAGGGTTGCCCTGCTGGTGGCCCGCCGCCCCCGCGTCCTGTGGATCGCCTCGCTGCTGCTCCTGGTGGCCGGGTCCCTCGGACTGACCCAGCTGCAGGCCGGTGGGGTGCCGCAGTCGGCCCTGATCCTGGCGCCGTCGAACGCGGTCGACGGCCAGGAGGCGCTCGGCCGCCACTTCGACGCCGGGTCCGGCAGCCCGGTCTACGTCGTCGCACCGGAGGCCGATGCCGACGCCGCGCTCGCCGTCGTGTCCGCGCAGGAGGGCGTCTCCGATGCCGCGCTGACCACGGACCCCGGTGGCACCCCCGTCGTCGAGGACGGGCGGGTGCTCATCAGCGGGACGCTCGAATACCAGGCGGATTCGGACCGGGCCGAGGACGTCGTCCGTGACCTCCGGACCGCCCTCGACGACGCCGGCCCGGATGCCCTGGTAGGGGGTGTCACGGCGGTGGCGGTGGATACCAACGACACCGCACTGGCGGACCTCGGGAAGATCATCCCGATCGTGCTGCTCGTCATCCTCGGAGTGCTGGTCGTCCTGTTGCGGTCCATCCTCGCGCCGGTACTCCTCGTGGCCAGCGTCGCCCTCTCGAACGCGACGGCCCTGGGCGTCTCCGCGCTGGTGTTCAACGGCGTCTTCGGGTTCGAGGGCGCGGACGCCTCGGTGCCGCTCTTCGCCTTCGTGTTCCTGGTGGCGCTCGGCGTGGACTACAACATCTTCCTCATGACGCGGGTGCGGGAGGAATCGCTCCGGATCGGTACCCGGCCGGGGATCCTCCGAGGACTGGGGGTGACCGGAGGCGTGATCACCTCCGCCGGCGTGGTGCTGGCGGCGACCTTCGCGGCGCTCGGCGTGATCCCGATCCTCTTCCTCGCGCAGATCGCCTTCATCGTCGCGTTCGGTGTCCTGCTGGACACCGTGCTGGTGCGCTCGCTGCTGATCCCCGCACTGGCGTACGACATCGGTCCGAGGATCTGGTGGCCCTCGAAGCTGGGCGCGGTGCCGTCGGCGCGGTAGCCCAGTAAGCAGAAGGACCCTGCCGGCGGTCCTTTCGCCCGCCTCCGCCTGAAAGCTTCCTGCACAGCAACTGCACAGGTTCTGGAAAGCGGGGGCCCAAGTCGGCACGGGAGAGTAGGGGAACCCAGCAAGACCCGTACGGGATACTGGACCGCAACGCTCCGCCCGCAATCCACTCCGGCTCCGGCCGGTACTCCCGCAAGACACCAGGAAGACCGATGGCCGACGCCTCGCACTCCACGACCGACAACCTGCCGCGCCTCGCACACCCCGACGGCAGCCCGATCCGGGCCCTCGTCGTCGACGACGAGACGAGCCTCGCGGAACTCGTCAGCATGGGCCTTCGGATGGCGGGCTGGAGCGTGACGACGGCCGGTGACGGCGCCGCAGCCGTGTCCGCGGCGCGGAACTTCCGCCCCGACGTCCTGGTCCTCGACGTCATGATGCCCAACGTCGACGGCATCGAGGCGCTCAGGAGGATCCGCACGTTCGCCCCGAACGTCCCGGCCCTGTTCCTCACCGCGAAGGACGCCGTGCAGGACCGCATCTCCGGGCTCTCGGCCGGCGGCGACGACTACGTCACCAAGCCCTTCAGCATGGAGGAGCTTCTGCTGCGCCTCCACCGCCTCGTCCAGCGTTCCGGCGTCGCGGCGTCGGACTCCGCGGAACTGGTGGTCGGGGACCTCGTGATGAACGTCGACACGCGCGAAGTCACCCGCAATGGAGAGGACATCGCCCTGACCTCCACCCAGTGGGAGCTGTTGCGCTACCTCATGGACAATCCGCGCCGCGTGGTCAGCAAGTCGCAGATCCTCGACAACGTGTGGAACTACGACTTCGGCGGCCAGGCGAACATCGTCGAGCTGTACATCTCCTACCTCCGCAAGAAGATCGACGCCGGGCGCACTCCCATGATCCACACCGTCCGCGGCGCCGGGTACGTGCTCAAACCCGCGGCTCCGTGACCCCTCCGCATCCCGCGGGCACCCGACCCGGACGCCGTCCGCTGCACCTCCGCACGAAGCTGATCCTGGCGACCCTCGCACTGCTCACGGCGATCTGCGTGGCCATCGGCGTCCTCAGCCACCTCGCCATGCGCAGCTACCTCACGGGGCAGCTCGACGACGCCCTCACGCCCGCCGCCGGGCGCGCCGGTTTCCCCGGTGGGCGCCCATTCGGCGACGGCGACCGGCCCTTCCGAAACGTGGATCCGGAGAACGCGGCAGGCCAGCGACCGGGCACGCTCAACGCCGTCTTCTCTGACGGCGAGGCGCAGAACTCCGCGCTCGTGCAGGACGACGGCACCACGGAACCACTTCCCGACGCCGACCTCGACGTGCTCGCCGCCGTCGATCCCGGCAGCGGACCTGCGGAACTGGAGCTCTCGAGCGGGCACTACCGCGTCGATGCCGCGGCCCTGCCCAGCGGCCTCACCCCCGACGGCTCCGTGCTCGTCACCGGCCTGTCCACCACCGAGCGCGACAGCACCCTCGTCTCCCTGGACCTCACCGTGGCGGGGCTCTCGCTGGCCGGACTGGCGCTGACCGGGATCGCCGGAACCGTGATCATCCGCCGGTCCCTGCGCCCCCTCGAGGAACTGTCCGCCGTGGCGACGTCCGTCTCGCAGCTTCCCCTGTCCTCCGGCGAAGTAGCCATCCCCGTACGGGTCCCCCCTTCCGCAGCCCAGCCCGGCACGGAGGTCGGCACCGTAGGACTGGCCCTGAACGAGATGATCGACCACGTCACGCGCGCCCTGCGGGAACGCCATGCGAGCGAGCTGAAGGTGCGGCAGTTCGTGGCGGACGCGAGCCACGAACTCCGCACCCCCCTCACCTCCATCCGCGGCTACACCGAGCTGGTGCTCATGAGCGAGGCCGTGAGCCCGTCCGGACGGTCAGCGCTCGAACGCGTGGACAGCGAGTCGAAGCGCATGTCGTCCCTCGTCGAGGACCTCCTGCTGCTCGCGCGCCTCGACAAGGGCCAGCGCGGCGAGGCATCCGACGTCGACCTCACCGAACTCGTGATCGAGACGACGAGCGATGCGCAGGTGTCCGCACCGGGCCACACCTGGAGCCTGGACCTGCCGGACGAGCCCGTCGAGGTGCGGGCCGTCGAGGCCGAGCTCCGCCAGGTGCTCATCAACCTGCTCTCCAATGCGCACAAGCACACGCCGCCGGGCACGGGAATCTCCACCGCCCTCGCAGTGGGGGAGGGGAGCGCGAGCATCACCGTCACGGATTCGGGTCCGGGCATCGATCCGGCCTTCCTCGGCACCATCTTCACCCGGTTCAGCCGGGGGGACGCAGCGCGGTCCGCGAGCGCGGGCAGCACGGGCCTCGGACTCGCGATCGTGCAGGCGCTCGTCGAGGCGAACGGCGGGAGCATCAGTGTGACCAGCGAGCCGGGATGCACGCGGTTCCGCGTGGACCTCCCGGTCTCACAGGCTGGTCACGACCCGGACCAAGAGCATTCCTAGGTTCGCCGACTACAAGTGGCGTATGACCATGTCAGCAATGCGCCCCGGATCCCGCTCCTCCGCCCGCCGTGTAGTCGTCCTCGTGGGGATCGACGGGGCCGGCAAGACGACGGCGGCCCGCGCCCTCAGCCGGCTCCTCGGGCCGACCACGCCGACGCTCGTCCTCGCCAACCACTCGGGACGGCGCACCATGACGTCCTGGCTCGAGAGGACGGGCGTCTCCGTTCCGCCCCAGGTCCTGGACCTCGCGGAGTCCGTCATCAGAGCGGTTCATGTGATCTCGAACCACCTCCGGTCACGGACGTTCGAGGGCGTCGTCATCCTGGACCGGCACCTGCACTGCCAGCAGGCGCTGCGCGCCGCACGCGGGCTGGGCCGCGGCCGCTTCGTGGCGGCCATGACGCGCCTGCTTCCGGCCGTCGACGCCGTGGTGTTCCTCGATGTCAGCCCCGAGGAGGCGTACCGCCGCATCGTGGCACGCGGCACGGATACCGAGACCATCGAGGACCTGCGTGCCTACCGGGACGGCTATCTCGGGCTCCCCGAGCAGGCCTCCTTCCACCGGATCGCTGCGGACGCGCCGCTCCTCGCCGTCCTCGACGATCTCGAGGAGGTCCTCAGCCGGCTTCCGCGCGTTCCGACGCCTGCCCGTTCGGCTGCATCGTCTGCATCCTCCCCTGCAGGAATGCATGGCCGCGGCAGAGCAACGCCCGCGAGGGTCGAGGTGAAGCACTAACCGTAGACCGAAGGGCACCAGGCCCGGCACGGGGCTCGAGGACACCGCGGCGACCGTCTCCACGTCCGACGCCCTGACACAGGAGGAAATCGACCAGCAGGTGCAGGCCTTGGTCTCGTTCGTGGCGGAGCGGACGGGGCCCGGGCCGACGACGTCAGCCGAACGGGCGGACGCTCGCTAGGCTCGGAGTATGACTGAACTCGCCGCCTTCGTCGATGCCCGCCTCACCGAGGACGAGAAGGCCGCCCGCGTAGGCACTCTTCCCGAAGAAGTCTGGGGAGCGCGGGGCTGGTACGACCCGGAGCGTGTCCTGGCGGAGTGCCGGGCTAAGCGCAGGCTGGTCCGGTACGCGACGGCCTCCCTGGACGAGTCGCAGGGTACCCACGTCCTCCGGCTGCTGGCCCTTCCCTGGGCCGGACACAGCGACTACCGGGCGGAGTGGACGGCGTAGCAGCAATCGGGTCGGCTGCGGCAGGCGCGGCCCCGCACCTGCCGCCGTCCTTCCGCAAGCTTTGCGCAAGAACCCGTGGATGCAGCACCACGGGTACGGACCGTCGCTACCCTTGGGAGTGTGCCCACCCATCCGACTCCGCCACGTCCTGGCCAGCGCCAGGACGGCGGGACGGTACCCCCGCGCAACGACGCCGTCCCGGCTCCGAACGCGCCCGGGAAGGCCGCACCGCTCCTCGATCCTGCCGTCCTCCGGGACATGGAACGGGACTTCCCGGGCACATCCGTCGTCGAGCGGTTCGCCCGGGACTTCGCGCAGACCCTGGTGGGGAAGCTCGATCGGCTGGACCTCCGTGTCGGCGAAGGCGATGCACCACGCGCCGAGGATGCCGTCCTGAGCCTCACGACGTCGGCGGCGATGGTGGGCGCCACCCGCCTTACCCATGCCGCGATCGCGACGCAGCGGCTCATCGTGGCCGACGACCTCGAGGCCGCGCAGCGGTCGGTGGCACTCCTCCGGGCATGCGCCGACGACACCATCCGCGAACTGCAGGAGATCTATCCGGGACGTCCCTGACCGACGCCCGACCCGACACCTCGTCCGACGGTGGGGCGCTAACGCGACCGGGCCTGCCCGGGCAGGATCCGGAACCCGACACCGCGGACCGTGATGATGAGCTCCGGGTTCCCGTCGGCGCGGGCCAGCTTCTGGCGGAGGTTGGCGATGTGCACCTCGATGGCCCGTTCGTCGGTCCGACTCACGAAGTTGTACCCGCGGTAGTCCCGGCCACGGGAGACGCGCACCAGGTCCTCCTTGGTCCGCACGGCACCGTTGCTGCGCATCAGTTCGTGCAGCAGGTTGAACTCCGTCTTCGTGAGCGGCAGCTCGATGCCCGAACAGGTCGCGGTGCGGGCCTCGCCGTCGACCACCAGGCCGCCGTTCCGCAGGAGACGGTCCGACGACGTCCCGGCTCCGGCCTCGGCGGAGGGGGCGGCGGCGACGGGAGCCGGCGGCGCAGGCGTCGAGTGTGCGTGCTGGGCGATACGCGGCCTGCGGAGCATCGCGTCGATGCGCGCCCTCAGTTCGCGGGGCCGGAACGGCTTCAGGATGTAGTCGTCGGCGCCCGCCTGGAGGGCCGTGAGGATGTCCGTCTCGTCCGTGCGTCCGCTCAGGACCACCACGTAGCAGTCGCTGGTGGAGCGGATCCGCCGCAGGACCTCGTACCCGTCGATGTCGGGCAGCCCGATGTCCAGCGTCACCACGACGGGGTGTTCCTGGCGGACCACGTCCACGCCCTCGCGCCCCGTGGTCGCGCCGGTGACCTGGAAGCCACCCTGCTCGAGGACGGCGGAGACGAGGTTGCGGATGTCGAGATCGTCCTCGATGACGACGGCGGCACGGCGATCGCTCGAGCTACTCATGGCCTGATGCTTCCCGATGGTGCTGGAGCGCCGCGCCCGGTGGATCGGCCGGCGATGCCTGTGCGAGGGCACGGGAGCCGGCTGCTGCGGCCATGGTGGAGGCGACGCTGATGGATTCGCGTGTCCGAGGCATATTCTCTGGACCTGTTCTCTTCGGCGGCCCGGCTGACCTCGTGGGTCCCGTGGCTTTGCGTCCCCGGCTCACACCGGGTTTGCCTTTATCGACGAGCGGCTGCCCGCCCGATGATTTTAGCAACCTCCGGGAGCACGTCTACCCCTTGCCCGTGGTGCCACGGCACCCGCAATGATGCTCGTCCTCCGGGGCACCGCGGACTGCTCACAGCCCCTCACACGAGCGGCACACGGCAGCCATAGGGCCGCTCCGGAGAACTGGGGTATGCCGACCTCCCCCCTCCTTCCGCCAGCGGCCTGGGTAGACTGGTCTACCCAGGCCGGAAGGGATCGAATGCAGGGGACTACGGGATCGGCGCGGGAGCGGTTGCCGGGTGCGGCGTCGAGCTTGTTCTCCGTCGACGGCGTACCTCGATGCACGTTCCTGCTGGAGGGGGCGATGAGCCGGGCGGGCCTCGAATGCCGGCCGGACCGGCTCGGGCGTGCCAGGACCATTGCCCGCGGACTCGCCGGTTCCCAGTGAACCGGAACCGGCTCGTCGGCATCGGTGCCGTCGGTGCCACGTCCCTGCTCTGGGGGACGACGGGAACTGCCGCGACCTTCGCCCCGGGCGCCGGCCCCCTGGCGATCGGAGCCGCCGCCCTGGGCATCGGCGGCCTGCTGCAGGCCCTCATCGCCCTCCCGGCGCTGAGGGCTGCCCTCCCGGCGCTGCGGGCGAACCTGCCGACAGTGCTCCTGGGCGCGGTGGCGGTGGGGATCTATCCCCTCGCGTTCTACAGCTCCATGCACCACGCCGGAGTCGCCGTCGGCTCGGTGGTGTCCCTGGCCTCCGCGCCACTGGCCTCCGGAGTCCTCGAGCGGCTCATCGACCGCCACCCGCTGAGCCGGTGGTGGATGCTGGCCGCGGGGCTCGGTGTCCTGGGCAGCGCGCTGCTGTGCCTGTCGAAGATGCAGGGGCCGGCCGGGGACGCCGCCGGGACCGTCATCGGCACGGGACTGGGCCTGATAGCGGGAGGCACCTACGCCACCTACTCGTGGGCGGTCCATCGCCTCATGACCCGCGGAATCAGCCGGGCCGCCTCGATGGGGGCCGTCTTCGGCGGGGGAGGGCTCCTGCTGATGCCGGTCCTCCTCGTCACCGGCGCCCCGCTCGTCGCCACCACGGAGGCGTTCCTGGTCGCCATCTACATGGCCCTGGTGCCGATGTTCCTCGGCTACCTGCTGTTCGGGTTCGGCCTCACCCGTATCTCCGCGAGTACCGCCACCACCATGACCCTCACGGAACCGGCGATCGCGGCGATCCTCGCCGTCGTCATCGTCGGTGAACGGCTCGCCGCCGCAGGATGGATCGGCCTGGGCGTCATCGGCGGAGCACTGCTGATCCTCGCCGTCGCCCCGACCAATGCCGCGGTCCGGCAGCCGGATCAGCAACGGCAGGAGAGCCGGCAACCGTCCCTTGGCGCGTCCACCTGACTACTGCTCGCCGTTCGCCCGTTCCTCGATCCAGTCGATCGCCGCGTCGGAGAGGAAGAGGCCGTCGGGTCCGCGCTCGCCCATCCACCACGAGTCGGACGCGATCAGGCCGCCGGCACGGCTGATGTCGGCGGCCACCTCCGGCGTCAGGGCACTCCCGTTGTTCTCGATGAGCCAGTCCCGCGTCCGGGGCGTCACGGCCGTCCACCACTGTTCAAGGTCCATGCCGGAAGTATGCCATCGGTCCTGTCCGAGTGTGCACCGCCGGGCCGGCCACAGGTGGCCGCCGCAGACAGGGGCGCAGATCAGGACGCAGGGGTATGCCGGTTCTGCGGCGGCGCGTACCGTGGGCGGATGACCGCCACAGACCCGCGTCAGCAGCACATCGTCAGCACCCTCGTCGAGGCCCACCAGGACCTGATGGGCGCGGATCCGCTCGCCTTCCGCGCACGTTTCCGCAAGATGGCGGCGGACCCCTACGCCTTCTACCGCGGCAGTGCGTCGCTGTTCTACACCGACATGGGGGAACTCGACGACCGGTGGGCGGACGAGCGCACGGGGCGGGTCTGGATCCACGGCGACCTGCACGCCGAGAACTTCGGCACCTACATGAGCAATGAGGGACGGCTGACGTTCGACGTCAACGACTTCGACGAGGCCTACGTGGGCCACTTCTCCTGGGACCTGCGCCGTTTCGTCGCCTCGCTGACCCTGCTGTGCTGGCAGAAGGCCCTGCCGTCCCGGACGGTGCGCGATCTGGCGCACACCTACCTCGAGGCCTACCTCGGCGCCGTCGAGGACTATGTGGAGGACGAGCAGTCGGCCTTCGCCTTTCGGCTGGACAACACCGAGGGCACCATCCACACGGTGTTGCAGGAGGCCCGAGCGGCGCGGCGGACAGGCCTGCTCGACTCGCTGACCTCGATCGAGGGCTACGAGCGCCAGTTCCGTGACGACGGATCAATTCGGATCCTCGACGACGAGGAGCACGCCGAGGTGGCGGACGCGTTCGAGCGCTACCTCGACACCATCCCCGACAGCGGGCGATCGCGCCGTCGCGTGTTCTACCGGGTCAAGGGCATCGTCGGCAAGAAGGGCTTCGGGATCGGCAGCGCCGGGCTGCCGACCTACAGCGTCCTCATCGAGGGGTTCGACGAGGCGCAGGAGAACGACATCATCCTGACGATGAAGCAGTCGACCGTCGCCGCGCCGAGCCGCATCGTCCAGGACGAGCGGGTCCGCAGCTACTTCACGGACGACGGACACCGCGCCGTCATCAGCCAGCGGTCGCTGCAGCCGCACACCGATCCGTTCCTCGGCTACACGAGCATCGGGGGCGTCTCGTTCGTGGTCTCCGAGCTCTCGCCGTACAAGCGGGACCTGTCCTGGGACGACCTCATCGAGCCCGAGCAGATGAAGCCCGTCCTCGAGGCCCTCGGGAAGGCGACGGCGAAGATCCACTGCTCGACGGACGAGGACAGCGACCACGACCTGGTGCCGTTCCGCACCGAGACGGCCATCCTGGCCGCCGTCGACCCCTCGCGGGACGAGTTCATCGAGGACATCACCGACTTCGGCGAGACCTATGCCGACACCGTGCGGCAGGACCACGCCCTCTTCGTCGACGCCTTCCGCGAGGGGCTCATCACCGCGGTGCCGGCAGCGTGAACAGAAGAAGTTGAGTCTGTCGGACTCAACTTCATTTTGACCTGCGACGCCCCGCGCCTATACTTGAGTGCAGAACGCTCAATCTACGCGCCCGGCGGATGAGCGCCTCGCAAATCCCGGGCAGTCGAAAGGAAATTGCATGTCACGTGCAGTAGGTATTGACCTCGGAACCACCAACTCGGTCGTCTCGGTTCTCGAAGGTGGCGAACCCACCGTCATCGCGAACGCCGAGGGCGCACGCACCACGCCGTCGATCGTCGCTTTCTCCAAGTCCGGCGAGGTCCTGGTCGGCGAGATCGCCAAGCGCCAGGCCGTCAACAACATCGACCGCACCATCTCGTCGGTCAAGCGCCACATGGGCACCGACTGGAGCGTCGCCATCGACGACAAGAAGTACACGCCGCAGGAGATCTCCGCGCGTATCCTCCAGAAGCTCAAGACGGACGCCGAGAGCTACCTCGGCGAGAAGGTCACCGACGCCGTGATCACCGTCCCCGCGTACTTCAACGACGCCGAGCGCCAGGCCACCAAGGAGGCCGGTGAGGTCGCGGGCCTGAAGGTCCTGCGCATCGTCAACGAGCCCACCGCGGCAGCTCTCGCCTACGGCCTCGACAAGGGCAAGGAAGACGAGCTGATCCTCGTGTTCGACCTCGGCGGCGGAACGTTCGACGTCTCGCTCCTCGAAGTCGGCAAGGACGAGGACGCCTTCTCCACCATCCAGGTCCGCTCGACCGCCGGTGACAACCGCCTCGGCGGCGACGACTGGGACCAGCGCGTCGTCGACTACCTGCTCTCGCAGGCCAAGGCCAAGGGTGCCGACCTGTCCAAGGACAAGATCGCCCTCCAGCGCCTGAAGGAAGCCGCCGAGCAGGCCAAGAAGGAACTGTCCTCGGCGACGTCCACCAACATCTCGCTGCAGTACCTCTCCGTCACGGCGGACGGTCCCGTTCACCTCGACGAGCACCTGTCCCGCGCGAAGTTCCAGGACCTCACCAAGGACCTGCTGGACCGCACCAAGAAGCCGTTCCACGACGTCATCGCCGAGGCCGGCATCAAGGTGGCCGACATCGACCACATCGTCCTCGTCGGTGGCTCCACCCGCATGCCCGCCGTCGTCGAACTCGTGAGGGAACTCGCAGGCGGCAAGGAGCCCAACAAGGGCGTCAACCCCGATGAGGTCGTCGCCGTCGGCGCCGCTCTGCAGGCCGGTGTCCTGAAGGGCGAGCGCAAGGACGTCCTCCTGATCGACGTCACCCCGCTGTCCCTCGGCATCGAGACCAAGGGCGGCATGATGACCAAGCTCATCGAGCGCAACACGGCCATCCCCACCAAGCGCAGCGAGACCTTCACCACGGCGGACGACAACCAGCCGTCCGTGGCGATCCAGGTCTTCCAGGGCGAGCGCGAGTTCACCCGGGACAACAAGCCGCTGGGCACCTTCGAGCTGACCGGTATCGCACCGGCCCCCCGCGGCGTCCCGCAGGTCGAGGTCACCTTCGACATCGACGCCAACGGCATCGTGCACGTGTCTGCCAAGGACAAGGGCACGGGTACCGAGCAGTCGATGACCATCACCGGTGGCTCGTCCCTCTCCAAGGAGGACATCGACCGCATGGTGCGCGAGGCCGAGGAGCACGCAGCCGAGGACAAGAAGCGCCGCGAGGCCGCTGACACCCGCAACGGCGCCGAGCAGCTCGCCTACTCCGTGGACAAGCTGATCGCGGACAACTCGGACAAGCTTCCCGAGGACGTCCGGACCGATGTGCAGGCCGACGTCGACGCACTGAAGAAGGCGCTCGAGTCGCAGGACAACGACGACGAGGTGAAGTCGGCCTTCGAGAAACTGCAGGCTTCCCAGTCGAAGCTCGGCGAAGCGATCTACGCCTCCGCCCAGCAGGACGCCGGCTCCGCCGGGGGCGCCCCAGCCGATGACCAGTCAGCCTCCGCAGGCAGCGACGAGGACATCGTCGACGCCGAGGTGGTTGACGAAGACGCCAGCGAGAAGAAGTAGCCATGCCGCACCACGGAAATGAAGAAGAGCACCAGTCGGAGCCGGTGAGCTCACCCGACGACCGGAAGATCGACCCCGAGACGGGCGAAGTCCGTGGGCAGCAGAACGACACCGGTGCTCCGGCCGCGGAGGAATCCGCGGCCGGAGGGCCGGCCGCCCCCACCGGTGATGCCTCCGAGGGAGACGCCCTGGCTCAGGCCGAGGCCATCCTGAATGAGGCCGGCGCCGACAGCGAGACCGACCCTACCGAGCAGGTCATCGCGGAACTCCGGAACGATCTGCTCCGCCTGCAGGCCGAGTACGTCAATTACCGGCGGCGCGTCGAGCGTGACCGCGACGTCGCCCGGGACCAGGCGGTCATCGGCGTCATCAACTCGCTGATGCCCGTCCTCGACGACATCGACGCCGCACGCCAGCACGGCGACCTGGCCGAGGGCCCGTTCGCGGCGATCGCGGGCAAGCTCGAGAACGTCCTCAAGGCGTACGAGCTCACCCGCATCGACGAGGTCGGCGTCGCGTTCGACCCGAACATCCACGAAGCGCTCATGCAGCAGCCGAGTGCGGACGTCCAGGCCGACAGCGTCAGCCAGATCCTCCGTGCGGGCTACCGCAAGGGCGAGCGCGTCCTCCGGGCCGCGCAGGTCATCGTGGCGGTTCCGGAGTAATCAGCACCATGAGCGCCGGGACGGTCCCCGAACGGTGGCAACGAAATTCCTGCGGGCCTGGCGGCCCTTGGAATATTGAAGCCGCCTTCCTCGGGGACTGTCCCGGCTCCCGCCGCTTACTCACCTCTCTATTGGAAGAACTACGAAAGGAGACGCCAGTTGGCTAGTCAGGATTGGGTCGACAAGGATTTCTACAAGATCCTCGGTGTCTCCAAAGATGCGTCCGACGTCGATATCAAGAAGGCCTACCGGAAGCTCGCCCGCAAGCATCACCCCGACCAGAACCAGGGTGATGCAGGTTCCGAGCGGACGTTCAAGGACGTATCGGAGGCGTATTCCGTCCTGTCGGACGCCGAGCAGCGCCAGCAGTACGACGCCATCCGCGCGATGGGCGGCGGTGCACGGTTCTCCGCGGGCGGCGCGGGCGGCGGTGCAGGCGGTGCCGGATTCGAGGACATCTTCGGGAACCTGTTCGGCCAGACCACGGGCACGCGCCAGCGCACCGGCTTCTCGAACGGCAACCTGCCTCCCGAATTCGCCGACCTGTTCGGCAGCGGGGGCATGGGCGGCAGCGGCTTCCCCGGTGGTTTCCAGTCGACGCGTCCGCAGAAGGGCGCCGACCGCACCGCCAGCACGTCCATCTCGTTCGGCGGGTCCATCAACGGGACCACGATCGGCCTCCGCGAGCCCTCGGGCGAGCAGATCGACGTGCGTATCCCTGCCGGCATCCGGGACGGGCAGAAGGTGCGCGTCAAGGGCAAGGGACAACCCGGCCAGGCCGGACCGGGTGACCTCATGGTCACCGTTCACGTGAAGGACCACCCGCTCTTCACGCGCGACGGCGACAACATCCGCGTCCACGTGCCCGTCAGCTTTCCCGAGGCGGCGCTCGGAGCGCAGATCGACGTGCCGACCCTCACCGGTGAGCTGGTAAAGATGAGGATCCCCGCCGGAACACCGTCCGGAAGGACCCTCCGGCTCAAGGGCCGAGGCGTGAAGACCGCGAAGGCGACAGGTGACCTCCTGGTGACCGTCGACGTCGTCGTCCCGCAGAATCTGTCGAAGGACGCCGAGGCCGCCGTCGAGGCGTTCCGGGACGCGACGAAGGACGCCGATCCGCGTGCCGGCCTCGCTGCGAAGGCTCGGCTGTAACAGTACATTTGAGCAACCGCCGGGAGCACCGGCAGCGGAAGGAGGCATGCAATGGACCACACGGTGCCCATCTACGTCATCTCCGTGGCCGCCGAGCTCGCTGACATGCACCCGCAGACGCTCCGGCAGTACGACCGGCTGGGCCTGGTGACTCCCAGCCGGGCACCGGGCCGTGCCCGGCGCTACTCCCCGAAGGACGTCAGCACGCTGCGCGAGATCCAGAGGCTGTCGCAGGAAGGGGTGTCGCTCGAGGGCATCCGTCGCATCCTCGAACTCGAGAACCAGGTGTCAGCACTGCAGTCGCGCGTCACCGAGCTGTCCTCCGAACTGGCCGCGCGCCGGGTCCAGGCCGAATCCAGCAGGATCTTCGCCGCCGGGCTCGCCGGCGACGTGGTCACGCTGGCCCGCGGCCAGCGTCCGCGCCCGCGCAGCCAGGCGCTCGTCGTGTGGCGACCGGACGCGGCCCGCACGGCACGCTAGGTCAGCACGACGCCGGCCCCTGGTGGAATTTGTCAGGGGACGCGGGCAGACTGGTCAGATGGAATCCACCCCGGAGATGCCCCATGTTTGAAGTTTTCGTCGAGGCCCTGGCGATCGGTGCCGGCGTACTCACCGCGCTGGGCGCGGGCACGGGCGTGGCCGGCTGGCTGGTGGTCCGGAAGGTCAAGCGGTCGAGGATCATCGAGCGCACGAAGGACCGGGGTCTCCTCGCCGCACGCGCCTACGCACCGGATCGACTCACCCGGGAGCCTGCGCGGCTCATCGGTGACCTCAAGCGCTCCTCCCGCGCGACGCATCTGGCCCTGGCCGAGGCGACGGCACAGGGCCGTCCCGTCGGCGACCTCCCGCGCGCCGCCGCGGAGATCGACCAGGCAGCGGCATCGCTGGACCACCTCCTGCGGGCCGCGGACCGCGAGCCCAACCGTGCGCTGAAGCAGGAATGGACCGCGGACCTCGCCGCACAGGCACATGCCCTCGATGAGCTCTCGGCCGACCTGCGCCGTTCCCTCCTCCAGACCTCGCGCTCCATCGACACGCTCCAGCTCGAGCAGGCCACGCATCGGCTGCGCACGGAGATCTCCGCGATGACCACCTGGCGGGACAGCTACGGGAACCGGCAGGCCTGGTAATCGGTTTCACCAGGTAGCCTTCTTCCAACCAGTCCCCGGGGGGTCCGACGTGTCGATCAGACGCCGTATCACGCGCATCGTGCAGGCCAACCGTTCCGCGGCGGCCGAGTCCAAGCAGGATCCGAGCGTCCAGGCGCAGGACGCGCAGCTGGCGCAACGCAGGCTGCTCGACCAGGCGCGGCGCGGGGCGGCCGACGTCGCGGCCCACCACTACCGCGTAGGGCTGGCAGCCAATGACGCTGCCGACTACCTCAACCGGGTCGAGGCGGCGGCTGCGGCCGCGGCGCAGCGCGGTGACGACGACGCCGCCCGCGCGGCGATCCGTGAATCGATGACCGCACGGCGACGCCTGGAGACACTCACGGGCCAGCTGCGCGAAGCGGAGCAACAGGCCCGCAGGCTCCACGACGACGTGCAGCGGCTGGAGGAGCGCGTGAGGCAGAACGCGATGGACTACGACGCCCTGCGCGCCCGCCGTGCGGCAGCACAGGCGGCCATCGGCGTCCACGAT
Organism: Arthrobacter rhamnosi; assembly: GCF_054510975.1. Classification (NCBI taxonomy): domain Bacteria; kingdom Bacillati; phylum Actinomycetota; class Actinomycetes; order Micrococcales; family Micrococcaceae; genus Arthrobacter; species Arthrobacter rhamnosi. The sequence goes on along the minus strand of NZ_JBTNDN010000001.1, from coordinate 709,689 downwards.
GCGCTTGCCTCCTCGTCGCGGGAGGCCGCGGCGATCGACGCCGCGCGCCGCAGCGCCGAACTCGAGGTCCGGCGCTTCGAGGCGCAGGCCCAGGCACGCGAGGAACTGTCGTGGACCGACCCGTCGTCGCCGCGACTCCAGCAGGCCTTCGAGGAGCTCGAAGCCGAGGCGGCCGCCCAGCAGGAGCTCGAGGACCTCAAGCGGAGGAACTCCCGAGGCTATCCTCCAGGGCAGCACTGAGGGCCCGGAGGACTGCGTCGTCGACGTCCTCCTCCCGGCGGAGCCGGATGCGCCACGCGAACGGATCACTGGTGCGGACCGGTTCGAGCCCTGGCAGATCCGGCACCGCCAGGCGGAAGAACAGGTCCACCGCGGTCCTGGTGCTGGGCGTGACCTGCGCGAACTTCCGGCGCGACGTCTGCAGGGACACGTAGGTCTTGCGCATCTGGATGACGGTGCCGGGGGTCTCGGCGGCCCACAGGAGGAGCCGGTCCGCGATGGGTTTCAGGAGCGGCCGGTCCGCGTACTGGCCGTCGTAGAGTTCGTCGGCGGTTCGAAGGAAGAACTCCGGGAGCCCGAAGACCTCCCAGTCCACGCTCATCAGGTTGTACCCGGTGACACCCTGGTCCTTCAGCCAGCGGGACAGCTCGTCGCGCCCGGTGATCCCCGCCTCGCGTGCCGCCGTCGCCCACTCCGCGGGCGTCCGGCCCGTCGTGCGGAGGAGACGCGCGGCATTCGTGTCCACCATCGGCTGCCAGCTCCGCATTCCGCTCATGCCCCCACTGTAGCGGCGCCCCGCTTCCCGCCCGGTGGCGCAACCGATGAGCGGTGGCTGCGAAGCGCGGAGAAGCCCGGAGGGCGTTGCTACACTCGGGCGATGACAGAGCTGAGCGGGTCCCACGTCCTCGTCGTCGGCGCTACCGGGGTGCTCGGCGGGGAGCTGTCACGCCAGTTGGCGGCCCAGGGCGCCCAGCTCACGCTCTCCGGCCGGTCCGAGGAGAAGCTCGCGCAACTCGCGGATGAACTCGGCGACGCCGTCGTCGGTCGCGTTGCCGCCGACCTGGGGAAGCTGACCGGTCCCGCGGACATCGCCGCAGCCGTCTACGGACGCGAGCTCGACGGGGTCGTCTTCGCGTCCGGGGTCGTCGCCTTCGGCCCCGCCGTCGAGGTGGACGACGACACCCTCGACGAACTCGTGCTCGTCAACCTCCTCGGCTACATGCGGCTCATGCGCGACGTCGCCCCGAAGCTGGGCAGGGACTCGTTCGTGGCCCAGATCAGCGCCGTCGTCGCCGAGAGCCCGACGGCGGGCATGGCGGCGTACTCGGCCACCAAGGCCGGCCTCAGTGCCTACGGCAAAGCGCTGACGCTGGAGCTGCGGAAGCAGGGCGTCCGTGTGCTGGATGCCCGTCCGCCGCACACCGAGACCGGGCTGGCGTCGAGGCCCATCGCCGGGGATGCCCCGAAGCTCCCGCAGGGCAAGGACCCGGTGGCAGTCGCCGGGCGCATCGTCACCGCGATCCGGGAGGGCGAGCGGGACCTGCCGTCGTCCGCATTCTGACACCCGGCGGACACCCCGCGTTCGGACTCCGGCCGGCACCGGCCGAAGGATGCAGCCGGCCATGGCGCCCGCCATCACGCGAAGTCCTGCACCTTCCGCCAGCCCGGATCCAGCGTGTGCCTGGCGGTGACGGAATGGCGGCCGCGAGCGGCGGCATCGAAGACGTCCCGCCCGTTCTGGTCCTCCGAATCGGAGTAGAAGTGGAACGTCCGGGCACCCTTCGAGGTCTCGGCGGCCACGAGCATGCCGCGTTGTCCGAGGGCACGCACCAGCCCGCCCTCGAGTTCGTCCAGCTCCGCCAGAACCGGAGGCCGGGGCAGTCCCTGCTCATCGGCGTCGAACGCGACGCGCAGGGCCGTGTGGAGGTCGAAGTCCGGATGGTCGATCCAGCGCAGCGGCCGCAGCACACGCACCAGGATGGGATGCCCGGAGCCCAGCTTCCCCTCCATCAGGAGCCAGCCCGGCTCGGGTGCGGTGCGGGCGAGCTCGGCCACGCGGGCGGGCAGGTCGGCCGCCGGAATGCTGTCCACGACGTCGTGGACGATACAGTCCACGCGACGGACCCAGCGTTCGACGTCGTCCTCTCCCAGGAGCCATTCGAGCATCAGCACGCAGAGGCCGTGCTCTTCGTCCCACTGGCCCGTGAAACCGGGGTTGTGGACGGACACGATCAGACCGTCCCCGGCCCGGGTCAGCGACGTGTGGACCCGGGTGCGGCGCAGGTCGAAGGTCCTGCCGCGGTAGGTGATGGTGGACTCGAGCATGTCCGGTTTGGCGCTGCGGGCGGGAACGAACTCCCACCGCCTGCTCGCCGGGGGCGATGCCCGGTACCAGCGCTCCGCCACAGGGCGCAGCGAAGGATTCCCGCCGCTGGAGACGCAGAGGGTGTGCTCGGCCTCGGTGCCCGTCCGCGTCTCCCATTCGAGGCCGCGGGCGATCGCCTTGACCCGGGTGGTCATCACATCGACGTACGCGTCGAAGTCGCCGGCGCGCGTCGCGGAGGTCAGCAGCTCCTCGCCGTCGTCGGCCCACCACTGCCAGAAGTCCGCAATGGGGTCCCTGCCGATTCCCCGGCCGATGCGCCGGCTCGCGGCGGCCCGGCGCCTGAAAATACCCATGGTCCTGCGTTCTCCTGGTGCGCGCGTCCCGGATCGTCCGGTCGCTCCGACTCCAGTGAATCTACCCGGGCGGGGCCCGGATGGGCGACCGTCGGCGGGTGTGCGGGGAGTGCCGTCAGGCGGTCCGGTGGGCGGGAGGGGTGCTGCCGGGCGCGCCGCGCAACCCGAGGACGGCGAGGAGGCCGGCCACCACGGCCAGCGTGCCAGTGAACGCGGCGACCCCCGGCCAGCCGTACTGGCCGAAGAACAGTCCGCCCAGCCAGCCGAAGAGGCTCGACCCGGCGTAGTACGCGAAGTTGTAGAGCCCGGACGCCTGGGCGCGGCCAGTGCTCGCGAGGACGGGTGTCCAGCCGGAGGAGACGGAATGGGCGGCGAAGAAGCCGCCCGTGAAGATGACGAGGCCGAGGACCACCAGGGGAACGGACCCCGCGAGTGTTATCACGAGCCCGGCCAGGATCACGGGAACCGCCGCGAGGAGGACGGGAAGGCGCCCGAACCGGACGCTCAGGCCTCCGGCCACCCGCGAGGTCACCGTGCCCGAGAGGTAGGCGAGGAACAGCAGGCTCACCAGGGACGCAGGCAGGAGGAACGGCGGTGCCTCGAGGTGGAACCCGAGGTAGTTGTAGACCGCGACGAATCCGCCCATGAGGAGGAACCCCTGCGCGTAGACGGCCAGGAGCCGGGGGGAGCGCAGATTGGTGGCGACACGTCGGACGAGTGACGGGCCCTGCCCCCGGACGACGGGGTGGAAACCGCGCGGCCGGGGTGCGAGCAGGACGAAGGCGACGGCGGCGCCTCCCGCCATGATGCTGACGCCGAGCACGCCCGCGCGCCATCCGAACGCATCCCCGACGGGCCCGGCCACGAGGCGTCCTGCGAGTCCGCCGAGCGTCGTGCCGGCGATGTACGTGCCCGCAGCCACGGCGGCGTGGAGCTTCTGCACTTCCTCGTGCAGGTACACGAGCGCCGTGGCGGGGACGCCGCCGAGCGCCACGCCCTCGAGGAAGCGGAGGGTGATCAGCAGGCCGAAGGTGGGTGCCAGGGCGGCGAGGAGACCGAGGACGACGGCGGCGCCGATGGCCCATGTCATCGTCCGCCTGCGCCCGGCACGGTCCGCGACGGCGGACCACGGAAGCACGGCGAGCGCCAGGCCCAGCGTCGCCGCGGAGACCGAGAGCGCGGCCTCCGCGGGCGAGACCCCGAATTCGGCGGCGAGACCGGTCAGCACTCCCTGCAGCGAATACAGCTGGGCGAAGGTCGCCAGCCCGGCGAACAGCAGGGCGAGCAGGATCCGCCGGTAGGCGGGCGAGTCCTTGGGGTGGCCCGGCCAGGGGGCGTCCGTCATGGGCTTTCCCCAGGGCCGGCCGCCGCGCGGCTCCGACGTCCCATGCCGCCCGCTCAGCGGCGGCGGTAGGTGAGGTCGAAGACCATCCGCCCGGCCTTGATCGCCTTGTTCTCGAAACTCGTGAGGGTGCGGCCCTCGAAGCGGGGCGCCCACCCACCGAGTTCGTCGACGCCCTCGTTGACGCCCGTGTTGCCGGTGCTCACCGGGTCACGGCCCTCGCGCACCGGGGCACCCCCCACCACGGATTCCACGCCGCTCTCCCACACCTGGGTGAGGGGGCTGTCGGCACCCGAGCGCTCGCCGTCGTGCAGGTTCTCGAACTCCCCGCTCGCGTCCAGGACGGCACGCATCTGCACCGCGTAGCTGGACCAGTCGGTGGCGAGGCGGAAGATGCCGCCGGGTTCGATGACCCGCGCGGCGAGGTCCACGTAGTCGTCCTTGACGAGCCTGCGCTTGTGGTGGCGCGCCTTGTGCCACGGATCGGGGAAGAACGTCCAGAGCTCGGCGACGGACGACGCGGGAATCATGCCTGCGAATGCCTCTGCGGCGTTCACCTGGGCGGTCCGCACGTTGGTCAGGTCCTTCTGGCTGATGCGCAGCATGGTCTGGGCGAGACCCGGACGGTAGACCTCCAGGGCGAGGTAGTCGCGGTCCGGATCGAGTTCGGCCGCATGCGTGATGGCCTCGCCCAGCCCTGAACCGACCTCGACGACGAGGGGCGCGGACCGCCCGAACGTCGCTTCGATGTCGAGCACGAAGCCGGGGGCCACGGAGGTGTCGGCGTTCTCCACCCGCGGCACGTCGATCAGGAAGGCTTCCGCGAGTTCGTCCCAGGCCTCACGGCGCCTGCCCTGGAGGCGTGAACCCCGCCGGACGAAGGAAACGGGCTGGGTGCGGTGCGGCTGGTCGGGGGTCTGTGCTTGTGGCTCCATCACCCCCAAGGCTACCGGCAGGGCGGGGGAGCCAGCGCAGAGGCTGCGCTGCGAGCCTGCCAGCGAAGCAGATCAGCCCGACGTCGAATACCGCGGCGAGAGTTGTTCTCGTGAAACGATCCCTGATCCCGTCCGGCTGGAGCAGGGGAAGCGGGCTAGGCGTCGATCACCAGGTCGGTCCGCGCTGTGGAGCAGCAGGGCAGGAACTTGCCTGCATCGATCTCCCGTGCCCGGATCCCGCCCTGGTGGTTCATCTCGATGTCGCCGGAGAGCTTGACGACCTTGCAGGAGCCGCACATTCCTTCCTTACAGTTCGCGCCGATTCGAACCCCTGCACGCTGGGCTGGCCCGAGGATGTGTTCGGTGGGGTCGACGCGCACATTGATGCCGGTGCGCAGGAAGGACAGAGTGAGGCTTCCCGTTCCGACCGTGTCGAAGCCCGAGACGTCGAGTGAGCCGGTCTCGGCTCCCTCGCCCGGGCTGCCGGCGGGCACTTCGGGACCACGCATGTCCGGGCCGGCTGCTTCCAGGGGAAGTCCCGTGGCCTCCAGGGTGCCCCTGGCGTCATAGCCGGGTTCGTAGAGCCCGAAGGCGCTGGGCTGGCTTTCGTAGTAATCCTCGGCGGAGTCGGCGATCTCCTCGGCGATCTCCTCGGCGATTTCCTCGGCGAGCGCGACCTCTGCCTGGTATTCGAGGATCGTCTGGCGATTTCCCGTGAAGAATTCCATGTTGATCGAGGTGTCGTCCACGCCGACCTTCCGCAGGAGCTCGGCGGCGGTGTTCAGGTAACCCTCGGGACCGCAGGTGTAGACCTGGCGGCCGTTGGCGTCGGGGGCGACCTCGTCGAGCATGGCTGCCGTCAGCCTCCCGCTGAGCCATTCCCACTTTTCGGGTTTGCTGCGGTCGCCGAGGGCGTAGAAGACCTTGATGCGCGAGTCCACGGAGGCGATGTAGGCCAGTTCCTGGTGAAAGCCGAATCCCCCGGCCTCCGCTCCGTGATAGAGCACGATGACGTCGGCCTGTCCGGGCAGGGAGTGGATCGTCCGCACCATCGACATGATGGGGGTGATGCCTGCGCCGGCGGCCAGCAGGAGGTAGCGTGCCCGGCGGTCGGCATCAGGCAGGTGGAATGCCCCGACCGGTCCGAGCATCTCGAGGACGGTGCCGGGTCGAACGTTCTCGTGCACCCACGGGGAGACCAGCCCGGTAGGGTCGCGCTTGACCGTGATATTGAAGGTCCACGGCTGGGTGGGCGAACTGGACAACGAGTAACTGCGGTCCACCGCATCCTGGTCCTCGCCGTTCACGGGAAAGGCGACGTTCACGTACTGGCCCGCACGGAACGCGAGGGGCGCGCCGTCGCAGCGGCGGAACACGAAGGTCATCATGCCGCCCACCTCGGGAAAGGTCTCGACACATTCCGCCATGAACTCCTGCGGATGCCAGGGGCCCAATGCATGGGCGGCGCGGGCGGGTCCCTCGGTGCTGCCCATCACCCGATTCCACGGCATCTCAAGTCCGCGGATGCGCTGTGGCTCCTGGGTTGCCGTCTCTGTGCCGAGTTCGATCATGCCAAGTGCTCCTGCACGCGCTGCACGTACCAGTTGATGAACGCCTCGACCTGGTATTCGCTCTTCATGTACGGGCCGGGCTCGTAGGCGGGGCTACCCGCGCCTTTCTGGCACAGTTCCACGAACGCCTTGTCCTGCAGATTCGTCTGCTTCCAGGTGTAGGTGAGTTTCTCCAGGTCGTAGTCGACGCCTTCCACGGCGTCGTCAGCCACCAGCCAGGTGGTGCGGACCAGGGTCTGATGTTCGTTGACCGGGTAGACGGCGAACGTGATGACGTGGTCGGCCTGGAAATGGAACCAGCTGTTGGGCTGCAGGTGCATCGAGCAGCGGCCGAGGCGGAAGTCCCGCAGGTCGCCGAGCAGCTTCTTGGAGAGCCGGTGCCCATCGGGCGAGAACGATTCGCCGTCACCGTCGAGCGATTCCCGGGAGATGCGGATGCCCGCTACGCGGGTGTCGAGCTCCTCGACGACCTCGTAGGGAAGGCCATAGCGGCGGCAACGCTCCTCGAGCGAGGACTGGGCTTCCTTGTTGCGGTCCCACACCTCCTCTAGGTGGGCCGGGATCAGTCCCTCCGTCAGGCCCCAGGTGGGAAAGAGGGAACAGGCGAGCTCCGGGTGGCCGTCGCAGTGGTAGCACTCACGGTTGTTCTCCATGACGAGCTTCCAGTTGCCCTCTTCGATGATGTTCTGCTGGTAGGCGATTTTCGTCTTCGCCAGATCGTGGGGTGCGAGGTAAGGCTCGAAGATCTTGGAGGTCTCGTCGAAATCCGTCGGCGGCTCGTCGGCGATGCAGACGAAGACGAGTCCGGCGACCACACGGCTGGAGGCGCGCTTGAGGCCGAAGCAGCCCTTGTCGAACTTCGTCTCCCCCGGTGCGGAGGCGTGGATCAGATTGCCCTCGGAGGAGTAGGTCCAGGAGTGGTAACCGCAGACCAGGTTCCCTGTTGTCCCCGCGGGTTCGGTCAGGACGCGGGCGCCGCGGTGGCGGCACACGTTGTGCAGGACGTTCACGCCGCCGTCGTCGTTGCGCAGCACGATCAGGGAGTATGGCCCGTAGTCGACGGTGACGTAGTCGCCCGGTTCCGGCAGCTCCGCGATGCTGGCGGCGAAGATCCAGTGCTGCCCGAAGATGGCCTGCATGTCGACGCTGAACATCGTCGGATCGGTATAGAAGGGGGCATCGAGGGAGTAACCCACGCGCCGGAAATTGAACAACTCGGTGATTTCCGCCAGCTGCTCGGCAGGCACCGAGGAAACGAGCTTTCCCCGCGAGTTGAGGGGTGTGTTCACTGGAGCAGACATGGGTTCCTCCCAAGAGGGCTGGGTAACTGTGTGATGCGTGGGGTCCACGGGTGCGGCGAGCGTCGCCGGAACGATGTTGGTATGAGGTTAGTCACAAGCGCTCTGCAATAAAAGCGCAAGATCCAGAAGATAACAGTGCACAATAAATGCATGATAGATCCGCGGCTCACCACACTGCGTGTGTTCGCCCGGTGCGGCACGGTGGGCGCGACTGCGGAGCTCACCGGGTACTCTCCCTCTGCCGTCTCCGCGCAGTTGCGGGAGCTCCAGCGCGTATTGGGAATGCAGCTGCTGACGAAGGACGGCCGGGGTGTGCGGCTGACCGCCACTGGACGCTTTCTCGTGGAGGGCTCGGACACTCTCATCGCCGAATGGGAGAGTCTGCGGGCGGCAGCCATGGAGGCCGGCGACCAGGTGCAGTCCCGTTTCGGGCTCGGTGGATTCTCCACGGCGGCTGCACGGTTGCTTGCGCCGCTGGCAGCCACTTTGCGCTCCACCCGCCCCCTGCTGAAGGTGCAGGTACTCGAAGCCGACCCGGCGCGCTGCTTCGATCTGTTGGTTGCCGAGCGGATCGACCTCGCGGTCGTCGTCGCCATGCAGTCCGAAGCGTATGTCGAGGACGACCCGCGCTTCGAGCAGAGGGTTCTGCTCGACGATCCCCTGGACGTGATTCTTCCCGCCGACCATCCCTTGGCATCGCAGGGGACGGTGACGCTCGACGAGTTGGCGTCCGAGCCCTGGATCACCGAGGGCGCAGGGTCCACCTACCATTCCCTCTTCACTGCGGCGTTCACGGCGGTCGGAGTGACACCGCGGATCGCTCATGAGGCCGTGGAATGGGAGACCCAGATCGCCTTCGTCGGCGCGGGGCTGGGCGTAGGCCTGCTGCCGCGTCTGGCGCCCCTGCACAATGCCGAAAACGTGGTTCGATTACGCATTACCGGCCGGGGGAAGCCCTCGCGCCGCATCGTCGCCGCGGTGCGCAGGGGCAGCATTGCATCGCCCCTGATTCAGGAGTCACTCGGCATCCTCCAGATCAGCGCCGATCGGATCCTCACCGCCCGGCCAGAAGACGATCCCTGAGACCGCATGGCCGCGATGCGTTGCCGACGGACCGGACCGGTCCAGGAGGCCGTCGCGGAAGCTGCAGATGCCATGCCCACCCGGCCGGAAGCCCTGCTCCTCGTCGGACGTGGAAATGCCTCGGCGGCACGGGCCGGAACAGGCCGCATGCCGCCGAGGTGGGTTGCTTTTCGAGGTGGATTGCTCCTCGAGGAGCCTAGCTAGTGACCGGCTGGGCTGGAGCCCCGGTGCTCGACGGTCGGGATGACCCCCGTCGCGGGTCCTCCGGGGCACTCCGAGTCGGAGCATTTCTCGGCGCACTCGTGCTTCGTCACGAGGTCGAACTGCGCGCCGCCGTGCTGTTCCACGCCGGTGCGGATGGCCCGTTCCACCACGGAGGTGGCCAGGCGACGCCGCAGGGCGAGGGGATCGCGACGCAGGTCCTTGGTGAGGGCGAAGCAGAGCAGCACCATGACGATGACGAACGGTAGTGCTGCCACGATGGTGATGCGTTGCAGGCCGGCCAGGGCTTCGGAGGGTTCATCACCGCCCGCCAGCAGCATGACCGCCGCTACCGCGCCGGTGAGGCAGCCCCAGAAGATGACGACCCCGCGGCGGGGGTGCTCGGCGCCGTTGGAACTGAGCGATCCCATCACGATGGAGGCAGCGTCGGCGCCGGTGATGAAGAAGATGGCGACTAGCACCATGGCCAGCACGATGACGGCGCTGGTGGCCCAGCCAGGCATGCTCAGGTTCTTGATCAGGTCGAACAGTGCCCCGTCGAAGTTGACGGACGGTGTCCCGTTCACCATGGTGACCAGGCCGGGGGTGTTGGCTCCATCGGCTTTCTGCTGGATGTCGAAGGCAGCGCCTCCGAAGATGGCGAACCAGATGACGCTGACGAGGCTGGGTACCAGCAGCACGCCGGTGACGAACTGGCGGATGGTGCGGCCGCGGCTGATGCGGGCGATGAAGAGCCCCACAAAGGGCGTCCAGGATACCCACCAGGCCCAGTAGAAGATCGTCCAGCTGGTCATCCAGCTGCGCAGTGACTCATCGCCGACTGCTTCGGTCCGGGACGACATCTCGGCCAGGTCGCGGGCGTAGTCGCCGACCGCGGAGGGAATCAGGTTGAGGATGAAAAGGGTGGGGCCGACGACGAAGACGATCAGTGCGAGGACGACGGCGAGGACCATGTTGATGTTGGAGAGCCACTGGATGCCGCGGCTGATGCCGGAGACGGCCGAAGCGACGAAGCACATGGTCAGGACGGCGACGATCCCCACGAGCACGGGGGTGCCGATCTCGCCGAACCAACCGTTGGAGGTCATACCGCTGCCGATCTGCAGGGCACCAAGGCCCAGCGACGCAGCAGTCCCGAACAGGGTTGCGAAGATGGCCAGGATGTTGATGAACTTCCCGACCGGCCCTTCGACCGTCCTCACGCCGAAGAGCGACGTGAAGGCGACCGAGATCAGTTGCCTGCGTCCCAGGCGGTAGGTCCCGTAGGCCATGGCGATACCCACGACGGCGTACATGGCCCATGGGTGCAGGGTCCAGTGGAAGATCGAGGTGGCCATGGCCGTCTGGATCGCTGCCGGAGTCCTTCCATCCACGGTTCCGGGCGGAGGAGAGACGTAGTGGTAGAGCGGTTCGGCCACGCCGTAGAACATCAAACCGATGCCCATGCCGGCGGCGAACATCATCGCGACCCAGGAGACAGTGCGGAATTCGGGCTTCTCGCCGTCCTTTCCGAGCGGGATGTTGCCGAACTTGCCCAGGGCCAGCCACAGGACGAAGATCACGAAGAGCGATGCCGTGAGCATGAAGAGCCACCCGGTGTACTCCATGACCCAGTTGAGGGCTCCGGTGGAGGTGGCGGACAGACTGTCGCGTCCCACGAAGCCCCAGATGACGAAGGCGATGGCGATGGCCCCCGTGATGCCGAACGTGGTCCGGTCGAGGATGAGCCTGTGGTTCCGGCGATCCGCGACTGCCTGCTCGGTCTTTGCATGACGCAGCTCTTCGAGAATCTCCTCGTACTCCGCGTCGGGCACGGGAGATGCTCCTTCGCCTGCCGGATCGAGGGCTGCAGAGCTTCCAGGTTGCTCGTTGCGCAAGCCTCCTGGTGCCCCGCGATCAGCAGGGAACTCCTCGGGTGTGTGGGGTTTAAGGTCACTATCAAAAGCCATGAGCGGGTCCTTTGCTCGGTGAGGCATGGGTCTGCGATTTGCCGCGGCCCTCGGGAGGTAGGCCGAGCGGGAGGTTGCGGCCTCGTATGACGCGACGATCACGATGGTGCCGTCTGCGATGGGAACTGCGTGGGTCTACCCCTTCCACCATCAGGGGTTCATGTTTCGCGAACACTCTTCTTACGTTTTCAGCGGGTTAACGCTGATATGTTGTGCCCGTGCTGCTTGATATATCAGTGATACTCTAGAGCCTCGTGGCGTGCGCGTCCATAGATCCGGCGCAGGAATAGGATGGATCGGGAACTGAGGCGTCGAGCCCTGGGCCACATCGGAGGAGACCTGGAGATGGCATACGCTGGCGGATCACCGGTGGAGGCAGGGGTTTCGTCTGCGCCGCTGAGGCAGGACGACGAATCATTTGCCGACTTCGCCTACCGGATGTTGTGCGACGAGCTGATCGTCCTGGACATCAAGCCGGGTGAGCCCCTCAACGACGAAGTGATCTCGCGGCGCCTCGGCGTCGGCAGGACCCCGATCCGGGAGGCGATGAAGCGGCTCGAGAGCGACCACCTGGTGGTCGCCTATCCCCGGCGCGGAACGTTCGCCGCCGGCGTGGACATCAAGGATCTGGCTGAGATCTCCGAGATCCGACAGCTCCTGGAGCCGGCGGCAGCCGCACGGGCTGCGCGGCTTGCATCGCCGCAGCTCCGGAGCGAGCTCCGGGACTTCGCGGGGGAAGTCGGGCAGCTGTTGCCGGGGATGCAGTCGCAGCAGGACCTCATGCGCCTGGACATGCGGGTCCATCGGACGATCTACAGAGCCACCGGAAGTAGGCATCTCGAAGACATCCTGATTCGCTACGACAACCTCGCCACGCGGATCTGGAGCCTGGTGCTGGAGAAGCTCCCGCCGGTGTCCGAGCACATCGCCCAGCATATCGAACTGCTCGAATGCATCGCGGCTGGGGACTCCGAAGCTGCGGCACGGCTGACCACCCGGCACGTCACCGATTTCGAGAATCACATCAGGGCCGTGCTGTAGCCCGGGCGGAAACCCGCTCAGCATCAGCGGATACGGGAAAAGTCGCCACCACGGCCCGGGTGCAGCGGATCAACGAGGCATCCGGCAGCGGTGATTCCACGGTGGTGACGCCGTTCGCGTGCTGTGCCCTCATACCGCGGCTGCCCGGATCGTCAGCCATGATGACAACATCAGGGCATTCGTCGGGCGCATGGGACACATTCCTGTCGGATTCCCGCTCGGAATGACTCCGCACCGTGCAGGAGGAAGCCAACAACCGGTCGAGCGCGGACATGAAGGCCTGCCCTGCGAGCGGTTCCAGGCCTTCGGCGGAGACGACAACGGGTTCCGCAGGGCAGCAGTCGTGCCCGGGGTGGATTATCCGGCCGACTCCGGGACCAGGGTGCGCGCCTGTTCCCGCGCGGCCTCGGTGGTGTGCAGGAGGAGCAGGGATGTGGTGACGGAGCCGACGCCGCCCGGGACGGGAGTCAGGGCCGCTGCGACGCCCCGGACGCTGCCCTCGTCGACGTCCCCGACGAGGGATCCGTCGGGAAGGACATTCGTGCCGACGTCGATCACGACGGCCTCCGATGAAACGTGGCCACCGTTCAGCAGACCGGTACGCCCGGCTGCGACGACCACGACATCGGCAGTCCGGGTGTAGTTCTCCAACGGACCCGACCTGGAGTGGCAGACGGTGACCGCGGCGTCGCGCTCCAGCAGCAGCAGGGACAGCGGTTTTCCCACTACGGCGGAACGGCCGATGACGACCACGTTCCGGCCTGCCAGCGGAATGTCGAAGTGGTCGAGGATCTCGATGACGGCGCGGGCGGTGGCCGGTGCGAACGAGGGCCGACCTACAGCAAGACGGCCGAGACTCAAGGGGTTCGCACCATCGATGTCCTTCTCCGGGGCGATGTGCCCCACCAGTTCGTCCGTTTCCACGCCGGGAGGCAGAGGCGTCTGGAGGATGATGCCGTGAACGGATGGATCCTCGCTGAGGTCCTGCAGGACCGAGGCCAGGGTCTCTCCGGTGGCATCGGGCCCGAGGTCCACGATCCGGCAATCGATGCCGGCACTTCCGGCGGCACGCTCGATGGACCGGACATACCAGTGCGTGGAGCCGTCGTCGGTGGCCACAACCACTGCGAGCGTGGGGCGGAGCCCGTCGGCTTCGAGGTCGCGGGCCTCCTGGTGGGCCTTTTCCCTGATCGTCCGGGCCAGCTGTTTCCCGGAGAGGAGTACGGCACTCACCCGAGGATCCTTGTCCGCACGCGCCCCACGAGGGAGTCAGCCGCAAGAACCACCTTCTCCTCGAGGCCGTCGGTCTGGTCCGCCAACCGCGATCGGGCTGCGGCGTCCTTGATGGCCACCACGTTGATGTCGATGTTCACCCGGGCGGTGGTTGCGGCTGCGCGGGCCGCGTCGGCGGCAGCAGCGACATCGCTGATCACATTGGCATTCGCGACCTCGAAGAGCTCCGTGGCAGCATCCACGACGTTGCCGGCGAGCCTGATGAGCTGGGCGGGCGTCTGCGCTGCCGCCACGAGCGCCTCCTGGATGGCTGCCGTCCGCACGGCTTTGAGTCCGTCCGTACCGGACGGTAGCCGGTACGCATCGATGACACCCTGGAACGCAACCTCGTCGGCATCCGCCAGACGCAGGGCCTCGGCCACCAGTACGTCGGCGTCACCGATGATTCTTCGGACGAGTTCGTCGTGTTGCTCGTATTTCGGGCCGGTGGTGTATCTGGCAACCATAGCGACGAGCGCTGCCCCCTGGGCGGCGTGGAGCGCTGCGGCCGCACCACCGCCGGGGGTCGGTTCGCGCGAGGCAAGCCGTGTGAGGTATGCGTCGATCTTTTCTGAACTGATCATGTGTCTTCCTGGGCTGAAGCGTGAGGCGACTGGGCAGGGTCGGAAAGATGCCACGGAAGAGCAGCGGCCCGGACTCTGGTAGCAAGGAAACGAGTCCGGGCCGCGCCCTTGGGGTATCTGGTGGTCAGGTCAGCCGCGGAGCCTGGTCATCGTGGGGTCATAGAGTGGATCCGCGGTGACCGTGGCCGGGATGCGCCGTCCGAAGTACTCGATCTCGACCGAGTCCCCGATGCTGACTTCGGCGGGGAGGTACGCATAGGCGATCGGTTTGGCGACGGTGTAGCCGTAGGCGGCACTGGTGACGTAACCGACTGCCTGGTCCTTGTAGAAGACCGGTTCCTTGCCCAGCACGATGCTCCGGCCGTCGTCGACCGTCAGGCAGCGCAGACGGCGGGTGGAGTTCTCCTCGGTGCGGCCTTCCAGGGCAGCCTTTCCGACGAAGTCCTCCTTGGTCATCTTCACGGCGAATCCGAGGCCGGCTTCCAGGGGGTCGTGCTCCGTGGTCATGTCGGTGCCCCACGAGCGGTAACCCTTCTCGAGGCGCAGCGAGCTGAAGGCGGCCCGGCCTGCGGCGATGACGCCATAGGGCTGCCCGGCCTTCCATAGGGCATCCCAGAGACGCTGCCCGTTGTCTGCGCTCGTGTACAGTTCCCAGCCCAGCTCGCCGACGTAGGACAAGCGCATCGCGGTCACGGTGACGCCGCCGATGACGACCTGCTTGGCCCGGAAGTACCGGAGGCCGTCATTGGAGAAGTCGTCGCTGCTGACGGTGCTGATCAGGTCCCGGGCGAGGGGGCCCCACAGGCCGATGCAGCAGGTGCCGCCTGTCGTGTCGCGCACCTGGACCCAGTCGCTGGCGGTTCCGCTTTCGGTCTGGTGGCGTGCGGCCCGCTCGAAGTACGCGGTGTCGATGTTTCCGTTGGCTCCGAGCTGGAAGGTGTCCTCGCTCAACCGGGCGACGGTGATGTCGCTTCGGATGCCGCCGGCGTTGTCCAGCAGGAGGGTGTAGGTGACCGCCCCGGGCTTCTTCGCCATGTCCGCTGTCGTGAGCTCCTGCAGCAGCTTCAGCGCTCCCGGGCCGGAGACTTCGAGGCGCTTGAGGGGGGTCATGTCGTACATGGCCACCGCGGTACGGGTCTTCCAGGCCTCGGCGGCCGCGATGGGAGAGCTGAACATCGCGGACCAGGCGTCCCGGGCCGGGGGCTGCCACTCGGCCGGCATCTCCTTGAGCAGGTCCGCGTTGGACTCGAACCAGTAGGGGCGCTCCCATCCGCCGGACTCCAGGAAGAACCCTCCCAGTGCCTTATGTCGGGCATGGAACGGGCTGACCCGGAGGTTGCGGGGTGAGAGCTTGGGCTGCAGCGGGTGCAGGACGTCGTAGATCTCCACGAAGTTCTGCTGGGACGTCTCGCTGACGTACTCGGGGGTCAGCTGCACCTCCTCGAAACGGTGGATGTCGCATTCCCCGAGGTCGATCTGGGACTTGCCGGTGGTCAGGACCTCGGCAACGGCCCGGGCGATGCCTGCCGAGTGGGTCACCCACACGGCTTCGGCCACGAAGAAGCCGTCGAGCTCCTTGGACTCGCCCACCAGGGCCCCGCCGTCGGGGGTGAAGGAGAAGATGCCGTTGAAACCGTCCTCGATCTCGCTTTCCCGCAGCGCGGGAAGCAGCTGCTTGGTGTCCTCCCACGCCGGGAGGAAGTCCTCCAGGGTGAAGTCGAGCCGGGAGGGCATGTTGTGATCGCTGATGCTGTCGGGGTCGTAGGAGCCCAGATCCGCGAGGTCCACAGGCATCGGACGGTGCGCGTAGGAGCCGATGCCGTAGCGGTCGCCGTGCTCGCGGTAGTACAGGTCCCGGTCCTGGTGGCGCAGGATCGGCAGTGAAGCCCCGTTGGGAAGTTCGTTGCGGCCCTTTAGTGCCGGCACCGGCGTGGTTTTGACGTACTGGTGGGCCAGGGGGAGAAGGGGGACGACCATGCCGATCATTTCGCCGATCTTGGCGCCCCAGAAGCCTGCGCAGGAGACCACGATATCGGCGGGGATGACGCCTTCGGAGGTCTCGACGCCGGTCACACGGCGACCGGACTGCTCGATACCCGTGACCGTGGTGTTGCCCCGGTACGTGACGCCTGCGGCCTCGGTGCGCTTGATCAGCAGCTGGACGGCCCGCGCGGCACGCGCCAGGCCGTCAGTGGGCACATGGAGCCCGCCGAGGATGTCCTCCTCGTTCAGGAGTGGGTAGAGCTCCTTGCACTCGGCGGGGGAGAGGATCTTCCCACTGATTCCCCAGGATGCGGCGTATCCGAGCTTGCGCTTCAGATCGGCCAGGCGGGTCTCTGTGGTGGCGACTTCGAGGCCTCCGACCTTGTCGAAGCAACTGACGCCGTCCTCGGTCAGGGTCAGGAGCTTCTCGACGGTGTACTTGGCGAATGCAGCCATGGTCTTTGAAGGGTTCGTCTGGAAGACGAGGCCCGGGGCGTGGGACGTGGAACCGCCGG
This sequence comes from Arthrobacter rhamnosi, assembly GCF_054510975.1. NCBI lineage: Bacteria > Bacillati > Actinomycetota > Actinomycetes > Micrococcales > Micrococcaceae > Arthrobacter > Arthrobacter rhamnosi. Next base: position 693,212 of record NZ_JBTNDN010000001.1, on the reverse strand, counting down.
GCATGTTCAGCGGTCCCTGGTCCAGGACGGTGATGTTGTTCCAACCCCGGGTGACGAGTTCATCGGCCAGGTTCGTGCCGACGATTCCAGCTCCGATGATGACAATGTGTGGCGTCGATGCCATGTGGCTTCTCCTGCTGATATCCGTGTGGTGTCTTTGCTGGCCTGGTGGTGCTTGCTTACCGGAACACGACGGTGCTGGTCCTATCCAGCAGCACGCGGTGCTCGCAGTGCCACCGCACGGCGCGTGATAGAGCCAATGCTTCGGCGTCCTGGCCGACCGTCGAGAGGGCCGTCGGTCCATAGCTGTGGTCGACCCGGATGACTTCCTGCTCGATGATGGGCCCCTCATCCAGTTCCGCGGTCACGTAGTGGGCTGTCGCGCCCACCAGCTTGACGCCACGATCGTAGGCCTGGTGATAGGGGCGTGCACCCTTGAATCCCGGGAGGAAGGAATGGTGGATGTTGATGGCCCGGCCTTCAAGGGCGCGGCAGAGGTCGTCGGACAGTACCTGCATGTACCGGGCGAGCACGACGAGGTCGATGTCGTGCTCGTCGACCAGTTCCAGCAGGCGCTGTTCGGCGGCCGTCTTCGTCTCAGGGGTCACCGGCAGGTGGATGAAGGGGAGGCCGGCGGCCTCGGCCATGGCCCTGTGGGTCTCATGGTTGGAGACCACGAGGGCGATGTCACCCCCCAGGCTGCCGCCCCGCCAACGGAAGAGCAGATCGTTCAGGCAGTGGCCGAATTTGGAGACCATCACGAGGATGCGTTGCTTCGTCTGATCGTGGAAGCTGAACTTCATGTCGAAGCGGTCAGCGATCGACTGGAATTCCTCCTGGAGCCTCTCCGGCGTGTAGGTGGAGTCTCCCGAGAACGCGGAGCGCAGGTGCAGGGTCTGGCGCAGGCCGTCATCGAACTGCTGGTGCTCGTCGATGTTGAAGCCACGCTCGAAGAGAAAGGTGGTGACTGCCTGGACGATGCCCGCGCGTTCGACGCACGACAATGTGAGCACGAACTTCCGCGCCTGGTCCTCCGCGCGAGTCTCCGTCTGAGGCAGCGTGCTGGTGGATGAGTCTGTCGCCATCAGGGTCATGTCCCCTCCTTATAGATATATTCGAACATTTATGACTGATATATTAGGACTGGTCATCAGCGTATACTGGCCACAGGTGGAGGTCAACAGCCTTCCTGATCCTATTGAGAGGGGTTCGTGCCATGGCTCTGGAAGTTCTGGCAATTGCTGATGCGGCCAAGAGATCATTGGCCGAAGTGGCCTACGAGCGCATCCGGGACAAACTGCTGATGCTGGATATCAGGCCTGGCGACCTCATCAACGACGACGACCTCGCCAAGGATCTCGGCGTCGGCCGGACCCCGGTACGTGAAGCCCTGAAGCGGCTGGAGCTGGATCGCCTCGTCGTCTCCTATCCGCGGAGGGGTACTTTCGCGACGCGCGTGGAGGTGACCGATCTCGCGTTCATCTCCGAGATCCGCTCGCAGCTCGAGCCTCTGGCTGCCTCCCGGGCCGCGCGGGTGGCCACTGAGCCGATGAGGGATCACCTGCGGGGTGTGATCCGCGCCGTCGAGTCCTTCGACACGAGTGCGGCCTCAGTCGTCGAGACCCTGCGTCTCGACGCCCGTGTGCACCAGGGCATCTATGCGGCAGCCGGCAATCCACACCTCGAGGATGTCCTGATTCGCTACGACAACCTGGCGACACGCATCTGGTGCATGGTGCTGGACCGCCTTCCTGACCTCTCCCGTCACGTGCACGAGCATGTGGACCTGCTCCAGGCGGTCATCGATCGGGATGAAGTCCGGGCCACGGAGCTCGCGCGGGTCCATGTCAGTGGCTTCGAGCACGCTGTGCGCGAAGCTCTTTTCGCCGCGTGACCCCGGTCCCCGCAGCGGGGACGGGGTGTGGCTCGGAAGGGCGGCACCCCGGCGCCCGTTGCCTTCCCTGGACTTCGCTGCTGAAACCTCCTCCGATCTGTTGACACTTACCGGCCTCGGTAGAATACTTGTTCCAGATTACTAATATATCAACCGGATATTAGTTAGCAGACTTAGGAGAAACGATGGTCGACGTTCTGACCCGCTCGCTCGCAGAAACCGATCCCCTGGTCCACGCCGCTGTGCAGCAGGAACTGCTGCGTCAGCAGGGCACCCTGGAGATGATCGCCTCCGAGAACTTCGCGCCGACCGCGGTCATGGAGGCGCAGGGATCCGTCCTGACCAACAAGTACGCCGAAGGCTATCCGGGCAAGCGTTACTACGGCGGCTGCGAGCACGTCGACGTCATAGAGCAGCTGGCCATCGATCGCCTCACCTCCCTGTTCGGCGCCGGATTCGCCAACGTGCAGCCCCACTCGGGTGCCCAGGCCAACGCAGCGGCGATGTTCGCCCTTCTCCAGCCCGGCGACACCATCCTGGGGCTGAACCTCGCCCACGGTGGCCACCTGACGCACGGGATGCGCATCAACTTCTCCGGCAAGCTCTACAAGGTCGTCCCATATGGGGTGGGTGAAGAAAACCACCTGATAGACATGGCCGAGGTCGAGCGCCTGGCGGTCGAGAACAAGCCGAAACTGATCGTCGCCGGGTGGTCCGCGTACTCCCGGCAGCTGGACTTCGCCGAGTTCCGCCGTATCGCGGACCTGGTGGGCGCCTACCTGATGGTCGACATGGCGCACTTCGCAGGCCTCGTGGCAGCGGGGCTCCACCCCAACCCCGTGCCCCACGCCCATATCGTCACGAGCACAACCCACAAGACCCTGGGCGGCCCGCGCGGTGGGGTGATCCTGACCAACGACGCGGACATCGCCAAGAAGGTCAACTCCGCGGTGTTCCCCGGACAGCAGGGTGGGCCGCTGGAGCACGTCATCGCCGGAAAGGCTGTTGCTTTCAAGCTAGCTGCCGAGCCCGAGTTCCGGGACCGCCAGGAACGCACCCTGGAAGGCGCCCGCATCATCGCGGAACGCCTGCTGTCCGCCGACGTTGCAGAGTCCGGCGTGACCGTCGTCAGCGGTGGGACCGACGTGCACCTCGTCCTGGTGGATCTGCGCAATTCGGAACTGGACGGCCAGCAGGGCGAGGACCGTCTGCACCGGATCGGCATCACGGTCAACCGCAACGCCGTGCCCTTCGACCCGCGTCCGCCGATGGTCTCTTCCGGTCTTCGTATCGGCACGCCGGCGCTGGCCACACGTGGCTTCGGGAAGCCGGAATTCATCGAGGTCGCGGACATCATCGCCGCAGCACTCAAGCGCGAGTTCAGCGACGAGACCGTGGCGGAACTCCGGCAGCGGGTCGAGATCCTGGCGGGGAAGTTCCCCCTCTACCCGAACCTCTCCTCCGACGCAATCGAGGTGGCATGATGGCCGATCTGCTTCCGGAGCACCCGGACTTTCTCTGGCACAACCCCGAGCCCAAGAAGAGCTACGACGCGGTGATCGTCGGCGGCGGTGGGCACGGCCTTGCCACCGCCTACTTCCTGGCCAAGAACCACGGCATGACCAACATCGCGGTTCTGGAGAAGGGTTGGCTGGCGGGCGGCAACATGGCCCGGAACACCACCATCATCCGCTCCAACTACCTGTGGGACGAGAGCGCTGCCATCTATGAGCACGCCCTCAAGCTGTGGGAGATCCTGCCCGAAGAGCTCGAATACGACTTCCTGTTCAGCCAGCGCGGCGTGATGAACCTGGCTCACACCCTGGGGGATGTCCGCGAGAGCATGCGCCGGGTCGGAGCGAACAAGCTCAACGGCGTGGACGCCGAGTGGCTCGACCCCCAGCAGGTCAAGGAACTGTGTCCCATCCTGAACATCAGCGACAACATCCGCTATCCGGTGATGGGCGCCACCTACCAGCCGCGTGCCGGCATCGCGAAGCACGACCACGTGGCCTGGGCCTTCGCTCGCAAATGCGACGAGCTCGGCGTGGACATAATCCAGAACTGCGAAGTCACCGGCTTCATCAAGGACGGCAACCGTGTGGTGGGCGTCAAGACCAACCGCGGCACCATCAACACCGAAAAGGTGGGCCTCTGCGCTGCCGGCCACAGCTCGGTCCTGGCGGAGATGGCCGGCTTCCGGCTCCCCATCCAGTCCCACCCGCTCCAGGCCCTGGTCTCCGAACTGCACGAACCGGTTCACCCCACCGTGGTCATGTCCAACCACGTGCACGTCTACGTCTCCCAGGCCCACAAGGGTGAACTGGTCATGGGCGCCGGCGTCGACTCCTACAACGGGTACGGTCAGCGCGGCTCCTTCCATGTGATCGAACACCAGATGGCCGCCGCCGTCGAACTGTTCCCCATCTTCGCGCGGGCACACGTGCTGCGGACCTGGGGCGGGATCGTCGACACCACACTGGACGCCTCACCCATCGTCGGTACCACCCCGGTGGACAACATGTTCGTGAACTGCGGATGGGGTACCGGCGGATTCAAGGGGACGCCCGCGGCGGGGCTCACCTTCGCCCACACCATCGCCACGGGAACCCCCCACGAACTGAACAGGCCGTTCGCGCTGGAGCGGTTCGAGACCGGCGCCCTCATCGACGAACACGGCGCCGCCGCCGTGGCCCACTAAGGAGAGTCCGGACATGCTCCTCATCTCATGCCCCAACTGCGGCTCCCGCGACGAGACCGAATTCCACTACGGGGGCCAGGCCCACGTGCCCTACCCCGAGAATCCGGCACAGCTGGACGACCGCCAATGGGCGGAGTTCCTGTTCTACCGCGACAACACCAAGGGCGCCTTCGCCGAACGCTGGCTCCACAGCACGGGCTGCCGCCAATGGTTCAACATGCTCCGCGACACGGTTACGTACGAGATCCAGGCCGTCTACCCGATGGGCGCGCCCCGCCCGGACAAAGCCGCCGCGGCACCTGAATCCGGCACCGCCAGTACCGCCCCGGACAGCACCACCACCGGGACAGCGGCCCCGGACATCTCTGGGACAAGCACAATTCCTGCCAGCACGATCGCCCCGGAAGGAGCATCCAAGTGACTTCCGACAACGCGCGCCTCGCCACCGGCGGACGCATCGACCGCACTATCTCCTGGCGTTTCACCGTGGACGGCGAGGAATTCACCGGGCACCCCGGCGACACCCTGGCCTCGGCGCTGCTCGCCAACGGCCGCATCGCCGTCGGCAACTCGCTGTACGAGGACCGCCCCCGAGGCATCCTGTCCGCCGGTGTGGAGGAATCGAACGCCCTGGTCAAGGTGCACCCGCGGTTCCCCGGTCACGTGGCCGAGTCCATGCTCCCGGCCACTACCGTCACTCTGGTGGACGGCCTGACGGTAGAGCTGCTCAACGGACTGGGCAAGCTGGACCCGGACGATGACCGCGCCGAGTACGACAAGAAGTACGTCCATACCGATGTGCTGGTCATCGGCGGCGGTCCCGCAGGCCTGGCCGCCGCCCGTGAGGCCGTCCGCACCGGCGCCCGCGTCATGCTCCTCGACGACCAGCCCGAGCTCGGCGGATCCCTCCTCTCAGGGTCCACGGCTCCGGGCCTGGCCGAAACCATCGAGGGCAAGCCGGCCCTGGAGTGGGTGGCGGACGTCGAGGCCGAACTCGTGTCCGCTTCCGAATCCACCGTCCTCAATCGGACCACCGCCTTCGGCGCCTACGATGCCAACTACGTCATCGCCGTCCAGAACCGCACCGACCACCTGTCCAGCCCCGCAGCCTCCGGTGTCTCCCGCCAGCGCATCTGGCACATCCGTGCCGCGCAGGTGGTGCTGGCCCCCGGCGCCCACGAACGTCCTCTGGTCTTCGAGAACAACGACCGCCCCGGCATCATGCTGGCCTCCGCAGTGCGCAGCTACCTCAACCGGTACGCAGTGGCTGCGGGGCGCCGTGTGGTCATCAGCACCACCAATGACAGCGCCTACGCCCTCGCCGCGGACCTGCGCGCCGCAGGCGTCGAGGTGGCGGCCATCGTCGATGCCCGTTCGAGCCTCACGGAGGTGGCGGCCGCAGCCCTCGGAGCCGGCTCCCGGGTGCTGATCGGCAGCGCGGTGGCCGACACCTCTGCGGACGGCACCGGACGCCTGAGCGCCGTCACCGTCCGCGGCATCAGCGACGACGGTGAACTCACCTCCGATGTCGAGGAGATCGCCTGCGACCTGCTGGCGGTCTCCGGCGGCTGGAGCCCGCTGGTGCACCTCCACTCCCAGCGGCAGGGCAAGCTGCGCTGGGACGACGAGCTGGCCGCCTTCGTGCCGAGCACCGTGGTCCCCAACCAGCAGACCATCGGTTCCGGCCGCGGCAGCTTCGACCTCGCGGACGTCCTGGCCGAAGGTATCTCCGCAGGCGCAACCGCCGCCACGGCCGTGGGCTTCGAGTCAGCCACGCAGCCGTCCGTTCCCGGCGAGCCGAAGTCCTCCGCCCCGACCCGCCAGCTGTGGCTCGTCCCAGGTCAGACCGGCACACCGGAGAACTGGCACCACCATTTCGTGGACTTCCAGCGCGACCAGTCCGTGGCCGACGTCCTGCGCTCCACCGGGGCAGGCATGCGCTCGGTGGAACACATCAAGCGCTACACCTCCATCAGCACCGCCAACGACCAGGGCAAGACCTCGGGCGTCAACGCGATCGGTGTCATCGCCGCAGCACTCCGCACAGCCGGCGAAGCGTCCCGCGGTATCGGCGACATCGGCACGACGACGTACCGTGCACCGTTCACCCCCGTGGCCTTCGCGGCACTCGCCGGACGCCAGCGCGGCGAACTCTTCGATCCCGCCCGCAAGACGTCCATCCACCCGTGGCACGAAGCCAGGGGCGCCCTGTTCGAGGACGTGGGACAGTGGAAGCGCCCCTGGTACTACCCGCAGGCAGACGAGGACATGGACGCGGCCGTGCTGCGCGAGTGCGCCGCCGTCCGCGACTCCGTCGGCTTCATGGACGCCACCACCCTCGGAAAGATCGAGATCCGCGGCAGGGACGCCGGCGAGTTCCTCAACCGGATCTACACCAACGCCTTCAAGAAGCTCGCCCCGGGTTCCGCCCGCTACGGTGTCATGTGCATGGCTGACGGCATGATCTTCGACGACGGCGTCACCCTCCGTCTCGATGACGAGCGCTACTTCATGACCACCACCACGGGCGGTGCCGCCAAGGTGCTGGACTGGCTCGAGGAATGGCTCCAGACCGAGTGGCCCGAACTCGACGTGCACTGCACCTCGGTGACCGAACAGTGGTCCACCATCGCAGTCGTCGGGCCGAAATCCCGGGCCGTCATCGCCAAGCTGGCGCCGGAGCTGGCAGCGGACGGCGGGCTGGAGCCGGAAGCCTTCCCCTTCATGACCTTCCGTGAGACCACTCTCGCCTCCGGCGTGCAGGCCCGGGTCTGCCGGATCTCCTTCTCCGGCGAGCTGGCCTACGAGATCAATGTGCCGTCCTGGTACGGGTTGAACACCTGGGAAGCCGTGGCCGCCGCCGGCGCCGAATTCGACATCACCCCCTATGGCACCGAGACCATGCACGTGCTCCGCGCCGAGAAGGGCTACCCGATCGTCGGCCAGGACACCGACGGCACCGTCACCCCGCAGGACGCGGGCATGGAGTGGGTCGTCTCCAAGGCCAAGGAATTCATCGGCAAGCGGTCCTACGCCCGGGCCGACGCCTCCCGCGAGGACCGCAAGCACCTGGTCAGCGTGCTGCCCGTCGACCGTTCCTTCCGGCTCCCCGAGGGCACCCAGCTGGTGGAGCAGGGCATCAGCACCGACCCCGCCGCCGGGCCCGTTCCGATGCAGGGCTTCGTCACCTCCAGCTACACCAGTGCCGCCCTGGGCCGGACCTTCGCCCTGGCGCTGATCAAGAACGGCCGCAACCGCATCGGTGAGACCCTGGTGGCCGCAGCAGGCGACCGGCTGGTCGACGTCGTCGTCGCCGAGACCGTGCTTTTCGACCCCGAAGGGACCCGCAAGGATGGCTAACACAGCAGCACTCAACGGCATTTCTGGACTCCGGGACATCCGGCGCAGCCCCGCCTCCCACCTGACCGCAGCGATGGAGGCCGGCTCCGTCGAGGGGACGGTGACCCTCGAGGAGGGCCCGTTCCGGACCATGGTGGGCCTTCGGGTGGACCCCCGCTCCGATGAAGGCTCACGGGTCGCCGCCGTGGCCGGCGGCCTGCCGACCCGCTGCGGTGCAGTGGGCGGCGCCGACGGCGTCAGCGTCCTCTGGCTCGGACCCGCCGAGTTCCTGGTGGTCGCGCCGGAGGACGCCCACGACTCACTCGGCGGCGACCTCATCGGTTCCCTCACCGCCGCCCTGGGCGGGTCCCCGGGCCAGGTGGTGGACCTGTCCGCGAACCGCACCACGTTCGAACTCTCCGGCACCCGTGCCCGTGCCGTCCTGGAGAAGGGCTGCTCCCTGGACCTGCACCCCCGCAGCTTCCCCCCGGGAACAGCACTGAACACCGAGGTGGGAAACATCCCGGTGGTCCTCGAGAAGACGGGAGAGGAGAGCTTCCGGCTGTTCCCGCGCGCTTCCTTCGCGGACTACCTGGGCCGGTGGCTCCTCGATGCGATGCGCGAGTACGCCTCGCCGGAAGTCCCCTGACGGTCACCACTGCCCTTTTTCCGACAGGATCATCTGCCGGGCCATCCTGACACGAAGGAACGACACAGTGGCTGTAGGAGTTTTCGACCTCTTTTCCATCGGGATAGGACCTTCGAGCTCGCATACTGTCGGTCCGATGCGGGCCGCCGCGGCGTTCAGCGAAGAACTGAAGGCCTCCGGCATCCTCGCGGATGTGGAGTCACTGCGGGTCGACCTCTACGGGTCCCTCGCTGCGACAGGGCACGGGCACGGGACCATGACGGCCATCCTTCTCGGCCTCGAGGGTTTCCACCCGGAGCTGATCCAGCCCGAGGAGGTGGAGGAGCGGCTGGCGACCATCGCCGGCACCGGTATCCTGCAGCTCGGTCGAAGCGTGTCCTTGCCCTACGGGGTCGAGGACATGGTCCTGCGCCCACTGACGATCCTGCCGCGGCACACCAACGGCATGACATTCACGGTCCACGGCCCGGCCGGCCGGGTTCTCCACACGGCCACGTTCTTCTCGGTCGGCGGAGGTTTCATCGTGCGGGACGGGGAGGAGGACGCCGCGCAGCAGGAACTCGAGACCTCGAAGAAGGAGCTTCCGCTGCCGTTCCGCACCGCTGTGGAGCTACTGGAACACTGCCGTCGGACCTCCCTCGGCATCAGCGACGTCATGCTGACCAACGAGAAGGACAGCCGCACGGAGGAGGAGATCCGGCAGGGCCTCCTCCACATCTACTCCGTCATGGAGAGCTGTGCAGAGATCAGCCTCACCCGCGAAGGGCTCTTGCCCGGCGGGCTCAAGGTCCGTCGGCGGGCCCCCAACTGGCATGAGCGCCTGCTGAAGGAGGACAAGGACCGCGACCCCAAGTACTGGCAGGAATGGGTGAACCTGATCGCCCTTGCCGTTAACGAGGAGAACGCCTCCGGGGGCAGGGTGGTCACCGCGCCGACCAACGGAGCGGCAGGCATCATCCCCGCCGTGCTGTACTACGCCCTGCACTTCGCGCCGGGCATGCAGCACGCCGATCAGCAGGATCGCGACGACGTGGTGGTCAGGTTCCTTCTCACCGCCGGTGCCGTCGGAGTCCTGTACAAGGAACAGGCCTCGATCTCGGGTGCGGAGATGGGCTGCCAGGGCGAAGTGGGCTCTGCGTCGTCCATGGCTGCCGCCGGCCTGGCCGAAGTGATGGGCGGCACCCCGTCGCAGGTCGAGAACGCGGCCGAGATCGCGATGGAACACAATCTCGGTCTGACCTGCGATCCCATCGGTGGCCTGGTCCAGGTGCCCTGCATCGAACGGAACGCCATCGCCGCGGCGAAAGCGATCAACGCCGCGAAAATGGCGCTCTGGGGAGACGGCGTCCATCGGGTATCCCTCGACGAGGTGATCATCACCATGCGGGAGACAGGCAGGGACATGAGCTCCAAGTACAAGGAGACGGCCATGGGTGGACTGGCCGTCAACGTCGTGGAGTGCTGAGCAGCCGTGGCATGGCAGAAGGATCCCGACGCTCAGGGCACCCGCGCGCAACCACCCCTGGAAGCACGCTTGGGGGCACCGCGTGCGCGGCAGCAGGTCACGGACTGTTGCGTCGCTCTCACCGCTCTTCTGGTCATGGCGGTCATCCTGTACTTCACGTTCCAGTACAACGGCCGGTAGCCCACTCCACCCGGGTCATGGCCGGCCCTGGAAGAACGCCGGTCAGCCCTGCCTCACCTCCGCCATGACGCAGATCATTACCGCAGTAGATCGATCACAATCTCGATGAGGAGACAGCATGCAGAAACTCGCGCACCGGCTCGAACGTCTGGGCACCGAGACCGCCTTCAGCGTCGCCCAGGCCGCAGCTGCCTGGAAGGCGAAGGGGAACCTCGTGTACCCCTTCCATCTCGGTGACATCAACATCCCTACGGCCCCGCATATCGTCGAAGCCATGAACCGGGCCATCGCCGACGGCTACACGGGCTATTGCCCGGGTCCCGGCATCCCGCAGTTGCGCGAGGCACTCGCCGAGGACATCGGGACCCGCCGAGGAATCGAGTTCACCCCCGACAATGTGGTCGTGATGACGGGCGGCAAGCCCGTGATCACGAAATTCCTGCAGGCGGTCATGAACCCCGGCCAGGAGGTGCTCTATCCCAACCCCGGCTTCCCGATCTACGAATCGCAGATCGAGTACCTCGGTGGCACAGCGGTGCCGTACCGCTACCTGCCCACCAGTAAGGGCTTCGCGATCGATCTCGACCAGGTGCGCGCATCGATCACCCCGAAGACCGTCGCCATCATCTACAACGACCTGCAGAACCCCATCTCGGCTGAATCGACGTCGACCGAGCGGGAGGCGATCGCGCAGCTCGCCCAGGAACACGACCTCTGGGTACTCTCCGATGAGGCGTACTTCGAGACGCGCTACGAGGGCGTGTCCAGCTCCATCGCCTCGCTTCCCGGCATGAGGGAGCGCACCGTGATCCTCTACACGTTCAGCAAGAAGTTCGCCATGACGGGGTCCCGTCTGGGCTGTGCCGTCGCCCCGATCGAGATCGCCTGGATTCTCAGCACCCTCAACACCAACGACGAGTCCTGCACGACGCACTACGTCCAATGGGCCGGCATCGAAGCCCTGCGGGGCACCCAGGAACCCGTACAGCAGATGCTCGACATCCTGCGCGAGCGACGAGATGCAGCCTGTGAACTGGTGAACGACATCTCCGGTGTGCAGGTCGCCGTACCGAAGTCGACGTTCTACCTCTTTCCCGACGTCACCGAGGCCATGCAGCGCATGGGGTACACGGCGGTCGGCGACTTCGCGTCCGCAGCCCTCCACGAGACCGGTGTCTCCTTCTGCACCCGTGAGCACTTCGGGCGCCGCCAGCCGGGCGAGGAGCGGCAGTACATCCGGCTCGCCTACTCGGGCATCGACGTCGCCGACATCCGCGACGGCCTCGGCCGCCTGCGCAAGTGGATAGAGACGGCATGAGCCGGGTCGTCGTCACGGGGCGGATACCCGAAGCCGCCATCGAGAAGCTTCGCGCCGAGCACGACGTCGACGCCTGGCAGGGTCAGGAGTCGATCGGCCGCGAGGAGCTCCTGCGACGGGTAGCCGGTGCCGACGCCGTGGTGAGCCTGCTCACCGAACGCATCGACTCCGAGCTGCTCGACGCCGCCGGCCCGCAGCTCAGGGTGGTCGCGAACGTGGCCGTCGGCTACGACAACATCGACGTGCCGGCCTGTACCGAACGGGGCATCGTGGCCACCAACACCCCTGGCGTCCTCACGGACGCCACAGCCGACATCGCGTTCGGCCTGATCCTTCTGGCGACCCGTCGGCTCGGCGAGGGGGAGCGGCTCATCCGCTCCGGCCAGCCTTGGAAGTGGGGCATGTTCTTCCTGCTCGGCAGCAGTCTGCAGGGCAAGACCCTCGGCATCGTCGGCATGGGCGGCATCGGCCAGGCCACCGCGCGCCGGGCCAAAGCCTTCGGCATGGACGTCGTGTACCAGTCGCGCAGTGAGCTCGACTCGCGGATCGCCGCAGAGCTGGGCGCGCGGCGCGTGGACCTCGACGAGCTGTTGACCGTCTCCGACATCGTCTCCCTGCACTGTCCCTACGGGCCTGCCACCCACCATCTGATCGGCGCCGGACAACTCGCGGACATGAAGGATTCGGCCTACCTCATCAACACCGCCCGCGGGCCCATCGTCGACGAAGCAGCCCTCGCTTCCGCCCTTCGCGAGGGACGGATCGCCGGCGCGGGGCTCGACGTCTTCGAGAACGAGCCCCGCGTGCACCGCGGGCTGCTCGAGCTCGAGAACGTCGTGCTCGTCCCTCACCTCGGTTCCGCCACCGTCGAGACCCGTACCGCCATGGCAATGCTCGCAGCGGACAACACCCTCGCCGTGCTCAGCGACGAACGACCACCCGCGCCGATCAATTAGAGGCGCCGCGCGCACCTGCACGAGACGACGACGCCATCGATGGATGGCGGGACGCAGCCCCGCCATCCATCCGGCCGCTCCGGAAGCCGGTGGTGCGTGTCCGGGTAGGCGCCGCTGTCAGCGGGATGCACCGTCACGCCTTTGGCCATACTCTGGCCGAGTGAGTACAAACACCGTCAAGTCCGGCCAACAGATCGACCGGCAGGCGCGCATTCTCGAAGCGGCGCTCGATCTGCTGTCGCGCCACGGCATCTCAGGTGTCAGTATGCGCGCGGTGGCCCGGGAAGCCGGCGTCGCCCTCGGGCTGGTGAACTACTACTACGAAGACAAGATGAGTCTCATCCGCGCGGCCCTGCGCAGTGTGGACGAACACGACCTCGCTCTGGTTGCGCCGGACCCGGCGTTGCCCCCGGACGAACAGCTCCGGAATGCCCTGCGCCGGGTTGCGGGCCCCGAACTCCTGACCACGCGGTACCTGTCCCTGCGCCTTCATCTGTGGGGGCTCGCCAGGGCGCACGAAGATTTCGCCCTGATCAACGCCGCGGCCTTCGACCGGTATCTGGACGGGCTTGCCGCCCTGATAGGAAAGGCCAAGCCTGAGCTGCCTGCCAGGGAATGCAAGGAGCGGGCCGCCGACATCGTCGTCCTGCAGAACGGCATGTGGCTGACCGCGCTTCTCGGCGTGGACAAAGAATCCATTCGGCGAAGTATCGCCCGCACCGAAGAGATCGCCTTCGAGGCATAGCGGCCGCGAACCGCCACTCTCCGGCACGGCGGCACCCTGCAATCCCTGAGGTCATGCCTGACCCTGGGTCCCGTCACATACCGCCAGAAGCGCGACACATGGAAAGGGCAAGGGCGCGTTCCCGCACCCCCGTCCAGGTCGAATGTTTCACGCTCGTAATTTTTGAACGTTTGTCCAGTTTTGCTATTGAACAGTCGTTCAAGGTGCACTACTCTCCCTGAATATGACCTACGCCACACCAGGGGATACCGCGGATCCTCCGGCTGACACGGTCGACCTTTCGCTTTCGAAAGAACAACGACCCGCCCTGGCCACTGCCGGCGCGAGGTAGAAGGAGAGTTTGCAGCATGACGAAAACCAGCTACGACTACGTCATTGTCGGCGGCGGAAGCGCGGGCTCCGTGCTCGCCAACCGGCTGAGCGACGGCGGCCAGGCCAGCGTCCTGGTCCTCGAGGCCGGGCGGAGCGACTACCCCTGGGACCTCTTCATCCAGATGCCGGCCGCGCTCACCTTCCCCAGCGGCAATCCCCTGTACGACTGGCGCTACCAGTCGGACCCGGAGCCCCATATGGGCGGCCGCCGCGTGGCACACGCCCGGGGCAAGGTCCTGGGTGGCTCGAGCTCCATCAACGGCATGATCTTCCAGCGCGGAAATCCGCTCGACTACGAGCGCTGGGGTGCCGACCCCGGCATGGAGACCTGGGACTTCTCGCACTGCCTGCCGTACTTCAACCGGATGGAGAACGCACTCGCCGCGGACCCGGACGATGAACTGCGCGGACACTCCGGCCCTCTCGTGCTGGAACGCGGGCCGGCCACCAACCCGCTGTTCCAGGCCTTCTTCGCCGCCGCCCAGGAGGCCGGTTACCCACTGACGGACGACGTCAACGGGTACCGCCAGGAAGGCTTCGCGGCATTCGACCGCAACGTGCACAAGGGTCAGCGGCTCTCGGCGTCGCGCGCCTACCTGCGGCCGAACTTCGGCCGGGACAACCTGACCGTCCTGACCCGCGCGATGGTCACCAAGGTCAACTTCACGGGCAACGTCGCCACCGGCGTCACCTACCGCCGCAACGGCAAGACGCACCAGGTGAACGCAGGCGAAGTGATCCTTGCCGGCGGCGCCATCAACACCCCCCAGCTTCTCCAGCTCTCCGGTGTCGGCGACGCCGCCCACCTGAATTCACTGGGCATCAACTCCGTGGTCGACCTGCCCGGCGTCGGGCAGAACCTCCAGGACCACCTCGAGGTCTACATCCAGCACGCCTGCACCCAGCCGGTGTCCATGCAGCCGGCTCTGGACGTCTGGCGTATGCCGTGGATCGGCATGCAGTGGCTGCTGGGCCGGAAGGGACCGGCCGCCACCAACCACTTCGAGGGCGGCGGCTTCGTCCGCTCCAACGAGGATGTCGCGTACCCGAACCTGATGTTCCATTTCCTCCCGGTCGCCGTCCGTTACGACGGCCAGAAGGCCGATGCCAAGCACGGCTACCAGGTGCACATCGGCCCCATGTACTCCGACGCCCGCGGCTCCCTCAAGATCACGTCCACCGATCCCACCGTGCACCCGTCCATGGTGTTCAACTACCTCTCCACGGAACAGGACCGCCGCGAATGGGTCGAGGCCGTCCGTGTGGCCCGTGACATCCTGGGCCAGTCCGCAATGAGCCCCTTCAACGGGGGCGAGCTCTCCCCGGGGCGGTCCGTGCAGACGGACGCGGAAATCCTCGACTGGGTCGCCCGGGACGCCGAGACAGCGCTGCACCCGTCCTGCACGGCGAAGATGGGGCCCGCTTCCGATCCGTTGGCCGTCGTGAACCCCCTGGACATGACTGTCCACGGTACCGAGGGTCTCCGCGTGGTGGACGCGTCCGCCATGCCCTACGTCACGAACGGCAACATCTACGCGCCGGTCATGATGCTCGCCGAGAAGGCGGCCGACCTGATCGCCGGCAAGACCCCACTGGCGCCGCAGCACGCGGAGTTCTACCGGCACGGCGTCAGCCCGCTGGAGCGCACCGGCGACGCCGCGCCTGCGGCCAGGGGCTAGGAAGCCGGATGGAGACACTAGAAGGAGAAACGATGACTGCCACGGCTGAGCAGGTCCACCAGACCGGGTCCTCCCAGGCCATCAAGGGCCTCTACATCGGCGGTGCCTGGCAGCAGGCGTCCGACGGCGGCACCACAGCCGTGCACTGCCCGGCCGACGGGCACGAAGTGGCGGTCGTTACGTCGTCCACCGCGGAGGACGCCCGGCGGGCGATCGCCAGTGCGCGGGCAGCGTTCGACGGCGGCCCGTGGCGCAGGCTGACGGACATCGAGCGGGGTGCCGTGCTGCTGCGCGTGGCCGACCTGCTCGAGCGGGACAAGGCCGTCTACGCCCGGGCGGAGGCGCTCGACACCGGCAAACGCCTCGTCGAGGCCGAGTACGACATGGACGACATCGCGTCCTGCTTCCGCTACTACGGAAAGATCGCGGGCCTCGACGCCGGCAGGGTGATCGACACGGGCCGGGCCGACGCCATCAGCCGCGTGGTCTACGAGCCGCTCGGCGTGTGTGCCCTCATCGCTCCGTGGAACTACCCCCTCCTCCAGGCCGCCTGGAAGGTGGCGCCGGCACTCGTCGCCGGGAACTCGTTCGTGCTGAAGCCCAGCGAGCTCACGCCGTCCACGTCGATCCTCCTCATGGAGACCCTCGAAGAGGCAGGCGTGCCTGCCGGCGTCGCCAACCTCGTCACCGGACCCGGCTCGACGGTGGGCGGGCCCCTCAGCTCCGACCCGCGCGTCGACCTCGTCTCCCTGACCGGAAGCCTGGCCACAGGCCAGACGATCATGGCTGCGGCCGCGGAGACGGTCAAGAACGTCGCCTTCGAACTCGGCGGAAAGAACCCGAACGTCGTCTTCGCAGACGCGGACTGGGACGCCGCCGTCGACAACGCCCTTACCGCCATTTTCCTGCACTCCGGGCAGGTCTGCTCGGCAGGGGCGCGGCTCGTCATCGAGGAGTCGATCGCGGACCGGTTCGTGGCCGAGGTCGTGGAACGGGCCCGGAAGATCCGGATGGGCGGGCCGTTCGATCCCGACGCCGAGACGGGGCCGCTCATCTCCGCGAAGCACCGGGACCAGGTCCACGCCTACGTCCAGGCCGGCATCGCGGAGGGCGCCGAGCTCCTGTGCGGGGGCTACATCCCCGACGAGGGACCGCTCGCCGACGGCTATTTCTACCCGCCCACCGTCCTCGGCAACTGCCGCTCGGGCATGAGCGTCCTGCGCGAGGAGTCGTTCGGCCCCGTGCTGACCGTCGAGACGTTCCGGACGGAGGAGGAGGCCATCGCGATCGCGAACGACACCGAGTACGGCCTGGCCGGCGCGGTCTGGACCTCGGACGCCTCGAAGGCGCAGCGTGTCGCCGGTGCCCTCCGGCACGGAACCGTGTGGATCAACGACTACCACCCGTACGTACCCCAGGCCGAGTGGGGCGGCTTCGGCAAGTCCGGGATCGGCCGTGAACTCGGCCGGGCCGGCCTCAACGAGTACCGCGAGGCGAAGCACATCTGGCAGAACATCCAGCCCGCACCCAGCGGCTGGTTCGGCACGGCTCCGGCTCCGAGGGAAACGGGGGAGGGCGCAGCCGACTAGGCAACAGCATTGGGGAAACAGCGGGGCGCCGCAACGGCGCGGCGCCCGGTCTCGTCTGCGCCCACGGCGGTCGCAGGCCACCACCATCGTGCTTTTCTGACTTAGGAGTTCAATTGGCGGAACCCAGCAAGAGTACTGACTCAAGCGGCATGGACCAGTTCGGCTATGCCCAGACCCTGGACCGGAGCATCGGCAAGTTCGCCAGCTTCGCGGCCGGAGTCAGCTACATCTCCATCCTCACCGGTGTTTTTCAGCTGTTCTATTTCGGTTACTCCATGGCGGGCCCGGCCTACGCCTGGTCCTGGCCGATCGTCTTCGTCGGCCAGCTGATGGTGGCCCTGTGCTTCGCCGAACTGGCAGGGCGCTACCCTGTGGCCGGTTCGGTCTACAACTGGGCCAAGAGGCTCTCCTCCGGCACCGTCGCCTGGCTGGCCGGATGGCTGTTGCTGATCTCCTCGATCATGGCCCTGGGGGCCGTGGCACTGGCCCTCCAGCTCACCCTGCCCCAGATCTGGTCCGGGTTCCAGGTCATCGGTGACGGCACCGGCACCTACGACTTCGCCCTCAACGGGGTGATGCTCGCGAGCATCATGATCGGCATCTCCACCCTCATCAACGCCTTCGGCGTGAAACTCATGACCAAGATCAACAGCGTGGGCGTCTTCGTCGAACTTGTCGCCGCGGTGTTGCTCATCCTCGCACTTGCCTGGCACGTGGTCCGCGGACCCGGCATCCTCTTCGAAACCCAGGGATTCGGGACGGACCACCCCCTGGGCTTCTTCGGAGTCTTCATCATCGGCGCCATGGCGTCGGGCTACGTGATGTACGGCTTCGATACCGCCAGCTCCCTCGGCGAGGAGACGAAGGACCCGAAGCGCACGGCCCCCAAGGCCATCCTGCGGGCGATCACCGCATCCTTCGTGCTGGGCGGTCTGATCCTGCTCACCGGGCTCCTCGCGGCGCCGGACCTGGATGATCCCAAGCTCGGTTCGGCCGACGGCGGCCTGCAGTACATCGTGCTCTCCGTGCTGGGCGGCCCCTTCGGCAAAGCCTTCCTGCTGTGCATCGTGGTGGCCGTCATGGTCTGCACGCTGGCCGTCCACGCCGCCGCCATCCGCATGATGTTCGCGATGGCCCGGGATAACAACCTTCCGTTCAGCCATCATCTGGGCAAGGTACACCCCGTCCGGAAGACCCCGACGGTCGCCGCCATCGTGATCGGCGTCATCGCGATCATCCCGCTGATCGTCAACGTCTCCCAGCCCGCCATCTTCACCATCCTCTCCAGCATCAGCATCGTCCTGATCTACCTCTCCTACCTGCTGGTGACCGTGCCCATGCTGCGCAACCGCCTGACGAGGAAGTGGCCGCTGCCCGATGACGGCACCGAGCCCGGCTTCAGCCTGGGCAAGTGGGGGCTGCCGGTGAACATCCTCGCGGTCCTGTGGGGCGGCGCCATGACAGTGAACCTCATTTGGCCACGCTCGGAGATCTACAACTCCGTGCCGCCGTTCGAGTGGTACCTGCAGTGGGGCGGGGTTCTCTTCGTCGCCGCCGTCATCCTCACCGGCGTCCTGATGTACCGGCTGAAGCTTCGGCACCGGACGGGTGTCCTCGCCGGGCATGCAGCCGCACCACCAGCACCTCCGACGCAGGGCTCCACCGAGACGCGATCCCTGGCGTCCACCGAACGGGTCTAGGCCCGGCTGCCCACCCCGTCGCCTCCGACCCGGATTGTCCAGACACCGCCTGGACAATCCGGGTCGGAGCACTTTAACCGGCGCTTTCCGGCTCGGTTGTCCGGACCTCCTCCGGACAACCGAGCCGGGTCCGTCACCCTGGTGACAAGGGTGGCCACCCGTGCCTAGGCGAGTGTCGCGGAGCGGGCGAAGAGCCTGTTCGAGGCGATCTGCGCGCCGCGTCCCAGGGACTCGAGCTTCGCGGCGGCGATCTGCGGGTGGATCCTTCCGCCCAGCCCGCAGTCGGTAGAGGCCACGACATTCTCCCGACCGACGAGCGCGGCGAACCGCTCGATGCGCTGGGCGACCAGCTCGGGGTGCTCGACGACGTTGGTCGCGTGCGAGACGACGCCGGGAACCAGCACCTTTCCGGCAGGAAGGTCGACGTCCTGCCAGAGGGTCCATTCGTGTTCGTGGCGTGCGTTGGCTGCCTCGAAGGAGTACGAGCCGGCGTTGATACCCAGCACGAGGTCCACGATGTGGCGGAACCCGATGTCCGTGGTGTGCGGGCCGTGCCAGGATCCCCAGCAGACATGGAACCGGACCTGTTCCTCGGGTAGTCCCCGCAGCGCATAGTTCAGGGCGTCGACCCGGATCCGGGTGAACTTCTGGTAGTCCTCGATGGTGGGTTCGGGGTTGATCTGGTCCCAGTTCTCCGCGATGGACGGATCGTCGATCTGGACGACCAGGCCTGCGTCGACGATGGCCTTGTACTCCTCGCGCAGGACATCGGCCCAGGCGTAGATGAACTCCTCCTCGCCGGCGTAGTAGTCGTTGCCGATCCTGCTGGCGGACCCGGGCGAGAGGGCCGTGATGAATCCCGTCGGGATGTCCGCAGCAGCCAGGCCCGCTTTCAGGTTCGTGATGTCACTGGCCAGGGCAGCGTGTCCGGTGTAGGAGATCGGCCCGGTCGCGGACGGAAAGGCCGTCGCGTTCCTGCCGATCTGGATCCCGCTCTCGGGATCCTGGTAGGCCGCCGCGAAGCGGGTCCAGTCACGTCGGTCGGCGAACGATGTCAGCCTGATGGCACCGGGCTCGCTGAGGACGGGTTCGGCGAGGATCGGATTGAAATCCGTGAGTTCCAGGCCGGCGGTGCGCTGGAAGCTGTAGGTCCACCAGGCACCGTAGTCGACCGGGTTGGACATCGCCTTGCCGTACTCACCGTCGCCCGGGATCGTGATCCCGAACTCCTTCTGGCGTTGGACGAGGTCCACCACGGCGGTGGTGAGCAGCCCGTCGAATTCGGGTGTCCGCTCCAGGGTGAAGCCGTCCTCGGCAAAGGTCCGGGCGGCGTTGGCGGCGATCAGTTCCGGTGTGCGGGGCAGCGAGCCGGCGTGGCTGGTGGAGATGCGATCGAGGGTCATGATGCTTTCCTTTCCATCGGTCCTGCCATTAGCACCCTTCCGGACAGGAAATCCGGGGGAAGCTGCAGCGTCATGGAGGCAGGTCTCTCAGCTGCTCTGGATGGTGTGGCTTAGGGCTCTAAATCCACCGGTGACGCAGGCACGCCCCCTCCACAGCCAGGAGGCTGAGCACCAATCGGAGGGGCTGGCCCCATCATGGACGACGATTAGCGCGCCATAAAAACCAGGGGCGTAACATTCCGGAAAGATTTATGGGGGAGTCCCACCCTGCGGCCGATGAAATTCCCTGTTCTCGTGCCGGGAACAGTCGATAAGCGAACGGACGAACGAGGACGACAACGCTCGGGTGTTTACTTCGGGCACGATTGCGTGGTTATACTTCCAACAGCTTCATGAATTGTGACCGCCAAGCTCCGACTTGGTCACATACCAACCCCGCGCTCGGTGGGTGGTTCGGATGACGAAGCGGCCCGCATTCACCCCCCCGGGGTACCTGGTGCGGGCAAGAGCTCCCGAAAGGACGCGGCCCCGTGCCGCCCGCCATGGCTGCAACCTCATCCATTGCCGATTCCCACTCCCAGGTTCCGCTGTCGGTCGTGAGCATTCACGACTACGAGGCACTGATGGCTCCGCGCGAGGCGTTCGTGGATTTCCTCCTCAGACCGCAGGGGGTTCCACGTGGCAGGGAGGACGCTGGTCCGCCTGCGCTGGCAGTCTGAGGAATGGCACGCACAAGCGGCCTCCTCCTGGATACCGACGTCGTCGTGGAGTTGCGGAGCCCACGCCCTTCCACGACTGTCGTCGATTTCCTCCAGCGGAGGCGACACTTCCGGATATTCGTCTCCGCCCTGACGATCGGGGAATTGCATCTGGTGAGCCGGGAGAACCAGCAATACCGGACGGTCGGCGCCTGGGTGCAGGAGTTCGTGAACTCCTACAGCTCCAACATTCTTCCCGTGGATTCTGATATCGCCGCTGTCTGGGGTCCGATGCTGAGCGACGCCGAGGTGTCCGCAGTCGATTCCCTCATTGCAGCGACTGCAATTCACAAGAGTCTTTCCATTGTGTCGGGAAATGTGGAGGTCTACCGGAAATTCGCGGTGTCGGCCATCAATCCCTGGATTCCGGAAGCGCATGCGGTTGGGGCGCCACCGCTCCCGCCCTCCCGGACGGGACCGGCGACGCAGTCCCTGTAGATCCGTCCGACCCCGAACCCTGACCATTTCTGCCGAAGGAGCAGCTTCGATGAGTACCGGTGACGCCGGCTGTACGGCCACTTCCCAAATCCATGCAGGGTATGAACCGCAGGCCCCCTACCGGCCCGTGGCAGTCCCCATCTATCAGACCGCGGCGTACGAGTTTCCGGACTACGCGTCGGCCCGGCGCATGTTCGCGCTCAAGGAACCCGGCTTCACCTACACGCGGACCGGCAACCCGACCGTCGCCGTGCTGGAGCAGCGGATCGCCGCGCTCGACGGCGGCGTGGCCGCGCTGGCGACGGCGACCGGGCAGGCAGCGGTCGCCGTCGCCCTGTTGTCGCTGGTCCGCGGCGGGCAGCACATCGTGGCCTCGTCGAAGCTGTACGGGGGGACGGTGGACCTGCTCACCGACACCTTCGACGATTTCGGGATCGCGGTCAGCTTCGCCGACCCGGCCGATCCCGGTGCCTGGCAAGCCGCTGTACGCCCTACGACGCGGGCCTTCCTGACCGAATCCATCGGCAATCCGCTGGCCACGCTGCAGGACCTGCCGGCGATCGCCGCGGTCGCCCATGCCGCCGGGGTGCCGCTGGTGGTGGACAACACCCTGGCGACCCCGGCCCTGTTCCGGCCGCTGGATCACGGGGCCGACATCGTGGTGTATTCGGCCACGAAGTTCCTCGGCGGGCACGGGAGCACCCTCGCAGGTGCCGTGGTCGACGGCGGGCGCTTCGACTTCTCCGCCTACCCGGACCGGTGGCCGCAGCTCACACGGCCGAAACGCCGGTACGGCGGGGAGATCCTGTGGGAACGCCACGGCCACGGCGCGTACCTGGCCCTCGCGCGCAGCAAGTACCTCCACGACCTGGGCCCCTCGCTCGCTCCGGGCAGCGCCGCGCAGATCCTGCAGGGGCTGGAGACCCTGGACATCCGGGTAGCCCGGCACGCCCAGAACACCCGCGAGGTCATCCGGTTCCTGGCCGGCCACCCGGCCGTCGCCGCGGTGCACCACCCCTCCGTTCCGGGCCACCCGCAGGCCGGACTCGCGGCCCGGGACTTCCCGCGAGGAGCCGGCAGTGTGTTCTCCTTCGACCTGGCCGCCGAGCCCGGGCAGGTCGGGGCCTTCATCGATCGGCTCCGGTTGTTCAAGCTGGTGGCCAATGTGGGGGACACCCGGTCCCTGGTCGCACACCCGGCAGCGATGACGCACTGCCGGCTCACCCCCGGACAGCGTGCAGCCGCCGGGATCGCGGAGACCACCATCCGGCTCTCCGTCGGACTGGAGACCGCGGCGGACCTCGTCGCGGACCTGGACCTCGCCCTGGCCCCGCTGGGCTTCGAGGAACCCGCGGCTACTTCTCCGGCAGCAGGGGCCCCTGCCGTCTACGCAGGAAGGGCCTGACATGGCGCAGTACAGAGGATTCAACACGACGGCCGTCCACGCCGGGCAGGACCCTGATCCGTTGACCGGTGCGGTGATCCCGCCCATCTACCAGACCTCCACCTTCGTGCAGGACGGGATCAACGTGCTGCGCGCCGGGCACGAATACAGCCGGGGCTCCAACCCGACCCGTAACGGGTTCGAAGCCCAGCTGGCCGCCCTGGAACATGGGACGGCGGCCTTCGCCTTCGCCTCCGGGCTGGCGGCCGAGGATGCTCTGCTGCGGGCACTGCTGCGCCCGGGGGATCACATCGTCCTCGGCGGGGACGGTTACGGCGGTACCAACCGGTTGATCAACGGGCTGCTGGGCCCGTGGGGCGTGGCGAACACGGCCGTGGACATCACCGACCTGGCGGCGGTGGCCGTCGCGGTCCGGCCGGGCTCCACCGCACTGCTGTGGGTGGAGACGCCGTCGAACCCGCTGCTGGGCATCGCGGACCTGGCCGGGTGGGCGACGCTGGCGCACGACGCCGGGGCCCTGCTCGTGGTGGACAACACGTTCGCCTCGCCCTACCTGCAGCGGCCCCTGGACCTCGGCGCGGACGTGGTGGTGCACTCCACCACCAAGTACATCGGCGGGCATTCGGATGTGCTCGGCGGAGCCGTGGTCGTGGCGGACCGTTCCTTCCGCGGCACCGCACTGGCCGAGACCATCGGCTACCAGCAGTTCGCCGGCGGCGCGGTCGCCGGGCCGCAGGACTGCTTCCTGGCCGCCCGCGGCCTGAAGACCCTCGGCCTGCGCATGGAGCGGCACACCTCCAATGCCCAGGCCCTGGCCGAATGGCTCCGGGACCAGCCCGGCGTCGCGGAGGTGCTCTACCCCGGCCTGCCCGAGCATCCGGGCCATGCCCTGGCGGCGCGCCAGATGTCAGGCTTCGGCGGGATCGTCTCGCTGCGCTTCAGCGCCGGAGAGGCCGCCGCCCGGGCCTTCGCCGAATCGACCCGGCTCTTCGCGCTCTCCGTGAGCCTGGGCGGGGTGGAATCGCTGGTCTGCTACTGCTCGGAGATGACCCACGCCTCGGTACGCGGAACCCCGCTGGCCGTGCCCACCGACCTGGTCCGGCTGTCCGTCGGCGTCGAGGACCTGGCAGACCTGCAGGAGGACCTGGCCGCTGCGCTGGAGAGAACACATCGGGCGTCCAGGAGAGCCGTGGCTCTCAGCGCCTGACCCCGGTCCAGCAGAACACCCCCGTTCCAGGTCGGTTCACTACGCAATACGACGGGCGATGACCCCGTGTTTCTTCATACGACAGCTCGTTTCCCCGGCTCTTGGGTGCGGGCACAAACGGTGGTTGATTGAATTCACACGCCACGAAAGGACCTCTCATGACGGACATCTCGGACCTCAGCCCCCAGCGCCTCCGGCAGGTGCTGGGACACTTCGCCACCGGGCTGACAGTGGTCACGGCGGCGACGCCCACGGGTCCGGCCGGGTTCACCTGCCAGTCCTTCGCCTCCCTCTCGCTCGACCCGGCGCTGGTCACCTTCAGTCCGGCCCGGACCTCCAGCACCTGGCCCCTGCTCCGTGCAGCGGGACGCTTCACCGTGAACATCCTGTCGGCAGAGCACCAGCACCTGGCCGGCCAGTTCGCACGCTCGGGCACGGACAAGTTCGCCGGCGTCGACTACACCACGTCACCGCTGGGCAACCCCGTCCTGGACGACGCGCTCGCCTGGGTGGACTGCGAGCTGCACCAGGAGTACGACGGCGGCGACCACACCATCGTGGTGGGGAGCGTCCGGTTCCTGAGCGCGCGGCTCGACGCCGAACCCCTGCTGTTCTTCAAGGGCGCCTACGTCGGGGTGCAGTCCCGGGCAGCAGTGCTGGAGAGGACTGCATGAGCTGATCACGCAGAGGCCGCTGAGACCCTGGATCACGGTCCCGGGCTGCGCGCCGTCGTGCCGGACGGGTCGGGGTCCGGACTTCCGGAGGCTGCTCCCGCGCTTCCCGCGCGGGGCCCCTGTCCGTAGCAGCCCGATACCTTTCTTGGTAGAGTGCGGGAACTACTTTGAATCGTTTCAACCTTCGCGCCCGATGGCGGGTACTGGAGGTCGAGGCGATCCACCCTCAGCGCACTGCTGCAACTGGAAGGACCACCGCGTGACCAAGCGCCAACTCCCCGTCCCGGCGGAAATGCTCGAGCTGATGCAGTTCAAGAAGATCGAGCTCAACGGCAAGAAACGGCGGCTGGGAGCCGCGCTCACCATCGCGGACCTGCGCACCATCGCCAAGCGGCGCACCCCGAAGGCCGCCTTCGACTACACCGACGGCGGCGCCGAGGGCGAGTTGTCGCTGGCCCGGGCCCGCCAGGCGTTCGAGGACATCGAGTTCCACCCCTCGATCCTCCGCCCCGCCGAGCACGTCGACACCTCGGTGGAGATCCTCGGCGGGCCCAGCGCCCTGCCGTTCGGCATCGCGCCGACCGGATTCACCCGGCTCATGCAGACCGAGGGTGAGACCGCCGGCGCCGGCGCGGCGGCTGCGGCCGGCATCCCCTTCACCCTCTCGACCCTCGGCACCACCTCGATCGAGGGCGTGAAGGCAGCGAACCCGAACGGCCGCAACTGGTTCCAGCTCTACGTCATGCGCCAGCGGGAGATCTCCTACGACCTCGTCAAGCGTGCCGGTGAAGCCGGGTTCGACACGCTCATGTTCACCGTCGACACCCCCGTTGCCGGTGCCCGGCTCCGCGACAAGCGCAACGGATTCTCGATCCCGCCGCAGCTGTCGATCAGCACGGTCCTCAATGCGATCCCGCGGCCGTGGTGGTGGGTCGACTTCCTGACCACCCCGAAACTGGAATTCGCGTCCCTGAGCGACACCGGTGGCACGGTGGGCGATCTGCTGAACGCGGCGATGGATCCGACGATCAGCTACGACGATCTGGCCATCATCCGGGACCTGTGGCCCGGCAAGATCCTCATCAAGGGTGTCCAGAACGTCGAGGACTCCGTGCGCCTCGTGGACATGGGGGTGGACGGGATCATCCTGTCCAACCACGGCGGCCGTCAGCTCGACCGCGCACCCATCCCGTTCCACCTGCTGCCACAGGTCGTCCGCGAGGTCGGCCGCGACGCCACGATCATGGTGGATACAGGCATCATGAACGGAGCGGACATCGTCGCCTCGATGGCCCTCGGCGCGAAATTCACCCTCATCGGCCGCGCCTACCTCTACGGACTCATGGCCGGCGGACGCGAAGGCGTCGACAAGACCATCGCGATCCTCCGGGACGAGATCGAACGCACCATGCGCCTGCTCGGTGTCTCGCACCTCGGTGAACTCGAGCCTCGGCACGTCACGCAGCTCACCCGCCTCGTTCCGGTCAGCTCCGCGCCCAGTGAGGTCTCACGGCTCGTCTGACAGCAGCGACCGGGAGGCTCGAGGGCCTGCGCCCTTCTGTCACGCCCTTCGGCCCCGGTCGATCCTGCCCGCCGCGGCGGGCAGGAGCGGGGGCCATGGATACCCCCGTCAGCCGCCTGCCGCTTCCCGCCGTGCGGCTGCCGAGCGCAGTCGGGAGATCGCGAGCTGTGCATAGAGCGCTGCGCCGTCGGTCAGGACGCTGTCGTCGAAGACGGCATAGGGGGAGTGGTTGAACGGCGCCGTCACCGGCTCGACGCCGGGAGGCACCGCCGAGAGGAAGACGAAGCTGCCCGGCACCGCGTCGAGGATCCGGGAGAAGTCCTCCGACCCGCTCATCGGCTGCGGCATGGTGACGTACCGGTCGGCGCCCAGCAGCTCGGCGACCTGGGCCTCGGCATGCGCCGTCTCGTCGAGGTCGGTAATGGTGACGGGGTACTCGTGGAGGTACTCGACCTCGGCCTCCAGCCCGTGGGCGGCTGCGATGTGCCGCACCAGCCGAGGGGCGGCCTCGGTCATCCTGTCCCGGTTCGCCGTCGAGAAGGTCCGGATGGTCGCCTCGATCCTCGCGGTCTCCGGGATGATGTTGCGCTGAGTGCCTGCCCTCAGCACTCCGACGGACAGCACCACGGGGTCGAACATGTCGAACTGCCGCGTGACCAGGACCTGCAGTGACGTGACGATCTCCGCGGCGACGGTCACCGGGTCCTTCGCGGAGTGCGGCGAGGATCCGTGCCCGCCCGCGCCGTGCACCGTCACCATCAGGGCGTCCGACGCCGACATCAGGGGACCGCCGCGGCTGGTGAGCATCCCGTTCGGCATCAGCGACGACGTCACGTGCAGCCCGTACGCGGCATCCGGCGTCCGGCCGGCCGCACCGAGGACTCCTTCCCGGATCATGACGCCCGCGCCGTCGTGACCCTCCTCGCCGGGTTGGAACATGAGGACGACGTCGCCCGGCAGCTCCCCGCGGTGCTCGGCGAGCAGAGTGGCCGCGCCCGCGAGCATCGCCGTATGGAGGTCGTGGCCGCAGGCGTGCATGACGCCGTCGATCCCGGAGCTGTACGGGACGCCGGTTGTCTCCTGCACCGGGAGCGCATCCATGTCCCCGCGCAGGAGCACCACGGGTGCGGCGCGGTCCGTGGCCGCCGCCCCACCGCGCAGGACGGCCGTGACCGACGTCGTGTCGGTGCCCAGGGTCACCTCGTAGGGGAGCCCGTCGAGGGCTGCGAGCACCTTCTCCTGGGTGCGCGGCAGATACAGGCCCAGTTCCGGCTCACGGTGCAGACGGTGCCGGAGATCGACGATGTCCCCGGTGAGCGACCGGGCATCCTCGAGAAGTGCCGCTGGGGACAGGGTCATGGATTCCTCCTGGCAGGGACCGGACTGTTCTCCCACCCTTGCAGAAGAACTCCGGAGAGGCGAGGACGTCCCGCAGGCGGGGCCTGTTCACTATCCGCCCCGGGCCCGGCGTCATCGCGACACAGACAGCTTCATCAACGGGAAGGGACTTAAGGCCCTAGCGCAATGCCGAAGTGTCCCGTGAGATGGGACCGATTCGCCGTCGGCTTTTACGGCAGCTCCGCGGATCACCGACGATGGAGGAGCTTTCACCATGACCAGTATCAGCAGCATCTGGACCCGACTCGACCCGACCGTGCAGCAGTGGCTCCTGGAGAACCCGGGGTGTGTCGTCCTCCCACGGACCATGGCCAACCGTACGGCGACCGGAATGGCCGAGGAGTTGCCCGTCGACGAGCACGGGGAGCACTGGCTCTCGCCGGAGGACATCACGTTCCTGAAGGCCCGGCGACGGGCCCTGGAGACGGGCGGATCCACCGGGCCCACCGGTGCAGAGGTGCGCCCTGAGGTTCAGGAAGAAGCGCTGCGCCGTTGAGCGGTCGCCTCAGGGCGACGGCGGGCTCGGGCTCCGGAGCACCCTCCGGGTGCTGCTCGCACGGTCGGCCCGATGAAGCGCGCTGAGCTGTGCCGCCGCGGATCAGTTGTGGGAAGGACACCGATGAAGGCTCTCCCTCCGTTCCGGCACGACGACCAGGAGGGCCTGTCGTGAAGGCTTCGTGGGACGATCCCGCAACCGCCGCCCGGCCGGACAAGCGGGACCGGCCTCTCGTGGTGGCGGTCCGTGACGCTGCGACGGGCCCGGCCGTCCTGTGGGCCGCGCGCCGCGCGGAGTCGCTCGGCGTTCCGCTCACCCTCGTCCATGCCGTGCCGGATCCCGCACTGATGCCGCCGGGCAGCTCCTACGGGGACGTCGTCGTCGGCGGCCGGAAGGTGCTCCGGGCGGAAGCGAACCGTATCTCCACCGACTTTCCCGCGCTGCACGTCGGGACGTACCTCCACTGCGGCGATGTCGTGGAGGCGCTACTGGGACTCGCCGCGGAATCACCGCTCCTCATCCTGGGCTCGGACCGGATGGACGCGGTCAGCGGTGAGTTCCGGGGCTCGGTGTCCCTGCAGGTCGCCCTCGGATCACGCGTACCCGTCGTCGTCGTACCTGCAGACGACGGGAGGGCGACCGGCGCCGGGGGGACCACCGACGCGACCATCGGGGGAGTGGTCGTCGGGGTCGATGGATCCCCGTTGGCCGGCGTCGCGCTGCTCAGGGCGGCCGATGAGGCCTCCACGATGGGCACGACCCTGACGGTCGTGTCGGCGCCCACCGGACCGGGGTCCCCGCAGACCCCGGTGATGCAGGAGGGGGTTTCGGCACTGCTGCTCGACGTCTCCACGCGCTACCCGCACCTCGCGGTGCGCCAGGTCCTCGACGAGGTGCGCGGTGCGGCGCAGGCGCTCGCACACTACGGCACGGGCGCAGACCTCCTGGTGATCGGACGCCACGGGAGGGGAGCTCGGACGGGTATGTACCTCGGATCGGTCACCCACACGCTGCTCCTGCACCCACCCTGCCCGACCCTGGTCGTCCCTGATCCCGGGCCCACGCCGCCGTTCGACGGACAGCTCCAGGAGCCGGAGCGGACACCCGCCCGCTGACCGCCCCGCGGCGTACCGGGGCGCCGAGCCCGGATCCACGCACGGCGTTCCACCGAACGCGCACGAACCGCTCCCGCACGGGCTACTCCGGGTGGAGGGGGTGGGTCTCCCGGTACTTCTGGATGTGAAGGGCGAGTTTCCGCTCGGTCTCCCGGCGGCGTTCACCCTGCCGCTGGAGGAGCTTCTTCGGGTCTGTCTCCTTTCCCTGGCTCGGCTGCTGCCTGCCCGCCGACGGGTCGGTGGTCGGAGTGGTACCAGCAGGAAGGGTGGATGGGGTCTGGTCGGTGATCACGGTCGGTCTCCTCTGCTTGCCTGCGCCTGGAGTGGGGTCGGCCCCGGGTCGGCCGACCGTATCCGGCGGCATGTCCTTTCCCTGCGGGCCCGTAGTCCATGGTCCGCCCAGAGGGGGTTTGCCCCCTAGGGTCTTAAGGCTCCATTAGGGGGTGGGGTGCATCGCCCGGGCCCCGGTCGTTCGTCGCCTGCATCGCCCGGCCGGCGGGCTGATCGGGGCAGGCTGATCGAAGCAGGCTGATCAGGGCCTGCTGATGAAGACAGCGGCCTGGGTGCGGCGTTGGAAACCCAGCTTCGACAGCAGCGACGACACGTAGTTCTTCACCGTCTTCTCGGCGAGGAACAGCTCTCCCGCGATGTCCCTGTTCGTCAGGCCGGCTCCGATGAGCGCCAGGACCTTCCTCTCCTGGCTGGTCAGTCCCACGAGGCGCGGATCCTCCACCGGGGCAGCGCTGAGCCCGGCCACGATGCGTTCCTTCAGTCCCGCCTCGAAGAGGGATGCCCCGCGAGCGGCGCGATGCAGCTTGTCGATCAGGTCGGAGCCGAGAATCTCCTTCAGGATGTACCCGGAGGCGCCGGCAAGGACGGCTCCGCGCACGGCCTGGTCATCGTCGTAGCTGGTCAGGATGACGCATGACAGGGAGGGATCGATGGAGCGCACGTCGCGGCACACCTCGATGCCCGTCCCGTCAGGGAGCCTGGCGTCGAGGATCGACACGTCCGGGGACAGAGCGGGGATCCTCCGCGTGGCCTCCTCGGCGGAACCCGATTCCCCGACGACGACGAAGCCCTCGCCCTCGAGCAGCTCCCGCAGACCCCGCCGCACCAACTCGTGATCGTCGAGAAGGAACACCGTCGGCCGCTCCGCCCGCCCGTCAGCCATTGCGTCTGTCATCGTCTTCCTTCTGTCTGGGGAACCGCTCATCCCCGCTCGGGCACCATCATGGACCGGCCGCCCGACCCCGGGCAGGGCCGAAAGTCACCTTCGACCGTGGGTCTTTCGACCCTGTCGCAACCCTCGCGCCCGGGCAACCATGAAGATGTCCGCGTTCCCTCTTGCCAGGACCAGGAATCGATCATGGAGCCCACCGTCCCGCCCCGCCGTCGGGCCGTCGTCGAAGTGGACGGCTCCACGTCGTCCAGCCGCGCGCGGGATCTTCGAGCGGGTGCATCAGCGTGAACCCGCCCCCAGGGGGCAAACCCGTCGTGGTCGGGTACGACGGCTCGGACGGTGCGAAACGCGCCGTGCTCTGGGCAGCCCGGTACGCAGCAGCGGCCTCCCTGCCGCTCGTCGTCGCCCACTGCTGGCCCTGGCCCCTCTTCACCCGGGACCTCGGCCCCGTGCCGGGAGTCAAGGACAGCGGCCTGCGTCGGCAGGCCGAGACGACGGCAGAGGAGGGACGCGCGCTCGCGGCAGGCTCCGAGCCCGGCCTCGACGTCGGCAAGCGCATCGTCGTCGGGTTTCCTGCTGAAGCCCTGACGAGACTCTCCACCGAAGCGTCCCTCGTCGTCACCGGGACGCGAGGCCTCGGTGGCTTCTCCGGGCTGCTGGTCGGATCGGCCAGCCTCCACCTCGCGTCGAGCGCGGCGTGTCCCATCGTGGTGGTCCGGGAAGCGCGGCCCCTGTCCGACGCCGTCCTGGTCCCCGTGGACGGGTCTCCCGAGAGCGACCGGGCAGTGGCGACGGCAGCCGAGCTCGCGGTGGCCCTGCGCAAGTCCATCCACCTCCTCCACGTCGAGCAGTCCCGACGGCGCCATCCCGCCGAGACCATCCCTGATCCCGACCCTGTCCTGGAGCAGGCCGCCGCCCTGCTGGCGGCACGTCCGGGCATCGCCGTCACGACGGAACACGTGACCGCTCCCTCGATCCCCGGGCTGATCCTGCAGCGCGCCGGCAGCGCGGCCGGCGTGGTCATCGGCGCCAAGGGGCACAGCACGCTCGGCGTGCGGCTGGGCTCGACGGTCCACGCGGTTCTCCACCACGGCCAGGGGAACGTCGTCGTCGTCCGCTGACCGTCGCGGCCGGCCGGTCAGCGGATGTCGCGACGGGAGAGTCCGACGACGGCGGCCAGCACGAGGACGCCGCACAGGCCGAGGATGGCCGCCATGCCACCCCACGCACCGTTCCCGAAGCCGTTCGCGAGCGGAGCCGGGTCGAACGCCCAGGTGTACGGGGAGAAGTGCCCGAGCCAGCGCGTCGCCTCCACCTGGTGGCCGAGGGCATTGAAGGCGTACCCCAGGACGGCGATGCCCGCCCCCGCCGCGACGGATGCGGCCCTCGAACCGGTTGCTGCTCCTGCCGCGACCGCTGCAAGACCGCTCAGGAGGCTCAGCAGGTACAGCGCGACCGTGCCCGCGACGACGTGGCCGGGTGCCAGCCCGAGCTCGGAGGGACCGTTCAGCACGAGGACGGTCACCAGCAGCACGCCGCAGACGACGGCGAGGCGCAGGGCCAGCGCGAGGGCCGCTTCGAGAGCGACCTGCGGGCGCGTGACGCCGTGTGCCAGGGTGAGCTCCAGCGCACCGCTCTCTTCCTCGCCGCCGATCGCGGCTGCACCCCACCCCACGGCGGCGATGGTCAGCAGCACGAAACCGAGCAGCCCCAGGAGGGTTGCCTGGGCGTAGCCCGCACCTGTGGAGATCGAGGCGAAGCCGAGGGTCGTGACCAGTTCCGACGGCAGGGACGAGACGACGGCCTCGAGGTCGCCGGTCGCCCCCATCGACGGGTAGATCGGGAGGTAGAGCAGGCTCGCCGCGATGAGGCCGACGGACCAGCCGGCCATCCCGACGCGGGAGCGGCGCAGGATGTGCCGGACGACCGGCAGTGCGCTACCGGCCATGACGTCCGCCCTCCACTCCAGGTGTCGCCTGCGCGTACAGCCCGAGGACCGCCTGCTCGAGGTCCGGTTCCTCGATCACGACATCCACCAGCCCGAGGCGGGACAGGACGCCGAGCAGTGCGACGGGGGAGCCGGACACCTGGCCCTCGACGACCGTTCCCGCACCGCCCGGGCGGGGGGTGCCGGGCGGATCGTCGGCCGCCCGGAACGCCAGGCCCGCCTGCCGGAGGGCTTCCGCCTGCCCCGCCGTCAGCGGGGCGGCCAGCTCCAGCCGGACGCTGCGGGGTGCTTCGTCCCGCAGTTCGGCCACGCGTGCGGAGCGGACGAGCTGGCCCTGCCGGATCACGGCGACGTGGTCCGCGCAGTGCTGCACCTCGGAGATCACATGGGATGAGAGGAAGACGGCCTGGCCGGCTGCTTTCGCCTCCCGCATAAGGGCGAGGAACTCGCGCTGCATCAGGGGGTCGAGGCCGGACGTCGGCTCGTCCAGGACGAGCAGCTCGGGCCGGTGCATGAGCGCCTGGACGAGCCCGAGTTTCTGCTTGTTGCCCTTCGAGAGCGTCCTCACGCGGCGTGACGGGTCGAACTCCAGCCGTTCGACGAGTTCGTTCCGGAAGCGCTCGTCCACGGGACCGGAGATGAGGCCGAAGTACCGCAGGGTGTCACGCCCCGTGGCGCCGCCGTCGAGCTTGAGGTCCCCGGGCAGATAGCCCACGCGCCTGCGGAGGGAGGGGCCGCTCCGCCAGGAGTCGGTACCCAGGACGATGGCCGTACCACCGCTCGGCCGGATCAGGCCGAGGATCAGGCGCATGGTCGTGGACTTGCCCGCGCCGTTCGGGCCGATCACACCCACGACGCTGCCCGGCGGCACCGAGAGCGAGACCCCGTCCAGCGCTGTCAGGGACCCGTACACCTTGGTCAGGTCCCGCAGTTCGAGTGCGTCCTTCATGCTTCCTCCGTAGGACGGACAGCCGATGGGCCGCCCCGCGCTCCGACTCCTCGGTGCACGGGCCTGGGGAAATCCAACCACGCCCGGGACCGATTCGGTGTGCCTGGGAGACGGCAATTCACCGGAGGCGCCGCTGCGGCCGATGCGGGGATCCGGGCGACCTGCTGATAAACTGGGAGGACTTGCCTGCGCACGGCGGAGAACTCCAGCCAGTTGAACGCGCAGCCTGCGTCGATAGAACGCATTCTTTTGTCCCGCATCCGGCTCCGAGGATCGTGAGCGCGGTGGACACTGTCTGACTTTTCTTCGGCGAACCCCTGCGCCAACCGGTGCCGGGGAAGATGAGAAGAAAGTTCGTGTTAACTACATGACTACTTTTGCCGCCCTTGGTGTGCCCAAAGCACTGGTCGAGAACCTCGCCGCGCAGGGCATCACCGAACCATTCCCCATCCAGGTCAAGTCACTCCCTGATTCCCTGGCCGGGCGCGACGTCCTCGGACGAGGCCGCACCGGCTCGGGCAAGACCCTCGCCTTCACCCTTCCCATGGTGGCGCGCCTCGCCGAGCAGGAAGCGGCCTACCGCCGCAAGCCCGGGCGCCCCCTGGCCCTGGTCCTCGCACCGACCCGCGAGCTGGCGACCCAGATCAACGCCACGATCGAGCCTCTGGCCAAGGAGCTCGGACTCAACACCACCGTGATCTACGGCGGCGTCTCGCAGCAGCGCCAGGAGAAGGCCCTGCGCGCCGGCGTCGACATCGTCATCGCCTGCCCCGGGCGCCTCGAGGACCTGATGCGCCAGAAGCTCATCACGCTCGAGTCGGTGGAGATCACCATCCTCGACGAGGCCGACCACATGGCCGACCTCGGCTTCCTGCCGGTCGTCAAGAAGCTGCTCGACACCACCCCTGCCGACGGCCAGCGCCTGCTGTTCTCGGCGACGCTCGACAACGGCGTGGACAAGGTGGTCAACCGCTACATGACCAACCCCGTCACCCACTCGGTCGACGACCCGCAGGCCGCGGTCACCACGATGGAGCACCACGTGCTCCTGATCGGCGACCAGACGCAGAAGAAGCAGCTCATCGTCCAGCTCGCCTCGGGCACCGGACGCCGGCTGCTGTTCATGCGGACCAAGCACCACGCGCGCAAGCTCGCCAAGACGCTCACCGACGCCGGCATCCCCGCCGTCGACCTGCACGGCAACCTGTCGCAGAACGCCCGTGACCGGAACCTCGCCGAGTTCTCCTCGGGCGACGTCCGCGTCCTCGTGGCCACGGATGTCGCCGCGCGCGGCGTGCACGTCGACGACGTCGAACTCGTGGTCCACGTGGATCCGCCCACGGAGCACAAGGCGTACCTGCACCGCTCAGGCCGCACGGCCCGCGCGGGTTCCTCGGGAACGGTGGTCACGATCACCCTGCCCGAGCAGAAGTCCGAGGTGCAGAAGCTCATGAAGGCTGCCGGCGTCGACGTCGCCTTCGAGAACGTCAAGGCGACCTCGCCCCTCGTCCTGTCACTCACCGGTGACGTGGCCGACAGGATCGATCCGCGCACCCGCGCCGCGCTCCTCGCCTCGCGGGAGGCAACGCGCGGCGAAGGTACCTCGACGGGTGCGAACGCCGAGCGCAAGCGCGCCCGCCGCACCGCAGCTCCGGCTGCGGGAGGCCGTGGCGGACGGGGTGGACGCGGACGCGTCACCGCCGAGCCGCAGGCCGCGCAGGGCAACCGCGCGGAGCGCCGCAAGGACCAGCCGCAGGCCCCGCGCTTCGGCTCGGACACCGGTGCTGCCGGGAAGTCGGGCGGGTCGCCCCGCCGGGCCGCCGAGCCCCGCACGGCCTCGGAGACCACGACGCGCAGCCGCCGCCCGGCGTCCGGCCAGCGTGTCGGCGACGCCGTACGCCGCCCTGCCGCAGGAGCTCCCGCAGCAGGCGGCCAGCGGAGCCACGCGCCGTCCTCGGCTCCGCGGGCCGAAGGCGCACGCCGTGCCGGTGGCTCCCGCAGGGCCAGCGCTCCGGCGTCGAACGACCGCCGCCCGCGCTAGCACCGGTCTCCGGTCCAGGAACCGCTGAAGGGCCCCCTACCCGCACGGGTGGGGGGCCCTTCGTCCGTTGCGTGCAGTGCGTCGCCCCATGGGGAACAATGGCCGGATGAACACACTCCTGAATGTCATCTGGCTTCTGTTCGGCGGCATCTGGCTGGCCCTCGGCTACTTCGCTGCGGGCATCATCTGCTGCCTGCTGATCGTGACCATCCCGTTCGGCATCGCCTCGTTCAGGATCGGCGCCTACGCCCTGTGGCCCTTCGGCCAGACGGTGGTGAACCGGGGTGGGCCGGCCAGCGGCTTCTCGGCGGTCGGCAACATCATCTGGCTGCTCGTCGCGGGCATCTGGATCGCCATCGGCCACGTGCTCACCGCCATCCCGATGTTCGTGAGCATCATCGGCATCCCGCTGGGCATCGCCAACCTCAAGCTCATCCCGGTGTCCCTCGCCCCGCTCGGCAAGGTGATCGTCCCGTCGTCGGGAACGTACCTGCCCACCTACCGCTGAAGGGCCGCCGCATCGACCGGCAGCGGCTCTCCCGACGCACCTAGTCGGACCCGGTGACCGTGGACCCGCCCGTGCCGTTCCGGGTGGAACCGTTCATGCCGGCCTTGTCCGGAGTCCTGAGCAGGTCGCCGAGCAGCGTGATGATATCGAGCCCGGTGGTGTCCTTCACCAGCTGCGTCGTCTGGTGGACCCCGCTCGAGACATTCCTGCTGAGCTGGCTGGCGCCGTCGTTGGAGACCACCGTCATGGTGTCGATCGCCGACATCGGCGCGGCGATCTCGCGTGCCATCGCCGGGAGGACCTCGAGGACCTTCGACAGGATGGCGGCTTGGTTGAACTTCTCGTAGGCCTCCGCCTGTGCGGCGATACCGGCCGCTTCCGCCTTGCCGCGGGCTTCCGCCGACCCGGCCTCGGCGTCGCCGCGCGAGGCGATGACGGCGGCGTCCGCCCGGCCCCGGGCTTCGTTGATCGACGCTTCGGCGGTACCGCGCGCGGTGTTGGCGGCGGCGTCGGCCTCTGCTGCCACCCGGTCGCCCTCGGCGACGAGCTTGCGGCGCGCGAGGTCCACGCGGGCCTCGATCTCCGCGGCCTCCGAGGCGCGGCGGCGTTCCTCGAGCTTCGCGTCGGCCTGCTGGATGAGGCGGTACTTCTCGGCGTCGGCCGGCTTGCGTACCTCGGTGTCGAGCTCGCGCTCGCGGAGCTCGGCCCGCCGCTGCGCGACCTGCTGCTCGCGGATGATGACCTGCTCCTGCTGTTCGGCCTGGGCGAGGGGGCCGGCGGCGTCGGCCCGAGCCTGGCGGGCATCGGCCTCTTCCTTCAGCTCTGCCCGGCGGATGATCAGCTGCTGCTGCGCGAGGGCCACCTGCTCGTCGGACAGGGCGCGTGCCTGCTCGGACTCCTGCATCGAGCGGGCTTCGGCGATCTTCGCATTGCGCTCCGCAAGGGCGGCCTCGGGCCGGCCGAGGTTCTTCAGGTAGCCCGAGTCGTCGTCCACGGACTGGATCTGGAACGTGTCGATCTCCAGGCCCTGGTTGTGCATCGAATGCTCGGCCTCCTCCTTCACGCTCTTGGCGAAGGTGGCGCGGTCGCGGATGATCGACTCGACCGTCAGGGTTCCCACGATGGAGCGCAGGGAACCCGAGAGGGTCTCCTGCGTGTAGTGGTCGATGGCCTCCTGCTGGTTGAGGAAGCGCTGGGCCGCCTTGCGGACGGCGTCGGCGTCGCCGCCCACCTTGACCTGGGCGACACCCGTCAGGTGGAGCTTGATGCCGTTCTTGGAGATGCCCTCGATGCGGAGCGAGACCTGGCGCGATGCCAGGGACAACGGATAGGCGCGCTGCGAGAACGGGTTGATGAAGATGCGGCCGAAGACCACGCGCTGGCTGTCCGGATCCGGCTGCCCCTTGCTGTCCTTCGACGAGATGATGAGCGCCTGGTCCGGGCTGGCGATGTGCAGGGCCATGCGGGCGAGCACGATGGCGGCGATGATGGCTGCGAGCAGCACCACCGCGCCGATGATGAGCGGGACGAACGTGAGATCCACTGGAACCCTTTCAACGGTCCTCGAAGTGCTCCGCCGCAGCGAGTGCGCGCCGGAGGAAGAGCAAGCTACTGCGTACTGACCTGACCCCCATGTTCTTCGAAGTGGACCCGCGGACTGGCCCGCGGGTGCTGGACGTCTACGAAGCGGCACCCGTCAGGAAGGCCTGCATGAGGGGGCCGCCGGACGTCGAGCCCAGTTCGCCCTCCTCGACGAAGACCGCGACGGCGAGGTCGCCCTGGAGGGCGACGACCCATGCGTGCGTGCGAGGGGGAGTCTCGCTGCCGAATTCGGCGGTACCGGTCTTGGCCAGGACTGGCTCGCCCGGCACGTCCTGCAGGAGCTGGGCTCCGCCCTGCTCGACGACGGCGGCCATGAGCGTCTTCAGGGTTGCGGATTCCCCGGCCGTGAAGGCGCTCGGCGGGGCCTCGGACGGCGCGTCCTCCCCGGCGGAGGCCGACGCCGTCGCGTCGCTGGTGGGGGCCGCGGTGGCCGCGGCGCTCGCCGACCCCGGATCGAGTTCGGCGGACTCGCCGGGAGCCAGGAGCGTCGGCGTGACCCGCGATCCGGCGCCGACGGAGGCGGCCATGGTGGCCAGTGAGAGGGGCGAGACGAGCACTTCGCCCTGACCGATCATCGCGGCGGCGTGTGCCGTGCCCTCCGCCTCGGTCGGCACGGAGCCGAAGAACGCCGGCGTTCCGATGGCTGACTCGACCCCGATGCCGAGGTCGGCGGCCGCACTCGCGAGGTCGGCCTGCGTGATCTCGTCCCGCGTCGAGATGAATCCGGTGTTGCAGGACTGCGCGAAGGTCTCCAGGAGGGGGATGGTGCCGAGGAACTGTCCGGGATACGTGCTCGCGTTGTTGAACGTCCGGCCGTCCACGGTCACCTCCTCGGTGCACTGCGTGGGACTCTGCGGCGTGAAGCCCTTCCTCAGGAGTGCGAGGCTCGTGGCGATCTTGAACGTGGACCCGGGCGGGTACTGGCCCAGGAGGGCCGTCTGCAGGCCTTCGCTGCCGGGGCCGTTGGCTGCGGCGAGGATCTCTCCCGTGCTGGGGCGGATCGCCACGATGGACGACGCCGAGGGCTCGTCCGCGAGCACCTTCTCCCCGAGGCCCTGCAGCCGGGCATCGATAGTGGTGGCGAGGTCGGTGCCGTCGACCGCGGGTGTGGCGAAGAGCTGCCGGGTGGGTGTGTCCGGGGCGTCCACCGGCACGGCAAAGACCTGGAGGCTGGGGGTGCCGCCGAGCTGGGCGTTGTGCTGCAGCTGGAGCCCCCCGAGTCCCGTGACGTCCCCGGCTCGGACGGCGCCGCCGGACTGCTCCACGAGTTCTTCCGTCGCCTCGCCCACGCTTCCGAGGAGTTCCCGGGCGAAGGTGCGGGTCGGTCCGAGCTCGCGGGTGTCCGCCTGACGGAGTGCGCCGGGGACGGCATCGATCTGTGCGTCCGTCACGGTCCTGGTGTCATCGTCCCGCAGCACGAGGGCCACCACGAACGCGTCCGCTCCCGCCGTCGCGACCTGCTCCTCGTACGCGGCCGGATCGATGTCGAGCAGCGCCGCGAGCGCGCGGGCGGAGGCGGCCTGCTGCGCCTCGGGGACGAGCGTCTTGTCGATGCCCACGCGGATCACCGGCCGCTCGGTGACCAGGACCTCTCCACCCGCGCCGGTGATGTTCCCGCGGTCCCCGGGAACGCGCGTGAGGGTGAGCTTCTCCTCCGGCAGGAGGTCCGGGACCACAACGTCCGGCTCCCACGTGGTCTGCCACACGTCCTCGACACGGGTGAGGTCCGCGGTCGTGCTGTAGGTCCAGTCGGAGTCGGTCTCGTCGAGGTCCCATACGTAGTCGAGGGTCGCCGTGGCGCTGTCCTCACCGGTGTCCTCGACGTCCGCGACGCTGACCCGCGGCATGTCCGGTGCAAGGCCCTCGGTGATGGCGGCGAGTTGGGCGGTCACCTCGGCCGGCTCGGCCGACGTGAAGGCGGACTGGCCGACGTCGAGCCGGGAGAGTCCTTCGGCCAGGGTCCCTGCGGCGTCCTCCGCCGTCGGCCTGCCATCGGTGCACGCCGCCAGGCTGACCGCGAGAACGGCGGTGGTCAGGACGGACGTGGCACAGCGAAGTTTCCCCATACGGTCATTATGACCGAGCCGCGCAACTACCCGAGGGGAGGCGCGGGCCCGGCGTCCGTCCGTCGCGTACCCACGTCCCGCTGTGCTGGCGGCAGGGGAATATCCTGTCCGCAGACAAAGTTGAGTCAAGTACACTCAATGTGAATGCCGTGGGGAATGCCGGATTCCCCTCCTCGGACCAGAAAGGAACCGCGCGTGGATACCAACTTCACCACCAAGAGCCGTGAGGTGCTGTCAGCCGCCGCCATGAACGCATCCACGGCGGGCAACGCCCAGATCGAGGCGCCGCACTTCCTCAAGGCGCTCTTGGATCAGCGCGACGGGATCGCCGTCGCACTCCTGAAGGCGGCCGGCGCGGACCCCGACAGCGTGAGCGTGCAGGCGAGCTCCGCGATCAAGGCCCTGCCGTCGTCGTCGGGCTCTTCCGTCGCGCAGCCCCAGTTCTCCCGCGGCGCCCTCCAGGTGATCAACGCGGCGAAGCAGGAAGCGGAGACCCTCGGGGACCAGTTCGTCTCCACGGAGCACCTCCTGCTGGCGCTCGCGGCCGACAGCGGTGCCGCCGGCACCATCCTGCGCTCCCTCGGCCTCACGCGCGAGGCCCTCGCATCCGCGCTGCCCGGGGTGCGTGGAGACCGGCGGGTGACCACGCCCGATCCGGAGAACACCTTCCAGGCGCTCGAGAAGTTCGGTGTGGACCTCACCGAGGTAGCGCGCAGCGGCAAGCTCGATCCCGTCATCGGGCGCGACGCCGAGATCCGCCGCGTGGTGCAGGTGCTGAGCCGCCGCACGAAGAACAACCCGGTCCTGATCGGCGAGCCCGGGGTGGGCAAGACCGCCGTCGTCGAGGGCCTGGCCCAGCGCATGGTCGCCGGGGACGTCCCCGAGTCGCTCCGCGGCAAGTCGCTGATCAGCCTCGACCTCGGATCCATGATCGCCGGAGCCAAGTACCGCGGCGAGTTCGAGGAGCGGCTGAAGGCCGTGCTCGAGGAGATCAAGGGCTCCAACGGGCAGGTCGTGACGTTCATCGACGAGCTCCACACGGTCGTGGGCGCGGGTGCATCCGAGGGCTCGATGGATGCGGGCAACATGCTCAAGCCGATGCTGGCGCGCGGCGAGCTCCGGCTCATCGGCGCGACGACGCTGGACGAGTACCGCGAGAACGTGGAGAAGGACCCGGCCCTGGAGCGCAGGTTCCAGCAGGTCTACGTGGGTGAACCCTCCGTACCGGACACGATCGGCATCCTGCGCGGCCTGAAGGAGCGCTACGAGGCGCACCACAAGGTCTCGATCGCCGACTCGGCGCTCGTCGCCGCCGCCACGCTGTCCCACCGGTACATCCCGGGCCGGCAGCTGCCCGACAAGGCCATCGACCTCGTGGACGAGGCCGCGTCGCGCCTGCGGATGGAGATCGATTCCGCTCCTGTGGAGATCGACGAGCTGCGCCGCGCGATCGAGCGGATGCGCATGGAGGAGATGGCGCTGTCCCACGAGAAGGACGAGGCGTCCCTCGAACGGCTGCAGGCACTGCGCGCCGAGATGGCCGACCGCCAGGAGGAGCTCGACGGGCTGAACGCCCGGTGGGAGGCCGAGAAGGCAGGCCTCAACCGCGTCGGCGACCTGAAGGCGTCCCTCGACGACCTGCGCTCGCAGGCCGACCGCGCCCAGCGCGAGGGCGACCTCGAGACGGCGTCCCGCATCCTCTACGGCCAGATCCCGCAGGTGGAGCGCGAGCTCCGTGAGGCGCAGGCCGCCGAGGAGCAGACCGCAAACTCTCCCGACCTGATGGTCGCCGAGGAAGTCACCGCGAACGACATCGCGGAGGTCATCTCCGCCTGGACAGGTATCCCGGCCGGCCGGATGCTCCAGGGTGAGAGCGAGAAGCTGCTCGCCATGGAGGAGGTCATCGGCGCGCGGCTCATCGGCCAGCAGCGGGCGGTGTCCGCGGTGTCCGACGCCGTCCGGCGCGCCAGGGCCGGCGTGTCCGACCCGAACCGCCCCACGGGTTCCTTCCTGTTCCTCGGTCCCACCGGCGTGGGCAAGACGGAGCTCGCCAAGGCCCTCGCCGACTTCCTGTTCGACGACGAGCGCGCGATGATCCGGATCGACATGTCCGAGTACTCGGAGAAGCATTCGGTCGCGCGCCTCGTGGGTGCCCCTCCGGGATACGTGGGCTACGAGGAGGGCGGCCAGCTCACCGAGGCCGTGCGGCGCCGCCCCTACAGCGTGGTGCTGCTCGACGAGGTGGAGAAGGCGCACCCGGAAGTGTTCGACCTGCTCCTGCAGGTGCTGGACGACGGGCGCCTC
The DNA here is from genome assembly GCF_054510975.1 of Arthrobacter rhamnosi. Classification (NCBI taxonomy): domain Bacteria; kingdom Bacillati; phylum Actinomycetota; class Actinomycetes; order Micrococcales; family Micrococcaceae; genus Arthrobacter; species Arthrobacter rhamnosi. Next base: position 651,608 of record NZ_JBTNDN010000001.1, on the reverse strand, counting down.
ACGGACGGCCAGGGCCGGACCGTGGACTTCCGCAACGTCATCCTCGTGCTGACGTCGAACCTCGGGTCGCAGTTCCTCGTGGACCCCGCGCTCGACGACGCCGCGAAGCGCTCCGCCGTGATGTCCGCCGTGAACGCGAACTTCCGGCCGGAGTTCCTCAACCGGCTCGACGACGTGGTGATCTTCGATCCGCTGAGCCTCGACGAGCTCTCCCGGATCGTGGAGCTGCAGGTCAGGTCGCTCGGTGAGAGGCTGCGTGACCGTCGGCTCGAACTGGACGTCAGTGCCGCGGCCAGCGAGTGGCTCGCGCTCACCGGATTCGATCCGGCGTACGGTGCCCGTCCGCTGCGCCGGCTCGTCCAGCGCGAGATCGGCGACCGGCTGGCGAAGGGCATCCTCGCCGGCGAGATCATCGACGGTGACACCGTCGTCGTCGACCGGCAGGAACCGGACCCGGACGCGGCCGGCGACGTGGGCCTCGACGGAGGCGGACTGCTGGTGCACGCCGCGCGCTAGCCGGGAGGACCACGGGTACCGTGCAAGGGGAGGAACCGGGGTTCCTCCCCTTCGTGCATCCGCCCCCGGCGTCAGGATCCGAGCAGGCTCTGGCTCACAGTGCCGCTGTTCCCGATCACCGCGAAGCAGTCGACCCTGCGGTCGCCGTCCGCCCAGGTCCCCTCGGTCGGGGTGGCGCGGAGGAGGGTCACCTGGAGCTCCTCGGTGACCACGTCGGGGTTGACGTCGGCCGAGGCGGCCGCGCAGGCGGCCTCGGCGCGGAGGTCGAGCTGTTCGCGTCCGGGGAACTCGGCATCCTCCGGGTAGTCCTCGCTCGCCAGGAGCTGCGCGTTGTGCGGTTCGCTGCAGTCCACGCGCACGGCATCCTCGGTGACCTCGGTGAAATCGGCGAGGCACTCGCCTGCTGCGAGCGACGAGGGATCGACGCGCTCCTCGTTCCTCCCGCCGCCCAGGAGGGAGACGAGCAGCCAGACGAGGAGCCCCAGGAGCACGACGGCGCCGCCGATGAGCAGCAGCAGCGGCAGGACGCTGCTGCCGGCGGACGTCCTGTCCTGCGCCGCATGCGCACCGGTGTCCTCAGGATCCGACGCCGTCGGGATCCACGCCGCCCGGGCATCGTCGGCCGGTCGGGGTTCTGCCGGGGACTCCTGTCCTGCCGGCCCGATCGAGGCGGGATCGGTGCCCGGGTACAACCCCGGATGTCCGAGGCCGGGCTCGCCACCCTGGGGAGGGAAGGCGTACGGGCCGCCGACGGGTCCGGGCGCCGCGCCCGCTGTGCCTCCGGCCGGAGCAGTGCCATCGGGGACTGCACGGACCACCGGCGCGGTGGCCGGCAGGGGTCCGCCCACCAGTGTCCCAGCCTCCTCGGCTGCGGCCGCCACGGCCCGCGCCTCGGCGGCAGCATCCTCCAGCGAGGCGGCCTCCGCGGTGTCCCTGCTGATCTGTGCGGGTCCGAGGGCGGGGTCCTGCAGGTCGAGAGTCTCGGGCGACACCGACAGTTCGGGCTCCAGGGTGCCGGCGGAGACGTCGCCGTCGTCGAGCACGATGGCGTCGGCGTCCACCACGTCCGGCCCGTCGGGGCCGTCCGGCCCGTCCGGTCCGGGGTGGTTCCCGGGCTCCCTGGGTGCCTGCTCCTCGTTGCTCATGGTGGGCCGCTGTCTCCTTGTATTCCTGGTGCGCGTGCTGCCGGGGGCTCCGGCGTGGCTTCGACTCTATCCAAGATCCTCCGGGGAGGACCGGACCCGGCACCGGAGGCCGCGTGCACGGACCGCGGTCCGCCGTCGAGGCCTTCTCCGGAGCCCGGCGGAACCCGCGCTCGGATGCCGCGGAAAGCATGTAATCTATACCTACGACAAACTGACCAAATACTCCGGGGCCTCGCTGCAGCCTTGGGCCTCGTGCCCCAGTGACCACCTCCGGATCGACGCACAAAGGGGGTCACGCCATGGGGCGCGGCCGTCAAAAGGCAAAAGCTACAAAGCAGGCCAGGGACATGAAGTACTTCAGCCCGGCCACTGATTATTCGGCACTGCAGCGAGAGCTCACAGGCCCGGGTAGTCGTGCGTCCACGCGGCGTACCGAACCTCTCGAGCCGGTTGAGCCGGATTACTCGGAGTACGCGGACAAGTACGCCGATGATCTCGACGACGATGGTGAGGAGAGCGGCTCGCGCCGCATCGGCTGACCTTCGGTCGACCGATCTTCTCGATACCGCACACGGCGCATCCGTCCTCCGGGACGATGCGCCGTTCTGCGTGCCCGAACGCCGGGGGCATTCCCGGACCGGCCTTAGGAGGGTGACGCGAGGAGCGGCTGGAAGGCGAGTTCCGCCGCTCCTACCAGCAGGAGTTCCGGGCCGAGGGCTGCGCGGCGCACCTGCACCCCGCCGGCCAGTGATCCCCGGTTCACCGCCTCCGTGAGCTGGGCGCCGTGGAAACCGAACAGCGAGCCGAGGAAGCCGCCGAGGACGATCAGCTCGGGGTCGAAGATGTTGACGAAATTCACCAGGGCGACGGCGAGCAGCTCCAGCTGGCGCTCGGCTTCGTCCCGGACGGCCTGTGCGGGGTCGTCGGACAGCACGGCCTCGAGCGCCTCGATACCGCCCCCCGACAGGCCCGCCGCGTCGAGCAGCCGCTCCAGCCGGACCTCGGCGTCGAGGCAGCCCGAGCGCCCGCAATGACAGGCGGACCCGCCCGCGCGGACCAGCGTGTGGCCCAGTTCGCCGCCGTAGCCGCGGCTCCCGACCAGCTGTGCACCTCCGGTCACGATGCCGCCGCCGATGCCGCTCGCACTGCCGTTGAGGTACACCGCGTGGTCAACACCGATCGCGGCGCCGAAGATGCTCTCGGCGAGCGATCCGAGGGACGCATCGTTGGCGGCGACCGCGGGAAGGCCCAGGGCGCTGCCGAACGGTCCGGCGAGGTCGGCGTCCCGCCAGCCCAGGTGCGGTGCGATGAGCACACGCCCTGCGCCCGCGTTGACGAGTCCCGGAAGCGCGATGCCGACACCGAGGACCTGGTCGAGGCGCGCCAGGACGGGGCGGAGGTCGGCGACGATGTCGTCCGTGAGCCGCACCGCGTCGTCGAGGGACGGCACGCTGCGGGTCTCGCGGCGCACGCGCGCATGCACCTTCCCACCCAGGCCGACGACGCCGACGGTCAGGGCGTCGATGTCGGGGTTAACGGCGATCACGGCGACCCCCGGGTTGGCCTGCACGATGGGGCTGGGACGTCCCACCCTGCCGTCGCCCGCCGGTTCCGTCTCGTGCACCAGGCGCTTCTCCGCCAGGGCGGATACGAGGGCGCCGACGGTCGAACGGTTGAAGCCGCTGCGCCGGGTCAGTTCGGAGCGGGAGAGCGGGCCGTTCCGGTGCACCGTCGTGAGGATCTGGGACAGGTTCTGTGTGCGAAGGCTCTCAGTGCCGTTCATTCCGCCGGGTAGCCGCACGGCCCTGGGTTCTCCTTCGTCCTGCAGGAGCCCTCGGCACCTGGTCTCGGCCTATCGTATCCAGAAGCGCGCGCGGTCACGCCCGCTGCGGCGCCGGCCGCGCGGCGGACGCGGCAGCGGTGGAGGGAGCAGCGGTGCTCTGGCGCACCACGAGGCTGGTGGCGAGGTCGAGCCGCAGGTTGTTGGGGCGCTCGCCGTCGCGCAGGCGCAGGACCATGCGCGTGGCCTCCTCGGCCATCTGGATGAGCGGCTGGTGCACGGTGGTCAGGGCAGGGCTGGACCACTGAGCCAGCTGCAGGTCGTCGTAGCCCACGATCGACAGCTCGTCGGGAACCCGCAGCCCGATCTGGCGTGCCGCGTCGAGCACACCCAGCGCCTGGAGATCGCTGCCCGCGAAGATCGCCGTGGGGGGATTCGGCCCGCGCAGCAGCGTGAAGGCGTGGTCGCGTCCGCCGTCGACGTGGAAGTTCCCGTAGCGGATGAGTTCCGGGTCGATGGGCAGGGAGGCCAGGTTCATGGCGGAGCGGTAGCCGTCGATCCGGGCGAGGGAGCACATCATGTCCTCCGGCCCGCTGATCGCGGCGATCCGGGTGTGGCCGAGGTCGATGAGATGCCGTGTGGCCATCATCCCGCCGGACCAGTTCGCCGAACCGACGGAGGGGACGTCGGGAGCGGGGTCCCCGGCGGGATCGATGATCACGAAGGGGATCGAGCGTGCGTCGAGCTTCCTGCGGAATTCCTGGGGCAGGTCGGAGAAGACCAGGACGACGCCGGCGGGGCGCCTCGACAGGATGCCTTCGATCCACTCGGGGCCCGGAGCGTGCCGTGTTCCCGTCTCGGTCAGCACCACGCTCATGCCGTGCTCGCTCGCCACGTTCTCCACCCCGCGGATGAGTTCGAAGGCCCAGGCGCTTTCCAGCTCGTGGAACACGAGTTCGACGAGACCCGCCTTGGCCGCCGATTCCTTGCGTCGGCGGTAGCCGTGCTCCTCGAGGAGCTCCTCAACTTTCGCCCGGGTTTTCGGGGACACGTCAGCACGACCGTTGAGGACCTTGGAGATCGTGGAGAGGGATACACCCGCAGCCGTCGCAAGCTGGGCGAGGGTGACACGCGGTTCTTCCGCCGGAATCGACATGCGCACAGCTTACATGCGGGGTCGACAGCGGCCGCGGCACGGGACTGCGCCTGTCCCTTCCGCAATTTGTGACCGGCAGCACATCCGGCTTGCATAGTGAGACCCCGGTTACATACACTCAACCCATCACACAACTTTCGATATAATCGTCGAAACTTTCGAGAGGCGTTCAACGATGAACAACCGAACCTGGATGTCCCGCAGCCTTGCGGGCACCGCGGTCATGATGCTGGGCCTCACCCTCGCCGGGTGCGGCGGAGGAGGCGGCGACGCTTCGAGCCGGCCCGAGAACGAGCTGCACCTCGCCGTGTACGGCGATGCCAGCAACAAGGTCGAGCAGGCCATGGTGGACAAGTTCAACGAGACCTCCGACGTCAAGGTCGTGCTCGACACGATCCCCGGCGCGGACTACCAGACCAAGCTGCAGACCATCATCGACACCGACTCCGCCCCGGACATCTTCTTCAACTGGGGTGGCGGAAGCATCGCGAACTTCGTGAAGGCCGACCTGCTGCTGCCCCTCGACGACTTCATCGAGGAGGACCCGCAGCTGAAGGACGCCTTCCTGCCGTCCGTCTTCGACACGGCGGTCGTCGATGACAAGAGCTATGGCATCCCGATGCGCGGCACCCAGCCCGTCATGCTCTTCAACAACTCCGAGGTGCTCAAGAAGGCCGGCATCGATGCTCCGCCGGCAACCTGGGACGACCTGCTCGAGGACGTCAAGAAGCTGAAGGCGGCGGGCGTGACCCCGATCGCGCTCGGCGGCGCGGACCAGTGGCCGACCCAGATGTGGTTCCAGTACGTCTTCGACCGCGTGGCCGGCGAGGACCTGTTCCAGGCCGCGCTCGACGGCGACACGAGCGTCTGGGACTCCGAGGAGAGCCGCGAGGCCCTCGGCAAGCTGCGGGAACTGATCGACGCGGGTGCCTTCGGTACCAACTTCGACTCCGTGAAGTTCACCGACGGCGGGTCTCCCACCCTGCTCTCCAGCGGCCGGGCAGGCTTCGAACTCATGGGTTCGTGGGCCTATGCGACGCACCTGGACGCCAACCCCGAGTTCGCCGAGAACGTGCTCGGCTACAGCGAGTTCCCCGCGATCGAAGGCGGAGAGGGCGATCCCGACAACCTCGCCGGCAACACGAACAACTTCTACTCCATCACCAAGGACACCCGGTACCCCGAAGAGGCTGCCGAGTTCCTGAAGCTCATGTACTCAGACGAGTTCGTGCAGGAGCAGATCGCCATCGGCAACCTGCCCACCACCACGAACACGGAGGAGTTCCTCGATCAGGCCTCGAACCCGGAGTACGCGAAGTACCAGTTCGACCTCGTGAAGGACGCGCCGCACTTCCAGCTCTCCTGGGACCAGGCCTACCCGCCCGAGGCGACCGTCACCATCCACACGGCCGTAGCGCAGTTCTTCAGCGGCCAGATCGATGAAGATGGCTTCATCAAGGCCATGCAGAGCCTGTAGGACACACCATGACAACGCTTGCTACCCGCAGGCGGCCAGCGCCGGGCGGCTCCACCGTGAGCCGCCCGGCCCGCTCGGGCGCCTCGTCCGTCGGACGCCCGGGCTTCGCCTGGGCCCTGCCCGCCACCATCTTCTTCGCGCTCTTCGCACTCGTTCCCCTGGCCGCCGTCGCCGTCCTGTCCTTCACGTCGTGGAGCGGACTCGGTGACCCGGAGTTCGTGGGGCTCGACAACTGGAAGACGCTCATCGCCGATCCGGTGATGCTCAAGAGCCTCTGGCTCAGCCTCCTGTTCATCGTCCTCGGGGTGGTCACCCAGACGCCGCTGAGCATCCTGCTCGGTGTCTGGGCAGCGGGCAACCAGCGCAACCGCGCCGTGCTCAGCGCCATCTACTTCATCCCGCTGCTGCTGTCCTCGGCTGCGATCTCCGTCCTCTGGCGGGCGCTGCTCGATCCCAACTTCGGCATCCCCGGCCAGCTGTCGTGGCTGTTCGGCGACGGCAACCTGCTGGGCACGCAGACGGGGGCCATCGGCGTCCTCATCTTCGTGGGCATGTGGCAGTTCACGCCCTTCCACACCCTGATCTACCAGGGTGCGGCCAAGGGCATCCCGCCCGTCCTCTATCAGGCGGCGTCCATCGACGGCGCGGGCATGGTGCGCCAGTTCTTCTCCATCACCCTGCCGCAGCTGCGGAACACGGCCATCACCTCGATCATCCTGATGGTCGTCGGCGGGCTGACGACGTTCGAGACGGTGCTCATCCTGACCAACGGCGGACCGGGTACCGACACCACCATCACCGCCTTCTACATGTACCAGCAGGCGTTCCGGAGCTTCGACTTCGGCGTCGGCAGCGCCATCGCCCTGGTACTCGTCGTCGTCGCGACCGCGATCTCCCTCGTGGTGGTCAAGGTCTCCGGCTACGACAAGATGAACAGCTCGCTGGAAGGACTCTGATGAAGACCCGTCCCAACCACCTCGCGGGCATCGGCTCCTTCCTTTGGCTGCTGATCGTCGCGATCCCCCTCTACGTCATGATCTCGGGGACGTTCCAGACGCGCGCCGAGTTCGGCGACAACGGGCCCCTGTCCTTCCCGACCAGCTTCACGCTGCAGAACTACGCGGATGCCATCACGAGCGGCTTCGGACGGTATTTCCTGAACACCCTCGTGGTCACCGTCGGCGTCGTCGCGATCGTCCTGCTGCTCGTGCCGCCGCTGAGCTACGCGATCGTGCGCAGCCGGAGCCGTGCGGCGTCGTTCGTGTTCCGCTTCTTCCTGCTGGGTCTGGCGATTCCCGCGCAGGCCGTGATCGTGCCGGTGTTCTACCTGATCAACACCGTGGGGCTCTACGACAACCTGATCGGCGTCATCCTCCCCACGGCGGCCTTCGCACTGCCGATCTGCACGCTCATCCTCAGCGGGACCATGCGCGACATCACGGGGGAACTGTACGAGGCGATGGCCATGGACGGCGCGAGCCCGGCGCGTGCCTTCTTCCGGCTGGTCCTCCCGCTGTCCAAGGGCGGGATCTCCACGATCGCCGTCTTCTCCGCGCTGCAGGCATGGAACGGCTTCCTGTTCCCCCTGATCCTGACCCAGTCCGAGAGCACCCGCGTGGTGACCCTCGGCCTCTTCAACTTCCAGACCCAGTACGGCATCAACATCCCGGGTCTGCTCGCCGCGGTCACGCTGTCGATGGTGCCCGTACTGCTCGTCTACCTGTTTGCGCGCCGCGCGCTTGTCCAGGGCCTCATGGGCGCTGGCGGAAAGTAACCATGACTGAAACAACACTGAACGACGCCCCGTGGCGGAACACCGCCGCAACACCCGAGGACCGGGTCGAGGCCCTGATCCAGGCGATGACCCTTCGCGAGAAGGTCGCCCAGCTGGTCGGCGTCTGGGTCGGCGCCAACACCGAGGGCGGCGAGGTGGCTCCCCACCAGAACGAGATGAACGAGCCCGTCGACCTCGACGAACTCCTGCCGCACGGCCTGGGCCAGCTGACCCGGCCCTTCGGCACCGCACCCGTGGAACCAGGGCTCGGCGCCCTGTCGCTGCAGCGGACCCAGGAGCGCATCGCGGCGGCCAACCGCTTCGGCATCCCCGCCCTTGTGCACGAGGAATGCCTGGCCGGCTTCGCAGCCTGGAAGGCGACCGCCTATCCGGTGCCCCTGGCATGGGGTGCCACGTTCAATCCCGACCTGGTGCGGACCATGTCCTCGGCGATCGGCGCGGACCTCCGCTCCGTCGGCGTCCACCAGGGACTCGCTCCGGTGCTCGACGTCGTGCGCGACGCCCGCTGGGGCCGGGTCGAGGAGACCATCGGCGAGGACCCCTACCTGATCGGTACCATCGCCACGGCCTACGTGCAGGGACTGGAACGGGCCGGCGTCGTCGCGACGCTCAAGCACTTCGTGGGCTACTCGGCGTCCAAGGCCGGCCGCAACCTCGCCCCGGTCTCCATCGGCGAGCGCGAGCGCGCCGACGTGCTCCTGCCTCCGTTCGAGATGGCGGTCCGCGAGTCCGGGGTGCGTTCGGTGATGCACGCCTACACGGACATCGACGGCGTGCCGACGGCGGCCGACGCCTCGCTCCTGACCTCGCTCCTGCGCGATACGTGGGGCTTCGACGGGACGGTGGTCGCCGACTACTTCGGCATCGCCTTCCTCAAGGAGCTCCACCGCGTGGCCGCGACGCTCGGCGATGCCGCGGCGGCAGCGCTGACGGCCGGCGTGGATGTCGAACTCCCGACGATCCACACCTTCGGCGAGCACCTGCTCGCCGAGATCGACGGCGGCAGGCTGGACGAGGGGCTCGTCGACCGGGCGCTCCGCCGCGTCCTGCAGCAGAAGCTGGACCTCGGCCTGCTCGATCCCGAATGGTCACCGGTTCCTCCGGCCCTGGCCGGCGCCGGGGCCCGTGTCCCGGTCGTCGACCTCGACACCCCCGCCAACCGTGCCATCGCCAGCGAGCTCGCCGAGCAGTCGATCGTCCTGGTGCGCAACGGCGGGATCCTGCCGCTCGCCGGCGCTCCCCGCATCGCCCTGATCGGTCCCAACGCGGACACGCACCGGGCCTTCCTGGGCTGCTACTCCTTCCCCGCCCACGTGGGGGAGCAGCACCCCGAGGTGGAGATGGGCCTCACCATCCCCACGGTCGCGGACGCCGTCCAGCGAGAGTTCGCCGACAGTGACATCACGATCGCCGCGGGCTGCACCATCGATGGCACCGCGACGACGGGCTTCGACGAGGCGCTTGCCGTCGCCGGCGGTTCCGACGTCGTCGTCGCCGTCCTCGGGGACCGTGCGGGGCTCTTCGGCCGCGGCACGAGCGGCGAAGGGTGCGACGCCGAGTCCCTCGCGCTCCCGGGCGTCCAGCAGCAGCTGCTCGACGAGCTGCTCGCGACCGGCAAACCGGTCGTCGTCGTCCTGCTCACGGGGCGCCCCTATGCCCTCGGGTCCGCCGCGACCGATGCCGCCGCCATCGTTCAGGGGTTCTTCCCCGGCGAGGAGGGTGCGGCCGCTGTCGCCGGTGTCCTGAGCGGGAGGATCAACCCGAGCGGGCGCCTACCGGTCAGCATCCCGGGGACGCCAGGCGCGCAGCCGTCCACCTACCTCGCGGTTCCGCTGGCGCAGGCGAACAGCGTGTCCAACATCGATCCGACGGCGGCGTTCGCCTTCGGCCACGGCCTCGGCTACACGGACTTCACCTGGCAGGACGTGGAATCATCGGCGGATACCGCCGCCACGGACGGCGAGGTGACCGTGGAGATCACCATCACCAACGCGGGCGGGCGCGACGGCGTCGAGACCGTGCAGCTCTACCTGCACGACCCGGTGGCATCCGTCGTCCGGCCGGTGCAGCGACTGATCAGCTACGCACGCGTGCCCCTGGCGGCGGGGGCCTCGGCGCGGGTCGCCTTCACCGTCCCTGCCGACGTCACCGCCTTCACCGGGCGCGACGGACTGCGCGTCGTCGAGCCGGGGACGCTCGAGCTCCGGCTCGGCGCCTCGAGCAGCGACATCCGCGCCACCGTGCCCCTCACGCTGACGGGGCAGGCCCGGCACGTGGACCACACGCGCCGCTTGCACTGCGACGTCACGGTGCACTCCCTCTGACACGCCGCGAGTGACCTGCCGGCATCACGCCGGACCGCAGCCCGCTTCCGCCCTCGCGGGAGCGGGCTGCGGCGTTCCCGGATGCAGGCGGGCATTCCCGGGAGGCGACCGAGGCCTGCGTCAGGTCTTCACCGGCGGTACCGCTGACGAGGGGCGCACCGCCCGCGGCACACCCCCGGCAACCAGTTCAACGTGCTGTCAAGCCTGAACGGTGCGCCGAGCATCCCCGTCGACGGCAGTGCCCTGACGGTCGGCGGGCTGATCGACCTGGCCATCGCGATCCTCGTCCCGCTTACCGGCGCCATCCTCGGCGGCAAGGCCGGGATGCGCTTCCACCGCAAGGTCGACCAGGTGGGCATCAACCACCAGGCCGGCATCTAGCTCCACTGCTCCGCCAGGGCGACACCCGGACGAGACCGGGACGCCACCAGAACGACGACGAGGCACCGACCCGGGTGGGTCGGTGCCTCGTCGTCGTACGGGGTGGATCGCCGTACTGGCCTAGAACGTCACGGACCCGACTGCTGCCCGGTACTGCTCGCGAATGACCGGACGGTGATCCGGCGTCTGGTTCTTCAGGGTGTCCACCGACCACTGTGGCCGTGATCCCGTCAGGGCCCACGCGGCCTGTACCGCGGCCCCCCGTGCCACGTATTCCCCGGGCGCCGGGATGCGGACCGGGAGGTCGAACACCTGCGCGGCGACCTCCTGGACGGCGCCGTTCTGGGCTGCTCCGCCGATCAGCAGGAGATGCCGCGGCTCGACGCCCGTTGCCCGCACGGCGTCCAGCGCGTCCGCCAGCCCGCACAGCATCCCTTCGATGGCGGCCCGCGCCAGGTTCGCGCGGGTGCTCGAGGCGATGCTGAGGTTGTGGAAACTGGCCTTGGCCGTCGGCAGGTTCGGGGTGCGCTCACCTTCGAAGTAGGGCACCAGGACCACGCCGTCGGCTCCGGGCGCGGCCTCGCGGGCCAGCCCGGCGAAGCCGTCGTGGTCCACGCCGAGGATCCCCGCCACCGACGACAGCACGCGTGCCGCGTTGAGGGTCGCCACGAGGGGAAGGAACAGTCCGCTGGCGTCGGCGAATCCGGCCACCGCTCCCGAGGAGTCGGCGACCGGTTTCGGAGCGACGGCGAAGACCGTCCCACTCGTTCCGAGGGACACGACGACGTCACCCTCCTCCGCACCGAGCCCGAGGGCGGCGCCGGCGTTGTCGCCCGCACCCGCCCCGAGGACGATCCGGTGGGTTTCCGATGTGAGGAACGAGGAGTGCACGGTGCCCGCGACCGTCTCGGCCGGGAGGACCCGGGGGAGGATGACCTCGGTCCCGTCGCCCGAGGCCGTGTCCCCGGCACCCTGCGCTTCGCGCGCGGGGCGGCCGAGGATGTCCTCGAACAGGGCGAGATCGTATCCACCCGTCGCCGGGCTCCAGTAGCCGGTGCCGCTGGCGTCGGAGCGGTCCGTCACCAGTTCCTTCAGCACGGGGCCGAGGGGAGATTCCCCCGCCGGCCCGAAACCGCGCAGGCGCCAGGTCAGCCAGTCGTGGGGGAGTGCGACGGCAGCGATCTCCGGGACCACGGCGGGTTCGGCGTCGCGAACCCACCGCACCTTGGCGCCGGTGAACGACGCCACGGGGACCAGCCCGGTGCGGGCCACGAGCTCATCGGCACCGAACTCGCCGATCAGGTCCCGTGCCGCGCCGGCCGATCGCGTGTCGTTCCACAGCAGTGCGTCGCGCAGTACCCTGCCGTCGCGGCCCAGCAGCACCATTCCGTGCTGCTGGCCCGCGACTGCGAGGGCACCGACGTCGTCCGCCAGTCCTCCTGCGGCCTCCAGTGCGGACCGCAGGGCCTCCCACCATGCGCCGGGGTCGACCTCCGTGCCCTCCGGGTGGAGGGCACGGCCGCTACGGACCTCCGCGCCGGTCGCCGTGTCGACGACGACGACCTTGCAGCTCTGTGTGGACGAGTCGACGCCAGCAACGAGGGCCATGGATCAGCGGGCGCCGAGCAGGTGCTCGATGAAGAGCTGCTGGAGCTTCACGAAGCCGAAACCCTTGCCGTTGAAGTAGGACTCGGTGTCGAAGTCCTCGTAGGAGGTGCGGTCGGCGCGCAGCGCGTCGTAGCCCTCCCCGGGGTTGAGGGTGGGCTCGTTGATCTCCGAGACACGTGAGGCGGCCAGGGCAGCCTGGACCTCGGGATCCGCGCGGAACGCTGCAGCGCGCTCCTTGAGCAGGAGGTAGGTCTGCATGTTCGCCGCAGCGGAGTCCCAGACGCCGTCCATGTCCTCGGTGCGGCTCGGCTTGTAGTCGAAGTGCCGGGGGCCGTCGTACGAAGGGCCGCCGGCAGGTCCGCCGAATTCGAGGAGGTCCACCAGCGAGAAGGCGTTCTGGAGGTCGCCGTGGCCGAAGACGAGGTCCTGATCGAACTTGATGCTCCGCTGGCCGTTGAGGTCGATGTGGAACAGCTTGCCCTGGTACAGCGCCTGGGCGATGCCGTGGGTGAAGTTCAGCCCCGCCATCTGCTCGTGGCCGGTCTCCGGGTTGATGCCGACGAGTTCGGGGCGCTCGAGGGTCTCGATGAACGCCATCGCGTGGCCGAGGGTGGGCAGGAGGATGTCGCCGCGGGGTTCGTTCGGCTTCGGCTCGATGGCGAAACGGATGTCGTACCCCTTGTCCGTCACGTAGTCACCGAGCAGGTTGACCGCTTCGCGGTAACGTTCCAGGGCGCCGCGGATGTCCTTGGCCGAGTCGTACTCGCTGCCTTCACGGCCGCCCCACATGACGAACGTCTTAGCGCCGAGTTCCGCGGCGAGGTCGATGTTGTCCAGGACCTTGCGCAGGGCGAAGCGCCGCACGCCGCGATCGTTGCTCGTGAAGCCGCCGTCCTTGAAGACCGGGTGGCTGAAGAGGTTGGTGGTGACCATCGGCACGATCAGGCCGGTGGACTTCAGGACGCCGGTCAGGCGGTCGATCTCACGCTGCCGGTCGGCCGGGGAGCAGCCGAAGGGGAACAGGTCGTTGTCGTGGAAGGTGATGCCGTACGCGCCGAGGTCGCTCAGGCGGTTGACGGCCTCGACGACGTCGAGCGGTGCTCGGGTCGCTGAGCCGAACTGGTCCTGGGCCTCCCAGCCCACAGTCCAGAGTCCGAAGGAAAATTTGTCATCGCGGGTGGGCTCGATCGCCATTGAGTGCTCCAGGAAGTGTGTGTGACCAATATGTTGCCGTTACAAACATATTAGGTTTACGCCCAGAGTCAAGCCCGAATCTTCTGGTGGCGCGGCCGGCCCTCAGCTGCTGAGCGCGCGCACGCTCGCGCGGGTCACCAGGCGGGTGGACAGTTCGATGCGGGGACTCTCCACCGGCTCGCCGCGGATCAGGCGTACGAGGGTTCGGGCCGCCAGTGTGCCCATCTCCGAGAGCGGCTGCCGGACCGTGGTGAGCGGCGGTGATGCCCACCCTGCCTCGGGGAGGTCGTCGAACCCGATCACGCTGACGTCGTCGGGGACGCGCAGGCCCTGCTGGCGCGCGGCCTCGTAGACGCCGAGGGCCATCTGGTCACTCGCGGCGAAGATCGCGGTGGGACGGTCGGCCCGCGAGAGGAGGTCCCGTCCCGCGGCGAACCCGGAGGCGTAGTCGAAATCCCCGCCGAGAACGAGGGAGGGGTCGAACTCGATGCCGGCAGCGTCGAGCCCTGCTCGGTACCCGTCGAGGCGTGCACGGCTGCACCACAGTCCGGGCCGGCCCGCGACGAAGCCGATGCGGCGATGGTTCTGCTGGATGAGGTGCTCGGTGGCGGTGACCGCGCCGGTCCAGTTCGTCGCCCCGATGGTCGGCACCTCCAGGTCCGGTACGCCGGCAGGATCGACGACGACCACGGGCAGGTTGAGGCGCTGCAGTTCCGCGTGCAGGAACGAGTCGAGGTCTGTCGTGACGAGGATGGCGCCGTCGCTGGTCCTCGCACCGAGGGTGTCGAGCCACTTGCGGGTGGAGTCGGCGCTTCCCCGGCGGTGGATGGCGGACACCACGACGGACAGGCCCTCGGAGTTCAGGGACTCCTCGACGCCCCGGATGATCTCGACGGCCCAGGGGCTGTCCAGATCGTTGAAGACCAGGTCCACCAGTCCGGAGGGCGCCGCCTGTGCTGTCCCGCGGCGGCGATAGCCGTACTCGCGCAGCAGGACCTCGACGCGCTCGCGGGTTGCGGGAGCGACGTCGGAGCGGCCGTTGAGGACGCGCGACACCGTGGGGATGGAGACTCCGGCCGCCGAGGCGATCGCCGAGATCGTCACCGCGGGGTGGGCGTTGTCCTGCACGTGAGCCTCCTCGGGCCACCTCGGGCGACAGATGCCTCCCGGAACCATTTTCCTTCGCACTCTTGACCTGTGGTGCGCAGTGTTCCTAACCTACAGCAACGGCATTTCCGGAAAGTTCCGGAAAAGTTCCGACGAAAGTTTCGGACAGCCGCACCTGAAGTACCTCAAAGGAGAGCTCATGAAGGCCCGTCAGTCCCTTGCCGCCGCAGTCCTCGCGTCGGCGCTGATTCTTCCCACCGCAACCCCCGCACTCGCAGCACAGGAAGCACCCCAGAAGCCCGGAATCGAGAAGCAGGACACCCTCCGCTGGGCGGCCCCGCAGGACCTGAAGATCGGCACCGCCGTCGCGGGCGGCGGCCACCACGAGACCCAGCCCTACCCCGCCCCCTTCACCTACGACGCCGCGTACCGGGAGCACCTCGCCGCCGAGTTCAGCTCCGTGTCACCGGAGAACCAGCTGAAGTGGGAGTTCGTGCACCCCACACGCGACACCTACCGCTTCGCCGAGATGGACGCCATCGTCCAGTTCGCGCAGGAGAACCACCAGGTGGTCCGCGGACACACCCTGTTCTGGCACAGTCAGAACCCTGCCTGGCTGGAACAGGGCAACTTCTCGAAGGACGAGCTGCGCGCCATCCTGAAGGACCACATCCAGACCGTCGTGGGCCGTTACGCAGGCAAGATCCAGCAGTGGGACGTCGCCAACGAGATCTTCAACGGCGACGGGACCCTGCGCACCACGGACAACATCTGGATCCGTGAACTGGGTCCGGAGATCATCGCCGACGCGTTCCGCTGGGCCCACGAGGCCGACCCCAAGGCGAAGCTCTTCTTCAACGACTACGGCGTGGAGGGCGTCAACGCGAAGAGCAACGCCTACATCAAGCTCATCCCGCAGTTGAAGGCCCAGGGCGTACCCGTGGACGGCTTCGCCATCCAGGGTCACCTGAGCACGCGCTACGGCTTCCCCGGCGACCTCCAGACCAACCTGCAGCGCTTCGACGACCTCGGGCTGGAGACGGCGATCACCGAGATCGACGTGCGGATGGACGTGGCAGCGGGGACCAAGCCCACTGCCGCACAGCTCGAGAAGCAGGCGAGCTACTACCAGCGGGCACTCGACGCCTGCATCTCCGTGGAGGAGTGCAACTCCTTCACGATCTGGGGCTTCACCGACAAGTACTCCTGGGTCCCGGTGTTCTTCTCCGGTGAGGGCGAGGCGACCGTGATGTGGAACGACTTCACCCGCAAGCCCGCCTACTACGCACTCCAGGAGAGCCTCGAGCAGGCGTCCCCCGGGCGCGGTAACCGCTAGGCACCACCAGCACGACCACCAGCACGACAACCAGCACGGCAACCAGCACGGCAACCAGCACGACAACCAGCACGACAACCAGCACGACAACCCCCAGCAGTCTGTGGCCCGTCCGTACGCGGACGGGCCACACCATCAAGGAGAACCATGAGACAACGACGTCTGGTCGCAGGCGCTACGGCGTTCGGCCTGATGACGGGAGCCGGCGCCCTCGCGCTGCCGGCGGCCCAGGCCGACGAACCGACAGTACTGCTGAACGAGGATTTCGAGGACGGCAGCTTCAGCCCGCTCGCGCAGAACGGCGGGCCCGCTCTGTCGGTCGTCGACGCCGACGGCGACAAGGCCCTGCTGGTGAAGGGCAGGACCAACGACTACGACGGCATCAAGACGCCGGCCAACCTCCTGCAGGCGGGAGGAACCTACACCTTCTCGGCGCAGGTGAAACTCTCGGCGGCAGCCGGCACGACGACGTCGGCGCGCTTCGTCGTCGAACCCGCCTACAGCTGGGTGGGCAACACCACGGTGTCGGCGGATGCCTGGACGACGGTGACCGGCACCTTCAACGCGCCCGCCGGAGCCGACCCGGCAACGCTGCGGGCCTACCTCGGAACGGGAGACCTGGGTGCACCCTACGACTACCTCGTGGACGACGTCGTGATCACCGGAACGGCCGCACCCGCCGACGGCGGAGCCTGGCAGCCCACACCCGACCCCTCCTTCGTCCCGGGCGGTGCGGTGAACCCCACCACCACGCCCCTCGCCTCGGCACGCGCGACGGGCAACGCCGTCGCCCTGACGTTCGACGACGGGCCGAACCCGGGCGAAACGGCCGCCGTGCTCGACCTCCTGCGGGACAAGGGCATCACGGCGACCTTCTGCATCATCGGACAGAACGTCCAGGCCTCCGGCGGCGCCGAGCTGCTGCGGCGCATCGTCGCCGAGGGGCACACGCTGTGCAACCACGGCACGTCCTACGCGGACATGGGTTCGTGGACCCAGGCGCAGGTCGAGACCGACCTCAAGGAGAACCTCCGGATCATCCGGGCGGCCCTCGGCAACCCGACCCAGCAGGTTCCCTACTTCCGGGCACCCAACGGCAGCTGGGGCGCCACCGGTGAGGTCGCCGCAGCGCTCGGCATGCAGCCGCTCGGCCTCGGCAACATCATCTTCGACTGGGACGGCAACGACCTCAGCGAGGCGACCCTGACCGCGAATCTCCGCAAGGCCTTCACGCCCGGCGCCGTGGTCCTCGCCCACGACGGCGGCGGAGACCGCTCGAACACCGTTCGGGCCGTCACGACGGTTGTCACCGAGAAGCTCGCCGAGGGGTGGACGTTCACCCTGCCGCGCGGCGGAGCCGCGGTTGCAGGATCCGTCGGCATCACCTCCGGGTTCGAGTCCGGCACCGACGGCTGGACGGCCCGGGGCACCGGCGTCTCCGTCACGGCGAGCAGCGATGCCCGCACCGGTTCCGGCAGCCTGCTCGTCACGAACCGCACGCAGCCCTGGCACGGAGCAGCACTCGACGTCACGGCCGGCCTGCCGGTCGGGACAGCGGTCGAGGTGTCCGTGTGGGCGAAGCTCGCACCGGGCCAGGCGCCGGCATCGCTCAAGGTGTCCGTACAGCGTGACAACGGCGGCGGAAGCGCGTACGACAGCGTCGCCGGTGCCGGAGCCTCGGTCACGGCCGATGGCTGGACCCAGCTCAAGGGCACCTACACGCTCGGTGCGGCTGCGGACAAGGCGCAGGTGTACGTCGAGGGTGCGGTCGGAGTGGACTTCCTGCTGGACGACTTCAGCCTCGCACCGTTCGCGGAGACGTCCATCCAGACTGATGTCCCCGGTCTGAAGGACGTGCTCGGCGCTGACGGGATCGAGCACGTCGGTGTGGCCATCGATGCGCGGGAGACCGTGGGAACGGCCGCCGACCTCGTGCGCAAGCACTTCAACGCCTTCACGCCCGAGAACGCGGGCAAGCCGGAGAGCGTGCAGCCGGTCGAGGGACAGTTCACCTTCACCCAGCTGGACCAGCTGCTGGACTTCGCGGACGCCAACGACGTGAAGGTCTACGGACACGTGCTCGCCTGGCACTCGCAGACCCCGGCATGGTTCTTCAAGGACGGGACCCGCGACCTCACGAACAGCCCGGCCGACCAGGCGCTCCTCAAGGCGCGCATGGAAGCGCACATCAAGGGCATCGCGGACCACATCAACGCCCGCTACCCCGACGGGAACAGCCCCATCTGGGCCTGGGACGTGGTCAACGAGGTCATCGCGGACGGCGACAACGCCAACCCGCACGACATGCGGGACAGCCGCTGGTTCCAGATCCTCGGCGAGGGCTTCGTGGACCAGGCCTTCCGCCTGGCCGACCGCTACTTCCCCGACGCGGCCCTGTTCATCAACGAGTACAACACCGAGATGCCGGAGAAGCGGGCCGACTACCTCGAGCTGATTCGCGCACTCGAGGCCCGCGGCGTGCCGATCGACGGCGTGGGGCACCAGGCCCATGTCGACGTCGCCCGCCCCGTGCAGTGGCTCGAGGATTCCATCAAGGCCGTCGAGGCGCTGGATCCGAAGCTCCTGCAGGCCATCACCGAACTGGACGTCAACGCCTCCACGGAGAACCAGGGAGCCGATGTCAGCGGCGCTCCGGTGGATCCCTACAGCCCGGCGTTCGAGGACGACGCGGACGCAGCGGCGGAGGTCGGCTACTACTACCGCGACCTCTTCGCCATGCTGCGCGAGCACAACGAATCCGTCGACTCGGTGACCTTCTGGGGCATCAGCAATGCCCGCACCTGGCTGCGGACCTGGCCGATGGCCCGACCCTGGGAGCAGCCGCTGCCCTTCGACGACGAGCTGCAGGTCACGCCGGCCTACTGGGGCATCGTCGACCCGGCCAAGCTGCCCGCACGGCCGGCCGATGTGCTGCCGCCGCGGATCGCGGACACCTCGGACATCACGGCGGTCGCCAACGGGGCCAGCGGCGCCAAGGTGGCCTATGTCCTGCCGTCGGCCATCGACACGCTCGACGGCGTGGTGCCACTGGCCTGCGTACCCCTATCGGGGAGCCGCTTCCCGGTCGGCATCACGACGGTCACATGCACCGCGACGGACGAGGCCGGGAACTCCCGGACCAGCTCGTTCGACATCGTCGTGACGCGCAAGCAGGCGGGGAAGTCCTGACGCAGGGCACTGAACCGCACTGAGTACGCCGAAGCCCCTGTCCTCTTGCGAGGGCAGGGGCTTCGTCGTGCTGTTCTCGTTCTGCTGTTCCCGTCGTGCCCGTGCGGACCGCCCGGTCAGGCGTAGGCGCCGAGCAGCCGCACGGATCCGCCGTCGACGCCCTTGGCGCCCTGCACGTAGTCGGGCCCGTCGGTGCTGCCGTTGCCCGCGGCCCGCACGCTGCCCATCACCCAGGACGGCACGCCGGCCGCATTCAGCTGGGCGAGGGCGGCATCCGCGCCGCCGGATCCGACGATCGCGATCATGCCGACGCCGAGGTTGAGTGTGCGCTCGAGGTCCGGCAGGGGCACGGAACCGAGCTGCGAGACGAGCGTGAAGATCGGCGGAAGCTCCCATGTGGAGCGGTCGACGGTCGCTTCGAGCCCGCGGGGGAGCACCCGGGCGAGGTTCGCCGCGAGCCCGCCGCCGGTGACGTGGCTGAAGCCGTGCACCTGCGCTGCGTCCGTGCGGGCCAGCGCGA
Organism: Arthrobacter rhamnosi; assembly: GCF_054510975.1. Classification (NCBI taxonomy): domain Bacteria; kingdom Bacillati; phylum Actinomycetota; class Actinomycetes; order Micrococcales; family Micrococcaceae; genus Arthrobacter; species Arthrobacter rhamnosi. The sequence goes on along the minus strand of NZ_JBTNDN010000001.1, from coordinate 632,080 downwards.
GGCAGTCGGAGGCGTAGATGCGCGTCGGCTCGAGGAGCTCCTCGCCGAGAGTCCGCCCGAGTTCGGAGACCTGGCGGTCGAGAGCCCAGCCGGCCTGGTTGATGACCCGGCGCACCAGCGAGTAGCCGTTGGAGTGGAGGCCCGAGGACGCCATCCCGATCACGACGTCGCCCTCGCGGACGCGCTCGGGACCGAGGACCCGGTCGGCTTCGACGACGCCGGTGGCGGCGCCCGCGACGTCGTACTCGTGCTCACCGAGCAGCCCCGGGTGTTCCGCGGTCTCACCCCCGACCAGTGCGGTGCCGGCGGCCGAGCAGCCGGCCGCGATGCCGCGGACGATGTCCGCGATGCGCTCGGGGACGACCTTCCCGCACGCGATGTAGTCGGTCATGAAGAGCGGCTCCGCGCCGACCACCACGATGTCATCGACGACCATGCCCACCAGGTCGAACCCGATGGTGTCGTGGATGTCCATCGCCTGCGCGATGGCGACCTTGGTGCCCACGCCGTCGGTCGACGTCGCGAGGAGCGGCCGCGTGTAGGTGAGGAGGCGGGACACGTCGTAGAGCCCGGCGAAACCGCCCACCCCGCCGAGGACCTGCTGGCCGTGCGTTGCGCGCACGGCGTCCTTCATGAGCTCGACGGCGCGGTCACCCGCTTCGACGTCCACTCCTGCGCTGGCATACGTGATGGGGTTGGACGCGCTCATACCCGCTCTTTCTTGTCTTCGTCGGTCAGTACGGCTTCGAATTCGGCGTCCGGCCCCGGATCGCATCCCGTGGCTCCGGACTTGTCGGCAGGATTGGTGCGCTCGAGCAGGTTCTTGCCGAGGCGGTCGTCGTCGGGCAGTTCGATGGGGTACGTCCCGGTGAAGCACGCCGTGCAGAGGCGCTCGCGGGGCTGCTGCGTCGCGTCGATCATGCCGTCCTCGGAGATGTACGCGAGGCTGTCGGCGCCGATGGACTTGCTGATCTCGTCGATCGCGGCACCATTGGCGATCAGCTCGGCGCGCGAGGCGAAGTCGATGCCGTAGAAGCAGGGCCAGCGCACCGGCGGCGAGGAGATCTTGACGTGGACCTCGGCCGCCCCGGCCTCGCGCAGCATGCGGACGACGGCGCGCTGGGTGTTGCCGCGGACGATCGAGTCGTCGACCACGATGATGCGCTTGCCGCGGATGACCGATTCGAGCGCGTTGAGCTTGAGCCGGATGCCGAGCTGGCGCAGGGTCTGGCTGGGCTGGATGAAGGTGCGGCCCACGTAGGCGTTCTTCACGAAACCGTGGGCGAAGGGGATCCCCGACTCCTCGGCGAATCCGACGGCGGCCGGCGTCCCGGACTCCGGGACCGGGATCACGATGTCCGCCGCGGCGGCGTTCTCGCGGGCCAACTGGCGGCCCATCTCGACGCGCGACTCGTACACCGAGCGTCCGGCGATCGCGGCGTCGGGCCGGGCCAGGTACACGTATTCGAAGACGCAGCCCGCGGCGGTCGTCTGCGCGAAGCGGCTGCTGCGCACGCCGTCCTCGTCGATGGCGATGAACTCGCCGGGCTCGATCTCGCGGATGTAGCTCGCGCCGACCGTGGCGAGGGCTGCCTGCTCGGAGGCGACGACCCAGCCGCGCTCGAGGCGGCCGAGGACGAGGGGACGGACGCCGTAGGCGTCGCGCGCGGCGTAGAGGGTGCCCTCGTCCATGAAGACGAAGCAGAAGGCGCCGCGGATGCTCGGCAGCAGGTCCATGGCCGTCTGCTCCAGCGAGCGGCCGTCGTTCCCGGCCAGCAGCGCGGTCACGAGGGCGGTGTCGGTGGTGTTGCCCTGTGCGAGTTCTCCCGCACGGGGCTTGCCGTGGCGGTCGAGGACCATCTGGTACAGCTCGGCGGAGTTCGTGAGGTTGCCGTTGTGCGCGAGGGCGACGGTGCCGGCCGCGGTGGCTCCGAGCGTGGGCTGGGCATTGGCCCAGTGGGAGGACCCGGTGGTGGAGTAACGGCAGTGCCCGACGGCGATGTGGCCGGTCAGGGTGTTGAGCGTCGCCTCGTCGAAGACCTGGGACACCAGGCCCATGTCCTTGTAGACGTTGATCCTGTGGCCGTCGCTGGTGGCGATACCCGCCGATTCCTGCCCGCGGTGCTGCAACGCGTACAGGCCGTAGTAGGTGAGCTTGGCGACCTCCTCACCGGGCGCCCAGACGCCGAAAACACCGCAGGCATCCTGGGGTCCTTTTTCGCCGGGAAGAAGATCATGGGAGAGTTGTCCGTCGCCGCGCACCATGCGCCTATTCTCTCACGGCACGCAATGCCGCCCGCGCGAAGGAAAGCCGGCGCAGGGCATACCTCCGCGGGGTGAGGCGTGCGGCGTGCGTGCCGGTGTTCCGCCCCGGCCCTCCGGGTGCCGGTCAAGCCACGCCGTCGTCGTAGGTGCGCTCCGCACGGGCACGTTCGGCCCGCTTCACGCTCCGCCGGTCGAAGACCAGCACGAGCAGCGCCGCGAGGATCAGGCCCGGGATGGCGAAGGCCACGGTGAAGAAACCGAGGATGGACTCACGGGTGAGCGTGGGATCGGCCGGGCCCGTGTAGGCGAGCACCAGTGCAGCGAGGAAACCGAGGATCGCACCGAGCATCATGAAGGGCACGAACTTCGGTGCCCTCCGGACCGTCACCTCGCGGTAGGCGGGAGCTTCTGCGGCCGCAGGCTCTGTACGAGCCCCGGCGGTGGGTGCGGCGGGAGCGGCAGGTTCGGAGTGGGCATCGCCGGGGCCCGGGGTCGCCGGATCCTCACGGTCGCCGGGGGCCCGCTGCCCGTCCGCCGGCACCGCGCCGTGGGTGTCGGGCTGCTCGGGAGGAGTGGTCGGCGAGTGCTGCTCGGAGGTCATGGTTTAAGGCTACCGGGCGTCAGGGACGCCGCTCGACGAGCTGGTAGCCCGCCTCGCCGAAGACGAGCGTGTAGTCGGTTCCGGGGTAGCGCTGCTCTGCGTGGGCCTCGGCGTCGCTCGGCCGGACGGCACCCCAGCTCCAGTCGTCCGCGTCGACGATGAGGTAGTCCGGTGCCGGGTTGGTGTTGCCGAGCCAGTACACGCGGGTGTCGGGGACGAGGTAGGCCATCAGCACCACCCCGCTCTCCACGGTCGATCCCTCCGGGATGAGGTCCATCATGCGGTGCGCGGCGTCCCAGCGCTCCGACTGCCGGTAGGTCTCCGGCTCCACGAGCACGGTGAACGTCTGCCCGGGCAACAGCACCAGGCAGGCTACGACGGCGGCGGGGATGCCGACCATGGCGGTGCTGCGCACCCAGCTCCGGCGGCTGGCCCGCAGTGTCTGCACGCCGTCCAGGAGGGCGAGGAAGAGCACGGGCATCAGCACGGCGCTGTAGTGCCACTCTGGCCCCCAGTAGCCTCCCTGGCTGGAGGCGAACCGCCACAGGAGGGTCGGGAGCAGCACCAGGCTCAACGAGGAGCGGAGGAACAGGAAACCGCCGGCGACCAGGAGCAGCAGGAGCGTCTCGTGCTTCGCCGTCCCGGAGACGAGGTCGACGACGGCGCCCACGGGGTCGGCGAGCATCGCACCCACGTCGATCCGGTCGGAATAGTCGTACTGCCCGGCGGAGTTCAGGGCCGGGAGGATCAACCGGACCGAGAGGATCAGCCACAGGAGTCCCCAGGCGGACAGCCAGAGCCCCGCGGGGGTGCGGAGGCGCCACGCGAGAACCAGCCCGAGGGCGATGACGGTGAGCCCGAGGTCCTCCTTGACGAAGACGAGCAGCCCGCCCCAGACGACGGCCGGCAGGATGCGGCGCCGCAGGACGGCCTCGAGGCTCAGTGCGAGGAGCGGGACGGCGAACGCGATCTCGTGGAACTGCGCAGCGACGGCCGACTGCAGCCCCCAGGACAGGGCGTAGGCGATGCCGAGCGCTATGCCGGTGACCGGACCGAGGGAGCGTGTGCCGGCCCGTGCCACGACGGCCACCGATAGGGCGAAGAGGAGGTCCTGCACCACCAGGAGAGTGAGGCCCGACGGCGCGACCGCGTACGCGGGCCCCAGCAGCACGAGCAGCGGATGGAAGTGGTCGCCCAGCAGGTTGAAGTCCTCGCCCTTGATGGGGACGATCGGCGCACCGAACCCGGCGTACGCCTTCGCCAGCTGCGTGAAGATCCCCAGGTCCCAGGACGGCGAGCTCAGCCGGTTCCACTGGGTGACGGAGAAGACGGTGTACAGGGCGGCCGCTGCGAGACCGGTCAGCCAGGCACCGAGGGGCTGCTCCCGGACGGCCCGGGCAGTGCGGACCGGGAGGGTGCTCAGGTGGCTGCCCAGGGGGTCCGCCCGGCGCCCGGTGGCGGGCCGCCCGTCTGGGGTAGCGGGCCTTCCGGCCGCGGTCGCGGCGCTCGGCCGCCCGCCCGGCCCCGCGGCGCCGGCCCTCCGGTCCGTGCTCACGTGCGGAGCCCGGCGAGGGGGAGCCAGGCGCTGAGGTCGGCGCGCTGCCCGGACGCAGCGACCTTGCCCGCCGCGACCGCCGACGGCCAGTCCGTGGTGCCCCTGACGAGGGCGAGCCACGTGGTGGCGTCCGTCTCGACGACGTTCGGCGGTGTGCCGCGGGTATGGCGGGGTCCTTCGACGCACTGCGTGACGCCGAAGGGCGGGACACGGACCTCGACGCTGTTGCCGGGAGCCAGCTCGGCGAGTTCCTCCAGCGTGAAGCGCACGGCCGTCGCGATCTCGTTCCGGCCGGCCGAACCGTCCGCCACCCGGGCCAGCGCCCGGCGACCGTCCTCGCCCGCGATGCGTCGTCGTGCCATGGTCCGTTCCTAGTCGAGCAGGGCCAGCACCGGGGCGGCGAGCCGCAGGCTGCCGACGGGGCGTCCGCCGCCGAGGATCGGGGGGACCACCTTCTCGAGGACGGTCCCCACCCTGTCGGCGTCGATGGCGCCGGACGCGGCGAGCAGGGTGAGGCCCACGAGGGTGGCGGCCCGGGAGTTGCCGTCGAGGACCTTCAGGGCCAGGGACGCTCCGGTGCGTGCGGCGAGGACGAGGACGCCTTCCGCCCCGCTCTTGGCGAGGACGCCGAGGTCCTCCATGACCACCGAGTTCTCCATGCCGTTGCCGTGGACGGCCCAGGGGTAGTCGAGCATCGCGGTGGCGATCGTCGCCGCCCGCGCGTCGGCGTGCTTGTCCGAGGGAGCCTTGGCGACCTTGCCGATGCCGCGGGCGAGCCCTGTCAGCGACAGGGCGGCGACGGGGGCGCCGCAGCCGTCGACGCCCCACGCCGCCACGGACTCCTCGGTGTACTCCTCGATGACCGAGGCCACCGAACGTTGGAGCGGGTGCGTGGGCTCGAGGTAGGTCGCGGTGTCCCAGCCGTTCTCGGTGCAGGCCCACAGGAAGGCCGCGTGCTTGCCCGAGCAGTTGAAGGCGATGCGCTGCTTGCCCTTGCCGCTGCGGACCAACTCGTTGCGGGCCTCCTCGTCCTGTGGCCAGTCCTCGGGGCACTGCAGGTCCTCCTCGGTGACGCCGGCGGCATCGAGCATGGTGCGGACCACGTCCATGTGCTCGCGGCTGGCGACATGGCTCGCAGTGGCGAGGGCCACCTGCGGGCCGCGCAGCGGCACACCGGCCTTCATGCTGGCGAGCGCCTGGAAGGGCTTGAGGGTGGAGCGGGGGAAGATCGGGCTGCTGATGTCCCCGAGTTCGGTCACCACGGAGCCGTCCGCCGCCAGGACGACGGCGGCACCGACGTGGCGGGACTCGATGAAGCCGTTGCGTTCGAGGACGGCGAAGTCGACGGCGTCAGCCGTCGTGAAAGTGGAGGGCATGGTCCCAGTATTCCCTACCGGCCGTCGACGTCGGTGCCCGGGCGGCGCGCGGATCCATGGCGTGGGACGCGGCGGCGGTGGTGCCAGGGAGGAGAGTCAGTGGCGGGCGGGGGAGGTACCGTCGTCAGCGCCGTCGACGGCGGGAGGGACGAAGGCGGCGGCGAGGGATTCGGACCCGCGGGCGAGGAGGGCGACGTCGGCGCCGACGAGGATGAAAGACGCCCCCTGGTCGAGGTAGTGATGGGCGGTGGCGGCGTTGAAGGCGTTGACGCCGGCCGGCTTTCCCACGTGGTGAGCTGCAATCAGGCACTGTTCGACGGCGGCGCGCACGTCGGGGTGTTCCTGCTGGCCGAGCAGGCCCATGGACGCGGCGAGGTCGGAGGGCCCGACGAAGATCGCGTCCACGCCGCCGACCGCGAGGATGTCCTCGACCGCGTCCACAGCGGCCACCGATTCGATCTGCACGGTGACGCTGATCGTCCCCGACGCGCGGGCGAGGTACTCCGGGATCCTGTTCCAGCGGGCTGCGCGGGCCAGTGCCGACCCCACGCCCCGGACCCCCTCGGGCGGGTAGCGGGTGGCAGCGACGGCGGCTTCGGCATCGGCGACGGTGTTGACCATGGGGATGAGCAGGTTCTGGATCCCGAGGTCGAGGTACTGCTTGATGAGGACGGTGTCATTGACCGGTGGCCGGACGAGGACCTGCGCCGGGTACCCGGAGACGGCCTGGAGCTGGGCGAGGATCGATTCGAGCCCGTTGGGGCTGTGCTCGGCGTCGACGAGCAGCCAGTCCAGTCCCGATCCGGCGCAGATCTCGGCGACGAGCGGGCTGCCCGAGCATACCCACATGCCGGCGAGCGGTCGGCCGGCAGCAGCCAGTGCCTCCGCGAAGGTGGGTCCTAGACGAAGCGGCATGTGACGGCTCCCAGGGGTCCGTAGTCGGCGTGGACGGTATCGCCCTCGTAGACCCACAGGGGTCGGGTGAAGGACCCGGCGAGGATGATGTCCCCGGCCTTCAGGCCATCGCCGTGGGGGGCGATCTTGTTCGCGAGCCAGTGCACGCCCGCGGCGGGATGGCCGAGCACCCCCGCTGCTACGCCGGTCTCCTCGACGATCTGGTTCTTGTAGAGGATGGCGGACACCCAGCGGAGGTCGACGGCGTCGGGCCGCACCGGCCTGCCGCCGACCACCATGGCACCCATGGCCGCGTTGTCGGAGATGGTGTCCACGATCGTCCGGCCCTCCATCTCGATCCGCGAGTCCAGGATCTCCAGGGCCGGCACGACGTAGTCGGTGGCGGTGAGGACATCGAAGATCGTGCAGCCCGGACCGGTGAGATCGGCTTTCAGCACGAACGCGAGCTCCACCTCCACACGAGGGTGCGTGTACGCATCCCACGCCACCGAGCACCCGGTCTCGAGGACCATGTCGTCGAAGATCGCGCCGTAGTCCGGCTCCGTGATGCCCGTGGCCGCCTGCATCGCCCTGCTCGTGAGGCCGATCTTCCGTCCCACGAGCGTGCGGCCGGCGTCTTCGTTGCGTTGCCGCCACAACCGCTGGACGGCGTAGGAATCCTCCACCGTCATGTCCGGGTAGCGGGCGGTCAGCAGTGGGACAGGAACCCGGCTCCGGCCGGCCGCCAGCAGCTCATCGGCAATGGATTCGATCGTCGTGTCGTCCAGCATGGCTACAGCTGCGTCCCGAGCTTGAAGCTCTCGGCTGACGCGTCGCCGTCCTTGCGGGTGTAGGAGAAGCCGTCAGCACCGACGGTCACTGCCTGCTCGCTCTTATCCTCCCGCTCGATGACGGTCTGGGGGTTCCCGTCGAGGTCCAGGACGAGGGACGCCTCGGTGTACCAGGACGGCACGACGGCGTTGCCCCACCAGTCGCGGCGCTGGTTGTCGTGCACGTCCCAGGTGATGGTCGGGTTGTCCGGGTCTCCCGTGTAGTAGTCCTGCGTGTAGATCTCGATGCGGTGACCGTCGGGATCGAGGATGTAGAGGTAGAAGGCGTTGGAGACGCCGTGGCGTCCGGGTCCGCGCTCGATGCGGTCGCTGATGCGCAGGGCGCCCATCTTGTCGCAGATCTGGATGATGTTGTGCTTCTCGTGGGTGGCGAACGCGACGTGGTGCATGCGCGGTCCGTTGCCGCCGGTGAGCGCGGTGTCGTGGACGGTCTGCTTGCGGTGCATCCATGCGGCGTAGGTGACGCCGTCGGAGTCCTGGATGTCCTCCGAGACGCGGAAGCCGAGGTCCTCGAGGTACGCCCGGCCGCGCGGCACGTCAGGGGTGACCTGGTTGAAGTGGTCCAGGCGCACCAGTTCACCCGCGGAGTAGAGGTCGTAGCGCTGGGTGAGGCGTTCGACGTGCTGCACGTCGTAGAAGAACTCGTAGGGGAAGCCCAGCGGGTCCTCGACGCGCACGGAATCCCCGACGCCCTTGGTGAAGCCGTCGGGTCGGCGTTCGGTGCGGCAGCCCAGCTCCGTGTAGTACGCCTCGGCGGCGTCGACCTCCGCCGGTGACCTCACACGGTAGGCCAGGGCGGCGACGGCGGCCACGGGTCCCTTGCGGAGCACGAGGTTGTGGTGGATGAACTCCTCCAGCGACCGGAGATAGATCGCGTTCCCGTCCTCCTCGGTGACGTGCAGGCCGAGGACGTCGACGTAGAACTCGCGCGATTGCGCGAGGTCGGTGACCACGATCTCCATGTAGGCGCAGCGGACGATGTCCGGGGCGGGGAGGGAGGGGGTGGGGACGAAATCAGTCATCGGTCGTCTCTTCTTCGAGCAGGGATGGGGTGGAAGGACTCAGCCCTCGTTGGCAGCGGAGTCCTTGGCGCTGCCGAACTTCGGTGTGTGGACGGTGCCGAGGGTGATGTGCACGGCCTGCTGGTCGGTGTAGAAGTCGATGGAGCGGTAGCCGCCCTCGTGGCCGAGCCCGGAGGCCTTGACGCCGCCGAAGGGGGTGCGGAGGTCGCGGACGTTGTGGCTGTTCAGCCACACCATCCCCGCTTCGACGTCGGAGGAGAAGGTGTGGGCACGGGTCAGGTTCTGCGTCCAGATGTACGCGGCGAGTCCGTAGCGTGTGTTGTTGGCGAGGTCCAGGGCTTCGTCGTCGTCGTCGAACGGCGTGATGGTGACGACGGGGCCGAAGATCTCCTCCTGGAAGATCCGCGCATCGGGCGCCACATCGGCGAAGACGGTCGGGGCGATGTAGTTGCCGTGCGGAAGATGGTCGGGACGGCCGCCGCCCGCCAGGAGGCGACCTTCGGTCTTGCCGATCTCCACGTAGGACGCGACCTTGTCGTAGTGCTCGGGGTGGACGAGGGCACCGACCTCGGTGTTCGGGTCGTGCGGGTCGCCGACGACGATGGTCTTCGCCCTCGCTGCGTATTTCCCGCAGAACTCGTCGTAGACCGGGCGTTCGACGAGGATGCGGGAGCCGGCGGTGCAGCGTTCGCCATTGAGGGAGAACACCCCGAAGAGGGCCGAATCGATGGCGGCGTCGAGGTCCGCGTCGGCGAAGACGACGCACGGGGACTTGCCGCCGAGTTCCATCGAGAGTCCCTTGAGGTTCGCTGCGGCGTTCCGGAAGATCGTCCGGCCGGTGGTGGTCTCGCCCGTGAAGGAGATGAGCGGCACGTCGGGGTGCTTCACGAGCGCGTCGCCGGCTTCCTCGCCGAGTCCGTGAACGAGGTTGAACACGCCGTCGGGCAGGCCGGCGTCCTGGAAGATCTGCGCCCAGAGCGATGCCGAGAGGGGCGTGAATTCGGCGGGCTTCAGGACCACGGTGTTGCCGGTCGCCAGGGCGGGAGCGAGCTTCCAGGACTCCAGCATGAAGGGCGTGTTCCAGGGAGTGATGAGCCCGGCGACACCGATGGGCTTGCGGTTCACGTAGTTGAGCTGCGTCCCGGGCACCTTCATGGCGTCGTCGAACTGGGCGACGATGAGATCCGCGAAGAAGCGGAAGTTCTCCGCCGCGCGGAGCGCCTGGCCCCTGGCCTGCGTGATGGGCAGCCCGGTGTCGAAGGTCTCGAGCTCGGCGAGCCGTTCCTCCTGGGCCTCGACGGCGTCGGCGATCCGGTTGAGGACGCGGGCGCGCTCACGGGCCTTCATCCTCGGCCAGGGCCCGTTCCTGAAGGCCGCCCGTGCTGCCGCTACCGCGAGGTCGATGTCCTCCTTCTGCCCGGCCGCGGCTGTGGCGTAGGTCGTGTTGGACACCGGGTCGAGGACGTCGAACGTCGTCCCTCCGATCGAGTCGACGAACCTGCCCCCGATGTAGTGCTGGATGGACGAGGGCAGGCTCTCGGGCACGTAGTGCCGGACGGCTGCGGCAGGGCTGGTCATGGTGTGTCCTTCCGGGAATCGGCGCCCGTCCGAGCGAGGTAGGCGTCGAGGGTGGCACTGCGGTGGAGGCGGGCGGCGCGTTCTATCTCGGCGGCGTCTGCCCCGGACTCGATGAGCCGGAGGAGTGCCTCGTGTTCGTCGACGGACTCGTGGGCGCGTCCGGGAACGAAGCGGAAGGTCGAGGAGCGCAGGGAGGCGAGGCGCGCCCAGCCGCGATGGACGAGGTCCAGCATGTGCGGGTTCGGGCAATTCTCGAACAGGACGCTGTGGAAATCCTGGTTCAGACGGGTGAAGCGCACGGGGTCGAAGTGCTGCAGGCAGTCGCGCATGTCGTCATTGACGGCGCGGGCCCGCGCGATGTCAGCGGGACTGATCAGGGGAATGGACAGGGCGGTTGCCGCGCCCTCGATGATGCTGAGGGTCTGCATCGCATAGAGGTACTCGGTGGGGTCGATGCCCGCGACCGTCGCACCGACGTTGCGTTGGAAGGTCACGAGACCTTCCGCCTCGAGCCTCCGGATCGCCTCGCGGACGGGTACTACGCTGACCCCGAGGTCCTCGGCGATCCTGGCGAGGACCAGGCGGAAGCCGGGGGAGTACGTACCGTCGGCGATGCGCGCCTTCAGGGAGTTGTAGGCCCGCTCTGACTTGCTGCTGCTCGTGGCCGTTCCTGCATCACGCATGGTCGGTCTTCTGTTCCTCATAGCGGGCCCGCCATGCTGCGTTCATGGGGTAGAGCCCCTCCACCCCGTGCCCTTCGCGGATCATGTCGGCGATGAAGACCTCCTCGTGTTCCTGTGCCAGGGAGTCGTCGGCGAGTTCCTCCGCGAGGGCAGGGGGGATGACGAGGATGCCGTCGGCGTCGGCGACGATGATGTCGCCGGGCTGGACGGTGGCGCCGCCGCAGGCGATGGTGATGTCCGTGTCCCACGGGATGTGGCGGCGCCCGAGGACGGCCGGGTGGGGGTTGGCGTAGTAGGCGGGCATGTCCATGGCCGAGACGGCGGCGACGTCGCGGATGCCGCCGTCGGTGACGATGGCCGCGGCACCGCGCACCTGCGCCCGGAGGGCCAGGATGTCGCCGATGGTGCCGGTTCCCTTCTCCCCGCGTGCTTCCATGACGAGGATCTCGCCCGCGTCGATGGAGTCGATGGCCCGTTTCTGGGCGTTGTAACCGCCGCCGTATTCCGTGAAGAGGTCCTCCCTGTTCGGGACGTAGCGCAGCGTACGGGCCAGGCCGACCACGCGGCGGTCGGGGCGGGTCGATGTGAGGCCGTCGATGCTGACGTTGTTCAGGCCACGCTTGCGCAGCTGGGAGGACAGCGTCGCCGTGGCGACTGCTTCGAGCTTCTTCTTCAGGTCAGGGGTCAGGACCGACGGGCGCGGGGAGAGCCCTGCTGCTTCCCGGGATCCGTAGGCTTCCTCACGCTGCACGTCGTCGGTCTTCGGCTGCGCGCCGAGATCCGCGAAGGGAACGGTTCCGTCCGTCACGCTGGTGACGAGGCGGCCGGTGGTGAGTCCGCCGCCGATCTCCGTGACCTCGACCTCGAGTGTGTCGCCCGGAACCGCGACCGACGCTCCCGCCGGCGTGCCGGTGAGGATGATGTCACCGGTCTCGAGCGTCAGGAGCTGGGACAGGTCGGCGATGAGCCGCGCGAACGGGAACAGCAGGTGTGCGGTGGTGTCGTCCTGTACCAGGACACCGTTGTGCCAGGTGCGGACGCGGAGGCCGGCAGGATCGACGCCGTCGGCCGGGATCAATCCCGGTCCCACCGGCGTGAATCCGTCGCCGCCCTTGGACCGGAGGTTCGAGCCCCTGTCCGCGTGGCGGAGGTCGTAGACGCCGAGGTCGTTGCTCGCCGTCACCCATGCCACGTGGTTCCAGGCGTCCGGAAGGGGTACGCGCCGGGCCGGTGGTCCGATCACCAGCGCTATCTCGCCCTCGAAGCCGAGCAGTTCGCAGCCCGCAGGCCGTTCCACCGTGCGGTTCGTGAGGGCGAGGGACGACGACGGCTTCAGGAAGTAGGACGGCTGCTCGGGGACGCGACCCCGCTGGGCAGCGCGGCTGGGGTAGTTGAGGTGGACCGCGATGACCTTGCGGGCCGTAGCCAGCATTTCCTGCGCCACTTCCTGCATAGTCCGCTCCTTCGGGGACTCATCAGATATGAAATCGTATACGGACCCTAGGTCGGGACGACGCCGCCGTCAAGGGTCCCTCCGAAGGGGGAAGGGCACCCGCTGTTGCCTGCGCTCCTCTTCGGAATTAGCGTTCAGGTGCAACAGTAGAACGAGTAGTTCGGACATCGAGCACGACCAGCGTGGCATCACGACGAAGTGAGGAAAGCCCGTGCAATTCCACCACCATGGTTACGTCTCCGGTGATCCCCGTACCCGGCCCGCAGCAGGGGTCGGAGTGGAGCGGCCTGCAGATCTTCCGAACGACGTCGACGTCCTGATCGTCGGCACCGGGCCGGCCGGCATGATCACAGCCGCGCAGCTCTCGCAGTTCCCGGGCATCACCACGCGGATTGTCGAACGTCGACCTGAACGGCTGGCCATCGGTCAGGCCGACGGCATCCAGGCCCGGAGCGTCGAGACGTTCCAGGCGTTCGGGTTCGCCCAGCGGATCACCGAGGAGGCCTACCGGATCGTCGAGATGGCCTTTTGGAAGCCGGACGCGAAGGATCCCTCGCGCATCGTCCGGACGGCCCGCCCCGAGGACGATCCGACGGGCATCAGCGAGTTCCCCCACCTCATCGTCAACCAGGCGCGGGTCCTGGACTACTTCGCCGAATTCATGAAGAACTCCCCGACCCGGATGGAGCCCGACTACGGGTACGAATTCGTCCGGCTTCAGGTCGATGACGACGCCGAGTACCCGGTGACGGTGACGCTCGTCGGGACGGCGGGGGAGCGGCAGGGACAGGAGCGCGTCGTCCGGGCGAAGTACGTGGTGGGGGCCGACGGTGCCCGCAGCAAGGTCCGCCAGGCGATCGGCTGCACGCTCGCCGGGGACAAGGCCAACCACGCCTGGGGTGTCATGGACGTCCTCGCCGTCACCGATTTTCCCGACATCCGGCGAAAGTGCGCCATCCAGTCCGGGAACGGTGGCAGCATTCTGCTGATCCCCCGCGAGGGCGGACATCTCTTCCGCATGTACGTCGACCTCGGCGAAACGGACCCGCACGACAACGGCGCCGTCCGGCGCACGACCATCGAGCAGATCATCGCCAAGGCCAATGCCATCCTCAGCCCCTACCGGCTGGACGTGCGCGACGTCCCCTGGCACAGCGTCTACGAGGTGGGGCACCGCCTGACCGATCGATTCGACGACGTCCTCCCCGCTGACATCGGTACCCGGACGCCGCGCGTGTTCATCACGGGGGACGCCTGCCACACGCACAGCGCGAAGGCCGGTCAGGGGATGAACGTCTCCATGCAGGACGGCTTCAATATCGGCTGGAAGCTCGGCCACGTGCTCGAGGGCCGCAGCCCGGAGAGCCTGCTGGCGACCTACTCGGCCGAGCGCCAGGTCGTGGCGAAGAACCTCATCGATTTCGACAGGCAGTGGTCCACCCTCATGGCCAGGAAGCCGGAAGAGTTCGACGACCCCTCCGAGCTCGAGCATTTCTACGTCCGGACACAGGAGTTCCCGGCGGGCTTCATGACGCAGTACCAGCCCTCCATGCTCATCGCGGAACCGGTGCACCAGGATCTCGCGCGGGGCTTCCCGATCGGCAAGCGGTTCAAGTCCGCCCCCGTCGTGCGGGTCTGTGACGGCATCCCGATGCACCTCGGACACCATGCGGTTGCCGACGGGCGGTGGCGTATCTACGTCTTCGCGGATGGGGCGGCAGCGGGCGCTTCGTCCACGACGGCCGGGTTCGCCGACTGGCTCATGACGGCACCCGGATCGCCCCTGGCTGCCACGCCGGAAGGCGCGGACGCGGACGCGTGGTTCGACGTGAAAGTGGTCTACCAGCAGGACCACACAAAGGTGGACCTAAGCGTGGTGCCGGTTGCCTTCAAGCCGGCGGTCGGGCCCTTCGGGCTCACCGACTACGAGAAGGTCTATGCGACGGATCCGGCTGCGGACATCTTCGACCTCCGTCGGCTCGACCGTTCCGGGGTGGTGGTCGTGGTCCGCCCCGACCAGTATGTCGCCGCCGTGGCTCCCCTCGACGCTACCGGCGAGCTCGAGCAGTTCTTCGCGGGCCTCCGCTCGCGCGGAACAGCCCGCCACCTGGGGGAGGTCCGGTGAGCGGCGAGACTTCGGGTACGGCAGCGGCGGGTCCCTACAGCTGGCCTCCGGTGAAGCGCGGTATCCGCTTCTGCTGGAACGCTGCGAAGCCCTCGGCGTAGTCGGCGCTGCCGCAGAGCCGGCCCTGCACGCGGTTCTCGTGCTCGAGCGACTCCCACAGTCCCAGCCGCTGGTCGCGGATCTGGGCCACGAGTTCGCGCGATGCGAGGAAGGCCTGTGTGGGCCCGTCGGCCACTGCTGCCGCCCTGGCACGGGTGAACTCGAGCAACTCGTCTGCTGCAAGGGATCGGCTGAAGAGGCCGGAGCGTACTGCTTCGGCTCCGGTCATGAGGTCGGCGGTGTAGATCAGGTCCAGTGCGCGGTGGGCGCCGAGCCGCTCGGTGAACAGCGCGTGCCCACCGGAGTCGAGGGTGGCACCGAGCCGTGCGAAGGGGGACCCGATTTTCGCCGTGTCCGCGACGTACACGACGTCGGTGGCGATGGCCAGGCCCAGTCCCAGCCCGAGGCAGGCGCCCTGGACCGCGGCGAAGGTGGGGGCGGGAAAGCTGCTCATGGCGCGCAGCAGGGGGGTGACCTGCTCCGCGAGGAACCCGTAGGCGTCGTCGACCGCCGGGTCGACGGCGGAGATGTCCCGGCCGGCGCAGAAGCCGCGGCCCTCGCCCCGCAGGATCAGGGCCCGCACTCCGGCCCGTCCGGCCTCGGCGTACGCGTCGCCGAGTTCCTCGAGGGCCGCCTCGTCGAGGGAGTTCATCCGGTCCGGCGCGTTCAGCACCACTTCGGCCACGGGCCCGTGGATCAGCAGGTCGATCATGGTCGCTCCTTCGCAACGGAGCCGGAGACAGAGGGCCCGGCATGGCGTTCAGGCATCGAAGTCGACCACGAGCTGATCGGACGTCGGCCGGGTCTGGCAGGTGAGGACGAAGCCGTTGTCGACTTCGTCCTTCTCCAGGGCGTAGTTCTCCTCCATGACGAAATCGCCGGAGACGACCCTGGCCCTGCAGGTGCCGCAGACGCCGCCGGCGCAGGCGAACGGCACGTCGGGGCGGACGCGCAGCGCGGCGTTCAGCACGGTCTCGCGGGCACTCCTCGGCGACTCGACGACGCCGGAGAGTCCGTCGAGGGTGAAGGTGATGCCGTAGTTCTCGCCGGCGGGGTCTGCTTCGACGCGACGGCCCTGCTGGCCCTCCGGGCTCCCGGGCTTACCCGTGGTGAAGAGTTCGAAACGGATCTTCTCCTCGGGGACGCCGCGCTCCGCGAGACTGTCGCGGCAGAGCTGGACGAGTTCGAACGGCCCACAGAGGAACCACTCGTCGGTGCGGTCCACCTGCACCACCTCGTCGAGGATGGCGTCGAGCTTGTTCCCGTCGATGCGCCCGGACATCAGGGGGCTGATGCGCTGCTCGCGGGAGAGGACGTGGTGGACGGCGAGCCGGGAGGGGTATTTGTCCTTCAGGTCGCCGAGCTCCTCGGCGAACATGACGTCGATCGCCGAGCGGTTGGCGTACACGAGGTCGAAGGTCGAGGAGTCGGAGGCACGCAGCACGGCCTTGGCGATGGCCATGATCGGTGTGATGCCGGAACCCGCGGCGAAGGCCACGAGGTGCACGGAGGCGTTGAGGGCGATCTGCTCGGCGGCAAGCTCCTCCGCGTTGTTCATCGTGGTGAGCCCGAGCCTGGGGGTGAACGCCCCCTGGGGGTTCATGACATCGAGCCGGTCACCGGCCCTGAGGGACTCGTTGGCCCAGGAGGAGAACACTCCGCCGAGGTCCTGCTTGATGGCGACCCGGATCTCCCCGGGAACAGGTTCGGCACAGAGGGAGTAGGAGCGGCGTACCTCGTGCCCGTCGATCATCGCGCGGAGGGCGACGTACTGGCCCGGAAGGTAGTTGTAGTCACGAACGAGCTCGGGGGGTACGGCGAAGGCCACCTCGACCGAATCGGAGGTGAGTCTGCGGACCTGGGTCACCTCGAGGGTGTTGAACGTGGCCCGGCGCCTGGTCGGCCCGGTGAGGGTATCGGGCATCAGTGGACCTTGAAGTAGTCGAAGGGCTCCAGGCAGTCGTTACAGACGTGGAGGGCTTTGCAGGCCGTGGATCCGAAGCGCGTCATCTCGCGGGTGTCGAGCGAGTGGCAGCGCGGGCACTTGACGGTCAGGCCGAGGCGGACGGGTCCGACGGCGGCCGTTCCCGTGGGTGGCGCGATGCCGTACTCGTCGAGCTTCCGGCGGCCCTCGGCGCTCATCCAGTCCGTGGTCCAGGCCGGCTGCAGGACGACTTCGATCCGGACGTCGTCGTACCCGGCGGCGTTCAGGGCCCGGGTCACCTCCGTGCTGATCGTCTCCATGGCGGGACACCCGGAATACGTGGGTGTGATGACGACGACGGCGCGGCCGCCGTCGATCCGTGCATTCCGGAGGATCCCGAGGTCGGCGATGGACAGGACGGGCACCTCCGGATCGTCGACGGTGGCGGCTATGTCCCACACCCGCCCTGCGTCGTCGGACGTGGGCCGCAGCTCCTGTCCCGTGGGGTACGTCGTGTCGCTGTGCTGCTCCTGGGTCATGGTCGTGCTTCCGGTCACCAGGTGGCGCCCGGGTGCTGACGGGCCAGCACCTGCATCTCGGCCAGGATGTGGCCGCGCTGCTCGCTGAACTCACCGGAACGGTTTCCACCGTAGGCGCCGGGGACGCCGGGCAGGTCGAGGCCGGCTTCACCGAGGGCAGCGCCGATCCGCCGGTCGAAGTCGGGGCGGAGGGAGGACGGCAGCACGGCGGCGCCGCCGAGGGAACGGACCAGGTCGTCGTCGTCGTGGAACAGTTCATCGACGTAGGGCCACAGGTAGTCGAACCCGGCCTGGATGCGCCGCCTGGATTCCTCGGTGCCGAGACCCAGGCGCAGCACCCACTGGGTTGCGTGGTCCTGGTGGTACTGGACCTCCTTCAGGGCCTTGCCGGCGATGGCTGCAAGCGTGGGATCCGTCGAGGACACCAGCCGGCGGTAGAGCTCGTACTGGTAGAAGGAGAAGATGAGCTGACGCGCGATCGTCTGTCCGAAGTCGCCGTTCTCCTGTTCGACGAGGCGGCACGAGCGGAATTCCTCCTCGTCCCGGAAGTACGCCAGGTCGTCCTCGGTCTTCCCCCACGCCGTGCCGGCGTAGGTGAGGAAGAAGCGGGCATGTCCGAGCAGGTCCAGGGCGATGTTGGCCAGTGCCACGTCCTCCTCGAGTTCGGGAGCGTGGGCGATCCACCCGCCCAGGCGCTGGGCGAGGATCAGGGCGTCGTCTCCCAGCCACAGGGCGTAGCGGGCGACGTCCTCGGGCGCCCTGGTGCCGGCGGCGGCGATCTCCTCGGCGCTGATGGCGCTGCCGGCGCTGATCCTCGTGGCCGAGTCGTGGGATGCGAAGCTCACAGGTGCTTCACTCCTTCACTCTTCGTGTAGTAGATGGCATGCCGGTAGCTCTTGCCCTGGGGCGATTCGAAGTAACCGCCCTTGGAGTCGGGATCCGATGCGGTGATCGCCTCGGAGGGGATGACCCAGACGGACGTGCCCTCGTTGCGACGGGTGTACAGGTCCCGGGCGTTGCGGATCGCCATGGTCGCATCCGGGGCATGCAGCGAGCCGGCGTGGACGTGGGAGAGCCCGCGCGAGGACCTCACGAACACCTCCCACAGCGGCCACGCGGCAGATGATGCTGCGCTCTCGGCGGGGTCGCCGGAATCCATGCTCAGGCTCCTGCGAGTTCGGCCGAGGCGCGCTGCGTCGCCCTCTTGCCGGCGTACGCGGCTGCCGCTTCGCGGACCCAGGCGCCGTCGTCGTGGGCTTTGCGGCGGGTCTGCAGGCGCTGGACGCTGCAGGGGCCCTTGCCGGACAGCACGGCCTTGAACTCGTTCCAGTCGAGCTGCCCGTAGTCGTAATGTCCGCGCTCCTCGTTCCACCTGAGGTCGGGATCGGGCAGGGTCAGGCCCAGGGCCTCGGCCTGCGGGACGATCATGTCCACGAAGCGCTGGCGCAGCTCGTCATTGGAGAAACGCTTGATGTTCCAGGCCATCGACTGCTGGGAGTTGGGGGAGTCCTCATCGGGAGGGCCGAACATCTGCAGGGCCGGGCCGTATGTGCGGTTCACTGCGTCCTGCGCCATCTTCTTCTGCGCGGGCGTTCCGTGGGAGAGCTCGAGCAGGATCTCGAAGCCCTGCCGCTGGTGGAAGGACTCCTCCTTGCAGACGCGCACCATCGCCCGGCCGTAGGGACCGTAGGAGGCGCGGCACAGCGGGACCTGGTTGGCGATGGCAGCGCCGTCGACCAGCCAGCCGATCGCCCCCATGTCGGCCCAGGTGCGGGCCGGGTAGTTGAAGATCGAGGAGTACTTGGCCTTGCCGTCCAGCAACTGCTGGGTGAGGACGTGGCGTGGGGTTCCCAGTGTCTCGGCCGCGGAGTAGAGGTACAGGCCGTGTCCGGCCTCGTCCTGGACCTTGGCCATGAGGATGGCCTTGCGCTTGAGCGAGGGCGCCCGGGAGATCCAGTTCCCTTCCGGCTGCATGCCGATGATCTCGGAATGCGCGTGCTGGGAGATCTGGCGGACGAGCGTCTTGCGGTAGGCCGCGGGCATCCAGTCCCGTGGCTCGATCCGGGAGTCGGCGGCGATGAGGCGGTCGAAGTGCTCCTGCCCGGCGCGGTCCTCGTCGGAGGGAACGGGGCCGGCAGCCTCGGCGGCAGGGATGGAGCGGAGCCCGGGAGTCTGCGTCGTCATGGTGTCCCTTTCTTCGAAGGTGCCAGGCCAGGAGACTGACTGACCGTTCGTTCAGAATATAATGTTCATGGGACCGGGTCAACGCTCCCTGGCCGCGCAGGCCGTTCTAGACTCGTACTTCCACGTCCGTCCTCCCCGTCGAAACAGAGGTCCTCATGACGAACGCACCGGCGCCCGCGTCCGCGCCGACGGATACGCCGCGCCGGGGCCGGCCGGGCTACGACCGCGAGACGCTGCTGCGCGTGTGCGTGGACGTCTTCAACCTCCACGGGTACGACGCAACGTCGATGGGCACCCTGGCCGGGCACCTCGGGATCTCCAAGTCCGCCATCTACCACCACGTCGAGTCGAAGGAGGAGATCCTGGAGCAGGCCCTGAACCGGGCCCTCGATGCCCTCGAGGAGGTCATCGCCTCCGAGGACAGCGCCGCCGTGTCCGACCTGGAGCGGCTCGAGCACGTGGTGCGGCGGACAGTGTCCGTGCTCGTCGACCAGATGCCCTACGTGACCCTCCTGCTGCGGTTGCGGGGCAACTCCGACGTCGAACTCCGGGCGCTCGAGCGTCGGCGTTCCATCACCGCCCAGGTCGCAGCGTTCATCGAACGAGCCCAGCAGGAAGGCTCGCTGCGGACCGACCTGAGCAGCCGGTCGGCCGCCCGCCTGCTGCTGGGCATGATCAACTCGATCGTCGACTGGTACCGGCCCGAGGCCGGCAAGTCCACCGGTGAGCTCGCCGACACCGTCGTCGCGCTCGCCTTCTCCGGGTTGCGCGCTCCGTAACTGGGTCGAAACCCGGTTCGATGGCCGAGGCCGCCGTGCGGTCCGATCAGGCGGAGGGCCAGGTTTTGGCGACCAGTGTCAGCACGTCGTAGGTCGCCACGATCTCATCGCGCTGGTTGTGCAGGACCACGTCCCAGCACACCTCTCCGTACTCGTCAGTCACCCGCGGCGTGATCTGCTTCGCCGTCAGGGTCACCCGGATGGCGTCGTCGTAGGTCACGGGCGTGATGAATCGCAGGTTCTCGAGACCGTAGTTCGCCAGGACGGGTCCGGGCGCGGGGTCGACGAACAGCCCCGCGGCCCAGGAGACGAGCAGGTAGCCGTGGGCGACCCGGCGGGGGAAGAACGGGTTGGCTGTCGCAGCGTCCTCGTCGGTGTGAGCGTAGAAGGTGTCGCCGGTCGTTCCGGCGAAGTCGCTGATGTCCTCGAGGGTCACCGTGCGGAGCTCGGACGCGAACTGGTCGCCGATGCGCAGGTCTTCGAGCGATTTGCGAAAGGGGTGGATGCCCGTGCCGTTGTCCACGCTCTCGCGGGTCACGGTCTCCGCCGTGCCGCCCCGATGCCAGATCCCGGTGATGGCGGTGAGGATGTCCGGCGGACCCTGGATCGCGGTGCGCTGCATGTAGTGCTTGACGCCGCGGACGCCGCCGAGTTCCTCGCCGCCGCCTGCACGCCCCGGCCCGCCATGGATGAGGTGGGGCATGGGGGAGCCGTGACCGGTGGACGTCGTGGCGTCCTGCCGGTTCAGGTAATGCACGCGGCCGTGGTGGGCGCTGATGCCGGCGGCGAAGCGGGCCGCGGTGGCGCCGTCATTGGTGCAGACGGTCGCCACGAGTGAGCCGCCGCCGAGAGCGGCCAGGCGCACGGCGTCGTCGATGTCGGTGTAGCCGATGACGCTGGTGACCGGCCCGAAGGCTTCGACGACATGCACTTCCGGCGTCAACGGATCGTCGAAGGACAGGATGGTGACGGGGAAGAAGGCCCCTGCTGCCTCATCGGCGCCCGTCGGGGCGTCCGGACCCCCGAGGCGGACCATGCCGCCCGCTCCTACCAGTCGCTCCACCGCCTTGCGCACTTCGGACTGCTGCTCCTTGGACGCCAGGGCACCCATCGTGACGCCGTCGGTGCGCGGGTCGCCGACCACCACCCGCTGCTGCACCCGCTCCGCGACCGCCGAGACGACGTCCTCGACACGGTTCTGCGGCACGATGACGCGGCGGATGGCAGTGCACTTCTGCCCGGCCTTGGAGGTGATCTCGACGAAGACGGCCTTGACGAAGGCGTCGAATTCCGGGGTGTCGGGCGTGGCGTCCGGACCGAGGATGGCGGCGTTCAGCGAGTCCGTCTCCGCGGTGAACCGGATGCCTTCGTTGAGGACCCTGTCGGAAGAACGCAGGGTCTGCGCCGTTCCGGCGGACCCGGTGAAGGCCACGTGATCACGGTAGTCGAGGTGATCGAGCAGGTCCCGGGCGGAGCCGGAGATCAGCTGCAGCGACCCCTCGGGCAGGATCCCGGAATCGACCATCAGCCGCACGCAGGCCTCGGTGACATAGCCGGTAGGAGTGGCGGGCTTCACGATGGTCGGCATGCCGGCGAGGAAGGACGGTGCGAACTTCTCGAGGAAGCCCCAGACCGGGAAGTTGAAGGCGTTGATCTGCACGGCGACGCCGGGCATCCGGGAGTACAGGTGCTCACCCAGGAACGATCCGTCCCTGGACAGCTGCTCGACGGCCCCGTCCACGATGACGTTGGCGTTGGGAAGCTCGCGGCGACCCTTCGAGGAGAAGGTGAACAGGGTGCCGATTCCCCCGTCCACGTCGAAGAAGTGGTCCTTGAGCGTGCCTCCCGTGAGGTAGGAGACGTCGTAGAGTGCCTGCTTGTGCTCGGTGAGGTACTGGGCGATCTCCTTGAGCTTGAGCGCGCGTTCATGGATGGTGTACTCCCCGAGCGAGTGCTGTCCCACCGTGCGCCCGAACTCGATGGCTGCCCTGATGTCGAGCCCGTCGGTCGATATGCGGGCGACCGTCTCGCCGGTCGATGCGTCCCGAACCTCGGTGACCTTCTGCGGGTCGTCCGGGGTCCACCATCGGCCCTGGACGTAGCTGGGGAGGATGGTCTGGGTCTGGAGTGCCACGGGAGTCCTTTCACTGCGATGTCGGGGGTGGATCTAGTCGTCGTAGGTGTAGAAGCCCTTGCCGGTCTTGCGGCCCAGTTCCCCGCGATCCACCATGTCGCGCATCAGTTGAGGGGGCTCGAACCGGGGGCCCAGGGTGGAGGCCAGGTACTCCGCGATCCCGAGGCGCACGTCCAGGCCGACGATGTCCGTGAGGGCGAGGGGGCCCACCGGGAACCTGTAGCCCAGCACCATCGCATTGTCGATGTCGGTCGGCGAGGCGACACCTTCCTCCACCATGCGGATGGCTTCGATCGCGATGGCGACGCCCAGTCGTGACGACGCGAAGCCGGGGGCATCACGAACCACGACCGGCGTCTTGCCGAGGTCCTGGACCCACTGCACGGAGAGGTCCCTGAGTTCGGGTGCGGTGTGCCTGGAGATGACGACCTCGACGAGCTTCGATGCCGGTACCGGGTTGAAGAAGTGCAGGCCGCAGAACCGTTCGGGCCGGGCCAACTGTTCGGCCAGTCCGTCCACGGACAGTGAGGACGTGTTCGTGGCGAGCCAGGCGGTAGGGGAGAGGTGGCGTTCGACGTCCTGCAGGGCGGAGACCTTCAGGTCCCAGGACTCGGGGACGGCCTCCACGACGAGTCCGGCCGGCGCGAAGTCGGCAGGGTCGAGGGAGACGGTGAGCCGGCTCGCGAGTTCCTCGAAGGTGCTGCCGACGGTCCCGCGTTCCACGGAGGCGGCGAGGTCCCGTTCGATGCGCTGGCGGGCTGAATTCGCTGCTGCGTCGTCACGTTCCACCACCGTGACCGTCGAGCCGGCGACGAGGAGGGCGTGCGCAATGCCCCCTCCCATCCGGCCTCCGCCGAGGACGCCCGTCACGGCCGGGATGGTCTGCGCGGGGCTCATTCGTGCTCCTGGTGCGGCGGGTTCTTGCGGTCGAGGAAGGCCTGCATGCGGTCGAACTTGGCTTGGGACTCGAACAGCACGGCCTGGGCGAGCTCATCGATGTGCGGGTGGGCCGACCGGGGCGCGGCGAAGACGCGTTTGGAGATGCGCACGGCGAGTGGATCCTGCCGGGCGATGCGGTCGGCCAGCGCGTGCGCAGCTGCGAGCAGGTCGCCGGGGGGATGCAGTTCGGTGACCAGATGCAGGGCGAGGGCCTCCTCGGCGTCGAGGATCCGCCCCGCCAGCAGGATGTCCAGCGCGACGGGCTCGCCGACGAGCTCCTTGAGCCGCCACAGCCCGCCTGCGGCGGCGATGATTCCCAGGCCGGTCTCGGGTTGCCCGAGCCGGAGGTCGGGGGTGGCGATGCGGAAGTCGGCCGCGTATGCCAGCTCCGCGCCTCCCCCCAGGGCGAAGCCGTCGATCGCGGCGATCACGGGCAGGGGCAGCCTGTGGATCCGGTCGAAGATCTGCGAGTTGATCCCGGTCAGCGCGTCGTCGCGGCGTCGTTCCCTCAGCTGCGCGATGTCCGCTCCGGAGGCGAAGATCCCCCTCCCGTCGGCACGGGTGCCGGAGAGGATCAGGATTTTCGGCACGCGCTCCAGGTAGCCGCACACCGTGTGCAGTTCCTCGACCATGGTGGCGTCGATGGCGTTGCGTACTGCGGGGCGGTCGAGGGTGATGGAGAGGCGGTCCTCCCGTTCCTCGCTCCGCAGCGCAGTGAACTCTCCGCCGAACTGCCGGCCGGTCATGGCGTCTCCACGAGGAGGGCGCTGCCCTGGCCGACGCCCACGCACAGGGTCGCCAGCCCCCGTGCTGCTCCTTCACGCTCCATCCGTCCGAGCAGCGTGACCACCAGGCGTGACCCTGATGAGCCCAGCGGGTGTCCCAGGGCGATGGCCCCGCCGTACCTGTTGACGATGGAAGGGTCCAGCCCCAGGCGTCGAATGCAGGCGAGGGACTGCGTCGCGAAGGCTTCGTTCAACTCGACGGCATCGAGGTCTGTGATGCTCCAGCCCGCGCGCTCGAGCACCTTCTGCGTGGCGGGGACGGGCCCGAGGCCCATGAGGTGCGGTGGGACGCCGGCGGAGGCGCCGTCGACGATCCGTGCCCGCGGAGTCAGCCCGTACTTCTTCACGGCGGCTTCGGACGCGACGAGGATCGCGGAGGCTCCGTCGTTCAGGGAGGAGGAATTCCCGGCCGTGACCACCGAGCCGTGAGTCACGACCGGGCGCAGCCCGGCCAGGGTCTCCATCGTCGTTCCGGGGCGCGGTCCCTCGTCCGTGTCGACGACGGTCTCGGTCCCCTTCCGTCCCTGGACCGGAACCGGAAGAATCTCCTGGTCGAAGGAGCCGGCCTTGATGGCGGCGATCGCCTTGTCGTGCGATGCCACGGCGAATGCGTCGGCGTCCTCCCGTGTGACGCCGTCGACCCGCGCAACCTCCTCGGCGGTCTCGGGCATCGAGAACGTCATCTTGTCGATCTTCCGAAAGGCGGGATTCGTGAACCGCCAGCCGATGGAGGTGTCGAAGACCTCTCCGGGCTTCGCATAGGCCGTGGTCGGTTTCTCCATCACCCAGGGAGCACGGGACATCGACTCCACGCCGCCCGCGACCACCAGCTCCGCCGCTCCGGCCTTCACCATGTGGGAGGCCATCGTGATCGCACTCAGCCCGGAGGCACACAGCCGATTGACGGTGATCCCGGGTACGGTGTCGTCGAAACCGGCCAGCAGCCACGCCATGCGCGCGACGTTGCGGTTCTCCTCACCGGCGCCGTTGGCATTGCCCAGGATCACCTCGTCGACGGTCTGTGGGTCGATGCCGGCGTCGGTCACCACCTGCCTGACCACCAGGGCGGCCAGGTCGTCCGGGCGTATGCTCGCCAGCGATCCGCCGTACCGCCCGATCGGGGTGCGCCTGCCACCGACCAGGAAGGCTTGGGGAAGGAAAGACATGAGGCAGCTCCCGTCACGACGGGCGAGGGGTCGTCGTCGACTCCTAGTTACTGACCGTTCGTTCACCAAAGAATCCCATGCTGATCAGGGCCCGTCAACACGGGCCGTCCCGCCGGGTGGCGTAACAGGGGACGGGCGCTGTGTGCGTCGGAACCCTCTCCAGTACGCTGTCCTACTGTGAAGGTTCTTGTGCTGGGCCCCGGAGGCCGCGAACATGCCATCGTCCGGGCCTTGCTGGCCGACCCGCACGTCCGGGAGGTGCACGCGGCCCCCGGCAACGCCGGGATCGCCGAGGACGTCCCGACCCACGACGTCGACGCGAACGACCCCGCCGTCGTGACCGAACTGGCCCGCCGGCTCGGCTCCGACCTTGTCGTGATCGGCCCTGAGGCCCCGCTCGCCGCCGGCGTCGCCGATGCGCTGCTGGAGGCGAACATCCCCGTCTTCGGTCCCACGAAGGCTGCGGCCCAGCTCGAGGCGTCCAAGGCGTTCGCGAAGCAGGTCATGGCCGCTGCCGGCGTACCCACCGCGATGGCCCGGGTGGCCGCGACGGACGAGGAGGCGATCGAGGCGCTGTGCACCTTCGGCGCCCCGTACGTCGTGAAGGACGACGGGCTGGCCGCCGGCAAGGGCGTCGTCGTCACCGACGACCTCGAGGCGGCGCGTGCGCATGCGTCGGCGTGCTTCGAGGCAGGCGGCACCGTGGTCATCGAGGAATACCTCGACGGACCCGAGGTCTCGCTGTTCGTCCTCTCCGACGGCAGCACCGTGGTCCCGCTCGCGCCGGCCCAGGACTTCAAGCGCATCTCCGACGGCGACCAGGGCCCCAACACCGGGGGCATGGGCGCGTACTCGCCGCTGGAGTGGGTTCCCGGGGGCCTCGTCGACGAGGTCGTCGCCCGCGTCGCGCAGCCTGTGATCGACGAGATGGCCCTTCGCGGCACGCCCTTCGCCGGTGTCCTCTACGTGGGCCTCGCCCTCACCTCGCGGGGCATGCGGGTGATCGAATTCAACGCGCGGTTCGGTGACCCCGAGACGCAGGCGGTGCTCGCCCGGCTGACGACGCCGCTCGGGGGAGTGCTGCTCGCTGCCGCGAAGGGCGCCCTCGACCAGGTCGACCAGCTCAACTGGTCACCGAGGACGGCCGTCGCCGTCGTACTCGCATCCGAGAACTACCCCGATGCTCCCGCGACCGGGCGCCGCATCCGCGGGCTCAAGAAGGCCGCGAAGGTCGACGGCGCGCACGTGCTGCATGCCGGCACGGCGCTCCGCGACGGCAAGGTGGTCAGCGCCGGCGGCCGCGTGCTCGCCGTCGTCGGACTGGGGGACTCCCTCGAGGATGCGCGGTCCACCGCCTACGAGAGCCTGGAGCTGATCGAGCTCGAGGGTGGCCAGTACCGGACGGACATCGCGCTGAAGGCCTCCCGCTCCGAAGTCAAGGTCACCGGGCCCGCGGCGGCTCCGGCATGAGCACCTTCGCCCCCGCCCACCTCGAGCTGCCCGGCTGGCGGCACGTCTACTCCGGCAAGGTGCGGGACCTGTACGAACCGGAGGACGGGCGCGACGACGTCGTCCTCGTCGTCGCGAGCGACCGGATCAGCGCGTACGACCACGTCCTGGCCACGGAGATCCCCGACAAGGGGCGTGTGCTGACCCAGCTCAGCCTCTGGTGGTTCGAGCGGCTCACCGTCATCCCCAACCACGTGATCGCCTCCGACGGAGCCGGCGGCGTGCCGGCCGCCGTCGAGGGCCGGGCCATGATCTGCCGGAAGCTCGTCATGTACCCGATCGAGTGCATCGCCCGCGGCTACCTCACCGGGAGCGGGTTGGTCGAGTACCGGGAGTCGCAGACGGTGTGCTCCCTGCCGCTGCCCGCCGGGCTGGTGGACGGCTCACGCCTTGAGCCGGCCCTGTTCACGCCCTCGGCCAAGGCCGAGGTGGGCGAGCACGACGAGAACATCAGCTACGACGCCGTCGTCATGACCGTGGGCGACGACGCCGCGGCGCAGCTCCGTTCACTGACGCTCGACATCTACACGAGGGCCGAGGCCATCGCCCGGGAGCGCGGCATCATCCTCGCGGACACCAAGGTGGAGTTCGGCCTCGACCCATTCACCGGCCGCATCACGCTCGGAGACGAGGTGCTGACCCCCGACTCCTCCCGCTTCTGGGACGCCGCCCTCTACGCACCCGGGCAGGCGCAGCCCTCCTTCGACAAGCAGTTCGTGCGCGACTGGCTGAGGTCCGACGCCTCGGGTTGGGACCGCCACTCCGAACCGCCGGCCCTGCCGCAGGATGTCGTCGAGCGCACGCGTGCCCGCTACATCGAGGCGTACGAGCGGCTGACCGGGCGCACCTTCGCCTGAGGCTCCGCAGGCCTTGCCGTAGCGGGGCTGGACAGGCACGATGGGGCCGTGACCGGAATGTGATCGCGGTCCGGCCCCTGGTCGATACCCGGCCACCGGGCAGACTCGGCCGCATTCCACGATGATCGACCCTCTCCAGATCTCATTCGACACAGCGCCGTGCGGACCCTCCGGAAGGGGCCCTCGCGGCGCACCAGCGAGGAGCACAGTGAACACCAGCCAGAACACCACGGGCCGATCGGCCACCCGCCGGGCACTCCGCGCCGCTGCTGCCGCCGTCGCGGCAGGCATCCTCCTGCCGGGCACCGCCGCCGTCGCAGCCCCTCCCTCTCCGTCCAGCCAGGTGGCCCCCGCCTTCTCCAGGCACCAGGACAGCACCATTCCCCTCCCCGGCGCATCGTCGGCGGAGGGCATCGCGGCCGGCAGGGGCAAGACGTTCTATGCGGGCGACCTCGGCCGGGGGGACATCTTCCGCGGCGACATCCGCAAGGGTACGGCCGAACTCTTCATCGACGCCCCCGAGGGCAGGGCCGCCGTCGGACTGAAGGCGGACGTCCGGAACAAGCTGCTGTTCGTCGCGGGTGGCGCGACGGGCCAGGCGTACGTCTACGACACCCGCACCGGTGCCGCGGTCGCGGAGTTCCAGCTGGCCACGGGGGACGCGTTCATCAACGACGTCACGCTCACGAGGGACGGAGCCTACTTCACGAACTCCCGCAGTGCCGAGCTGTACTTCCTCCCGGTGGGACCGCGGGGGGCCCTCGGGGAACTGCGGACGATCCCGTTGTCCGGACCGGCAGCCGAGGTGGTGACTCCCGGATTCAACCTCAACGGCATCACCTCCGTCGACGGCGGCCGGACGCTGATCGTGGCGCATTCGGCGAACCAGGCCGTCTACACGGTGGATCCGGAGACCGGGGCCAGCGCCCTCATCGCGACGGGGGCGCTGCCGAACGTCGACGGCATCCTGGCCAAGGGCGATACGCTCTACGCCGTCCAGAACAGGCTCAACCAGGTCAGCCGGATCGACCTGTCCAGGGACCTGTCCAGCGGTGTCGTCGAGGACGTCATCATGAGCCCGCTGTTCGAGGTCCCCACCACGGTGGCCCTGTTCGGCAACACGCTGGCGCTCGCCAACGCCAAGTTCGGCGTCCCCGATCCCGACGGGTACGAGGTCGTGACCACCGCGGCCCGCTGACCGCGTCCTGACATGGGAAAGGCCCGCCGGCGTCTGCCGGCGGGCCTTTCTGTGGTCGGGGTGACAGGATTTGAACCTGCGGCCTCGTCGTCCCGAACGACGCGCGCTACCAAGCTGCGCCACACCCCGGTGTCGCTCCGGAAGGCGTGGACCTCCCGAACAGCAACTGTCCAAGAATAGCCGAGGATCAGCGGCGAGGAAAACCGGACCCGCCGAGCGCACGCCGAATCACACGAGCGAGTCCTTCCACGCCGCGTGCAGGGTGGCGAAACGGCCCGTTCCGCCGATCAGCTCCGCCGGCGTCCCATCCTCCACCACCTGGCCGTCGTGCACTACGAGGACGCGGTCGGCGATGGCCACGGTGGAGAGGCGGTGCGCGATGATCAGCGCCGTCCGGTTGCCGAGGAGCTTCTGCAGGCCCTCCTGCACCAGGCGCTCGCTCGGGATGTCGAGCGATGAGGTCGCCTCGTCGAGGATGAGGACGGTCGGATCGGCGAGGAAGGCCCGGGCGAAGCTGATGAGCTGCCGCTGCCCCGCGGACACGCGCCCGCCGCGCTTGTTGACGTCCGTGTCGAAGCCCTCGGGAAGCTCGAGGATGAAGCCCTCCGCACCCACGGCCCGGGCTGCCGCCACGATCTCCTCGCGGCCGGCATCGGGCCTGCCCAGGGCGATGTTGTCCGCCACGGATCCGCTGAAGAGGAACGCCTCCTGCGTGACCATCACGACGGCGCGCCGCAGGTCCGTCGTCGCGAGGTCCCGGAGGTCCACGCCGTCGAGCGTCAGGACGCCCTCCGACACGTCGTAGAAGCGGGCGATGAGCTTGGCGATGGTGGACTTGCCGGCTCCCGTCTGACCCACCAGGGCGACGGTCTGCCCGGCGGGGATGGACAGGTTCAGGGTGGGCAGCACCACCGGCCCGTCCCCGTAGCGGAAACCGACGTCGGAGAACTCGATGGTTCCGCGTGGCTGGGGCAGGGGCACGGGGTTCTTCGGCGGCCGGACGGTGGGCACTTCCTCCAGCAGCCCGGAGACCTTCTCCAGGGCTGCGGCGGCGGACTGGAACGAGTTGTAGAACATGGCCATCTGGTCCACGGGCTGGAAGAAGCGCTTGCTGTAGAGGAGCAGGGCGAGGAGTGCACCCACCTCGAGGGTTCCGCCGAGCACCCGGAACCCGCCGAACACCAGCACGACGGCGACGGTGACGTTGCCGATCAGCACGAGCCCGGGCTGGAAGATCCCGTTCAGGTTGATGGAGCGCACGGTGACCCTGCGATAGTCCTCGGCCAGCTCGTCGTACCGGCGCGCATTGACCGCCTCCCGGCGGAACGCCTTCACGGCGCGGATGCCGGTCATCGTCTCGATGAAGTGGACGATCAGCTTCGCCGACACCACGCGGGATTCGCGGTAGGCGATCTGCGAGTGCTTCTGGTACCAGCGGGCCAGGAAGAACATCGGGACCGCCGCCGCCAGGATCAGGAAGCCCGTCCGCCAGTCGAGGGCGAAGATGGTCGCGGCGGTGAAGAGCATGAAGATGACGCCCGAGGCGAGGGAGCTGACACCGGAATCGAGCAGTTCCCGCAGCGCATCGAGGTCCGAGGTCTGCCGCGAGATGATGCGCCCGGACGTGTATTTCTCGTGGAACTCGAGGCTCAGCCGCTGCGTGTGGCGGAAGACCCGCACCCGGAGGTCCAGCAGCATGGTCTGGCTGAGCTGGGCCGTCGCACGCACGTAGCCCGCTGTCAGGACCGAGGCGAGTACCGCCGCCAGGAGATAGGTGCCGCCGGCCGCCCACAGCAGGAGCGGATCGCCCGCGATCAGGGCGGGCAGGGCGTGGTCGATGCCGAAGGCGATGACGGCCGGCCCTGCCACCCGGGCGGCCTGGGAGATGACGACCAGGAGGAGGGTCCACAGGAACTGCCTGCGGTTCGGCCGGATGAGCGAGCCCAGCAGCCGGAAGGACCTCGAGCGCACGGACTTGCTCTGCGCCCGGTCGAGCAGGACGTCGTCCTCGTTGAGGACGCCGGCGGAGGTCGCTCCCCGTGGTTCCCTCCCGTTGTCCCCGGGGACCCCGCCGGGTGCTGCCGTGCGGCTCATGCCAGCGCCTCCTCGTCGTCGTGCTCCGGCGGGGCCGTGCGTCCCAGCTGAGCGATCTCCTCGTCATCGAGGCTGGCGATGACGTAGCGGTAGTGGTCGTTGCGGGCCAGCAGTTCGGAGTGCGAGCCGACGTCGGCGATGCGCCCGTCCTGCAGGAGCGCCACGCGGTCCGCCAGGGCGACGGTGGACGGCCGGTGCGCCACGATCAGCGTGGTCGTCGACCTCAGGACGGCGCGCAGCCCCTCCTCGACGCGTTCCTCGGTCGCGACGTCGAGCGCCGAGAGCGGGTCGTCGAGGACCAGCACCGTGGGGCGCGCGGCGATCGCCCGTGCCAGGGCGATGCGCTGGCGCTGGCCGCC
This sequence comes from Arthrobacter rhamnosi, assembly GCF_054510975.1. Lineage (NCBI taxonomy): Bacteria > Bacillati > Actinomycetota > Actinomycetes > Micrococcales > Micrococcaceae > Arthrobacter > Arthrobacter rhamnosi. The sequence continues at coordinate 601,111 of NZ_JBTNDN010000001.1, read as the reverse complement.
GGACAGGCTCAGGCCCTCCTCGCCGATGAGGGTGTCGAGCCCTTCCGGCAGGGCGAACGCGAACTGTGCCTGCGCCACCTCCAGCGCCTCGGTGAGGACCCTCTCGGCCTCCGGGCCGGTCGTATCGGAACCCATCAGGACGTTGTCCCGCACGGAGCTGGAGAAGAGCGTCGTGTCCTCGAAGGCGACCGCCACGAGCGTCCGCAGCTCCCCGAGGCTGAACTCCCGCAGATCCACGCCGTCGATCGTGATGCTGCCACCGGTGACGTCGTACAGCCGCGGGACGAGCTGGAGGAGGGTGCTCTTGCCGCAGCCCGTGACCCCGACCAGGGCCATGGTCTCGCCGGCCCGCAGGTGCAGGTCGATGCCGTCGAGGACGTCGCCGGCGTCGTCCTGCGCATCGGGATAGCGGAAGTGGACGGACTCGAACAGGACCTCGCCGCGGGGCTCGGCGAGGTGGGCGGGCTCGCGGGGATCCGTGATCGTGTTCTCGGAGTCCATGACCTCGTAGTGGCGGTCGATGGCAGTCTTCGCCGTGAAGGTCATGGCGAGCAGCGGGCCGATGAATTCGACCGGCCCTGCAACGGCTGCGGCGGTCGCGAAGAAGGCGACGAGCGCCCCGATGGACACGGTCCCGTCCGCGGCCAGCATGACGCCGACGACGAGGGACGCGCCCAGCGCGAGTTCGGGCAGCAGCGTGACGGTCATCGAGAAATTGGCGAGCGACTTCGCCTTGAAGATCTCGGTCCGGCGCAGTTCCTCCGCCTGCTCCTCGAAGTCCTCCAGCGCCTCGCGGCTGCGCCCGAAGGCCTTCAGGACCCGGATGCCGTGGACCGACTCCTCGACCGTGGTGGCGAGGTCGCCGGCCTGGTCCTGGCTCTTCCGGGAGACGCGGCTGTAGGACCTGCGGAAGCGGTAGCCGTAGACCATGAGGGGCACTGCGGCCGCGAGGAAGATCAGAGCGAGCACCCAGCTGGTCAGGAACATCACGGTCACGCCCATGACCACGGTCAATGAGGTGACCACCAGCATGATGAGCCCGAACGCCATCCAGCGGCGCATCAGGTTCAGGTCGCTCATGGCGCGGGAGAGGAGCTGGCCGCTGCCCCAGCGGTCGTGGAACTCGATCGTCAGGTTTTGCAGGTGGCGGTAGAAGGAGGTGCGCATGCTCGTTTCCACCGCTGTGGCCGGAGTGATGACGAATTGCCGCCGCAGTGCCACGAAGGTCGCCTCGAGGACTCCCAGCAGGAGGACGACGCCGGACGCGATCCACACGGTACGCGCAGACCCTCCCTCCGCCAGGGCGTCATTGACCAGGACGCGCAGCACCTGGGGGATGGCGAGCGCCATGACGCTCGCTCCGAGGGCGCAGAGCAGTCCGAGAAGCAGGCGCGGGATGATCGGCCGGACGTGCGGGTACAGCCGTCCGAGCGATTGCCACAGTGTGATCTGGTTCTTCATGCCAACTCTTCGATGGTCGTTGGTGTCCCCTAGCAACCATGCTAGGGCAGAGCGGCTGTCCCACCGATCATGGTCCGTGACCCCGAAGAAGCAGGGAGATGCCGCTTAGCGGGAACTCCGGGGGGTGAGCGTCAGGAGCACTGCTTCCGGCCGGCAGGCGAACCGCACCGGCGCGAAACGCGAGGTTCCGATGCCTGCGGAGACGTTGAGCGGTACGGTGCGGCCGTTGGAGTCCCACTGGGTCAGTCCACGGGCACGCCAGGTCGGCAGGTCGCAGTTGCTGACGAGCGCTCCGTAGCCCGGGATGCACACCTGGCCGCCGTGGGTGTGGCCGGCGAGGATCAGGTCCGCTCCGCCGTCGCTGAAGTAGTCGAGGACGCGCTGGTAGGGTGCGTGCGCGACGGCGATCCGGATGTGCGGAGCCTCGGCCGAGGTGCTGCTCCCGGGAGGGTAGGGAACGTACCGGTCTCGGCCGAGGTGCGGATCATCGACCCCCGTGAAGTCGATGCGCATGTTCCGGAAGCCGATGGACTGGGCCCTGTTGGTGAGATCGACCCAGCCGGCGGCACCGAAGGCGCTGAACAGGTCCGCCCACGGCAGGTCCTGGGGGCCCTTCGGGGTGATCGACGGCCCTGCGAAGTACCGCAGCGGGTTCTTGATCACCGGAGCGTAGTAGTCGTTCGATCCCGGCACGAAGACTCCCGGAACCCTCAGCAACGGCTCGAGCGCCTCGAGCAGCGGACCGACGGCTTTCTTGGAGCTGAGGTTGTCGCCCGTGTTGACCACCAGGTCGGGCTTCAGGCTCGCCAGGCCGGCGAGCCAGTCAGCCTTGGACTTCTGTCCCGGAACCATGTGGATATCCGACAAGTGGAGGACCCGCAGGGGAGCGGTGCCGGGCGGGAGGATCGGAACCGTCTCCTCCCGCAGCTGGTACAGCGTGCGCTCGACCGCCGAGGCGTAGGCGAGGGTTGCGGCCGCGGTGGTCAGGGTGAGCCCTGCCGCCCAGCCGAGCGGTGCCCCGCTCCGGGTTGTCTGAGTCGATTTCACGCTAGCTGCTTCCTCCGTCGTCGTCCGCCTATCCCCCAGTGGTACCACCGGTGGAGTCGCCCGTGCCAGTCCCACCGTTGTTGGGGCCGGGTGTCGCAGGAACCACCGTACGGGACGTGCCGGGGATCGGGCGCTGGGGACCGTTGATCATGCTGGCCGGAGGGTTGGCGAACGGTGCTCCTACGTACAGGCCGGGGATCTGCTGCATGAAGCGCGCCCAGGACGGTCCCGCGATGAGCGAACCGTCGATCTCGGGGTAGACCTGCCCGCCGATCTGCAGGCCGCCGAGCGAGCTGGTTTCGCCCTCACCCTGCCAGTTCCCCACCCAGCTGGCGGTGACCATGCCGGAGTTGTAGCCCATGAACCAGGTCTGCGAACGGGCATCGTTGGTGCCGGTCTTGCCCGCCATCGGGATGTCACCGTATTCGAGGAGCTGCCCGGACCCGTTCGTCATGACGCGCTGCGTGGCGTAGTTGACTCCGCGTGCCACGTCCTGGGAGATCTTCCGCTCGCAGGACACGGCGGGGACGGGGTAGCTCGTCCCGTCGACGGCAGTCACCTCGGTGAGGGCGCGGGGATCGCAGACGACACCCTCGTTGGCGAAGCCGGAGTACGCCTTGGCCATCGACATCGGTGCGGCCTCGCCGCCACCGCCGATCAGGGCCGACGGCTGAAAACCGAACTTCGCTTCCTCGCCCTCGGAGCTCTTCGCCTGGTGGACGCCGAGGCTGTAGGCGATGTCGCGGATCCTGCAGAGGTCCAGCTGCCGGGCACTGGCCATCGTCAGGGTGTTCAGCGACTGGGCGAGACCGTCCAGGACGGTCGTGAAGCGGTAGTTGATGTCACCGTAGTTCTGCGGCGTGTAGCCGTCCTCCTCCTGGATCAGGAATTTCCCGCCCTGCGCGCAGCTGGCCTTCCACTCGTCGAACTGGCGGTAAGTCTTCTTGGTTCCGTCGAGGACCTGGTTCAGGCTCCTCCCGTCCTCCACCCACGCCGCAACGGTGAACGGCTTGTAGGTCGAGCCCGGCTGGAACCCGCCGCCGCCGCCGAGGCTCTTCGACGGGTCCCCGCCGTCGAACTGGTCCACGTTGAAGTTCAGCACCGTGTTGCCCTGGCCCGCTTCGGGGTTGTACCGGGTGTTCTGCGCCATGGACAGGATGTTGCCGGTCTTCGGGTCGAGGCTGATCATCGTGTGCCCCACCTTGCCGTCCGTGGTGTCCGGATTGGCCGTCTCGGTGACGGCGGTCTGCGCCGCGGCCTGCACCCGGGAGTCGAGCGTGGTCTTGATCGTCAGGCCCGAGCGGAACAGCACCTTCTCGCGGTCCTCCGCGGTATCGCCGTAGGCGGGGTCGTTCATGATGAGGTGCGTGACGTAGTCGCAGAAGTAGGGGGCCTGCGCGGCACCGACGCAGCCGCTCAGGGTCGGGGTGATGTTCAGCTCGAGGTCCGTTGCGATAGCGGCATCGTGCTGCTCCTGCGTGATCTTGCCGCGGGTCAGCATGGCGTCGATGACGATGTTGCGGCGCTGCAGCGCTCCCTCCGGGTTGGACTCGGGGCTGTAGGCGCTCGGGCCGTTGACCAGACCGGCGAGCAGCGCGCTCTGCTGGATGTTGAGGTCCTTGGCGTCGACGTCGAAGAAGTACTTCGAGGCAGCCTGGACGCCGTAGGTGGTGCCGCTGAAGGGCACGATGTTGAGGTAGCCCTCGAGGATCTCGTCCTTGCTGAGCTCCTTCTCCACAGCGATGGCGAGCTTCATCTCGCGGAGCTTGTCGCCCACGGTCTTTCCGCCACCACTGAGCGTGAGCGTCCCGCCGTTCTGGCGGGCGGTGTCGATCAGGACGTTGTTGACGAACTGCTGCGTGATGGTCGACGCGCCGCGCTGCGTACCGCTCGAGACGTTGCTGGCGATCGCGCCGAGGATGCCCTCGAGGTCCACGCCGCCGTGCTCGTAGTAGCGGTAGTCCTCGATGGAGATCAGCGCGTCGCGCATGGTCGGCGACACCTGGTCGAGCGTCACCGGCTGGCGGTTCTCCTCGTAGAGGGTCGCGATGAGGGACCCGTCGGTCGCCACGATCTTGGTGGGCTGGGCGAGCGCCTCGCGCTCCAGCTCAGCCGGGAGTTCCTCGAAGAACTGGATGGAGGCGGAGGCTCCCGTCCCCGCGGCGGCAGCCACGGGTACGAGCAGGCCCGCGGCGAGCACGCCGGCGAGCCCGCTGATCCCGAGGAATGCCATGATCCTGCCGAAGGTGGTTGCCGTGTCGAACAGGGGTGATTTGCGCGCAGCCATTATTCCAGTTTACAAGCACGCGATAGGCTTTCCCCATGAAGAAATGGGAGTACTCTACGATTCCGCTCATCATCCACGCAACGAAGCAGATCCTCGACCAGTGGGGCGATGATGGGTGGGAGCTCGTGCAGGTGGTCCCCGGGCCGGACGGCAACGGCCTCGTCGCGTACCTCAAGAGGGAGAAGAACTAGCGGTGTCTGCTGGAAATACAGCTGGGAATACAGCGGTTTCGGCGGTCGAGGCACGCCTCGCGGACCTCGGGATCACGCTCCCCGAGGTGGCTCCGCCGGTCGCCTCCTACGTCCCCGCGGTCGTCACCGGCAGCTACGTGTACACGTCCGGCCAGCTGCCGTTCATTAAGGGCAAACTCCCAGCTTCGGGCAAGGTCGGCGCGGCCGAAGGCGGTGTCGACGCCGAGACGGCGGCCTCCCTCGCCGCTACCTGCGCGGTCAACGCGCTGGCGGCGATCAAGAGCCAGATCGGGGACCTCGACCGCATCACCCGCATCGTGAAGGTCGTGGGCTTCGTGGCGTCCGACCCCTCGTTCACCGGGCAGCCCGCGGTCATCAACGGCGCATCCGACCTGCTCGGAGCCGTCCTCGGCGATGCCGGTGTCCATGCCCGCTCCGCCGTAGGTGTCGCCGTCCTTCCCCTCGACTCACCCGTGGAGGTCGAACTCCTCGCGGAGTTCGTCTAGGCCGTGGACCGCGTCAGCACCAGGCTCTTCCCCGTGCACCCCGACCAGCGCACGGCAGCGGAGAGCTGGATCGAACACGGGGAGCGCACGCCCCTGAAGGCCCGGCCGGCGTCGTCGGTGGTCCTCCTGCGTGACACCGCGATCGGCACGGAGACGTATCTCTCCTACCGCCGGGGTCAGTCGCCGCTCGGCGTCATCGGGTTCCCGGGCGGGAGCATCGAGGAGTCCGACGACGACGACCTCCCGTGGTTCGGGCCCACGCCGTCGATGTGGGCGAAGACCCTCGGCGTCGAGGACCACCGGGTTGCCCGGCGGCACGTACTCTGCGCCATCCGCGAGCTGTTCGAGGAGACGGGCGTGCTCCTTGCCGGGCCCGACGCCTCGTCGATGGTGGAGGGCACCCAGGCCAAGGAATGGATGAAGGCCCGGGCGGCCATCAACGAGGGGGAGAGCCGCTTCTCGGAGATCCTTGCCCGCCGCGGCCTGGGCGTCCGCACGGACCTCATCAAGCCGCTCTCGCACTGGCTCACCCCTGATTTCGCCCACCGCCGCTTCGACACGCACTATTTCGCGGCGGCGCAGCCCGTGAACCAGGAGCCCAGCATCCTCGAGAGCAAGGGCGTCTGGGGCCAGTGGCGCTGGGCTGCGCAGGAGATCGCGAACCGGGACACGACGAGGCTCGGCGACGAGGTGGGCCAGGCGAACACCGTGGGTCGCACGCTCAGCGAGCTCGCGGTGCCGGCGGTCGAGATCATCCTCGAGAAGATCGGCTCCTCGCGCGGCTGCATCGCCTACCTCTCGCACAAGCGTCCCGTGAAGATCTACTACCCGCAGCTCGCCGAGCACGACGGTGACCTCGTGCTGCAGGTCGAATGTCCGAAGCTCAGCGAGGGCGGCTCGGTCCAGCGGGGCCGCTGACCGACCGACTTCTCTGCCGTCGAGGCGGCAGAGAAGACCGCTCTTCGCGCCCCGGGGCGGTCACTTCAGTCTCCTCGGGCCTCACCGGACCAGCGGACACCCAGCCACGACGAAGAAAGGCACCTGCTTGCGGGCAGGTGCCTTTCTTCGTCCTCTCGAAATCAGCGGCTGCGCTGGCGCAGCCGCTGGATGTCGAGGATGACGACGGCGCGGGCCTCCAGGCGGAGCCAGCCGCGCTGCACGAACTCGGCAAGGGCCTTGTTGACCGTCTCGCGGGAAGCGCCGACGAGCTGGGCCAGTTCCTCCTGGGTGAGCTCATGGGCGACGAGGATCCCGTCGGTGGCGGGCCGGCCGAAGCGGTCCGCGAGGTCGAGCAGGGCCTTCGCCACACGGCCGGGAACGTCGGAGAACACGAGGTCGGCGAGCGACTCGTTGGTGCGGCGCAGCCGTCGGGCGAGCGCCTGCAGCAGCTGGGCCGAGACCTCGGGACGGGTCTCGAGCAGCGTGCGGAGGTTCTCGTTCTTGAGGCCGGCCAGGCGTGTCTCCGAGACCGCGGTGGCGGTCGCGGTGCGCGGGCTCGGGTCGAACAGGGCCATCTCGCCGAACAACTCGCCGGGGCCGAGGATCGCGAGGAGGTTCTCGCGGCCGTCCTGGGCGGTGCGGCCCAGCTTGATCTTGCCGGAGACGATGAAGTACAGCTGGTCGCCCTGGTCACCCTCACGGAACACCGACGAGCCGCGGGGGAGGTCCACTTCGATCAACTCGTCGGTGAGTGCGGCGAAGACATCGTCTCCCAATGATGCGAAGAGGGGCGCCCGGCGCAGTACCTCGATATCCATGAATTCTCCTGATGCTCTCTGATGCGTCTCGATGCGGCGGTCCGCGCTGTATTCTCCTCTCCATCTTGCCGTACTGGAGCGGATGTGACGACAGATACGCGCTCCGGAGGCCTGTATTCCCGCTCCATTCCCGCTGGCGCACCTCTCCTTCCCACCGTGCTCCCATGCTTCGCGGCTAGAATCGCTCGCAGTGCCGGAGGTGGGCAACCTTCCGTCGGCCATAGCCAGGGGAGAATAGACGTGCCGGAACTGAATCTCGCGGGGTTCACCCTCTTCGACGTCATCCTGGCGGTGATCCTCCTCGGGTACCTCGTGAGCGGGATCCGGAAGGGGTTCCTCGTCACGCTCGGGGGCATCGCGGGTTTCGTCGCGGGTGCGGTCGCCGCGTTCTTCGCGATCCCCCTCGTCAGCGAATGGGTGCCGGACAATCCCTGGCGGCTGATCGCCGTCATCGCGACGGTGATCGTCCTCGTCCTCGTGGGCCAGGCGGTCGGTTCTGCGCTCGGCGCGTCCATCCGCCGCTGGTCCGACTTCCCGCCGCTGCGACTCGTCGACCGCCTCCTCGGCGGCGTGGTGAACGTCGTGGTCGCCGCGCTCGTCCTCTCCATGCTCGCCTTCAGCGTGGGGACCCTCGGCGTCCCGTTGGTGTCCCAGCAGCTCTCGTCCTCGCAGGTGATCCGCGGAATCGATACGGCGACACCAGGCCCGGTACGGTCGTGGATGGCGCAGCTGCGGACGATCGCCGTCGACGACGGCATCCCCACGCTGCTCGCGGGCGTCGCACCCGTGCCCGCGCAGGTACCGGACGCATCGGTGGACACTCCCGAACTGGCCGCTGCGGCCGCCTCCGTGGTCCGCATCACCGGCACGGCCTACCAGTGCGGCCAGAACCAGACGGGATCGGGTTTCGTCGTCGCTCCTGGCAGGGTCATCACGAACGCCCACGTCGTCGCCGGGGTGAACGAGCCCGTCGTCGAGGTGCCCGGCGGGGGCGCCCTACCGGGCCGGGTGGTGCAGCTCGACATGGCGCGCGACATCGCCGTGATCGCCGTCGACGACCTCGAGGCGGCCCCGCTGCCGCTCGGCGACGAACTGGCCAATGGGACAACGGCCGCCTTCGCGGGGTATCCGGCCGGCGGGCCCTACCGGATCCAGCCCGCCAGCGTCCAGGGCCTCTCGCCCGTGCTCGTGAACAACATCTACGGTGCGGACCCCCAGCCCCTCCAGGTCTACAGCCTGGCCGCGAACGTGCAGCAGGGGAACTCGGGCGGACCGCTGCTCGACCTGCAGGGCCGCGTGGCCGGCGTCGTGTTCGCCAAGTCCACGGCGGACGCCCCCGTCGGCTACGCACTCTCGCTCGAGGAGCTGCGCCCGGTCGCCGAGAGTGCCGCAGGACTGAGCGACTCCGTCTCGGCCGGGCAGTGCACACGGGGATAGGGCTCCCATGCTACGGACGGCCCTGCGCGTCCGGACCCGGTGACACCGCGATAGCGCACCGATGTTGCCGCGGCCGTTTCCGTCGTCGGTCCTCCGGTTTCTGGGATGTTACGGACCCGTATCGCTGGTCCGATTCCTTCCGCGCGATGCCAAATCGTAACCACTAAGGGCCGGGAAATGCCGTCCGCGGGCTTCCCGGAAGTTAGGCTCGTCACACGGATCAGCGCGCTCGCCGCTGTGGTCCCCATGGCTGCCGGTAGATCCGGTAGGAATCACTCGTTCACCAGGGAGCAACACATGTCTAACAAAGGCACTTCCGTGCGAGGCGCAGGATTCGCGAGAAAACGCGCTGCGCTCACCGCCGGTTTCTCCATCGCCGCACTCCTCCTCACCGGCTGCGTGCAGAGCCAGCGCGAGGAGAACACCGGCACCGAGGGCGAGGCCGCCGTCGACTCCACCTTCGTCTTCGCCGCGTCATCGGATCCCAAGTCCCTCGACCCCGCGTTCGCCAGCGACGGGGAATCCTTCCGCGTCAGCCGCCAGATCTTCGAGGGCCTCGTCGGTGTGGAGCCCGGCACGGCCGATCCCGCCCCGCTGCTCGCGGAGTCCTGGGAGACCGCCGAGGACGGCCTGTCCACCGTCTTCCAGCTCAAGGAAGGCGTCACCTTCCACGACGGCACGCCCTTCAACGCCGAAGCCGTCTGCTTCAACTTCGACCGCTGGTACAACTGGACCGGCATCCAGCAGGCCGAGTCGACGTCGTACTATTACGGGTCTCTGTTCCGCGGCTTCGCCGACAGCCCGGAGAAGGCCGTGTACAAGTCCTGCGAGGCCAACGGAGACAACGAAGTCACGGTCAACCTCGCCAAGCCGTTCGCCGGATTCATTCCGGCACTGTCCCTGCCGGCCTTCGGGATGCAGAGCCCGACCGCGCTCGAGGAGTACAAGGCCGACGAGATCGGCGGCACGGCCGAAGCACCGTCCCTGAGCGAATACGCCCTCGGCCACCCCGTGGGGACGGGCCCGTTCAAGTTCGATTCGTGGGACGTCGGCCAGCAGCTCGAGATCTCGATCTACGACGACTACTGGGGCGACAAGGGCCAGATCACCAAGACGATCTTCCGGATCATCGACGATCCCCAGGCACGCCGCCAGGCGCTCGAGGCCGGCGACATCGACGGCTACGACCTCGTCGCTCCCGCCGACACACAGTCCCTCAAGGACGCCGGCTACAACATCACCGCGCGCGATCCGTTCACCATCCTCTACCTGGGCATGAACCAGGCCGTCCCCGAGCTCAAGGACCCGAAGGTCCGCGAGGCCATCGCCCACGCGATCGACAAGGATGCCCTCGTCGCGCAGACCCTGCCCGAGGGCACCAAGGTCGCCACGCAGTTCATCCCCGAGGTCGTCGACGGCTACAACGAGGACGTCACGACGTACGACTTCGACCCCGAGCGCGCCAAGGAACTGCTCGCCGAGGCGGGCTACCCCGACGGCTTCGAGGTGACGTTCAACTACCCGACGAACGTCTCCCGTCCGTACATGCCGACACCGGAGCAGGTCTTCACCAACCTGCAGGCCCAGCTGGCGGACGTCGGCATCACGGTCAAGCCCGCTCCCGCCGCCTGGTCGCCCGACTACCTGAACCAGGTCCAGGCGACACCCGACCACGGCCTGCACCTGCTCGGCTGGACCGGCGACTACAACGACACCGACAACTTCATCGGCGTCTTCTTCGGCCAGGAGAAGCTCGAGTTCGGCTTCGACAACCCGGAGCTGTTCGCGGCCCTCGACGAGGCCCGCGGCATGAGCGACCGCGAGGAGCAGACGGAGAAGTACAAGGAGATCAACGAGCAGATCGCCGAGTTCAACCCGGCCATCCCGCTGGCCCACCCGGCTCCCTCGCTGGCGTTCGCGCCGCGCGTCACCTCCTACCCGGCGAGCCCCGTCAACGACGAGGTCTTCACGGACATCGAGCTGAGCGAGTAGCAGCACCACACAGCGCGGGCCGGCCACTGATCCCGGTGGCCGGCCCGCGCTGTCCTACCCCCGCCCGGCATCCCGGTCCACCCGGAAGGATCCCCCAGTGTTACGCGTCATCGGTAAGCGGCTAGCCCTGCTCATTCCCACCCTGCTCGGCCTGTCCATCCTGCTGTTCCTGTGGGTACGCAATCTCCCGGGCGGCCCGGCCACCGCCCTGCTCGGTGAGAAGGCCACCCCGGAAGCCATCGCCCGGATCAACGAGCTGTACGGGTTCGACCGCCCTCTGATCACCCAGTACCTGACATACATGGGCAAGCTGCTCCAGGGGGACTTCGGGGTCTCGATCAACACCGGGCGCCCCGTGCTCGAGGAGTTCGCCACCCGCTTCCCCGCGACGCTCGAACTCACGGTCGTCGCCCTCATCTTCGCCATCGGCGTCGGCGTCCCGCTCGGATACCTGGCGGCGCGGCACAATGGCCGGCTCATCGACCACAGCTCGGTGGTCCTCAGCCTGATCGGCATCACGGTGCCGGTCTTCTTTCTCGCGTTCATCCTCAAGTACCTGTTCGCGATCCAGTGGTCGCTCCTGCCCCCGGACGGTCGGCAGGACCCCCGGATGGATGCCACGCACTACACGCAGTTCTATGTCCTGGACGGCCTGCTGACCGGTGAGTACGACGCCGCCTGGGATGCCTTCCTGCACCTCATCCTCCCCGGGCTGGCCCTCGGCACCATCCCGCTCGCGATCATCGTCCGCATCACACGCGCCTCGGTCCTCGAGGTGCAGAACGCGGACTATGTGCGGACGGCCCGCGCCAAGGGACTCAGGGAGAGCACCATCCGGGGTAGCTTCATCCTGCGGAACGCGATGCTCCCGGTCGTCACGACCATCGGCCTCCAGCTGGGCCTGCTCATCTCGGGCGCCGTGCTGACCGAGACGGTCTTCGCCTTCAACGGGATCGGCCGGTTCCTGCGGGACGCCATCTTCGGGCTCGACTACCCGGTCCTCCAGGGCTTCATCATCTTCATCGCGATCCTCTACGCGCTGATCAACCTGATCGTCGACCTCTCCTACTCCGTCATCGACCCGAGGGTGCGTGTGCAATGAGTACCATCCTGCCCCCCGCCGCCGGCGGTTCCGTGGCCCCGAACGATCCCGCCATCGACACCGGGCGCGGCACCGGCCTGTGGAAGGACGCCTACCTCCGGCTGCGCCGGAACCCGCAGGCCATCGTGGGCGCCGTCGTCATCGGGCTCTTCCTGCTCGTGGCCATCCTTGCGCCGATCCTCGCGCCCTACGGCGGCGACGAGCTCCCTGGGCGCACTTCGATCACTCCCACCACCATCCCGGGACCGGGCGAGATCGACGGGTTCCCGCTGGGCCTGGACCGATTCGGCGGAGACGTCCTCAGCAAGCTCATCTGGGGCGCCCGGGCATCGCTGCTGATCGGCGTCGTCTCGACGGCGCTCGGTCTCGCGGGCGGCATGCTGCTGGGCGTCCTCGCCGGGGGCCTCGGCGGCTGGGTCGACAGCGCGATCATGCGGTTCGTGGACATCCTGCTGTCCGTACCCAGCCTCCTCCTCGCCGTCAGCATCGCTGCGGTGCTGGGCCAGAGCACCTATGCGATCATGATCGCCATCGGCGTCTCGCAGATCCCCATCTTCGCGCGGCTCCTGCGCTCCACGATGCTGTCCCAGCGGGGCGCCGACTACATCCTGGCTGCGCAGACCCTGGGCCTCAGCCGCCGGACGATCACCATGAGCCACCTGTTGCCCAACAGCATGGGTCCCGTGATCGTGCAGGCCACCCTCAGCCTCGCCACCGCCGTGATCGACGCCGCAGCGCTGGCCTTCCTCGGCCTCGGTGGCGGGCTGCCGCAGACCGCCGAGTGGGGCCGCATGCTCACCTACGCGCAGGCGGAGCTCGGGGTCGCGCCGCAGCTGGCCTTCCTCCCAGGTGCGTGCATCGTCATCACGGCGCTGGGCTTCACCCTGCTGGGCGAGTCACTGCGCGAGGCCCTCGACCCGAAAACCCGCAGGAAGTAGCACCAGCCACCGGCGGCCACCGATCTCCGGATCGGTGGCCGTTTCCGTCAAAGGGGTCCGCCGGGAGCTGCCCGGCCCGCCGCTCCCGTCAGCGGGCATGCCTGTCCAGCCGGTGCGGGTCGATGAGGAGGGCGGGATCCCAGTCGCCCGCGGTCGCCGCAGCCCGGTAGGTACCCCGCAGGAATCGGAGGAGCGTGGCGTCCGGATCCGCTGCGCCGCGCACGGCCTCGTAGGGCAGCAGGAACTGGCGGAACTCGGTGCTGTAGTAGGCGCCGTCGACGTCGATGACGGCGTCGCGGTACCCCTCCGGCTCCGGGTAGGCGTAGGAGTAGAAGGCGCCTTCCTCGCCACCGCCCGGCCAGAATCCGCAGCTCGAGAGCTCATGCGAGTACCCCTCCTCCATGACCCAGTCGGCGCAGTTCGGGGCGCCACCGGGATGGGTCGGGGCGGGACGGCCGGTGAAACGTGTGCACGCGAGGTCCATGGCGCCCCAGAAGAAGTGCACGGGGCTCACCTTGCCGAGGAACTCCGCACGGAAGCGCGTGAGGACCCGCTCCGCCTGGATGAGCTGCCGCCAGAACGCCGTGACCGCCGCCGCGTCGTAGGACGCGTGGTGGTGGTCCTCCGCGAAGGGCACGGCCGGATCCACCTCGGTCGGGACGGGCCGGATGGGCGCCTCGATGCCCAGGTCGGACAGCGCGGTCATGGTCCGCGCGTGGAACTCCGCCACCGACTGCGGTTCGAGGGGTACGCTGCGGTCCTCACCGGAGCTGCTGCGCACCACCAGCCGGTGCGCCACGACGTCGACCTCGATGTCGAACATGCCGTCCCGGTAAGGGATCGGTGAGGTGCCGAGCCCGCGTGGCGTCACGTAGAGCGGCACCTGCCACCAGTGGTTGACCAGGGGCGCGCGCGCCATCCGGACCTTGCCCACCACCTGCAGCCACATGTGCAGCGTTGCCTGCGTGTCCTGCCAGTCCCCGACGCGCAGCGCCGGCCACCCCGAGACCGCCGTCGTTCGTCCCGCTCTGGTGACCTGCTCGCCCATGGTTCCTCCGCGTCGTCGTGTGCGGCCAATCTATGCGCCCATCGGCCCCCCGTACAGGCAGCGGCACCAGGGGGCATCCCACGTGCCGCCGGGACGGCAACCCGATCCCCGGGGATCAGGCGGGAACGGACGCTAGGACGCGAGGTCCTCGTCGATGTTGAGCTCATTGCCCGGGATGGAGGCCAGCAGCCGGCGTGTGTACGGGTGGCGGGGGTTCTGGAAGACCTCCTCGGAGCTGGCGGCTTCCACCAACTCGCCGTCCTTCATCACGCAGACGTAGTCTGAGATGAGGCGCACCACCGCGAGGTCGTGCGAGATGAACAGGTAGCTCAGGCCCAGCTCGGACTGCAGGTCGCCGAGGAGCTTGAGGATCTGGGCCTGGACCAGGACGTCGAGGGCGGAGACCGGCTCGTCGCAGACGATCAGTTCGGGCTGCAGGGCGAGCGCCCGCGCGATCGCGACACGCTGCCGCTGCCCGCCGGAGAGCTCCGCCGGGTAGCGGCGGAGGGCGTTCTGGGGGAGGGAGACCTGATCCATGAGCTCGCGGACCCGTGCCGAGCGTTCCTTTTTCGATCCGCGCTTGTAGGCGTTGAGGGGTTCCTCGACGATGCGCTCGATCGTGAACATGGGGTTCAGGGAGGAGTAGGGGTCCTGGAAGATGGGCTGCACGCGCTGGCGGAAGTCGTTGAGCTGCGTCTTGTCGAGGGTGGCGACGTCCATGCCGTCGAAGGTCATGGTGCCGGATGTGGGCTCGATGAGCTTGAGCAGCATGCGTGCCGTGGTGGTCTTGCCCGACCCCGATTCCCCGACGATCGCCACGGTCTGCCCGCGCGGGACATCGAGCGTGACGTTCTTCGCGGCGTAGAAGTCGTCCTTGCTGCCGCGGCGCTTGTAGACCTTCGTGAGGTCCCGGATCTCCACGATGTTCTGAGGGGCGGCCGCATGCTCCGCAGAGGAGGCGGGCCGGTCGGCGGACGACGTCGCGGCATGGGCGCCGCCTGCGGAGGGAAGCGGCCCTGCGGGAGGCGCCGTGTGCCCGGGGTCCGGGGTCCCGTGCCCGGCCTCGTGCTCCGCGAATACTTCCTCGGCGAGTTTCCGCCGGGTGGCGGCATCCGCCGTGAAGGCGCCGGGGCGCAGGCGGACGGCAGCGACGCTCGGAGCAGCGCGGACGAGCGACTGTGTGTAGGGGTGCTGCGGATCGTTGAGCAGCTGGTCGGCGGGGCCGGTTTCCACGACGCGTCCGCGGTGCATGACCACGAGCTGCGAGGCGCGCTCGGCGGCGAGCCCGAGGTCATGGGTGATGAGGAGCACCGACGTGCCGAGCTGGTCCGTCATCGTCTCGATCTGGTCGAGGATGGTGCGCTGCACCGTGACGTCCAGGGCCGACGTCGGCTCGTCGGCGATGAGGAGCCGGGGCTGGCAGGCGAGGCCGATAGCAATGAGCGCCCGCTGGCGCATCCCGCCCGAGAACTCGTGCGGGTACTGCTTGGCACGCTCGCCGGCGTCGGGCAGACCGGCAGCCGACAGCACCTCGATGACGCGCTGCTTGACGTTCTTCTTGGTGGCCATGCCGTGGACGAGGAGCGTCTCGGCGACCTGCGTGCCGATCTTCGTCACCGGGTTGAGGTTGGACATCGGGTCCTGCGGCACGAGGCCGATCGCCCTGCCGCGGATCGAGCGCATCCTCGCTTCCGGCAGGGTCACGAGGTCCTGGCCCTCGAAGAGGATGCTGCCGGAGGTCACCCTGCCGTTCCCGGGCAGGAGGCCGATGCACGCCATCGCCGTCGTCGACTTGCCGGACCCGGATTCGCCGACGATCGCGAGGGCGCTGCCGCGCCGAAGGGTGAAGCTGGCATCCTCGACCGCCTTCACCTCACCGCCGGTGGTACGGAAGCTGACCGCCAGGTTGCGCACCTCCAGCAGGGGTGCGTCGGGGTCGTCGGTCAGGTCGGTCATGCTGCCGGCCGGGGTGATGTCCGTCATAGCACCATCGTGCCCTATGCGCAGGGCGGTCGCCGCCCGATCGGCCGGCGACCGGCTAACTTTCTGGCAACGGTGCGGCGTCCGCGGCGGCAGGGCGGGCGGTGAGGCGTGCCGCCAGGTGGTCCACCGCGAGGCGATAGCCGTCGATGCCGGCGCCGACGATCACCGCGTCGGCCACGGCGGAGATGTACGAGTGGTGCCGGAACTCCTCGCGCCGGTGCACATTGCTGATGTGGACCTCCACCACCGGCAGGCCGACGCCGGCGAGGGCGTCGCGGATGGCGATCGAGGTATGCGTGAAGGCCCCGGCGTTGATGACGATCCCCTCCGACGTCGAGCGCGCGGCATGGATGGCGTCGATGATCTCGCCCTCGTGGTTCGACTGCATCGCGGTGGTGGCGCACCCGCGCTTCCGTGCGGTGTCCGCTGCGAGGCGGACGACGTCGTCGAGCGTCGCCGTCCCGTACACGGCCGGTTCCCGGCTGCCGAGCAGGTTCAGGTTCGGTCCGTTGATCACGAGGATGCTGGGTGTGCGTGCCGGGCTCATGCCCTAACTATGCCGCACTGTGCGCGGCGGGTACGGGATCCGCCGATCGAGCGCGCAGGACCACCGCGCCCAGCGCTCCGGCTACGGTCACGAGGCTCAGGACCGCCAGGACGACGCCGGGGTGCCACCAGGCACCGCCCGTCGCGATCCCCAACCGCTGCGTGATCGACGGCACGAAGCCCGCCACGATGGCGGCGATGCTGTAGGCGAAGGACAGGGCGGTGAACGCCGTCGCCGGCCGGAAGATGTCCGCCATGAGCCCGCCGAGGGCGGCCCAGCTGGCGGTCGGGAGGATGCCGCCAAGGATGATCGCGGCGATGTACATCGGCTCGGTCGCGATGCTGATGACCCAGTAGAGGGGGAAGGCAATCAGGGCCGTGCCCAGCGCGCCGCCGGCCACGACCTTCGCGGAGCCGATGCGCATGGCCAGGTAGCCGAAGGCGGGGATGGTGGCGAGCTGGAGGACGGATCCCACGAGGGCGGCGTTCAGGACGGTCTCCTGCGACAGTCCGAGGGTCTGTGTGCCGTAGGCCTGCGTGTACGTGACCATCAGGAAGTAGGAACCGATTCCCAGCACCGCGGAGGCGATGGCGACCACGATGGCGACGGGCTGGGACTTCAGGACCTCGAGGAAGGGGGCGCGGGGAAGCGCGTGCCGGCGGTCCGCCTCCTGGAAGACGGGCGTCTCATCGATGGCGAGCCGGAGGTAGATCGCGACGGCGAGGAACGGGAAGGCGAGCAGGAACGGGATACGCCAGCCCCACGAGGCCATGACATCGGGGGCGACGACGGCAAGGACGAGGAAGATCGCGGAGATCAGCATGGTGCCG
This sequence comes from Arthrobacter rhamnosi, assembly GCF_054510975.1. Classification (NCBI taxonomy): domain Bacteria; kingdom Bacillati; phylum Actinomycetota; class Actinomycetes; order Micrococcales; family Micrococcaceae; genus Arthrobacter; species Arthrobacter rhamnosi. The sequence goes on along the minus strand of NZ_JBTNDN010000001.1, from coordinate 583,985 downwards.
ACGGGGGAGCCGAGCTGTGGGATGGAGGCGTACAGCGCGCGCTTGCGCGGTTCGGCGTGCTCGGTGGCGATGAGGATGGAACCGCCCCACTCGCCGCCGAGCGAGAGGCCCTGCAGCAGTCGGAGCACGGTGAGGATGATCGGGGCCCAGACGCCGATGGTGGTGTAGTCCGGCAGCAGTCCGACGGCGCCCGTGGCCAGTCCCATCAGGGTGATGGTCCAGATCAGGGTGCGCTTGCGGCCGATCCGGTCACCGAGATGCCCGAACAGGATGGCGCCGAGGGGGCGAGCGACGAACCCCATCGCGAAGACCAGGAAGGCCGACAGCGTGCCGGCGAGCGGATCCTGCTCGGTGAAGAAGACGGTGTTGAAGACGAGTGCGGCGGCCGTGCCGAACACGTAGAAGTCGTAGGACTCGAGGGCGGTTCCGACGAAGGAGGCTCCGGCGACGCGGCGGGCCATGCGCGGATTCGATACGGGGGGCTGCTGCAGGGTTGTGGACACGCTGAAATTGTCCTCTTGCCCCCGGGCCCGGGCCATCTTTTCGGACGAACGTCACACCGGCGGTACCGCGCTCCCGCCGGCAGCGCCGGTCGCGGCCTCCCGGACGCCGGGGAGACGGACGCGGGGAGATGGACACTGGGATGCCTCCGCGTCAGGCGGGGACCACGTGCGTCAGTCGGGAAGGGGCGTGCGGACGTGGGCGGCGACGATGGCGCGCCCGGCGGTCACGAGGGACCGGGTCACGGCGGACGCATCACCCATGAAGCCGTGCACCATCGCTCCGTCCCGCAGCATGATGAGCTGGTCCGCGACGACGTCGGGCTGGTCCGCCTCCAGCTCGGCCAGGAGTTCGGCGACCACGCCGTGCAGCCATGTCCGGTAGCGTTCGACGGCGTCCCGGACCGGGTTGCCGTCCGCCGGGTACTCCGCCGCCGCATTGATGAAGGTGCACCCGCGGAAGCCCGGCCGGCAGGCGGCGGTGCCGTTGACGGCGGCGAGACGGAGCAGCACGGCGCACGCGTCCCGGTCCATCCGTTCCCGCGTCACGACGGTCTCCAGCTGCTCGAGCTGGCTGTCCAGGTACGCGACCACGAGGTGGTCCTTCGACCGGAAATGCCGGTAGAACGTCACCTTGGTGGTGCCGGCGTCGGAGATGACCCTGTCGGCGCTGACCGAGCGGATGCTGGTGGTGTCGAACAGTCGGGTGGCCGAGGCGAGGATGCGCTCGCGGACGGGAAGCTGCGCGTTCATCATGCTCCATTGGAGGTTCGAGGCGGGATGCCCAGGATTTGGAGGAAGTAGAGTTACTAGTTAGTCTACCCGTAGTGAGGGTGCCAGTCCGGCCCCGGAACGGAAGGATCGACAGCATGGGTGCTCTTTACACCGCAGTGGCAACGGCAAGCGGCGACGGACGCAACGGCAAGGCACGCACCGACGACGGGGAGCTCGTCGTCGACCTGGCGGTCCCGAAGGAGATGGGTGGCACCGGCGGTGCGACGAACCCCGAGCAGCTCTTCGCCGCCGGCTACGCGGCCTGCTTCCACAGCGCACTGAAGCTCGTCGCGAGCCGCAGCAAGGCGAGGATCAGCGACACGGCGGTCACCGCCGAGGTGAGCATCAACGCGAGCGACGGCGGCGCGTTCCAGCTGGCCGTCGCCCTGCACGCCGAGATCGGCGGAGTGGACCAGGAGACCGCGAACCAGCTCGTCGAGCAGGCGCACCAGGTATGCCCGTACTCCAACGCGACCCGCGGCAACATCGAGGTCACCGTGGACGCCACCATCGGCTGACCGCTCCACCGCACGATGCCGCTCAATTTCGTCGGGCGTCGTCCCGCCGCAACGAGGAAGGACCCCCGCAGGTGCGGGGGTCCTTCCTCGTTGCGGGCCTCAGGTCCACGCCTTCCGCCCGGGTCCCGGGCCCGGCCGAACCCCTACTTGCGGAGCGAGACCGCGATCTGCTGCATGATCGTCGGATCGGACAGGGTCGTGGCATCGCCCACCTCGCGGCCCTCGGCGACGTCCTTGAGCAGGCGACGCATGATCTTCCCGCTGCGCGTCTTCGGCAGTTCGGGGACCACCAGGATGTTCCGCGGCTTGGCGATGGGCCCGATCTCCTTGCCCACATGGTTGCGCAGGGTGGTCACGATGTCGTCGTCGTCCTTGGCCGAACCGCGCAGGATGACGAACGCCACCACCGCCTCGCCCGTCGTCTCGTCACTGGCCCCGACGACGGCGGCCTCCGCCACGGACGGGTGGCTCACCAGCGCGGACTCGATCTCCGTGGTGGACAGGCGGTGGCCCGAGATGTTCATGACGTCGTCGACCCGCCCGAGGAGCCAGATGTCCCCGTCCTCGTCCTTCTTGGCGCCGTCCCCTGCGAAGTACATGTCGTCGAAGCGGGCCCAGTAGGTCTCCTTGAAGCGCTCGGGGTCACCCCAGATGCCGCGGAGCATGGCCGGCCACGGCTCCCGGATGACCAGGTAGCCGCCGGACCCGTTGGGCACGGATTCGCCCATCTCGTCGACGACGTCGACGGCGATCCCCGGCACGGCGACCTGCGCCGAACCGGGCTTGGTCGCGGTCACGCCCGGCATGGGCGCGATCATGTGGGCGCCGGTCTCCGTCTGCCACCAGGTGTCCACGATGGGAGCCTTGCCTCCGCCGATGACCTCCCGATACCACATCCACGCCTCGGGGTTGATCGGTTCCCCGACGGATCCGAGGACGCGGATGGAGGACAGGTCGTACTTCTTGGGGATGTCGCGGCCCCACTTCATGAAGGTGCGGATGGCCGTCGGCGCCGTGTAGAGGATACTGACCTTGTACTTCTCGATGAGCTCCCACCAGCGGCCCTGGTGCGGCGTGTCCGGCGTCCCCTCGTACATCAGCTGTGTCGCGCCGTTCACGAGGGGTGCATAGGCGACGTAGCTGTGCCCGGTCACCCAGCCGATGTCCGCCGTGCACCAGAAGACGTCCGTCTCGGGGCGCAGGTCGAAGGTGTTCAGGTGGGTGAAGGCGGTCTGCGTGAGGAAGCCGCCGGTCGTGTGGAGGATGCCCTTCGGCTTCCCCGTGGTGCCCGAGGTGTAGAGGATGAACAGGGGGTGCTCGGCGTCGTGCGCCACGGCCGTGTGCTCGTCCGAGGCCGTGTCGACGACGTCGTGCCACCACAGGTCGCGTCCCTCGGTCCACTGGACCGGCTCGTTGTTGCGCCGTACGACCACCACGCTGGTGATGGTATGCCCCTCCTTCTCGAGGGCGCCGTCGACGGCGGGCTTGAGCGGACTGGGCTTGCCGCGGCGGTAGGTGCCGTCCGAGGTCACGACGATCTTGGCCTCGGCGTCGTCGATGCGGCTGCGGAGGGCGTCCGCCGAGAAGCCGCCGAAGACCACGGAGTGGACGGCGCCGATCCGGGCGCAGGCGAGCATCGTGACGACGGCCTCGGGGATCATGGGCAGGTAGACCGCCACGCGGTCACCCTTCTGCACGCCGAGGGACTCGAAGGCATTCGCCGCCTTCTTGACCTCCCGGGTCAGCTCCGCGTACGTGATGGTGCGGGTGTCGCCGGGCTCGCCCTCGAAGTGGATGGCCACGCGGTCCCCGAGTCCCGCCTCGACGTGCCGGTCCAGCGCGTTGTACGCCGCGTTGACGGTGCCGCCGACGAACCATTTGGCGAACGGTGCGTCCGACCAGTCGAGCGTCTGCGTGAAATCGGAGTCCCAGGTGAGGAGGTTCCTGGCCTGCCGGGCCCAGAACTCCGTTCCCTGCTCCCGCGCCTCGTCGTAGAGTGACGGCTGCGCGACGGCGTTCTCAGCGAATTCCTCGCTGGGCGGGAAACGGCGTTCCTCATGCAGCAGGTTCTCGAAGGCGTCGCCTTGTCGTTCGGCGCTCATGGTCTACCCCTTTGTGACGTCGTGTGGAACGGACGGGACGCAGGGTGCGGCGACGACTCGCCGCACCGCCACGTGCTCTAGGGGAACACTATCGAGTTCTGTGCGCAGCGTGTGCCCGGCGTCACAGGAGCTAGCCGAGTTGCGGCGATTGTGCGGTGAGTGGCGGGAGGCCACGACCCCGGGGTTGGTGGAGAAGGCGGGTGCCGGTGGCTAGGGTGGAAGAAGGTAATCGACACCCGCCGCTCGAAAGTGGGCCGCGGGTGACCAGCGCTAGAAACGGGAGTAAGAGATGACCGAAGCATCCGAGGGGCAGCGCACGATACGCCCTGAACCGTCGACGTCGGGACAGGGCTCCTCGCCCGGTACGGACGGATCGGCTCCAGGGACGGGCGCGAGCGCCTCCGGTGCTTCACCCCTCGCGGCAGGGACGGCGGGACAGCCCGCAGGTCACGAGGCAGGTCAGGAGGTTGGAAAGGTCGCGGGCCGGACGGCTGGACAGGCATCGGCCAGTAGCTCTGCCGGTCCGACTTCTGCCGGTCCGACTTCTGCCGGACCGACGTCTGACGGTCCGAGCTCTGCCGCGCTCGGTCCCTTCACCCTGCGTGAACTCGTCTTCGGCGGCGGTGTCGTGATCGCCTTCATCGGTACGCTGCTGCCTTTCACCGACGGCAGGGTGCTGTACGCGAACTTCTGGAACAGCGTCCCGCTCTTCTTCATAGGAATCGGCATCCTGCTGCCCGTGATCGCCCTGGCCCTGCTCGCCGGGCGGCGCCTGGGCAGTTCCGGCCTGCGAGTGGGGTCCCTGTCGGTCGATCAGTTCGCGTCGGTCTCCGCGGTCCTCGCGGCGACATACTTCTTCCTCCAGACCGTCACCGCGTTCCATCCAGGGCCACTGCTGGCGCTGATCGGCTCCCTGCTCATGCTGGCCGCCACCGTCGTCGGGCCGTTCCTCCCCGTCTTCCGGAACGACTTCGCGGGCCGGCCCGAGGCCCCGGCACATGCTGTGGCGCGCCCCATCACCGCGGCGCGCCCCCGCCCGCCCAAGCCGGCGAAGCCCGCCGCTGAAGCGAAGGCCGGCCCGGCCGGAATCACGTCCCGCACCGAGTCCGATCCTGCCGGGGTGAACCCTGCGGCTGCAGCGGTCCGGCAGAACGGAGCAGGGCTGTACGGTGCGGGCGGAGCCGGGGCAGTGGGCGCCGGGGCCGCGGCCTCGGGCCAGTCGGGTATGGAGCGCGAGGGGTCCGGGAACAGTTCGACGTCCACCTCCGCGTCCACCTCCGCGTCCACCTCCGCGTCCACCTCCGAGCATGCGCCGCGTCATGTGGAGAGCGGAACCCACGCCATCGGTACTGACGAGGAGAACGGTGTGCAGAGGACGCAGGACGAGCACTCGTCTCCGGACCGTTCCTCCGACGCCGTCCAGTTCCAGCCCACGGACACCGTCGGCGGAACGCGCATCCAGGATGTCGTCCACGGCGGCTCCACCTCCGCCCCCGCTGCCTCCACCTCCGCCGCTCCCGGTGCGGAGGAACGGCGTCAGGAGACCATCACCGCGACCCGGTCCACCGACGAGGAGCCGGTCGTCGAGGCCTTCTGGTTCGCTGTCGGCTCGTCCCGACCCGTCTTCGACGAGCAGACGGGCCGCCAGGTCTTCACCCTCCAGCCAGGCGACTGGGAAGTGGGTATCGAGGATCGCGGCAACGAGTTCCTGGTGCAGGACAAGCGCACGGGGGCCGTGGGCATCCTGCGGGACCTGCGCAACATCGAGCGCGCTCCCCGCGACTGACGCCTGCCACTGGTGCCCAGTGGTACGAGAAGCACCACCGAGAGGAGATCCGCGAGTGGCAGGCAGGAAAGCGAAGCCCGAGGAGGAATCGCCCGTCGCCCTGAAGCGCCGGGCCCGGAAGATCGGTCGGGTCCTCGGCGAGACGTACCCGTACGCGGTGGCCGAGCTCGACTTCCGCAACGCCTTCGAACTCCTGGTGGCGACCGTGCTCTCCGCGCAGACCACCGACGTCCGGGTCAATCTCACCACCCCTGCGCTGTTCGAGCGATACCCCGACGCCCGTGCGATGTCCGAGGCCCAGGAACTCGAGCTGCAGGAGATCATCCGCCCCACGGGGTTTTACCGCGCGAAGGCCAACAGCCTCCTCGCACTCTCCCGGCGCCTGGTCGACGATTTCGACGGCGAGGTCCCGGGACGGCTCGAGGACCTGGTGACCCTTCCCGGTGTCGGGCGGAAGACCGCGAACGTCGTCCTGGGTAATGCCTTCGGTGTCCCGGGCATCACGGTGGACACCCACTTCGGGCGACTGTCCCGGCGGTTCCGCTGGACGGCGTCGGAGGACCCCGTCACGGTGGAACGCGAGGTCGGTGCCCTGTTCGAGCGCAAGGACTGGACCATGCTGTCGCACCAGGTCATCTTCCATGGGCGTCGGATCTGCCATGCCAAGAAGCCCGCGTGCGGGGTGTGCCCCGTCGCCGCGCTGTGTCCGTCCTTCGGGGAGGGTGAGGTGGATCCGATGAAGGCGGCGAAGCTGCTCAAGTACGAGCTGGCTCCCGGGCGCGAGGAACTGGTGGAGCTGATGCGAGCCGGACGGACCCGTGCGGAGCTCCGCGAGGCCGGGTACGGTCTGGGTGCCTAGCCTCCGGCCCACCCTGGTCCGGGGCGCGCCCGCGGAACCGGTCCTGCCGTGACGGTGTACGACGAACTGGCGGCGTGGGCGAAGTCCATGGATCGCCCCGACGCCGCCCTGGTGCGCCCGACCGGCTGGCAGTTCGCACGGCTCGATCCCGCACGGGCCCGGCGTGCGGCGGTCCTCATCCTGGTCGGTCCGCGCGACGGCGAACCCTCCACGCGAGATCCTGAGCATCCCGGTCCCGACGACGTCCCCGGTCGCGACCTGGACATCCTGTTCGTGATGCGCGCCGGCTCGCTGTCCAACCACCCCGGCCAGGTCGCCTTCCCCGGCGGCACCATCGACCCGGGTGACGCGGATGAGGGCGCGGCGGCCTTGCGCGAAGCCTGGGAGGAGACAGGCGTGGATCCGGACGGCATCGAGATCCTGGGCCTGCTGCCGGAGGTGGGGCTTCCCGTCAGCAATTTCATGGTCACGCCGGTGCTCGGGTGGTGGGCCGAGCAGTCGCCGATCCATGCCGTCGATACGGCGGAGTCAGAGCTGGTCTTCCGGGCTCCCGTGAGCACCCTCCTCGACCCGGAGCACCGCAGGACCGCCGTGGTCCGGCGCGACGGATTCGTCAGCAGGACCCCTGCCTTCCTGGTGCCGGAAGCCGTGATCTGGGGCTTCACGGCGATGCTGCTGGACGCGATGTTCGATGGGCTCGGCTGGACGCGCGCCTGGGACCGGTCCCGGGAGATCCCCGCACCCCTGTGAGCCGGCCGGGACCCTGGAATCCGGCCGCCGGGATCCGGATGCGACCGGGGGAGTACCGGTCCCTGAGGGAACCCGAAAGGGCAGCCAGGCCGGTGACCGTGTCGACCCGGCCCTTCGCCCTGAGGGCCGCCTCGGCTGCGGGTACGACGGGCGAGGCACCGAAGCGGGAACTCCGCAGCACCGCCAGGGCCTGATCCGCCCCGCTACCCCTGACCGCCCCGGGTCCGAGCACGGCGCGCCGCACCTGGTAGGACAGGACGTTCCGCGCCAGAACGGCAGGACTCGACAGAGCGACGGAGACAGCCGTCGAATCGAGTCCGCGGAGCCCGGCCGCTCCGAGGGGCCGGAGGATGCGCACGGCCGGCGCGAGGCGGGACGGGCGACCCGTTGCGGTTCCCGCGCTCGGCGCCGATCCGAGCGCCTGTCGGGCGGACCGGACGGACCGGAGAAGGGCCGGCGCCCGTGCGCCCTGCAGCCCCGTGACCAGCCTCGCCGCTCCGGGTAGCCGCGCGGCAACGACCGGCACGGTGCGCGCGAGCGCGCTCAGCCGTGCGAGGACCTGATGTACCCGGGCCACCATCTGCGCGGTGCGGGCCGCACCGACCAGGGCGGTGATCGCGGCCGAACCACCGAGCGTGGCGAAGCTCAGCGCGGTTCCGACGGCCGCCAGCGCCGCACACTCCAGGGTGAACGACCGGGTCTCGTCGATCAGCTCCTGGTGCGCCTGCTCGACGGCGGCGGCGAGCGACGCGCACCCGGTGGCGATGTCCCTCGACGCCTCGGCAACACGACGGCCGCAGCTCTGGAGCACCGCACTCCTCGTCCGGAGGAGCACGAGATCCTCGGCCAGCAGGCCATCGAGGAGCATGTGCGACTGGGAGGCGGGACCGTCGAGGGTCGCGTCGACGTCATTGGCGAGTACGGCCCAGGACATCCCCGCCGAACGGAGGAGTTCCGGATCACCGGAGGGCCACGCCACGCCGGCTATCCCGGCGACGATGTCCCAGCACGGAGGGGGCCAGCCGGGATTGACATCACAGGCGGACGGCGGGCACGGAGCGGCTCCTTCCCCGACCGCCGCCGGAAGCGACGGGCGAATCAGCGCGGACATGCCGCCGGAAGCGACGTGCTCCGCGAGGATGTAGTTTCCCGCCGAGATGGCCAGTGCCTGCGACGTGTCCGATGACGCGAGCGCGAGCTCGTGGCACGCGGCCAGGACCTCGCGGGCCGCCGGGTCGTAGGAGGCGGCCCAGCCGGCGCCCAGAGCGTCCCACCCGGCCATGCCGGCGGTCCGCACCAGTGCCGCACTCGCCGCACCCGCGGCGTCGGCGAGTCCACGGGCGGCGACCGAGGCCAGCGTTGCTGCTTCCGCGTACCGGTCGGTATCGATCCTCAGGACGTTCACGCACTCCGCCTTCCCGCACTCGTGCTGCCACCGTACGGGGAGACCGGTCCGTGCTCGAAGTGTCCTCGGACGATGTGGACAACGGTCCGGAGTCCGAACTACTTCGCGTCCGCGTAAGAGGAGACCGCGACGGTGTTGATGGAGAACTCGATGGGGATGTCGCCATAGATCAGCCGCGTCGCCGCCCGGGCGGCGAGGTCGAGGATGGTGCCCGCCTCGTCCGCCTGCTGCGCGGGGACATGCAGCACCACTTCATCGTGCAGGAAGAAGATGATGCGGCTTCGCGGTTCCGGGATGCTGCTTGCGGCCAGCCGCCGTCGGATCTCGGCGAGCCAGCACAGCGCCCATTCCGCCGCCGAGGCCTGGACCACGAAGTTCCGCGTGAAGCGGCCGCGAGCCCGGGCCGCTCCGTCCGCCCGGCGCTGCTCCTCCGCCGTCGTCGTCCTCTGCCTCGCTCGCCATTCCTCCGACGCGGGCGGGCAGCCGCGGCCGAGGTAGCTGGAAACGCCGCCCCCTGCCTCACCGGCCCGGGCGGCCGATTCCACGACGGCGATGGCCCGCGGGTAGGCGCGCGTCAGCTGTGGCATCAGCCTGCCCGATTCGCCGCTCGTCGCGCCGTACATCGCGCCGAGCATGGCGAGTTTCGCCTGAGCGCGGTCGCCGCCGAACCCCTGGTCCGCGATCCCCTGGTAGAGGTCCTGTCCGCGGGCCGCGGCTGCGAGCGCCGCGTCCTGCCCGAGGGCTGCCAGAACCCTCGGCTCGAGCTGCGCCGCGTCGGCGACGAGGAAGACATGGCCCTCGTCGGGCCGGACGGCGTCGCGCACCTGCCGTGGGATCTGCAGTGCACCTCCGCCGCGCGACGCCCAGCGTCCCGACACGACACCGCCCACCACGTACTCGGGCCGGAACCTGCCGTCCCGGACCCAGGCGTCGAGCCAGTTCCAGCCGTTCGCGGTCAGCAGGCGCGAGAGCTTCTTGTAGGCGAGGAGCGGTTCGATGGCCGGATGCTCCTGCCGCTCGAGTTCCCAGGAGCGCGTCGTCCGGACCTCGATACCGGCGCGGTGCAGGGCGCGCAGAACCTCCTGCTGTGAATCGGGATTGAGCGAGGGGTTACCCAGGGCGGTGCGCAGCTCCTGGGCGAGCCGCTCCAACTCAGCCGGTCTCGAGCCCTCCGGCGGGCGCGGTCCGAGGGTCCGTTCCAGCAGGTCCTCATGGACGTCCCGGCGCCAGGGAAGCCCCCAGTGCTCCATCTCGGCGGCGATGAGCGAGCCCGCGGATTCCGCGGCGACGAGGAGATTCAGGCGCCCAGGCCCCGCACCCGATACCGCGGCGAGCTGCTCCCTGAACTGCCCGGCGACGTCGCCCACCGGGGGGCCCACCGGTTCCTGCGGTTCGTCGAACAGCGAGTGCTGGTTCGGCGCCGCAGGGGGCGGCAGCAGGTGACGGGCAGGCTCCGTGCCATCGTCCGTTCCGGCGCTGGCCCTCAGGGATTCGATGTACGGAGAGGGGCGGCACGACGGCGAGTGCGCGAGGATGTTTCCCGTCAGCGACAGGTCCCAGCACCTGTCCACGGACACGCCTGCGGACAGGAGGTCGGGGTACCAGAGGCGCGTGCTGCTCCAGACCCAGCGCGGCCGCCGGGTCTCCGCCTCTGCGACGGCGGCCGCGAACGCGTCGTGATCGACGACGTCGGGCTCCCCGAGCTGCCGGCCCTCGGAGTCCAGCTGCTGGAGCGCCATTCCTGCGCTGCCACCGCGACTCGACGGCACGGAGGCCACGGCAATGTACATGAGCACATTGTCGGCGGTGGGGGTGTCATTCCTCGAATCGGGAGGGTTGTCCACATGGCGGCCGTGCCCGCTCCGGAGGGAACTCCCGCCGAGGACGCTTGACCGATGACGCAGGCGATGTGGGCCCTGAACGCCCGGCGGGGGCCGGTGGTCCTTGCGGGCGGCTCGCAGCTGGTCAAGGACCAGGTGGCGAGGGCCTGTGCTGCCGCAGGCGTCGCGCCGATGCTCGTGCCCGTCCTCGCCGAAGCCCTTTCCCTCGATCCACTGGTGCTTCTCGTCGGCTGCGAGCAGGTCACTGAAGGGCTGCACGGCCGGCGTGAGGTCATCGTGGTCGGGGGAGCCGGGGATGAAGCGAGGGCATGGGGGAGCGCCGCCGGCCTGCCGTCGTCCCGCGTCGTCATCCTGCCCCAGGGTGCAGGCTGGCTCGCGGAACACCTCGGACGATTGCTGAACCCGGCCGCCACCGGGCCCGTGGTCGGTGTCCTCGGGGCCGCCGGCGGATGTGGGGTCAGTACGTTCGCTTTCTGGTGCGCCCGCCATGCCGCCGCCGGGGGAGGGTCCGCATTGCTGGTGGATGGGAATCCCCTGGGTGGGGGCCTGGACCTCGCCCTCGGCCTCGAGGACCGCCCCGGCGTGCGATGGCATGACCTCGGGGAGATCCGAGGCACACTGAGTGCCGAGCAGCTCGCGGCGGCGCTGCCGACGGACGGTACCTTCTCCCTGCTGTCACACGCCGCGCCGACCGGCGCCGTCCAGATTCTGTCAGGGGACGGCATGGGGTCCGCCGGAGTCGTCCTCGAAGCTGCGCGGGGTGCCTTCGACACCAGTTTCATCGATCTGGGCAGCAGTGGTGCCGCCGTTCCGTCGCTGGTGGCTGCGTGCGATCGGCTGGTCCTCCTCGTCCCGGCCCGGCCTCGCAGTGTCGCCGCAGCTGCCGCCGTCCTGCAGGCCCTCGGGTCGGCACCCGTGACGGTGGTGCTGCGCGGTCCGGTCCTCGACCGCCTGGATGCGTGGTTCGTCGCCGAATCCGTCGGACGAGCCGGCCCCCTCCCGTACCTTCCCTTCGTGCGGGGAGTGGCGCAGGCGGAAGCAGACAGCAGGATGCTCGATTTCCGCCTGCCGAAGAAGGCGCGGAAGCTCGTCCAGTCCGTGGTCGACGGTGTCGTCGCAGGTGCCGTCGCGGGTGCCGTCGCGGGTGCCGTCGGGGGCGCCGTCGGGGGCGCCGTGGCGGGTAGGGAGCGGACGGCATGAGGGGCGGCGACATGCCGGGCGGCCCCACCCGGCGCCAACTGCGTGCCACCCTCGGCAGTGTCCCTGCCTACCAGGATCCTCCGGGGTGGCCGGCCGGCGACAGGGCAGGGGGCAAGGATCCCGGAGGGGCACCCGGGGCATCGGCGTCCTCCGGGGCATCGGGGGCCTTCATGGTCGAGTCGGTGCGGAGGGCTGTTCTTGCCGGAGATGTGCCGGCGACCGGAGCGGCCTTCGCCGACGCCGTGGGATCGAGCGGGAAGCTGCTCGGGTCGGAGGGGACCCTGTCCGCGCTCGATCACGTCCGTGCCGAGCTCAAGGGACTGGGGCCGCTCGAGCATCTCCTGGCGGAGGAAACCATCACGGACATCCTCGTCAACGGGCCCGATGACGTGTGGGTCGACGGCGCGACCGGCCTGCGGCGAATCGGCTGCATGTTCGACACCGACCAGGAGGTGCGCGCGCTCGCCGTCCGCCTCGTGGCCGCCGGCGGCAGGCGCCTCGACGACGGGTGTCCCGCCGTGGACGTGCGTCTGGGAGGGCTGCGGATCCACGCCGTCCTCCCGCCGATCTCGACGGCGGGGACACTCCTGTCGATCCGGATCCGGAGGCCCCGGGTGTTCACCCTTCCGGAGCTCGTCGCCGGCGGGACAGTCGCCCCCGCGATGGCGGAGGCCTTGACGCTGATGATGCGGCACCGCCTGAATTTCCTCGTCAGCGGCGCGACAGGAACCGGGAAGACCACACTCCTCTCCACCCTCCTCGGCCTGGCCGGGCACCAGGAGCGCGTGGTGCTGGTCGAGGATGCGGCAGAGCTCAACCCGTCCCACCCGCACACCGTCGGACTCCAGTCCCGTCACGGCAACCTCGAGGGGGCGGGCGTACTCGATCTCACCGAACTCGTGCGGCAGGCGCTGAGGATGAGGCCGGATCGGTTGGTGGTCGGGGAATGCCGCGGTGCGGAGGTTCGCGAGTTGCTGTCGGCGATGAACACAGGGCACGACGGCGGCGGGGGAACGGTGCATGCGAATTCGGCGAACGCCGTCCCGGCCCGTCTGAGCGCGCTCGCCGCTCTTGCTGGTCTGGCCCCGGAAGCCCTCGCACTGCATGCGGCCAGCGGTCTGGACGTAGTGGTGCATGTCGTACGCGATGCCCGGGGCCGACGCGTTGAAAGCATCGGACTCGTGGAGCTGAGCCCGGGCAAGGACCTCGCGGTGACGCCCGCCCTGGTCGATACCGGTACGGGTTGCCGCCGGGCGGCGGGATGGAGCGGCTTCGCCGTCAGGGTGGGCTGGACCGGGCCCGACCCGTGACCGGGACGACCGTCGCATGCCTGCTGGCGTGTGCTTCCATCGTGCTCGCACTCCCCAGGACGGTACCGCGGGGCAGGAGGCCGCAGTCGGGTACGGTCCTCGCCGGGGCGTCCGGTGTCCGGGGCGCCGGCGTCCGGGCAGGGCTCGGGCCGACGGGCGCCAGGACGGCCGACCTGCACGAATTGCCGCTGTTCGTCCACCAGCTGGCCGGGCTCCTCAGGGCAGGGCGGCCACCCCACGTCCTGTGGGCGGACCTCGAGCTCGTCTATGCAGATCGGCACAGCGCTTTCGGCGATGCAGCCCTACCGGTGATCGCGACGGCACGCCGGGCGGCCGGCCTGGGCCTCAGCGTCCCGGATGCCCTCCGTCAGGCTGCGGGAGGCTCCAGCGCCACACACCGCAGGGGCTCGAGCAGCGCCCACGTCGACCGCCTGTGGATCGACCTCGCGGGCTGTCTGGAGGTTGCAGAGCGCAGCGGGGCGCCGCTGGCGGGGATCCTCGAGCACTACGCGGCCCAGCTCGACGCCCAGCTCGACGGGCTCTCCGCCCGCGACACTGCGCTGGCAGGACCCCGTGCAACGGTCGTCCTCCTCGCCTGGCTACCGGTCGTCGGCCTGGTCCTCGGCTTCGCCCTCGGCATCAACCCGTTCGAGGTACTCGCCGGCTCGGCCCTGGGACGGCTCGCCCTCATGACGGGCGCAGTCCTGATGGTGGCATCACGTGAATGGTCCCGGCGCCTGGTGCAGCGCGCAGGAGGTGCGCCATGATGGCCGGGCCACTGGTCTCCCTGTTGCTGGCCGCTGCGGCTCTCACGCTGATGGTCGGATCGGGACGGGTCAGGACCAGGATCCCGCCACCCGCACGTCCGGGAGGACGACGGGGGATCAGGGACGCCCCGCTCATCCTCGACCTGCTGGCCGCCGTGTTGTCCTCGGGTGCCTCGGTCGAGAAGGCCCTGTTCCTCGTGGCGGAGACCTGCGAGCCCCGGATCCGCTCGTCCCTGGTGCGCGTTTACGCCGCCCGGGTCCTCGGCGCTTCATGGGACGCCGCATGGGATGCCGCATGGGATGCCGCGGGGGACATCGCAGGGGATTCCGCCGGCAGAGCCGTGAGGCACGACGGGTGGACCGGTAGGAGCCGTCCCGCTGCCCGGAAGCAGCGGGCTCCCCGGCTCCGCCGGGGACGTGGAGTGACGGTTCAGGGTGGGGTCGTCGACGACGTCCGGCAGGGCCTTCGCTTCGCCACGTCCACGGGTGCGCCGTCCGCGGCGCTCCTGCATGCCCACGCGGCTCAGCTGAGACGGCGGCACAACCGGGAGGTGGACAGGAAAGCCGCGGCACTGGGAGTGCAACTCGTCCTGCCCCTCGGCCTGTGTTCGCTACCTGCCTTCATCTGCCTCGGAGTCGTGCCCGTCGTCCTGGGGCTCTTGCCCCTCTAGTTCCGCCAGCAGTTATCCACTTAGCCCTCCGGGGAATCCACCGGGCACGTCCCCCTCGGGAGAGTTGTTCCTGCGGCGACTGCCGCTCCCAGCACGGGGACCAACGCCCCCGCCGACAGAAGGAGTTCCCATGTCATCGGAAACACACGCAAGGATGCCGGGTGGTTCCTCGTTCCAGGTGCCCGCGGAAGCCCGACATGACGGATCGTTCTGCCCGATCAGCGAGTCCCCGGTCGATGGGGTCAGCCCCGAGCCGGTCCTCGGACAGGACGGCAAGGGGTGTTTCCCCCGCCCGGAGCCCGTGGGCGACCGGGCCGCCCGTCGGGCTGATGCCCGGCGGCGGCGGTCGAACGCACGGATCATCCGGCACCGCCAGGATGACGTGCCCGGTGGGGAGGCAGGCATGGCGACCGCCGAGTACGCCATCGCCACGCTCGCCGCAGTCGCCTTCGCGGCATTGCTCGTCGCGGTGCTGTCCAGTGGCGAGGTCAAGGGCCTCCTGATGTCCCTGATCACGTCTGCGCTGAACTTCGGCTGATGGGTGCGGACCGGGGCAGGCCGCGGCGGGGACGGACGGGATGGGAACCGCACCGCCGCCGCGTTCCTGCCGGCGGTCTCGGCGGGACGCCTTCCGCCTGGGACCGTGGCAGGGGACGCGCACGCCCTGGCCAGCGCGGGTCGGTCACCGCCGAGGTCGCCGTCGTCCTTCCCGTCCTGGTCGTCCTGCTCGCGCTCCTGCTCGGTACCGCGCACATCGGCACGGTCCAGCTGCAGCTGGAGGAAGCAGCACGGGCAGGAGCACGCGAGGCCATGCGGGGTGAGAGCAGTGCGTCCGTGGAACAGACGGTCCGGCGGCTTGCAGGAAGCAACGCGACCACTTCCGTGGCGTTCGGCTCCGGCTGGACCACCGTGGAGGTGAGGGCGCGGGTCGATGGGCCTGTCGTCGAATTGATGGGAATCGAGCTGATTGCGACCGCCTCGGGGAAGGAGGAGGACCGTGGGTAGGTGCATGACCGTGGGCAGCGCGGGGTCGCCCATCGACTCCGAGGGCGGGGCCGGGACGCTGCTGATGGCAGGCCTCGCCATGCTGGCACTGCTGCTGATCGCCTCCGCGGCCCTGCTGCTGCAGGCCGCATCGGGCGCGTCGAAAGCGGCGACAGCAGCAGATCTCGCCGCACTGGCCGCAGCGGACGCTGCCCGGGGACTCACGGTCGGCGACCCGTGCTCCACGGCCGGATCAGTTGCGGAACACCATGGCGCAGTTGTGCAGGCCTGCACCATCGGCGAGACGGGTCCGGGAACCGCCCTGGTCCGCGTCTCCGTCGGCATTGCGGGCCTGCTTCCCGATGCGGTGGGTGCGGCGCGGGCCGGGCCGCCGCCATGATGTCGACGGCAGCGCGGCCTGGACGTCCTCCATGACGCCGTCTCCTGGTCCTGGCGGTCTAGGCTTTCCGGCCCAATGCGATGGCGGATCCGGAGGCCACTTCGGACGCCACTCCGGACGTGACGACCGTGGATCCGGCCGCCGCTCCGGACGCCGCCGCTCCGGACGCCGCCGCTCCGGACGCCGGTGCACCGCGGGAGCCGGAACCCGTCCCGGAGGCGGAGTCCGTCCCCGGTGCCGGCTCGGCTCCGGTCGCCGCGCCAGCGGCCTGCTTGAGGATCAGGGAGAGGACCGCGACGGCACCGCCCTTGCTGAGCGGATTGTTGCGGTTGCCGCACTTCGGGGACTGGACGCAGGAGGGGCAGCCGGACTCGCACTCGCAGGCTTCGATCGCGTCCCGGGTCGCGGACAGCCAGGTCCGTGCCGCCTCGAAACCGCGCTCGGCGAAGCCTGCACCCCCGGGGTGGCCGTCGTACACGAAGATGGTCGGCAGCCCCGTGTCGGCGTGCAGGGCCGTGGACACCCCACCGATGTCCCACCGGTCGCTCGACGCCACCAGGGGCAGCAGCCCGATCGCGGCATGCTCCGCCGCATGGAGTGCTCCGGGAAGCTCCTCCGCGAGGATGCCTTCCGCCGCGAGGAGTTCCGGGCTGATCTCGAACCACACGCTCTTCGTGAAGAGGTCCCGTGCCCCGAGTTCGAGCGGCTCCTCGGCCAGGACCTCGTTGGAGGAGAAAGCCTTGCGCTGGAAGGACACCACCTGGGTGGTGACCTTCACATCGCCGAAGTTGGCGAGGACACCGCCCCAGAGTCGGCTGACGTCGCGCCCGATGACCTCGATCTGCGTGACGTCCCGCGCCTGCGTGTAGTAGTCGGGATGGGCGCGCGAGACGACAGCACAGTGGTCCTGCTCGTTGAGCTCCTGCACCACGTAGGTCCGCCCCTGATGGACGTATACCGCGCCCGGATGCGCCTGGTAGTGGCTCTGGGGCGAGTCCATCGTCCCGAGCAGCGCCCCGGAATCAGCCTCCACGATGTTGATCGGCCCGCCGCCGTCGGCGCGCAGGTTGACCATCGCGGCGGCGCTCTGCGGGTGCGTCCAGAACCATCCCGCGGGGCGCCGCCGCAGGAAGCCCTGGTCGCACAGGGTGCCGAGCAGATCCTCCGAGGTGGCACCGAACAGGCCGAGGTCCCCCTCGGTGAGGGGCAGCTCGGCCGCGGCGGCGCACAGGTGCGGACCGAGGACATAGGGATTGGAGGGATCGAACACGGTCGCCTCGACGGCGAGGTCGAAGACCGCCTCGGGGTGGTGCACCAGGTAGGTGTCCAGCGGGTCGTCGCTGGCGACGAAGGCCGCGAGGGCGTCCTGTCCTGACCGTCCGGCGCGGCCGATCTGCTGCATGAGGGAAGCCCTCGTTCCGGGCCAGCCGGCCACCAGGACGGCATCGAGGCCGGAGATGTCGATGCCGAGTTCCAGCGCGGACGTGCTGGCGACACCCAGCAGTTCCCCGCTCCGCAGCGCAGCTTCGAGCGCCCTGCGTTCCTCCGGCAGGTATCCGGACCGGTAGGCCGCGATGCGGTGCGGGAGGCTCGGGTGCACATCCTCGAGCATCCTCCGGGAGGTCTGGGCAATGCTCTCCGCACCGCGACGCGACTTGATGAACGCGATGGTCCTCACTCGGGAGGACACGAGGTTCGCGAGCAGGTCGGACGTCTCGGCAATGACGGTCCGCCGGGTGGGAGCGCCGTTCTCGCCCTTCATGCCCGTGAGCTGGGGCTCCCAGAACGCGACCGTCGTCGAACCGTGCGGCGAGCTGTCCTCGGCGACGGCGGACACCGGGGCGCCGATCAGTCGCCCGAAGGACGCGGCGGGCTCCGCCGACGTCGCCGAGGCCCCGATGAACACAGGGTTCGCGCCATAGCTCGCGCAGATCCGCCGCAACCGTCGGAGGAGGTTGGCGACGTGGGAGCCGAACACCCCCCGGTAGCTGTGGGCTTCGTCGATGATCACGTACTTGAGGCGCCGGAAGAAGCGGGCCCACCAGGTGTGGTTGGGCAGGATGCCGTAGTGCAGCATGTCCGGGTTCGCGAGGACCAGGTTCGCGTGGTCGCGGATCCAGCGGCGCGCGCCGGACTCCGTGTCGCCGTCGTACGTCTCGGCCCGAACCGTGGGCAGTTTCAGTGCGTTGATGGCGGACAATTGGTCCGCGGCCAGGGCCTTGGTGGGCGCGAGGTAGAGGGCCACGGACCCGTTAGGTGCGAGGGTCGCGCGATTTCCGAGTTCGCTGCGGTGGATCTCGTCGAGGACCGGAAGCTGGTAGCAGAGGGACTTCCCCGAGGCGGTGCCCGTCGCGATGATCGTGTGCGCTCCGTCGTGGGCGGACCTGGCCCCCTCCACCTGGTGCCGCCACGGTTCGACCACTCCGCGGGTCCTGAACGCCTCGATGACGTCCTGGTGCGCCCATTCGGGCCAGGGGGCGTGCTCGGCCTCCCGGGCCGGGATCTCGCGGACGTGCAGCAGTTGCTCAGGGTCGGGTCCACCTCCGAGCAACGGGATCAGGGAGTTCTGCGCAGCCACGCCGCAATTGTCCCATCGCGCATCCCGCATGCACGGCGGAAACGGTCCTTATCCTCTGATGACGAACACGTCGGCGAGATTCTGCCACCCGAGGAATGCATACAGGGCGCGGCCGTCCGCCGAGGCCATGAGCAGGCCGGTGGTGATGTCGTCCTCCAGGACCGCGGCGGTCAGGGCACGCATGACGTAGCTGCCGAGGCCCCGCCGCCGGTAGCCCTCCTCCGTGACGATGCGATCGTAGACCGCGTACTCGCCCACCACGGCGACCGACCCCCGGGCCGCGAGCTCCCCGCCGGCATGGACCGTCACGCTGCGGCAGGCGCCCTCACGGGAGCGCTCGAGGGTGAAGTCCTCACCGGGCGCCCGCGGGTCCTCGACGTCCTGGCCCCGCATGTCGAGACTCATCAGGGACTGCTGGCGGTCCGTGACCTGCACGTGGAGCGGCTGGGCCGCGTCGATGAGCTCCTGCATCCGGCGGGTGACGACCGTCAGCACCCGTCCCGGATCCTGCCGGGTCTCGGATGCCAGCTCGAGGAACCGTTCGGTGGTGGGTTCGAAGAGGAAGTGCTCCGTCCGGTTCTGCTGGTCGGTCAGCAGGACGGAGGTACTGCGCCCGTCCCTATGCGGTTCGTATCCGCGGCACGCGGACCATCCGTCGATCCAGGTCTGAAGGAGCTCGTCATCTGCGTGTGCGCCCATGTGCTGAACCATAGTTCGCGGGGACCGCGAATCACAGGGACTGCAGCCGCGGAGGCGGCCGTGTGACGCCGCGAAGTAGGCTTTAAGCCGTGTCGATGAACCGTATTGCCCTTTATTACGCCTTTTCACCCCTGCCGGATCCTGAGGCAATCCGCCTGTGGCAGCGCGCACTCTGCGAGAAGTGGGGGCTGCGCGGGAGGATCCTCATCTCCAGGGACGGCATCAACGGAACGGTGGGCGGCGAGATCTCGGCCGTGAAGCAGTACGTGAAGACGACGCGTGAGTACCCGGCGTTCCGTGGCATGGAGATCAAGTGGTCCGACGGCGGCGCGGACGACTTCCCGAGGCTGAGCGTGAAGGTGCGGGACGAGATCGTCTCCTTCGGTGCCCCGGGTGAGCTGAAGGTCGACGGGAACGGGGTCGTGGGCGGCGGCACGCACCTCGCGCCCGAGGAGCTGCATGCGCTGGTCGACGCCAAGCGGGCGGAGGGGGAGGAGGTCGTCTTCTTCGACGGCCGGAACGCCCTCGAGGCGCAGATCGGCCGCTTCAAGGGGGCGGTGGTCCCCGACGTGCGCACCACGCACGACTTCGTCCGCGAACTGGACTCCGGCAAGTACGACGACCTGAAGGACAAGCCTGTCGTGACCTACTGCACGGGCGGCATCCGCTGCGAGGTGCTCTCCAGCCTCATGGTCAACCGCGGCTTCCAGGAGGTCTACCAGCTCGACGGCGGCATCGTGCGCTACGGCGAGAAGTACCGCGACGGCGGACTCTGGGAGGGCTCGCTCTACGTCTTCGACAAGCGCATGCACCTCGAATTCAGCGACGACGCCGTGACGATCGGCAAGTGCGTGCGCTGCCAGACACCCACGAACAAGTTCGAGAACTGCTCCAACCCGTCCTGCCGCAACCTGACCCTGTACTGCGCCGGGTGCGCTGCGGACCCCGCCACCCTGCGCTGCCCGCAGGGGTGCGAGTCCGACGAGGCCGAGGCCACGGCAGCAGGCGCTGCCTGATGCCGGTCACCGGAAGTGCCGGCCGGCAGGAGTTCGACGACGACGTCGCGTCCGCGCCGTCGAGCACGGACCTGACATCGCTCGAGGCGCTCGCCGGGGACCTGGCTGCCCTCGACTACACCGTCGACGGCGTCGAAGCCCTTCTCGGCGCTCCCGCGTACTCCGCACTCGGCCGGGGCCAGCTGGTGCCGGCGCTCCTGGAATGCCGGCGCCTCCTCCGTGGAGGCGGGACCGCGCAGGTCATCCCGGTGCTGCTGTGGCTCCTCGGGGAGACTGTTCCGGAAGAGGGGCTCCGGGCCGCTTTCCCCGGCGTCAGCGTCCCCGGCCTCGAACGCCTGAGGCTCATCGAGAGGGCCGGGCCTGACGGCGTCGCCGCGGAAGGCGCCACGGGAGCCGGCGGAGATACCGCTGACGGTGCCGCCGGCAGCGATGCGGGAGCGGCCCCCACGCGCTGGCGTGCCGCTGTCGAGCTGCGTCCCTACGGCTCGGACGTCGGAGGCAACCTGTGGGTGGCGAGCGACCTCGGTGCGGAACAGCGCCCAGGAGCCCTGCGCCACGACCACGTCCTGGGCATCGGAGGGGCGTCGCTGACCCTGGCTCAGACCGTCATGAGGACGCCGGTGGACCGGGCCCTGGACCTGGGAACAGGGTGCGGCATCCAGGTCTTCCACCTCCTGGCGCACGCCCGCCACGTGACGGCGACCGACATCTCCGACCGCGCCCTCGCGTTCGCCCGGTTCAACCTCCTGCTCAACGCACCGGCACTGGACATCGACGCCCAGCGGCTCGGGGACCGGGTTCTCCTCCGCCGGGGCAGCCTGCTCGCGCCGGTCGAGGGGGAGCACTTCGACCTGGTGGTCTCCAATCCGCCCTTCGTGATCACGCCGCGCACGGGGGAGGAAGGCTATACCTACCGTGACGGGGGACTGGCAGGGGATGCCATCGTCGAGACTCTGGTCCGGGACCTGCCCGGGATACTCGCACCGGGCGGTGCCGCGCAACTGCTCGGCAACTGGGAGATCACCGAGGGTGCGGCGTGGGATCGCCGCATCCGGAGCTTCGTCCCTCCCGGCGTGGACGCCTGGATCATCCAGCGTGAGCAGCTGACGCCGGTGCAGTACGCCGAGACGTGGCTGCGCGACGCCGCCGAGAATCGTGACCGCGGCTCCTACCTGGACGGCTTCGCCGCCTACCTGGCCGACTTCGCCTCCCGGAACGTCGAGGCGATCGGCTTCGGGTCGGTGTGGCTCCGCAGGCCGGGCACACCCAGCAACCTCGTCCGCGTGACGCTCGAGGAGATCACCCACGACATCGAGCAGCCCGTGGGCCCGCACCTGGCCGCCGCCGTCAGCCGCAGCGACTGGTTGGCCGCCCACACCGAGCAGGCCGCCTCGGGCATCGGCATCGCCGACGAGTTCCTGCTCGTCGCCGACGACGTCACCGAGGAACGCCACCAGCGGCCCGGTGCCGAGCACCCCGGAGTCATCCTTCTGCGGCAGGGAGCCGGCCTCCGGCGCACCACGCTCCTGAGCACCGAGCTCGCCGGATTCGTCTCCGCGTGCGACGGCGACCTCACGGCGGGGCAGATCGCGGGCGCCCTCGCCATGCTGCTGGAGAGGCCCGATGCGGCCTTCACCGCGGCACTGCTGGTCGACGTCGAGCAGCTCATCCGGGAAGGCTTCCTGATTCCTGCGCCCTGAAACCAGCGGTTACCCTTGTGCAGGTACGCATGACGCATACTGTCAGGTGAGGCCCAGCAGCGGGATCCGGACCGGATATCCGCGTTCCTGCTGCGGCATCGCACCCGCTTATATAGGAGAGAAGTGCCGACCAAGGCCACGGACAAGAAGCACGGCAAGAAGCTCGTCATCGTTGAGTCCCCCAGCAAGATCAAGAGCATCTCGGGCTACCTCGGCGAGGGCTTCCAGGTCGCCGCGTCCATGGGGCACATCCGCGACCTGCCGCAGCCCTCCGACCTCCCCGCGGAACTCAAGAAGTCCTCCGTCGGCAAGTTCGCGGTGGACCTCGACAAGGATTTCGAGCCGTACTACGTCGTCTCCCCCGAGAAGCGGAAGACCGTCGCGGAGCTCAAGGCAGCCCTGAAGGACGCCGACGAGCTCTACCTCGCAACCGATGCGGACCGCGAGGGCGAGGCCATCGCCTGGCACCTGCTGCAGGTCCTCAAGCCGAAGGTCCCCGTCTACCGGCTGACGTTCGGTGAGATCACCAAGGAAGCCGTCACGCGCGCCATGGGCGAACTGCGCGACGTCGACATCCCCATGGTCGATGCCCAGGAGACCCGGCGTATCCTCGACCGGCTCTACGGGTACGAGATCTCACCCGTCCTCTGGCGCAAGGTGGCCCGGGGCCTGTCCGCCGGCCGCGTGCAGTCCGTCGCCACCCGCCTCGTCGTCGAACGCGAACGCGAGCGCATGGCGTTCCGCGCGGCGTCGTACTGGGACCTCACGGGCACCTTCACACCCGAGGATTCCTCGAAGGGCAGCACCTTCCCCGCGAAGCTCGTCGCCGTCGACGGCAGCCGCATCGCCTCCGGCAAGGACTTCTCCGACCGCGGTGAGCTGAAGGCGGCCAGCGCCGTCCGGCTCGACGAGGACGCCGCGCGCTCCCTCGCCGTCGGGCTGGAGAGCGCCGCCTTCACCGTGCGGTCCGTGGAGACCAAGCCCTACACGCGCCGTCCCGCGGCGCCGTTCACCACGTCGACCCTGCAGCAGGAGGCGGCCCGCAAGCTGCGCTTCAGCTCGAAGGTCACCATGCAGGTGGCGCAGCGGCTGTACGAGAACGGGTACATCACCTACATGCGTACCGATTCGTCGGCGCTGTCGGACCAGGCCATCAACGCCGCCCGTCGCCAGGCGTCGGAGCTGTACGGCCCGGAGTACGTCCCCGGGTCTCCCCGCGTCTACAAGGGCAAGGCCAAGAACGCGCAGGAGGCGCACGAGGCCATCCGCCCCGCCGGCGACTCCTTCCGCACGCCCGCCCAGGTGGCGCAGGGCCTGCGTGGCGACGAGTTCCGGCTCTACGAGCTGATCTGGAAGCGGACCGTCGCCTCGCAGATGGCGGATGCCAAGGGCTCGACGGCCTCGCTGCGCCTCGGTGCCAGGAGCGCCGACGGCCGGGATGCCGAATTCTCCGCATCCGGCACCGTCATCACCTTCCGTGGCTTCATGGCCGCCTACGAGGAAGGCCGCGACGCGGACCGCAACGAGGACGGCACCGACGACGACGCGCAGGGTACGCGCCTGCCCAACGTCGCCCAGGGCGATGCCCTCGGCGCGACGGCGATCGAGGCCTCCGGCCACGAGACGTCGCCGCCCCCGCGCTACACCGAGGCGTCCCTGGTGAAGGTCCTCGACGAGCGCGGCATCGGCCGCCCGTCGACCTACGCCGCGACGATGTCCACGATCATGGACCGCGGCTACGTCCGGACTCGGGGCCAGGCCCTCGTGCCGAGCTGGATCGCCTTCTCCGTGGTACGCCTGCTCGAGGAGCACTTCAACGACTACGTCGACTACGACTTCACGGCGGAGCTCGAGGAGGACCTGGACCGCATCTCCCGCGGGGAGACCGGCCGTGTGGAGTGGCTCAACCACTTCTACTACGGGGACCGCAAGGACACCGGCCTGCACACGATCGTCAGCGAGCTCGGCGAGATCGACGCGCGCCGCATCAACTCGGTGGAGATCGCCGACGGCATCACGCTGCGCGTGGGCAAGTTCGGACCGTATCTCGAGAAGCCCCTGCCACCGGACGCACCGGAGGGGACCGAGCCGCAGCGTGCGAACGTGCCCGAGGACCTCGCGCCGGACGAGCTGACCGCCGAGAAGGCGATCGAGCTGATGGAGGCCCCGACGTCGGAGGAGCGTGTCCTCGGGACCGACCCGGAGACCGGGCGGACCATCGTGGCACGCGACGGCCGCTACGGACCGTACGTGATCGAGCTGATCCCCGAGCAGACGGCCGAGGAACTGGCCAGCCAGCCGGTCGAGTACTACAAGAACGGCAAGCCCAAGCCGCCGAAGAAGCCCGCGAAGGTCAAGCCGCGCACCGGCTCGCTCTTCAAGTCCATGTCGGTGGACACGGTCACGCTCGAGGATGCCCTCAAGCTGATGAACCTGCCGCGCGTACTCGGGACGGATGAGGACGGCAAGGAGATCACGGTGCAGAACGGCCGATTCGGCCCGTACCTGAAGAAGGGCAGCGACTCCCGCTCCATCGGCTCGGAGGAGGAGATCTTCACGATCACCTTCGAGCAGGCGCAGGAACTCTACAAGCAGCCCAAGCAGCGTGCCGGCAGGACGGTCACCCCACCGCTGGCCGAGTTCGGGGACGATCCCGTGAGCGAGAAGCCCATCGTGGTGAAGGACGGCCGCTTCGGCCCCTACATCACGGACGGCGTCACCAACATCACGGTGCCCGGCTCCATGGCGATCGAGGAACTGACACGTGAACAGGCGATCGACATGCTCGCCGACAAGCGTGCCAAGGGCCCGGCCCCGAAGAAGACCACGCGCCGGGCGCCTGCGAAGCGCAAGGTCGCGGCGGGCAAGTAGCGCCGCGGGACAACAGACGATATCGGGGGATGAGCGGGAAGCGCGGGAACAATGCGGCTAGGTGTGCTGGACATAGGGTCGAACACGGTCCATTTGCTGCTCGTGGACGCCCACCCGGGTGGGCGTCCCGTGCCGTTCGCCTCCCACAAGAAGCCCCTCCAGCTCGTGGCCTATCTCGACGAGCACGGCAGCATCTCGCGGGAGGGCCAGGACGAGCTCGTGGGCTTCGTCGGCGAGGCGCGTGAGTTCGCGCGCGGGCACGACGCCGAGGACTTCCTCGCGTTCTGCACCTCGGCCATCCGCGAGGCCGGCAACGGCAGCGAGGTCCTCGCGCGCGTACGCGAGGAGACCGGCGTCGACCTCCAGGAACTGTCCGGGGACCAGGAAGCCGCGGTGACCTTCCAGGCCGTCCGCCGCTGGTACGGCTGGGGCGCCGAGTCCATCCTCAACCTCGACATCGGCGGTGGGTCCTTCGAGATGGCGATGGGCACGGACGAGCTCCCCGAGGTGGCGCTGTCCGTTCCGCTCGGCGCGGGCCGCCTCACCCGCGACTGGCTCCGCGGGGACCCGCCGTCGGCGAAGAGCGTGAAGGAACTGCGCCGCTACATCCGGGAGACCCTCCGGGAAGCGGTGCCGCAGTTCGCCCACCTCGGCAGCCCCCACCTCGTGGCCGGCACCTCGAAGACCTTCCGCTCGCTGGCGCGCATCGCAGGGGCGGCCCCGTCGGCCGCCGGGCCCTTCGTGCGCCGCGAGCTGCGCCTGGAGGACCTCAAGCTGTGGACCAAGCGGCTGGCCGCGATGAGCGTCAAGGACCGCATCAACCTCGACGGCGTCTCCGAACTCCGTGCGCCGCAGGTCCTCGCGGGTGCGCTCGTCGCCGAATGCGCCCTCGAACTGTTCGACGTCCCGTCCATGGACATCTGCCCCTGGGCGCTGCGGGAAGGCCTGCTGCTGCGGCGGTTCGACGCCAAGATGTTCGAGGCCGACGAGCCGCTGCCCGGAGTCGGGGTGGGCCATGTCCAGCTCGACTCGGCACGCCGTGTGTCCCTGCCCGGGGGAGCCTGACGTGGCACAGCCCGACGGCCGCATCCCGGTCGCGCTGTCCAGCGCATCCGTCTATCCGCTCTCCGTCCACGACGCCTTCGCGCTCGCACAGGACCTCGGCTACGACGGCGTGGAGGTCATGGTCACCAACAACTCGGTGAGCCAGAACCCCGACCAGCTCAGCATGCTCAGCCAGCGCTACGAGATGCCGATCCTGGCCATCCACGCACCGACCCTCCTGTTGACGCAGCAGGTGTGGGGCAAGGCCTGGACGAAGATCGAGCTCTCCGCCGCCATGGCCGCGGAGGTGGGGGCGAAGACCGTGGTGACGCATCCCCCGTTCCGGTGGCAGACGGGCTATGCCGAGGAGTTCCCGGAGGGCATCACGCGGGTCGCCCGCGAGTACGGCGTCGAGATCGCCGTCGAGAACATGTACCCGTGGAAGGTCCGGGGCCGCGAGGCGAAAGCGTACCTGCCGCACTGGAACCCCGTTCCCGAGCCGTACGAGCGCATCACGTGGGACTTCTCCCATGCCGCGATCGCCGGGATGGACTCCTACGAGGAGATCCGGACCCTGGGGAACAGGCTCGCGCACGTGCACCTGACGGACGGCACGCCGAACGGCAAGGACGAGCACCTGCTCCCGGGCCAGGGCCAGCAGCGGTGCGCCGAGGCGCTCAACCACCTCGCCGACGCAGAGTGGGACGGGGTGGTGGCCGTGGAGGTCAGCACGCGCCGGGCCCGCGGGGCGGGCGAGCGCGAGGAATGGCTCGCGGAGACGCTCCGCTTCGCGCGGATGAACCTGCGCCACTGACGTTCCGCCGGCAACGGCGGGCGCAAAGGGGCCGGAACCACGAAGAATGGCGCCGGCGGAAACGGATGTTGGGCATCATCCACTACCGCCGACGCCGGACCGGATCAGGAATTCCGGCCCATCACTCGCACCTTCATGGGGTAGTTGGAACACTAGGCGCCTTCCTTGTGCCGTAACACCCAGAACGCTGGGAACGGGCTGGAAACAGCTCGTGGCAGGATGGGGCCATGACGACGGACACCACGCAGCGCATCGCCTTCCTCGGCTGCGGCTCCATGAACGAGTCCATCCTGGCCGGGCTCCTGGCAGCCGGTCTCGACCCCGCCCTGGTCACGGCCACCGTGCGGCGCGCCGAGCGGGCGGAGGAACTCCGGCACCGCCACGGGATCGACGCGCGGGCCACCTCGGAGGTCGACGGCGCGAACACCGCAGCCGTCCAGGACGCCGACGTCGTCATCCTGGGGGTGAAACCCGTGGGCATCGTCCCGCTCGCCCGGGAGGTCGCTCCGGCGCTGAAGCCCTCCGCCGTGGTCCTGAGCGTTGCCGCCGCCGTGTCCATCGCGATGATCGAGGCCGCCCTGCCCGCGGGGCAGCCTGTCATCCGGTCGATGCCCAACACCCCCTCACGGCTGGGCAGGGGGGTGCTGTCCATCTCCGCGGGATCCTCCGTCGGACCGGACCTCATGACGCAGGCGCGGAAGCTGCTGCGGCCGGCCGGGACCGTCGTCGAGATCCCGGAGGAGCAGGTCGACGCGCTGTCGGCCGTCAGCGGCTCCGGCCCCGCCTACGCCTTCTACCTCGCCGAGGCCATGGCCGCGGCAGGCGAGGAGCTCGGACTCGATCCGGACCTGGCCGGGCTGATCGCCCGCGAGACGGTCGCCGGGGCAGGCTTCATGCTCGCCGAGGAGGGCGCTGACGCCTCGGCGCTGCGGCGGGCAGTCACCAGCCCGAACGGCACCACGCAGAGCGCGATCGAGACCTTCGACAAGCTCGGGCTGGCACACATCATCGCGGACGGCGCCCAGGCCGCCACTGCCCGCGCGGCCGAGATCACCCGCGAGCTGGCGGAGCCGGCCTGACCCCGCCGGGCCGCCGGCCGACCCCGACGGGCCGTGGCTAGGGCCGGCCGGCGAAGCGCTCGAGCAGGTCCACGTGCCCCGAGACGATCAGCATGTCGCGGCCGGACACCTTCGTCTCGGGCCGCGCATAGGTGAAGTCCTCGCCGGGTGATTTCACGCCGACCACCGTGACGCCGTACTTCGAGCGCACGGACGACTCGGCGAGCGTGAAGCCCTGGGTCTCCTTCGGCGGGTACATCTTCACGATCGCGAAGCCGTCGTCGAACTCGATGAAGTCGAGCATGCGCCCGCCGACGAGGTGCGCGGCCCGCTGGCCGGCGTCCGCCTCGGGATAGATGACGTGGTTGGCGCCGATGCGCTTGAGGATCTTGCCGTGCGACGGGGTGATGGCCTTGACCCACAGGTGGTCGATGCCGAGGTCCACGAGGTTGGCGGCGATGAGCACACTGGACTCGATAGAGGTCCCGACCCCGACCACGGCGGCGGAGAACTCCTGGGCACCGAGCTGACGGAGTGCGTCGATGTTCGTCGCATCCGCCTCCACGACGTGCGTGAGGATGCCCGCGAACTTCTGGACCAGCTGCGGGTCCCGCTCGATGGCCAGGACCTCGCGGCCCTGTCGGACCAGTTGTTCGGCCGTGGCCGCGCCGAAGCGGCCGAGTCCGATCACGAGGACGGGTGCGTTGTGGGCGGGTCTTTCAGCCAATGATCGGCCTCTCGTCGGGGTAGTGGTAGAGCGTGCTGCGCTGCCTCAGCGCGAGGGCCGAGGCCAGGGTGATGGTGCCCATGCGCCCGGCGAACATCAGGGCGGACAGGACGTACTTGCCTGCAGGGGGCAGTTCGGCGCTCAGGTTGGTGCTGAGGCCGACGGTCGCGAACGCGGAGATGACCTCGAAGACCACCTTGTCGAGCGGTTCGTCGGAGAGGGCGAGGATGAGGCCGCTGCCGACCAGGACGAGCGTGGCGCCCATGAAGATCACCGAGATGGCGACGCGCATCACGCTGTGCGGGATGGTGCGTCCCCAGGCCCGCACGTCGGAGTCACCGCGTGCTTCGGCAACGATAGCGAGGAACATGACGGCGATGGTGGTGACCTTGATCCCGCCGGCCGTCGACGCGGACCCGCCGCCCGCGAACATGAGGGCGTCCGTCAGGAGCATCGTCGTCGTGTTCATGTCGTTCTGGTCCACGAGGTTGAACCCGCCGGAGCGCGTCATGACCGAGGCGAAGAAGGCATGGATGGTCTTGTCGGCGACGCTGAGGTCGGCGATCGTGCGGCTGTTCTCCCACTCGAGGAATCCCCACGCGAAGGTGCCCGCTACGAGCAGGATCAGCGAGACGGACACCGTGAGTTTTGCGTGCAGCGTCCACTTCCTGAACCGGTAGCCCACCTGCACGAGGACCATGACCACGGGGAAGCCGAGGCTGCCGAGGAAGACGCCCACCATGAGGGGGGTGAGGATCCAGAGATCCGTCTCGTAGGGCACCAGTCCGTCGCTGTGGGGGGTGAAGCCTGCGTTGTTGAAGGCGGAGATGGAGTAGAAGATGCCGTGCCAGAGCGCCTGCCACCACGGTTCGCCGAGGAGCATGAACCGGGGGATCAGGACGACGGCGAGCACCACCTCGATCACCACGGAGGTGGTGATGACGATCCGCAGGAGCGTGCCGATCTCACCGAGGCGGCTCGCATTGTTCAGGGCCTCCTGCGCCAGCAGCTTCCCCCGGACCCCGAGGCGCTTGCTGACGATCAGGGCCAGGAGGGACGCGAGCGTGAGGGTGCCGAGGCCGCCGATGAAGATGCCGAGCAGGATCACCAGTTGCCCGAAGAAGGACCAGTGCGTCGCCGTGGACACGACGGTGAGCCCGGTGACGCAGACGGCGGACACCGCTGTGAAGAACGCATCGTGGAGGGGGGTGACCGTGCCGCTGTTGGTCGACATGGGCAGGCTCAGCAGTGCCGTGAAGACCAGGATGACGGCGGTGAAGATGAAGAGGGCGAGCCGGGCGGGCGAGCTGTTCGCGAAGGAGTCGACGAAGTCGCGGATCGAGGCCAACAGCCTGAAGTACCCGTTGTGATCGTCCTTCAGCCGTCGTGGCTGGAAATTCACCATTGCCGCCCGCTCTGCCCCGTTCGCTGGTCCTCCCGCCGAAGCGGCATCGGAATCATCCCTTGTCCCTTGCAGTAGTAAAGCATCTCACCCGGATGCATCGTCGGAATATCGCCTATCGCGTAGCCTTGCAGGGATGTCTACGCATTCAGGGCCAGCGGTGCCCCTACAGGTCGTCTGGGACGAATCGATGCTGGCCTACAACTTCGGCGGACAGCACCCCATGAACCCGGAGAGGCTGCACCTCACCGCCCGCCTCACGCGGAACTGCGGCCTGCTCGACCTCGGCCACGTGACGGTCGCGTCACCCTTCGTGGCCTCGGACGACGACCTCGCGACGGTCCACAGCCCCGATTACATCAGTGCCGTCCGCAGTGTCAGCAGCAACCCGGACCGCTCGGACGCCGGAAGGGGACTCGGCACCGAGGACACCCCAGCGTTCGTGGGCATGCACGAGGCGAGCGCCCGCCTTGCGGGCGGTTCGCTGGGCGCCGCCGACGCGATTCTGCAGGGCTCCGTCGTGCGGGCGGTCAATTTCGGCGGAGGCATGCACCACGCGGCCCGGTCGCGCGCGAGCGGCTTCTGCATCTACAACGACGCCGCGGCGGCCGTCCAGCGCCTGCTCGACCGCGGCGCCCGGCGCGTCCTCTACATCGACGTCGACGCCCACCACGGCGACGGAACCCAGAGCATCTTCTGGGACGAACCCCGCGTCATGACGATCTCCCTCCACGAGACGGGCATGAGTCTCTTCCCCGGGACCGGCTTCGCCAACGAGACGGGCGGACCGAATGCCGAGGGCTACGCCGTGAACGTCGCGCTGCCGACGGTCGCGGGGGATTCCGCCGTGCTGCGGGCCTTCCACGCCGTCGTGCCGCAGCTCGCCGCAGCCTTCGCGCCCGATGTCATCGTCAGCCAGCACGGCTGCGACTCCCACCGGGAGGATCCGCTCACCAACCTGCGCGTCAGCGTCGACGCACAGCACGCGATGATGCTCGGCGTGCGGGAGCTGGCGGACAGGCTCTGCGACGGGCGGTGGATCGCGACCGGCGGCGGCGGCTACGCCCTGGCGAGCGTGGTGCCCCGGTCCTGGACGCTGCTGGTCGCCGTGGCCGCCGGAGCCGCGATAGTGCCATCGACTCCGGTGCCTGCGGCGTGGCGGGACTACGTGCTCGAGCGGCACGGGATCGACACCCCGGCGCTGATGGGCGACGGCGCCGATCCGTGGTGGCGCTCCTGGGAGATCGGGTACGACCCGAACGACGACCTGGACCGCACGGTGATGGCCACCCGCAAGGCAGTGTTCCCGCTCCACGGGCTGGACCCCTGGTTCGACTGATCTCCCGGGCATCAGGATGCCGTCCGGCGTATATATCGCTAGGGTGGGCGAATGGGAATCGATGATGTATTCGCTGTCATCGCCGAAGGAACGCGCAGGCAGATCCTCAAGCATCTGCGCGACGGCGACAAAGCGGTGGGGGAGCTCGTTGTCGAGCTGCAGGTGAGCCAGCCGACGGTGTCCAAGCACCTGAAAGTCCTCCGGGAGGCAGGGCTGGTCAGCATGAGGGCACAGGGTCAGAAGCGTTACTACTCACTGGACACCGCCCCTCTCGGGCTCGTGCGGGACTGGCTCGCCGAATTCGATCCGCGCGTGGCGGAGCCCGGGGCCGCCGAACCGGCCGGCGGAAGCGTCGCCGCAGGAACCGGGTCCGGCGCGGGACCCGAGACGGCATCGGACGCTGGTCCGGACGCTGTACCTGAGGCTGTACCTGAGGCGGGATCGGACGCGGCACCGGATGCTGTGCCGGATGTCGTGCCGGAGGGCGTGTCCCGCGCGGTCGCCGAGGCGACGCCGGCAGACGCGGGAGTCCTCGCCGCTGCGGTCCTGGCAGATCCGGAGGTCCCGGTCGAGCAAGGTGCCCCGAGAGCGCAGATCGGCAGGACCATGGGCAGGGCCGCCGAGCGCGCCGCAGATCTCCTGTCGCAGTTGCGCCGTCGTCGCGATTCCTGAGGCCCTCTGTGCGGGGCCGGTGCCGGGCGTCCTTTTCGTTTGGTTGCACCAGCCACTAAAGTGATTCCTCAGGCGGATCATCCTTTGCTACAAGGCGACACGCCGTGCAGTCGCTCCGGGCATCCTTCTCGATGCCGGTCCCGGAGCGGGATCCAGGCCTCCATGCAAAGGAATAGTGGTGTGATGGCAGACGGGAAGAATTTCTCGGATGTGCAGTTTCTGACGGTCGCGGAGGTGGCCGAGCTCATGCGTGTCTCACGGATGGCGGTGTACAGGCTCGTCCACGCGGGAGACCTGCCGGCAGTCCAGTTCGGTCGGTCCTACCGGGTCCCCGAATCGGCAGTGGGGGAGTTCCTCCACCGGGCGCAGGTCGACGTGCGGACCGAGAGCGCCTGAGCGGCGGGCCGTCCAGTCCGTTCTCCAAACGGATGTACCCTGTTAAGGAGCGTTTGGGGCGGGCCTAGGCCCGCTCGACTTTTTGCATCATCCGGGCAACTGCCAGCAGGCATGCGCCTTTCGTCATCACAGCGCCGGCCTCCTGGCTTCCTGCCTGGATCCGCGCTGGCTACACAACAGTTTGTGAGGACTCTATGGGTTCAGTAATCAAGAAGCGCCGCAAGCGTATGGCAAAGAAGAAGCACCGCAAGCTGCTTCGCAAGACCCGTCACCAGCGCCGCAACAAGAAGTAGACAGGCGCCCGGCCTCGAGCCGGAGTGTGCCGACCGGCCCGGATCCCCGCCCTGCGGGGAGCCGGGCCGTCGTCGTTCCAGGGGTTGTCCGGGGGCTCCGGGAGCACCGCCGGGGTTGTCCGGAGGGGGTTGCCGGGGCTGTCCGGACGGACGGGGCAGCTGCGTCAGTGGGCCCTGAAGCGGGAGAACCCGCGCCAGAGTCCGTAGATGGAGCCGGCGACGGTGGCCGCGCGCAGGCCGAACGTGGCGGCCCGCCGGCCGCTGCGGAAGTCGTAGACGGGCCAGTTGTTCGCGCGGGCGTGGCGGCGGAGTTTGCTGTCCGGATTGATGGCGACGGGATGCCCCACGACCGTCAGCAGCGGGATGTCGTTGTAGGAGTCGCTGTATCCCCAGCAGCGCGCAAGATCGAGGTTCTCGCGCTCCGCCAGCGCCACGATGGCGGCGGCCTTCGCAGGACCGTGCAGGAACTCGCCGACCAGCTTTCCCGTGTAGAGGCCGTCCGCGACCTCGCCTACCGTGCCGAGGGCGCCGGTCAGTCCGAGGCGGCTCGAGATGACCGCGGCGACCTCGACGGGCGTCCCGGTGACGAGCCAGACCTGCCGGTTCGAGGACAGGTGCTGCTCCGCGAGGGCGCGGGCGCCGGGCCAGATCTTCGAGGCGATCATCTCGTCGTACACCTCCTCGCCGAGGGCGAGGATGTCCTCGTGGGCGATGCCGATGGCGAAGGCGAGGGCGGCATCGCGGACCGAATTGACGTCCGTCATCGTCTCGCCCCGCATGATGAAGCGAAGCTGCTTCCACGCCAGCCCCGCGGCGAAGCGGAGGGTGAAGGCCTTGCGCTGGTACATCTTGCGGGCCACATGGAACAGGCTCGCGCCGCGCATCAGCGTGTTGTCGACATCGAAGAAGGCTGCTTCGCCCTCGGCCGGCGCCGGAGGCTCTTGGGAGGGCTGCGTGCCCCGGGCGGCGTCCGGCATGATGCGAGTCTAGTTCTTTCCCTCCGTGCCTGCCCTGCGGCGCGGCAGTACGGTTGGAGGATGGAAATGCCCGCGGATCCGCCTGGTGCCGGCGTCGTTCTCCTGACCCGGCCGGAGTGCCACCTCTGCGAGGACGCGCGCATCGTCGTGGGGCGGGTGACGGCGGAACTCGGCCTCGGGTGGCGGGAGCTGTCCGTGACGGATGCACCCGCCCTCGGGAAACGGTTCGCCGAGGAACTGCCCGTCCTGTTCATCGACGGCGTGCAGCGGGACTTCTGGTCCATCGACGAGACGAGGCTGCGCCGGATGCTGTCCTAGGGGCCGCCCTGCCCGGGCCTGCCGGGCGCTGACCGTCCTGCCGGGCAGGGCCCGGCTTGGAGGCCCCGCGTCGTCGGCATACAGTGGTTCTACTTCCGCCCCCGACGCCGGGGGACACCAGGAACTGCCGCCCCGGCACCGGGCGCGGCGGTGCTAGCAACGGAGCCGATGACAGTGACAACGCCGGAGATGCCAGGCCTTCACCCCGTGGGCGACTCGGCGCGTCACATTCCGCCGGCCTCCGTCGCCCGGCTCACCATCTATCTGCGGGCGCTCAACTCCCTGCTGGCCGAGGGCATCGAACGCGTGTCGTCGGAGGAGCTGGCGGATGCCGCCGGTGTCAACTCTCCGATGCTCCGCAAGGACCTCTCCTACCTCGGGTCCTACGGCACGCGCGGGGTCGGGTACGACGTGCAGTACCTGAACCGACAGATCTCCATCGCCCTCGGGCTCACGCTGGACTGGCGCGTGGCCATTCTCGGCGCAGGTAATCTCGGGCGCGCGCTGGCCGGCTATTCCGGGTTCGTCTCACGCGGCTTCGAGATCGTCGCGATCTTCGATGCGGACCAGCTCGTGGTCGGTTCCGAAGTGGGGTATCTCCGCGTCAGCGCCGTGGACGACCTCGAGACGGTGCTGGAGCGCACCCGGACCAACATGGTGGTCCTCGCCGTGCCGGCGTCCGTGGCGCAGGAGCTGTGCGACCGGCTCGTCGCCGCGGGGATCTCGAGCATCCTCAGCTTCGCGCCGGTGGTGCTGCAGGTGCCGCCGCACGTGCAGCTGCGGAAGGTGGACATGTCCACGGAGCTGCAGATCCTGGCGTACCACGCGCAGAGGGCGCAGGAGCCGGACCTCGGCCCGATCTCCCGCGCCCAGTAGCCCGCCCGACGCGTGACCCGCTCGAGGCCGGGCCGCGCCCAGTAGCCCGCTCGCGGCATGATCCGCTCGATGCGGGGCCGCGCTCAGTAGCCGAGCCGCCGCGGCGCGAAGTAGGGCCGCGAGGGCCTGAGATACGTCAGGACGACGCGGGCGACTCCGAGGAGCATGACGATGACGGCCAGTGCGAGCGACAGTCCTGACGGCGTCGCCAGGGGCTGGTCGCTCAGCTCGGCGGCCCGGCCGACCAGTGGCATGAGGAGGAAGCTGCTGAGGACGGACAGCACGTTCAGCGCGGCGAGCACCGTCGCGGTGATGCGGGCCCAGTTGTGGCCCTTCCTGATGAAGACCGCCAGCACCACGTACACGGCGGCGAAGAGCGCCGCGAACACGATGCCCAGCCCGACGCCGACTGATGCGCCCGCGATGTCGGGTACCTCGGTGGTCAGGGCCGAGATGATCGACGCGACGAGCGAGAGGGCGCCGGCGGCCACGATCAGGTAGTAGGCCCTCACGACCTCCGCCGGAGCGGGACCCTTCTCCGCCGGCCGCGGGCCCGCACCTCCGCCGGGGTAGGCGTAGGGCTGGGCGGCCTGGTAGCCGTACTGGCCGGTCTGGCCCGTATGGCCCACCTGGCCGTAGGCTGCCCTGTCGCCGCTCTGCTGCCGGCTTCCCTGCTGCCCGGACGGGGACGTGCCGCCCGTCGAACCCGGGGGAGTCCCGAACTGCCTGTCGTCCTGGCCCGAAGGCGGGTTGTCCTGCGTGCTCATCGCGGCCCCGTCGTGTGGTCTGCCATCCGGCCGGGTGTCCCTCTGGACGCGCCGTGCGCGGATGCGGTCCTCGTCAGCCTAGTTCGTCGGCCCGGGCGGGAACAGGGCTCGACGCCGACGGCCGGCGTCGTCCAGTGGACGACGCCGGCGGGGAGCCGCAGTGCCTTTCGGCAGAGAAACCGGGCGGCCGATCAGACCGTTACGGCGGCGGAAGCCACGAAGGCGGCTTCGATGGTGATGGTCACCTTGTCGCCGACGAGGACGCCGCCGGCTTCGAGGGCCGCGTTCCAGGTCAGGCCGAAGTCCTTGCGGGAGATGTTGGTGGAGGCGGAGATGCCGGCGCGGGTGGCACCGAAGGGATCGACCGCGACACCGTTGAACTCGGCGTCCAGGACGACGGGCCGGGTGATGCCGCGGATGGTGAGGTCGCCGTGGATCCTGTAGGTCTCGCCCGAGCCCTCGTGGGACGTCGAGACGAAGGTCATCTCCGGAAATTGCTCCACGTCGAAGAAGTCGGCGCCCTTGACGTGCGCGTCGCGGTTCTCGTCGCCCGAGGTGAAGGAGGCGGTCCTGATGGTGGCCGTGATGCGGGAGTCCTCGAGCGAGGAGCCCACCGCGAGGGACGCGTCGACGTCCTTGAACGAGCCGCGGACCTTGCTGATGCCTGCGTGGCGGACGCTGAAGCCGACTTCGCTGTGAGCGGGGTCGAAGGACCAGGTGCCGGTGGTGAGGCCTGAGGGGACAGTCATGGTGAACTCCTGAGTGGAAGTGGGTGGCGCATGCTTACGAGATACAAAAGCATGCGTATGCATCTTTTATTCCAGAGATCGGTAAAACCTTCAAGTAAAGCGATGGCGAGGGCCGGTGGCCGTGATTCCCGATTGGCCGTCGTGCGGGGCCATGCGGGAAACTGGAGGCATGCAGAGATCAACCGTCCACCTGGTGCGCCACGGTGAGGTCCACAACCCCGAGGGGGTCCTCTACGGGAGGCTCCCCGAGTTCCACCTCTCCGAACTCGGCCGGCGAATGGCCGAGCAGGTGGCCGCCTACTTCGAACAGCGGCGGGACGAGGGTGCCAATATCGTCCACCTCGTGGCGTCTCCGCTCACCCGGGCGCAGGAGACGGCGCAGCCGCTTGCCGACGCCCTGGGCCTCCCGATCGCGACCGATGAGCGCATCATCGAGGCGGAGAACGGCTTCGAGGGTATGTCGAAGATCAAGAGCCGGCTCCGCCAGCCGCGCTACTGGCCGCTCCTCGTCAACCCGTTCAAGCCGTCCTGGGGTGAGCCCTACCACCAGCAGGTGGAGCGCGTGATGGCGGGCGTCCAGGATGCCCGACGCCGTGCCGTCGAGCTCGCAGGACAGGAAGCCGCGGATCGTCCGCCCGAGGCCATCCTGGTCAGCCACCAGTTGCCGATCTGGGTGACGAGGTTGGCCGCCGAGCACCGCCGACTGTGGCACGACCCGCGCCAGCGCGAGTGCACGCTCACGTCGGTCACGTCCCTCGACTTCGAGGGTGACGCCATCCGGCGGGTGCGCTACGCGGAGCCCTGCGCCGACCTGCTGCCCGGTGCGGCGAATGTCCCTGGCGCGTAATAGAATTACTACACGCCGTAGAAATCATCGGAAGAAGCCGTGACCACAACCGCCCGTTCTCCCAAGCGCCGCCTCCTGCTCAAGCTGGGTATGGTGCTGGCTTTCAGCGTGCCGGTTTCGCTCGTGGCGTCCTGCGCCGCTGAGGATCCTCTCGCCCAGCAGGCCGCAGCGGGGGACGGCAAGAACTACATTGCGGGGGACGGCTCCGTCACCGAGTACGCGGAGGCGGACCGGGGCGAGCCCGTGGACGTGACCGGCAGCCTGTTCGACGGCACCTCCGTCTCCAGTTCCGACTGGAGCGGCCAGGTCACCGTCCTGAACTTCTGGTACGCCTCCTGTGCACCCTGCCGGGAAGAGGCGCCCGACCTCGTGGCGCTCCACGACGAGT
This sequence comes from Arthrobacter rhamnosi, assembly GCF_054510975.1. NCBI lineage: Bacteria > Bacillati > Actinomycetota > Actinomycetes > Micrococcales > Micrococcaceae > Arthrobacter > Arthrobacter rhamnosi. Next base: position 546,587 of record NZ_JBTNDN010000001.1, on the reverse strand, counting down.
ACGGACCCCAGGGTGCCGCGTTCTACGGCGTGAACATCCGCGACGAGCAGGCGACGGCAGAGGCCTTCGAGCGCAGCTTCGGCATTCCCTACGAGAGTTTTAAGGACAAGGACGGCGGGGTGCTGCTCGATATGACGCAGTACGTCCCCCCGCAGGCCGTTCCCACCACGATCGTCCTCGATCGCGAGGGCAGGGTCTCCGCACGCATCCTCGGACTCGCCGACCGCGGGACCCTCAAGGCGCTCATCTCCGATGCGCTCGCCGAGTAGCGCGGTCGCCGCGCCGTGCCGATGACCCTGTCGATGGCGGGCCAGCTGACCGTGTCCGTTCCCCTCGTGGCGGGGAACGCCTTCGCCGACGCCGTCCTCAACGGCTCCATGCTCCTCGCCCTGCCGGTCGCGCTGCTGGCGGGCCTCGTCTCCTTCGCGTCCCCCTGCGTCCTGCCCCTGGTCCCGGGATACCTCGGGTACGTCACGGGACTGACGGGAGTGGACCTCGAGAAGCAGAAGAAGGGGAGGATGCTCGCCGGGATCGGGCTCTTCGTCCTCGGTTTCTCCGTCGTCTTCATGGCCTACGGAACGCTGTTCGGCCAGCTCGGAGCGTTCCTGAGGGTCTCGCAGGGATGGCTCATCCAGGTGTTCGGCCTCGTCGTGATCCTGCTGGGCATCGTGTTCATGGGCGGCATCTCCTGGTTCCAGCGCGAGAGCCGTGTGCACGCGAAGGTGCCCGCGGGGCTCCTGGGTGCCCCCTTGCTCGGTGTGACCTTCGGACTGGGCTGGGCTCCGTGCATCGGTCCGACACTGGGGGCCGTGCAGCTGCTGGCGATCTCCGGGAACGATGCGACGGCCCTGAAGGGCGCCGTCCTCACGTTCGTCTACTGCCTGGGCCTGGGCCTGCCGTTCCTGCTGATCGCACTGGGCGTGCGGCGCGGCATGGGAGCCCTCGCCTTCTTCCGGAAGCACCGGCTCCTGCTGCAGCGGGCAGGGGGAGGGCTGCTGGTGCTGGTCGGAGTCCTCATGGTGACCGGCGTCTGGAACTACTGGATCACGCAACTCCAGGACCTCCTCATCGGCAACGTCGTCCTGCCGATCTGACCCATGACGACCCAAGCCACGCGAGGACCGACACGAAGGGAAAGGGCACAGTGAAGCAGGACACTCCGCAGGACACGAGGGAACGGGCAGGCGCCCAGGGCGCGACGTCCGACGTCGTGCTGCCCTCACTCGGGTTCCTTGGCACCCTGCGGTGGGCCTGGACGCAGCTCACCAGCATGCGCACCGCGCTGTTCCTGCTCCTCCTGCTCGCCGTCGCCGCCGTTCCCGGTTCGCTGTTCCCGCAGCGCCCCGCCAATCCCGCCGTGGTCACGCGGTACATCCAGGACAACCCTGACACCGGGCCCGTCCTCGACTGGTTCCAGCTGTTCGACGTCTACTCGTCGGTCTGGTTCTCCGCGATCTACCTCCTGCTCTTCATTTCCCTCATCGGGTGCGTGGTGCCGCGGGCGATCGCCCACTTCAAGGCCGTCCGTTCCAAGCCCCCGCGCACTCCCAAGCGGCTCTCCCGCCTGCCCGTCTACGGGACGCTCGAGGTGCCCGCGCACACCGCACGCGAAGCCGGTCTCACCCCGGCGTCCGCCGCCGAGGAGGCCGCCGCCGTCCTGCGGAAGCGCGGCTACCGCGTAGACCTGCGCGACGCGGAGACCGACCGTCCGTCCGTCGGCGCGGAGCGCGGCCTGGTGAAGGAGCTCGGCAACCTCGTCTTCCACACCTCACTCATCGGTGTCCTGGTCTCGGTCGCCGTCGGCGGGCTCTTCGGCTACAACGGCCAGAAGGTCGTCGTCGAGGGTGAAAGCTTCGTCAACGCCCTCATCGGCTACGACACCTTCAACCCCGGCTCCAACTTCTCGGACGACCAGCTCGAGCCGTACTCGCTCCGCCTCGACTCGTTCGACGTCCGCTTCGACCGGGAGCAGGAGAGCCACTACGGCCAGCCGCTCGACTTCACCGCGAACGTCACCACACAGGACGGGCCGGGGGAGGACGAGACGCAGCAGGTCCTCAAGGTCAACGCACCACTCACGATCGGCGGGACGAACGTGTACCTCGTCGGCAACGGCTACGCGCCCGTGGTGACGGTCCGGGACGGCGAGGGGAACATCGCCCAGCAGGGCCCCGTCGTCGCGGTTCCGTCGGACGGCCTCTACACCTCCCTGATGGTCATCAAGGCTCCGGATGCCAAGCCGGACCAGCTCGGGTTCGTGGGCTTCTTCCTCCCCACCGCCTTCGTCGACGAGCAGGGCGTCTCCTTCTCGCGCGACCCGGACCCCTTCAACCCGCAGCTCAACCTGAACTCCTACTACGGGGACCTGGGGCTGGACGACGGCACGCCGGAGAACGTCTACGTCCTCGATACCGAGAACCTCACCGAGCTCAACAGCCGGAACAGTGACGACGGCGGCATCGTGCTCGGCGTGGGCCAGACCTTCGATCTGCCCGAGGGCAAGGGGTCGATCACCTTCGACGGGCTCAAGCGCTACGTCGCACTCGACATCCACCACGATCCGGGCGAGACGGGAGCCCTCGTGTTCTCGACCCTCGCGCTGCTCGGCCTCTCCGCGTCTCTGTTCATCGGCCGTCGCAGGCTTTGGGTGCGGACGGGCGAACACCCGGACGGGCGCATCATGGTCGAGTACGGGCTCCTCGCGCGCGGCGAGGACAACCGACTGCCGACCGAGGGCAAGGCCGTCGAGAAGCTGCTGGCGGACCGCTGGTTGGTGCCGTCCGCCGCGGCGGGGGAAAATGGACAGCAGGAGGTCGGCGCCTCGTCGGCAGCCGGCGCGGGGCAGTCGCACCACAACTCAAAGGACAACTCATGACAGCACCAGTCAACGCTGAGCTCGGGCAGGTCAGTGAGCTCTTCATGCTGCTGGCCTCCATCGCCTACGTGGTGGCACTCGTCTTCTTCGTGCTCGACCTCGTGAAGTCGAGCCCGACCATCGGTTCCCTCGAAGCGCGCCTCGCCGGCGAGCAGGCGAGCCCCGCGCGTGCCCTCGCCGGTGTCGGCTCCCGTGGGGCGGGTTCGACGACGGCGGCCGCGAGGACGTCGCCTGCGGCCGACGACTCCATGGAGTACGGATCCGGGCCCCGCCGCAGGACCGCGCGGATCGCCGTCTCGCTGACAGTCCTGGCCGCCGTCATCCACGGTGCCGCCGTCATCACCCGTGGAGTCGCCGCGCACCGCGTCCCGTGGGGCAACATGTACGAGTTCTGCACCACGGGCGCGTTCCTCGTCGCGGCGATCTTCCTCATCACCCTCACCCGCAAGGACCTGCGCTTCGTCGGCTCCTTCGTGGTGGGACTCGTGGTCATCATGCTGTGCGCCGCCACTGTCGGGTTCCCCACGCCGGTCGCGCGCCTGATCCCGGCCCTGCAGAGCTACTGGCTGATCGTGCACGTATCCATCGCCGTCGCGTCCTCGGCACTGTTCACGATCACGTTCTCGATGTCCGTGCTCCAGCTCCTGCAGACCTCGCGCGAGGCCAAGCTCCTCGCGGGTAAGGCGGACCCCGCGAAATTCCTCCGCCTGGTGCCGTCCGCCCTCAGCCTCGAGAACCTGTCCTACCGCCTCAACGCCATCGCCTTCGTCGGTTGGACCTTCACCCTCATGGCCGGTGCCATCTGGGCGGAGCAGGCGTGGGGCCGCTACTGGGGCTGGGACACCAAGGAGGTCTGGACCTTCGTGATCTGGACCGTCTACGCCGGGTACCTGCACGCGCGGGCTACGCGCGGCTGGACCGGGACACGTGCAGCGTGGCTCTCGATCGTCGGGTACCTGTGCATCGTGTTCAACTTCACGATCGTGAACATCTACTTCTCCGGCCTCCACAGCTACTCCGGGGTCTAGGCCGGGTCTCCCGTCCTCCCCGGTATACGAAAGCCCCGCGGCACGTGCCGCGGGGCTTTCGCGTACCGGGAGGACAGGGTGCCGCAGGGCGGCCGCGGGCCGACGTCGCCGCGGAGGCTCGCGCATGCCGGGAGGGGCTGCGTGCGCCTCTGGAGGCTTTCGCGTGCCGGGAGGGGCCGGCGCGTCGCTAGAGGCTTTCGCATGCCGGGAGGGGCCGCGGACGCCTCTGGAGGCTTTCGCGTGCCGGGAGGGGCCGCGGGCGCCTCTGGAGGCTTTCGCGTACCGGGAGGGGCTGCGGGCGTCGGGGCCGACACGTCGCCGCGCGAGGTGTCAGGGCTCCGGACGCGTCAGGGGCGGTGGACTCCCGCAGGACCGGATCCGGCGTCGTCGTTGCCCTCGCCGTTGCCCTCGCCGTCGTGCTTGTCGTCCTTGCGGCTGTCGCCGGAGGCGTCGCGGGCCTTGGCATCACGCTCCCGCTGTTCCTTCTCGCGGAGGCGTTTTTCCTGCTCGCGGGCCCGCTGCCGGCGCTGGGCCTCGAGGTTCTGGAGGAATGCGGGATCGTCGTCGGGAGCGGTCGGCGTGCGGGGCGCCGGGCGGCGCGGCCCGGAGGGACCCTCGCTGCGCGGGCGGCCGAACAGGAACCACATTCCCGCACCGATGAGCGGCAGTACGAGGATCGTGACGAACCACGCGGTCTTCGAGATGCTCCGCACTTCGTGTTTTCGGCTCATGACGCAGTCGATCAGTGCATAGATCACGACGGCGACCCCCAGGATCGCGGCGAAGAGCAGGAGGCGGGGCATGCGCCAATTGTAGGCGAGTAAACTTGCAGCGTGGCCTTCCTCAAATTCACCGCCCTCCGCCTGCTGCTCATCGTCGTGTTCTATGTGGCGTGCGTGCTGCTCGGGCTGGGACTCTTCCTGTCCGCGGTGGTGGCGGCCATCCTCGCCTGGTGCGTGACGTACCTCTTCTTCCGCACGCTCCGGGATGCCGCAGGGGCCACACTGCAGCGCCGGTTCACCCCCGGTGCCCCGCCGCTCCGCACCGCCGTCGAGCTCGACGACGCTGCGGCCGAGGACTCGCTGGATCCCAACACCCGGGTCAATGCGGATCGCCGACCCCGCGGCAACGCGGCCTGACCCCCGGCAGAGCGCGGCTGCTCAGCCTCGCAGCAGCACGGTGGTGACGATGCCCGCAGCGAAGAGCATGCTGAACGCGAGGTTGATCAGACCCGTCTGCTTCAGCACCGGGATCAGGCTCCTGCCCTTATCACCCTTCAGCATCAGCCGGCTCGGCGTCAGGCAGGCCGGGATGAGCAGCAGGACGAGCAGCACCCAGGGGTAGTCGTAGCTCAGGAACACGGGCAGCAGGATGGCCGCGGCCAGCATCAGGACGTAGCTGACGCGGGCAGCAGGGTCCCCCAGCCGGACGGCGAGCGTCCTCTTCCCGACGACGCTGTCCGTCGGGATGTCCCGGACGTTGTTGGCCATCAGGAGTGCCACGGCGATCAGGCCGGTGCTCACGGCACCGATCCACGCCGTCCCGCTGAGCTGGCCCGCCTGCGTGTAGGTGGTTCCGAGAGTTGCGACCAGCCCGAAGAACACGAAGACGAACAGGTCGCCCAGGCCGAGATACCCATAGGGATTCTTTCCGCCGGTATAGCCCCACGCGGCAGCGATGCAGCCCACGCCGACGAGGAGCAGCACCCAGGTCTGCGACAGCACCACCAGAGCCAGGCCGGCGAGCATCGCGAGGCCGAAGCATGCGAAGGCGGCGAGCTTGACCTGCCGCGGCTGCGCGACGCCCGACCCCGTCAGGCGCAACGGGCCGACGCGCTCGTCGTCCGTCCCCCGGATGCCGTCGGAGTAGTCGTTCGCGTAGTTCACGCCGACCTGCAGCAGCACGGAGACGACCGCCGCGAGCACGGCGTTGACGGGCCGGAAGGATCCGAGGCCGAACGCAGCGGCGCTCCCGATGATCACGGGCGCGAGGGCCATCGGGAGGGTGCGGGGGCGGGCTCCTTCAAGCCATTGAGCGGCAGTCGCCACGGAGTTCCTTCTTGTCGGGTCGGGCGGTCGGTCGTGCTTAGAACCACGAACGTCCTAGGCGCGTTCGAGGAGCGCCTGGATGGTCCGGCGATCGGGCTTGCCGCCGGGTAGCAGGGGGAACGCGTCGAGGCTCACGATGGCCTTGGGCACGGCGTGCGCTCCCAGTTCGACATGGACCGCCTGCCGGATGACGTCGGCGTCGACGTCGCCCACGATCGCCGCGGCGACGGCGGTGCCCCATTCCTCGCTGCGGATGCCGAGCACCATCGCCTGTTCCACCCCGGGGAGGGCCTGGATCACATCGGAGACCTTCGCGGCCGACACCTTGAGTGCGCCGGTGATGATGACGTCGTCCAGGCGCCCGTGGACGGTGACGGACCCGTCGAGGGCCACGTCGCCGGCGTCGTCCGTGACGAACCAGCGCTGGCCGGAATTGAAGACGAACTTCTCCTCCGTGAGCTCGGGGGCATCGAGGTAGCCGTCGGCGAGGACGGACCCGCCGATGCGCAGCCGCCCTGCGACCGAGCGGAGCTCGACGCCCTCGAGCGGGGTCCCGTCGTAGACGCATCCGCCACAGGTCTCGCTCATGCCGTAGGTCTCGACGATCTTGAGGTCCTGGCTGCGGGCGAGGGCGCGCAGGGGTGCCCCGGCCCGTGCCCCGCCGAGCAGGATGGCGTCGAAACGGCGCAGGAGCCGGAGCGTCTCGGCGGACGGGTCCGTCAGCAGCCGGTGGAGTTGCGTGGGGACCAGGGAGGTGAGACGGACCCGGTCGGTCAGTTCCGCCGCAGCCTGGGTGAAGGCCTCCGGCGTGAAACCCGCGGCGGTGTCCATGACCCAGGGCTGCGTGCCGGCGTAGAGCGACCGGACGAGCACCTGGAAACCGGCGACGTAGTGCACGGGGAGGGTGAGGAGCCATTGGCCCTCCGCCTTCAGGGCGAAGGCCGTACCCATCGCTGACGCGGCGAGGGCATCGACGCTGAGCATCGTCTGCTTGGGCGTGCCGGTGGACCCCGACGTGCTGATGACGGCGACGATCTCGTCATTCGGCAGCGAGCCGCCGAAGGCCTGGTCCGGCAGCACGTGGGGTGCGACGGCGGGGCCCTCGCCTGCCAGCGCGGCGGCGAGGGGCTTCAGCAGACCGAGGGGGTCGAAGCCCTCGGGGGTGTGCACGGGGAGGAGTTCCACATGTCTCCTAGAAGTAGTAGGGGAACGAGGACCAGTCCGGAGCGCGTTTCTCGAGGAACGCCTCCTTGCCCTCCACGGCCTCGTCGGTCATGTACGCGAGGCGCGTCGCTTCACCGGCGAACACCTGCTGGCCCGCGAGGCCGTCGTCGGCGAGGTTGAAGGCGAACTTGAGCATGCGGATGGCCTGCGGACTCTGCCGCGCGATGTCGGCGGCGTAGGCCAGCGCCGTCGTCTCCAGTTCCGCGTGATCGACCGCCTCGTTGACCGCGCCGATGTCCACCATGTCCTGTGCGGAGTATTCGCGGGCCAGGAAGAAGATCTCGCGTGCCTTCTTCTGGCCGATCTGCCGTGCCAGGAGCGCGGAGCCGTAGCCGGCATCGAAGCTGCCCACGGTGGCATCGGTCTGCTTGAACCTCCCGTGCTGGGCCGAGGCGATCGTCAGGTCCGCGACGACGTGCAGGCTGTGTCCGCCACCGGCCGCCCAGCCGTTGACGACGGCGATGACGACCTTCGGCATGGTCCGGATGAGCCTCTGGACCTCGAGGATGTGGAGGCGGCCCGCACGGGCGGGGTCGATGGTCTCCTTCGTCTCGCCCTCCGCGTACCGGTACCCGTCACGGCCCCGGATGCGCTGGTCGCCGCCCGAGCAGAAGGAATGGCCGCCGTCCCGCGGACTGGGACCGTTGCCGGTCAGCAGCACGGTCGCGACGTCGGGGGTCATGCGGGCGTGGTCGAGGGCCCGGTACAGCTCATCCACCGTTCCGGGGCGGAAGGCGTTGCGGACCTCCGGGCGGTCGAACGCGATGCGCACGGTGGGGAGGTCGCGCACCGCGGCGCCGTCCCGCTCCACCTGGCGGTGGTAGGTCAGATCCGTGAAGTCCTCGAAACCCGCCACGACGCGCCAGCGGGTGGGATCGAAGATGTCGGATACCTTGGCGGGAAGCTCTGAAGTCACCCGTCGAGTCTAGCGGCGAGGCAACCCGGGGCGGGTCCGGACATCCCGCTGCACGAGGGCGGAGCCGGCTTCCCCGGGCAGGGCAGGACGCGCCAGCAGCAGCCTAGCGCTGGAGCTGGGCGAAGTTGACCGCGCTCCGCACGGCCGGGTAGTACCCGGACCTGTAGCCTTCGGCCGTGGGATGCAGGATGTCGACGGCGCCCAGCTGGGAGACGATCCATGAGTCGGGGGAGCCGATCCCGTGTCCCTCGAACCTCGGCACCAGGTCCACGAAGAGAAAGCCGTGCGCTTCTGCCTGTTCACGGATCAGGGCGTTCAGGGCGTCGGTGCCCTGGTTGAACGCCTCCTGCGACGCCAGGGGAATCAGCGCGTTGCCGAATTCGGGCGAGAACAGGTGCGGGTAGCCGGTGACGACGACGGTGGCGTTGGGCGCGGCTGCCTGGATGCTGTCGTACAGGGCGTCGAGGTTCGCGGCGAGCACCGGCAGCGCTGTCGCACTCGTGGCCGCGATGACCTGCTGGCAGACCTCGGTGGGCTGCGTGACGCAGACCCCTGCCACGGTGCCGAAGCCTGCGTCGTTGCCGCCGGCCGAGATGGTCACGAGATCGGTGTCCGCGGACAGCGCAGCCAGCTGCTCCTGGAGGTCGATAGCGCCTCCGGGCTCGGTGGCGACCTTCGCGCCTGCACACGTGGCGTCGGCGACCAGGTCGATCTGCTTCTTGGCGTCCAGGATGCCGGGCAACCCCAGGGGCGACTGGCCGCACGCGTTGACGTACGAGCCCGCGCCGAAACCGGACGCGTAGGAGTCACCGAGGGCCACATAGGACAGTGGCTCCTTGGGCGCTGCCGCGGCAGGACCCGCGGAACCGCCGAGCAGCGCCGCGGAGGCGGCGGCGGCAAGGGCGATGAACCTGGTGGAGCGGAACCTGAGGGTGCGCGTCGCTGGAGTCATGGCTTAAAGCTACTCACGGTTGCGGGTTTGTCGAGGAGGAGGTTGGTGATGCGGAGCGTGCAGAGTCGCCGCCCGGCGTCGTCGGTCAGGAGCACCTCGTGCGTCGTGAGGGTCCGGCCGAGGTGGATCGGGGTCGCCGTGATCGTGACCGTGCCGTCCCGCGCGCTGCGATGGTGGGTTGCCGACACGTCCACTCCGACGGCGGTCTTCCCGAGGGTGGACGCATGGATCACCGCGGCCCAGGAGCCGACGGCCTCGCCGACGGCAAGGGACGCGCCTCCGTGGAGGAGCCCGAAGGACTGGCGGTTGCCTTCCACGGGCATCGTCGCCACGACCCGTTCGGCTGATTGCTCGAGGATGGCAACGCCCATCTTCTCGTCGAGTTCGCCGAGCGAGATGGTCCAGGGGGGAAGGGATTCGTGCGTCATCGCCCGGCTGCTCCTGATCGCGGTCCTGATCGGTCGTCCACCACTCTAGCGGCGGGGGCACCGGTACGTGGTGCGTCGTAACGATCGGATCACGGGTGCGTAGGCACAACTGCTCTGACCTGCGGCGATACACTCCGCGGCACGGAATCTCGACTCCGTGGAAGCGCTCCCACTTGACAGTGTCGGAGGTCACAGTCAGGATGGGTGCACAGCGTGAGAGCGCTCCCACGGTGCCTGATCAGCCGGTGGAATCTGCGGTCTCTCCTGTGTTCTCTTCGGCAGGGTTCGGGGTGCCCCGTAACCGCCGCCGCCACCGCCCTGGACCGGCTCCGCAGGAAGCGGCTCCACAGGCGGATTCCCTCCGGCAGGTCCTGTCGGGATGTTCCACCTTGACTCCGCTGCACCCCGCAGCGGTATCCGAGCTGACAAAGGAGTCACCGTGCACAGCAGAGCACGTATCACCGCACTTTCGGCCGCGGCAGCATGCCTGGCCATGGCCCTCACCGCCTGCGGGTCCGGCGGAGCCGGCGAGGCCGGCGTCGACGGCGAAACCGGTACCGAGGACGTCACCCTCTCCGTCGGCACGTTCAACGAATTCGGCTACGAGGAGCTGTTCGAGGAATACGAGCAGCTCAACCCGAACGTCACCCTCGAACACAAGAAGGCAGCCACCTCCAACGAGGCCCGGGACAACCTCACTACGAGGCTCGCCGCCGGATCCGGTCTCTCGGACATCGAGGCGATCGAGGTGGACTGGCTGCCCGAACTGCTCGAGTTCCCTGACCAGTTCGCCGACCTCACCGACCCCGCCGTCGAGGGCCGCTGGCTGGACTGGAAGACCGCCGCGGCGACCACCGAGGACGGGCAGCTCATCGGATACGGCACCGACGCCGGGCCGCAGGGCGTGTGCTACCGCGCCGACCTGTTCGAGAAGGCCGGACTGCCGAGCGACCGGGAGTCCGTCGCCGAGATGCTCGACGGTTCGTGGCAGGACTACTTCGATGCGGGCAAGAAGTTCGTCGCCGCCAGCGACGGCGTGGCCTGGTTCGATTCCGCCGGGGCCACCTACCAGGGCATGATCAACCAGGTCCAGAACGCCTATGAGGACGACGACGCCGCGGTGATCGCCACCGAGAACCCCGAGGTCAAGGACATCTATGAGCAGGTCCTGCAGGCGTCCGTCGCCGACGGGCTCTCGGCCCACCTCACGCAGTGGGAGGACGACTGGACGGCGAGCTTCCAGTCCGACGCCTTCGCCACGAAGCTCTGCCCGGGCTGGATGCTCGGCATCATCGAGGGCAACGCCGAAGGCGTCGAGGGCTGGGACATCGCTGATGTCTTCCCCGGCGGCGGTGGCAACTGGGGCGGTTCGTACCTGACCGTTCCCACCCAGGGCGCACACCAGGCCGAAGCCAAGAAGCTCGCCGAATGGCTGACCGCCCCGGAGCAGCAGATCAAGGCCTTCGAGTCGAAGGGCACGTTCCCCAGCCAGGTGGAGGCGCTCGAGAGCGAGGAACTCCAGGGACAGGTCGACCCGTTCTTCAACGACGCACCGACCGGTGAGATCCTCGCCAACCGCGCCGCCGCCGTCGAGGTCACGCCGTTCAAGGGCCCCAAGTACTTCGCGATCAACGACGCGATGCAGCAGGCCCTGACCCGCGTCGACGTCGACAAGACCGACGACCCGGCCTCCTCCTGGGAGAAGTTCGTCACCGCTGTGGGCGCTCTGTAGCCGATGGCCGTCACGGACCGGGTCCAACCTCCTCCCGATACGCATCAGCGGGCGCCGCGCGACAGGAGCGTCAAGCGGCTGGCCCTCTCCCAGAAGGTGTCGAAGTGGGACGTCAAGCTGTCCCCGTACCTCTACATCTCGCCGTTCTTCCTGCTCTTCGCCATCACGGGCCTGTTCCCCCTGCTGTACACGGCATGGGTCTCGCTCCACACCTGGAACCTCATCGGGGGCCAGGGCGAGTTCACGGGGCTGGAGAACTACGAGTTCGTGCTCGCGCAGCCGTTCTTCTGGAATGCGGTAGGGAACACGTTCAGCATCTTCCTCCTCTCGTCCATTCCGCAGGTCGTCCTCGCCATCGCCATCGCCGCGGTGCTGGACGCCAACCTGAGGGCTCGGACGTTCTGGCGGATGGGCGTCCTCGTTCCCTTCGTGGTGGCCCCCGTGGCCGTCGGGTTGATCTTCAACAACCTCTTCGCCGACCAGGCGGGCCTGGTCAACGAGCTGTTGACGGGGATAGGGCTGGACCCGGTCCGCTGGCACTCCGAGTCCCTGGCGAGCCACGCGGCGATCGCCACGATGGTGAACTTCCGGTGGACCGGGTACAACGCGCTCATCTTCCTCGCCGCCATGCAGGCCGTCCCCAGGGACGTCTACGAGGCGGCGACCATCGACGGCGCCGGACGCCTCCGGCAGTTCTTCTCCGTCACCGTCCCCATGCTGCGGCCGACCATCATCTTCGTGGTCATCACCGCCACCATCGGCGGACTCCAGATCTTCGACGAGGCCAGGGTCTTCGACCAGGCGGGCCTCGGCGGCGCGGACCGGCAATGGCAGACGCTCACCATGTACATCTGGGAGCTCGGCTGGGGCCAGCGCAACTTCGGCAGGGCCTCGGCGGTCGCCTGGCTCCTGTTCCTCATCATCGTCCTCATAGCGATGGCGAACTTCCTCATCACCCGCCGCATCGCAAGCCAGGGAGGCCGACGATGAGCTCCATCCCCATGATCGAGCAGACTGCAGGCAAGGGCGCGGCCCGTGCGGCGCAGCGGCGCCTCGGCGCGCGGCGCCGCGGCGCTCCGGGTGGCACGATGCGGCGCCCCGGGTTCCTGACCTACGGCTTCCTCGGCGCGGTGATCCTCGGTTCCGTGTTCCCGCTGTGGTGGTCCTTCTTGGTGGGCAGCCACGACAGCTCGGTGATCAGCAAGGGCGTACCCCTGATTCCCGGGGGCAACTTCCTCGCCAATGCCGCCACCGTCCTGGACAGCATCCCGTTCTGGAAGGCACTCGGCAACAGCTTCATCGTCTCCACGGTCACGGCGGCGTCCGTGGTGCTGTTCTCGACCCTCGCCGGCTTCGCCTTCGCCAAGCTCCGCTTCCGGGGCAGCAAGGCACTGCTGGTGTTCGTGGTCGCCACGATGGCCGTACCCACCCAGCTGGGTGTGGTGCCCCTGTTCATCGTCATGGCGAAGCTCGGCTGGACCGGCTCGCTCTGGGCCGTCATCGTCCCGGGCGTCGTGACGGCGTTCGGGGTCTTCTGGATGACGCAGTACCTGCGGGACGCGCTGCCGGACGAGCTGATCGAGGCCGTGCGGATCGACGGCGCCTCCATGATCCAGGCGTTCTGGTACGTTGGCCTTCCAGCGGCCCGACCGGCGGCGGCGATGCTCGCACTGTTCACGTTCGTCGCCACGTGGACCAACTTCTTCTGGCCGTTCATCGTGCTGGATCCGTCCAACCCCACACTCCCGGTGGCGCTGCAGCTGCTCCAGGCCGCGCACTTCGTCGATTACTCGATCGTGCTCGCCGGAGCGGTTCTCTCCACCATCCCGCTGCTGCTCCTCTTCGCGGTCGCGGGACGCCAACTCGTTTCAGGAATCATGCAAGGAGCAGTCAAAGGATGAGCAGCACCGAACGAACCTTCCCCGAGGGCTTCCTCTGGGGCGCGGCGACAGCCGCCTACCAGATCGAGGGCGCCGCCCGGGAAGGCGGCAGGGGACCGTCCATCTGGGACACGTTCTCCCGTGTCCCCGGAGCGGTGGCCGACGCGCACAACGGCGACGTCGCCTGCGACCACTACCACCGGTCCGCCGAGGACGTGGAGCTCATGCAGAGCCTCAACCTGCAGGCCTACCGCTTCTCGACGTCGTGGTCGCGCTGCATGCCGGACGGAGTGACACCCAACATCGAGGGGATCCGGTTCTACTCCACCCTCGTGGACCAGCTCCTCCAGGCCGGGATCACGCCGTGGCTCACCCTCTACCACTGGGACCTGCCGCAGGCCCTCGAGGACAAGGGCGGCTGGACGAACCGCGATACCGCCTACCGCTTCGCCGAGTACGCAGCGGTGATGCACGAAGCACTCGGCGATCGCGTCCGGATCTGGACGACCCTCAACGAACCCTGGTGCGCGGCGTTCCTCGGCTACGCGGCCGGCGTGCATGCGCCGGGACGGCAGGAGCCGACCGCGGCGCTCGCCGCCGCCCACCACCTGCTGCTCGCGCACGGGCTGGCAACCCGGGAGCTGCGCCGCCGGGACGGGGACGCCACGCTCGGCATCACCCTGAACCTCACCGTCCCTGATCCCCTCGATCCCTCCAGCGAGGACGACCGTGACGCCGCCCGGCGCATCGACGGCCAGTTCAACCGCATCTTCCTCGACCCCGTGCTGCGCGGCTCGTACCCGGAGGACGTGCTCCGGGACGTCGAGCACCTGGGGCTGACCGATTCCATCCGGACAGGCGACCTGGAGATCATCGGCACGCCGATCGATGTGCTGGGCGTCAACTACTACCACGGCGAGGCCGTGACGAAGACGCCGTCGGACGAGGCGGTGCCGCAGGAGGGCCACGCGCCCGTCGAGCGCCCGGTCTCCTCGCCCTACGTCGCCGCCCACGGCGTACGCTCCGTTCCGCGGGGCCTGCCGGTCACGGCCATGGACTGGGAGGTGCAGCCGGACGGTCTCCGCCGCCTGCTGAACAGGCTGCAGGACGAGTACACCGGCCCTGCGGGCATCCCGATCTACATCACGGAGAACGGCGCGGCCTACGACGACGCCCCCGACGGGTCCGGCTTCGTGGACGACCAGGACCGCCTCGCATTCTTCGACGTCCACCTCCGGGCCGTGAAGGACGCGATCGACGACGGCGTGGACCTCCGGGGCTACCTGGCGTGGTCCCTGCTGGACAACTTCGAGTGGGCGTGGGGCTACCACCAGCGCTTCGGGCTGGTCCGGGTGGACTACGGGACGCAGGAGCGCACCCCGAAGGCCAGTGCCCTCTGGTACGCACGCGTCGCGGCCTCCAATGCGCTTCCGTCGGCCGTACCGTCGACTGTCTCGTCGGCTGACGGCGGAAGCGCGGGTGTCGTATTGTCGAGGTGATGAACACCTCCCCGCCCCGGTCGCTGCGGCACGCAGCAGCTCGCCCGAGCCCCACGCTCGAGGATCTCGCCGTGGCCGCCGGGGTGTCGCGGTCCACCGCGTCGCGCGCCATCAACGGCGGGGACCGTGTCAGCCCCGAGGCGCAGGCGGCGGTGGACCGCGCCGTCGTCGCCCTCGGCTACATCCCCAACCGGGCCGCCCGCAGCCTCGTGACCCGCCGGACGTCCTCCATCGCCCTGGTCATCCCGGAGCCGGATGTCCGCGTCATGATGGATCCCTTCTTCGCCGTCGTCATCACCGGCATCACGGAGGCCCTCCGTGAGACCGACGTGCAGCTGGTGCTGCTGATGTCGAGGACCGACGACGACTCGTCCCGCACGCTGCGCTACCTGCGGGGCGGGCACGTGGACGGCGCCATCGTCGTCTCGCACCACAAGGCCGACTCCTGGGCGAGGTCCCTCGCCGAGACCGGCCTGCCGACCATCTTCATCGGACGCCCGTGGGACATGGCGTTCGACGTCACGTATGTGGATACCGACAACGTGGGCGGCGGACGCCTCGCCGCACGTCATCTCGCTGGGATCGGGCGACGCCGTCTCGCGACGGTCGCGGGCCCTGCGGACATGACAGCCGCCGTCGACCGCCTCCGCGGCTGGAGGGAGGGCCTGGCCGAGGCAGGGCTGGCCGAGGGTCCGGTGGTCCATGCCGACTTCACCACCGACGGCGCCGCGGCCGCGGCACGCAGGCTCCTCGCCGAGCACCCCGACATCGACGGGATCTTCGCGGCCTCGGACCTCATGGCCCTCGGGGTCCTGGACGCCATCCAGGCTGCCGGCAAGACGGTCCCCGGGGACGTCGCCCTGATGGGGTACGACAACCACGCCGTGGCGGAGACAGCGCCGACGCCCCTCACCACCATCACCCAGCCCATGGTCGAGATGGCCGTGAAGGCCGGGTCCATGCTCCTCGAGGAGATCGAGGCTCCGGGCTCGCACCCGGAGCCGGTGATCTACTCCACGGAACTGGTGGAACGCGCGAGCACCTCCGTGGCGCCCACCGCGTCCGCCGCGAAGGCGTAGTCCCAGGCGACGTCACGCCAGCGGGAGTAGCGTCCGCTGGCCCCGCCGTGGCCGCCGTCCATCTCGGTCTTCAGGACGATCGGCTCGCTGCCCGTGGTCGTCTCGCGGAGCTGCGCCACCCACTTCGCCGGTTCGACGTAGAGCACCCGGGTGTCGTTGTAGCTCGTGACGGCCGCGATGCGCGGGTACGGTACCGGCCGCACGTTCTCGTAGGGCGTGTACTCCTTCATGTAGCGGTACACCTCGGGGTCGGTGATCGGGTTGCCCCATTCCTCCCATTCGAGCGCCGAGAGGGGTAGCTCCGGGTCGAGGATGGTGGTGAGTGCGTCCACGAACGGTACCTGTGCCACGATCGCGCGGTACTTCTCGGGAGCGAGGTTGGCGACGGCACCCATGAGGAGGCCGCCGGCGGACCCGCCCATGGCGGCGATCCGCCCGGGATCGATCCAGCCCGAGGCGCCGAGGTAGGTGGTGGCATCGACGAAGTCGGTGAAGGTGTTCTTCTTCTGGAGTTTCTTGCCCTGGTCGTACCAGCTGCGCCCCATCTCACCACCGCCGCGGATGTGGGCGGTGACGAAGATGATGCCGCGGTCCAGCAGGGACAGCCGCGCGATGGAGAAGGCCGGGTCCATGCTGACCTCGTAGCTGCCGTACGCGTAGATGACCGCGGGATTGGTGCCGTCCCGGACGAGCTCCGCGCGGCGGACGACCGAGAGCGGGATCAGGGTGCCGTCCGCGGTCGGCGCCCACTGCCGCTCGGCGACGTAGGAGGCGGGGTCGTAGCCGCCGCGCACCTCCGTCTCCTTGCGTAGCTTCAGCGAGCCGTCCTCGAGGACGTAGTCGTAGACGCGCGGGGGTGTGAGGTAGGAGGTGTAGGACAGCCGGATGATCGGGGAGTCGAACTCCGCGTTGGCGAGGTTGCTCGAGAAGAGCTCCTCGTCGAAGTCCGGTTCCGTCGGCGGCTCCTGGTCCGCCGTCCCGAGCCCGGCCAGCGGGAGGACCTGCACGCGTTCGATGGTGTCCTTCCGCACGGACAGCACGAGGTGGGTGCGCGTGACCGAGGCGCCGTTCACCCGGACGGCGTCGTCGTGCGGGATGACCGTGGTCCACGTCTGCTCCGCGAGCGGGCGTGCGAACTCGCCCGCGGCGACAAGGCTCACCATGGAGTTCTTCGCGTCGCGGTCGTGCGTCAGCAGGTAGTGGGGCGCACCATCGATGGTGACGGGCTCGGCGTCGTACAGGATGCGCTCGTCGCGGGAGATCAGGGTGGTCAGCCCGTCCTCCGGCCTCGCGAGGTCGAGGACGCGGTACTCGCTGTACTCGGAGCATCCGATACTGATGAGGAGCTGCGTGCGGTCGGCGGAGACCTCGAAGCCGGTCCACATCGCGACGTCGTCCTCCTGGTACACCACGACGTCGTCCGCGACCGGGGTGCCCAGCGTGTGGACGCGCACCTGATAGGGGCGCCAGGCGTCATCGACGACCGTGTAGTAGACGCGCGTACCGTCGGGGGAGAAGGACAACCCGTAGAAGATGTTCGGCACCTCGTCGGGGAGGAGTTCCCCCGTCTCGAGGTTCTTGATGCGCAGCGTGAACCGCTCGTCGCCGGCGTTGTCCTCGCAGTAGGCGAGCAGGTTGCCGTCCTCGGTGACGGACAGGCCCCCGAGGGAGAAGAACGGCTTGCCCTCGGCGAGTTCATTGCCGTCGAGCAGGATCTGCTCGCCCGGAACGGGCCGGCCGGGTACGACCTCGGGGGGCGTCCAGTCGCGGCCGAGGTCGCCGGTGTCCTCCGCGGCAGTCCGGCACTGGATGCCGTACTGCTTCCCTTCCTCGGTCCGCGAGTAGTACCACCAGCCGTTCTTGCGAGCCGGCACCGACAGGTCGGTCTCCTGCGTCCGTTCCCTGATCTCGTCGAAGATCGCTTCCCGCAGCGGTTCCTGGTGGCGCGTGACGGCGTCGGTGTACTCGTTCTCGCGCGTGAGGTAGTCGATCAGCTCGGGGCTCTCCTTGTCGCGCATCCACTCGTAGGAGTCGACGAACGTGTCGCCGTGGTGCGTGCGCGACTGAGGCACTTTCCTGGCCGGCGGCGGAACGGGGACAACGAGTGCGATGGCGTCAGCGGTCATGGCTCCCATCTTGCCACTGCCGCTCCGGCGTCCGGTGACCCCGGCCGGCCGGAGCGGCCCTTGGACCGGGCGGCCCGCCGTGCTGTTTCGACGTCATGAACCGGTCAGATGTAGTTAGTAAGCATACTTATCAGTAAACTCACTACTGACGTCCGATTCCTGCTTCCGAGAGGCCATTCCATGGCGACGACATCCTGGGAGGTCCGGCTGAGGGCTTTGACGGCCTTCGTCGCCGCCGAAGGTCGGGAACCCTCCGCTCGCGCAGCCTCGCCCGGGGAGCACCGGCTCGCCCTCTGGCTCGAGGAGCAGCGGAAGTCGGTGCGGGCCGGGAGGCTGGGTGCCGGCCGCGTACTCGCCCTGCAGGAAGCAGGGCTGCTGCAGACGCGGGAGCAGCGCGACAGTAGCCACAGCGGTGCGGTGTGGCTGAAGGTCGAGAGCATCGCCGACTTCCTGGAGGAGGAGGGGCGCCTGCCGTCGTTGACGTCGCCGCAGTCGGCCGGGGAGAAGCGCCTGGCGGCCTGGCTGCACGCGCAGCTCGCCGGACGCTCGACTGCCGAACCGGCCGCTGCCCTGCGTCACCTCGTGCAGGCGGCGGAAGCGGCCGAAGCGGCAAGGGCGGCGGAAGCGGATGCCACGGCGGAAGCCCGCAGAGCCGCAATCCTCGCCCACTCGCGCTGACCACTCGAACCGGAAGCGTCCCTCGGACCGGTCGTCATGGTATCTTCTGGCACATCCGGCGTCATCGCGCGCTCCGCGGCAGTGCGGCAAGCGCGGACGTCGAGGCCTCGTCCGAAGGGGGACCATGGAAAGCCTGGCGGCAGCGGGTGGAAGGGCTACGGTCCGGCTGGTGGGCTCGGACCTCCAGCACCTCGCCTGGGCTGGGCGCGTGGCGATCACTCCCGACGACGCACTGTCCGTCCTCGCCGTGAGCAGGCAGCTCTCGGGTGGCCGCCCCTACGCGATCCTCGTCGAGATGACCGAGATCGTCGATCTTCACCCCGGTGCGCGTGCTGCGTTCAATGCGGAGGCACTCGTGGTCGCGGCGGCATTGCTGGGGAATGGGCCCATGGACGAGGTGCTGGCGGCAGGAGCCCGCCGCGCCGTTCATCCCACCCGCTTCTTCACCTCGGAAGCCAGCGCGTACGAGTGGCTGCGGGCTTCGCTGGAAGATTCCAGGTCAGGGCCGACCAAGCAGTAGCTCCGCTGCTTCCGGGCCGCATCGGCGCGGACGAGCGGACGCCGACAAGCGGAAAAGGCTGCTCGGCTCCGTTCTACCCATGGCCGGGACCCGGGCAGGCCGCAGGCACGTCCAGCCACGACCGGAAGTGCCCGCGATTGCCGAGTTCGAGCGGGTCAGGGTGCGAGCCCCGCGCAGACGTCCGTCACCGTGCCGGAGCCGGAGAACAGCCTCTTCTCGGATCCATCCGCGTTGAGGGCGAAGTTGACGTTGCCCGCCGTGAGGAAGAGGCCTTCGGGATGGTCATCGGTCTGGGGGACCCTGACGAGGTTCCTTCCGATCGATCTGATCTCCTGCGAGCCGTCGGGCAGGGTGAGGGTATGCGCGGAACCCGCGATGACGTAGGTCACCGTCGGTCCGGTCTCGCCGGTCGGTGACACGCCGGTCAGGGTGACCTTGGCACCCGGTGAGATCTCGATCGTCCGGGGGCCGGGCAGGTCGATGGTCTTGATCTTCCCCGTGAGCTGGGCTGTGACGTCGAAACCCGGGCAGTCGAACCCGAAAGCATCCTGCAGGACGAAAGGCTCCGTGGGATACGGGGCCGGGACGTTGGGTTTTTCTGCGGCGACGGCCGGACCGGCGCCTGCGACGAGTCCGGCAGCGAGAACGATTGGTGCGAGCCTGCTGTTCATGGAGTTGCTCCTTCGCGACTGGTTGATTCCCCACTCTGGAACGGGACGAGTCCCTGCCGTGAGACCATCCAGATGCGCGCCGACTAAGGCTTTCACCGCACCATGACAGGGTCAAGGGCCGGACAAGGCGGCAACTATCCCGGGAGCCCGGTGATTCGGACGAGCGCGCTGCTTCTCTCCCCGCCGCCGTTCCAAAAGCCTGAACTCAGCGCGTGTCGAGGTCCTCGAAGACGAGGAACGTCTGCGTGTCGAGTACGCCGGGCATCGACTGCAACTGGTCGAAGATGACGCGTCGCAGCCCGACGTTGTCTTCCGCCCGCACCAGGAGGATCACGTCGAAGTCGCCACCCACCAGTGCGATGTGATGGATCTCCGGGATGGTCCGGAGGTTGTCCCGGAGCTCCCGCCACGAATCCTGCCGCACCTTGAGCGTGACGTAGGCGGAGGATCGCAGCCCCGCCTTGGCGTGATCGATGATCGCGGTGAACCGGGTCAGGACGCCGTCCTCGGTCAGTCTCGCGATCCGTGAATAGGCATGTGCGCGCGAGATGTGCACGCGCTCGGCCACGGAGGTGACCGACTGCCGGCCGTCCCTCGTGAGTTCGGCGAGGATCTTCCGATCGACGTCGTCCAGGCCACCATCCGCCACGTGTCCACACTCCTTCATGTAATGCAGTTCACACTACCGATTCGTCCAAACGATAGGGCGCTTTTCGCCTGATAATCCACACTTCCCACAGTCCATGGATACAAAAGAAGCGCCTGCGCATACTGGACCTACACAGCATCCAGCGTCGGAGCTACCGCCCGGCGCCTCGTAGCAGAGCCGCCGCGGGCGGTCGAAGATGGAGGCGGGATGAGTACGGCAACGAATGGGCGCGGAAGCATGGAGGCGTCGGCCGGTGGGACCCGGTCGAATCTGGACATCACACTGCTCCCGTCGGCGAAGCCCGTCCAGCTGGTGGATCCGGAGGGATGCCACACCCACGACGACCGCTACCCGCTGCCGGACGGGGAGCTGTTGCTCAGCGCCTACGGACGCCTCGTCGCGGGCCGCCGCATCAACGACCAGGCCAACGCCCTCGTCCGGCAGGGGCGCCTGGCGGTCTATCCCTCGTCCCACGGCCAGGAAGCCTGCCAGGTGGCCGCCGCCGTCGTCCTCACCGAGGAGGACTGGCTCTTCCCCACCTACCGCGACACCGTCGCCGTCATCACCCGTGGCGTCGATCCTCTCCAGGTCCTCTCCCTGCTGCGAGGCGACTGGCACGGCGGCTACGACCCGCACGAGCATCGGGTGGCACCGCAGACCACGCCGCTCGCCACCCAGCTGCTGCATGCCGTCGGGGTGGCCCACGCAGCCAAGCTGCGCGGTGAGTCCACCGTGGTCCTGGCGATGTGCGGGGACGGGGCGACCAGCGAGGGTGACTTCCACGAGGCGATGAACTTCGCGGCCGTCTTCCACGTCCCCGTGGTGTTCCTCGTCCAGAACAACGAGTTCGCGATCTCCGTTCCTCTCGAGCACCAGACGGTCGCTCCCTCGCTCGCGCACAAGGCGATCGGCTATGGGATGCCCGGCGAGCGCGTCGACGGCAACGACCTCGCTGCCCTGCTCGCCGTGCTCGGAGCCGCGGTGGACCGCGCGCGCGATGGCGGCGGACCCTCGCTCATCGAGGCGCACACGTACCGGATGCACCCCCATACCAACGCCGATGATGCCACGCGCTACCGCTCGGCAGACGACGTCGAGCGCTGGGTGCCCAGGGACCCGATCCTGCGGATGCGCACCTACCTGCGCGGGCTGACCCTGCTCACGGACGAGGGCGAGCACGCCCTGTCCGACGCGGCGGATTCGATTGCCGCCACCATCCGCAGGGGACTGAACACGGACGCCGACGTGGACCCGGCACAGCTGTTCGAGTACGTGTACGCCGAGAAGACATCCCAGTTGCGTGAGCAGGCGGAGCAGCTGCGGGAGGAACTCGCGCGGGATGCGGAGGCCGCATCAGCGGGAGCCGGGGACCAGGCGGAGGCGGAACTGGGATGACGCAGACCACGGAGGCACCCTCGACGGGCTCCCCGCAACGGTCCAGGCCCGGTCCGGTCAAGGCCGCCCCGACCTTCGCACAGGCACTCAATGCTGCGCTCGCGGATGCGATGGAGGCTGACCCGACCGTCCTGATGTTCGGCGAGGACGTGGGGGTGCTCGGCGGAGTCTTCCGCATCACCGACGGCCTCACCGCCAGGTTCGGGGAGGAACGCTGCTTCGATACGCCGCTCGCCGAGGCGGGCATCGTGGGGATGGCCGTGGGCATGGCCATGAACGGCATGAGGCCCGTGGTCGAGATGCAGTTCGACGCCTTCGCCTACCCGGCCTTCGAGCAGGTGGTGAGCCATGTCGCGAAGATGCGCAACCGCACGCGGGGCGCGGTGCCCCTGCCGATCGTCATCCGGATCCCCTACGCCGGGGGCATCGGCGGCGTCGAGCACCACTGTGATTCGTCCGAGGCCTACTATGCGCACACGCCCGGCCTCACGGTGCTCGCTCCGGCGACGGTGCGCGATGCCTACTTCCTGCTGCGCGAGGCCATCGCGTCCCCGGATCCGGTGGTGTTCCTGGAACCGAAGAAGCTGTACTGGTCGCGGGAGGACGTCGACCTCGCGGAGCTCCGGCGAACCGTCGACGACGGGCAGGCACCCCGGCGCATCGGCCGCGCCGTCGTCGCCCGTGCCGGAACCGACGCGACCCTCATCAGCTACGGCCCATCCGTTCCGACGGCTCTCGCAGCAGCTGCCGCTGCCGCCGAGGAGGGGCGCTCGATCGAGGTCATCGACCTCCGGTCCATCGTCCCGTTCGACGACGAGACCGTCTGCGAGAGCGTACGACGCACCGGGCGCGCCGTCGTCATCGCCGAAGCCCCGGGGTTCGCCTCGGTCGCCTCGGAGATCGTGGCGCGGGTGCAGGAGCGCTGCTTCCATTCCCTCGCTGCACCCGTGCTCCGGGTCACGGGCTTCGACATCCCGTACCCCTCCCCGAAACTCGAGCACTTCTACCTGCCGAGCGTCGACCGCATCCTGGACGCCGTGGACGACCTGCAGTGGGAGGACTGACCGTGAGCGTGCCGACCATCACCCCGAAGATCCTGGTCTTCACCCTTCCCGACCTCGGGGAGGGCCTGACCGAGGCGGAGCTCGTGTCCTGGCTCGTCGCCGAAGGCGATGAGGTCGTTGTCGACCAGCCGGTCGCCGAGGTGGAGACCGCCAAGTCCGTCGTCGAGGTTCCGTCGCCCTTCGCGGGCACCGTCGCTGTCCTGCACGGCAAGCCCGGGGAGGTACTGGTCGTCGGAGCGCCCTTCCTGTCGGTGCGCCCGGAGGGTGTCGACTCCCCGATTCCCGCTCCGACTCCCGGTGAGGGGTCCGCGCAGGAGTTTGCGCAGGAGTCCCTCGGGCAAGCGGCAGCCGAGATGCGGGAGGAGGCGGGGGTTCCCGCGCCGGTGGCCCGGGGGATGGACGACCGGCCCGCGGGCAGTGCGGGTTCGGGAAACGTGCTGATCGGGTACGGGACCCCCGGCGGCCTCACGGGAGGGCGGACCCGTCCGCGCAGGAAGGGCAGCCGTCCTGCCGCGTCCGCACCGGCCACCGGGTTGACCGCCATCATGGACCCCGGGGCGGCTCCTATGACATCGCCTCCGGCAGCGGCCCGCGGGCTCGCACCCCTCTGCGTGTCTCCGCTGGTCCGCAGGCTGGCCCGGGATCACGGACTGCGCCTGGAGACCATTCCCGGATCGGGGGAGGAGGGGCTTATCCTGCGCAGGGATGTGGAGCAGGCCCTCGCGCGATCGGGGGATCGATCCGGCGCGGTCCTACCGGCCGGACCGACCGGTGACCGGCCGTCCACGGGCGAGGATTCCCGCGTCCATCCGCCGCAGTCGCATGGGCTCGACTCCCGCTCGGGGCTCGCCGTGCTGGAGCGGACACCGCTGCGGGGGGCCCGCCGGACCATCGCTGACGCGATGACCCGCAGCAGGCGCGAGATCCCGGAGGCGACGGTCTGGGTCGACGTCGACGTGACGGCCCTCGTCGAGCTGCGTGAGGTCATGAAGCGACGCAGACCCGACGCGGTCCCCGGCATCCTGGCCTTCGTGGCCCGTTTCGTGGTCGCGGGCCTCGCCCGGTACCCGGAGTTGAACAGCCGGATCGCTACGGGCGGCGACGGCACCCAGGAGGTGGTGCGGGTGGACGGCGTCAACCTCGGGATCGCCGCGCAGACGGAGCGGGGGCTCGTGGTGCCCAGCATCCGCCGGGCGGACACCCTGTCCGCCCGTGAGCTCGATGCGGAGATCCGACGCCTTGCCGCCAACGCACGTGAGGGCAAGGCCTCCCCGTCGGACCTGTCCTCGGGCACCTTCACCCTCAACAACTACGGCGTGTTCGGCGTCGACGGCAGCGCGGCGATCATCAACTACCCGGAGGCGGCGATCCTCGGCCTGGGCCGCATCCTCGATCGTCCCTGGGTGGTGGACGGGCAGCTCGCGGTGCGCAAGGTGACCGAACTGACGCTCGCGTTCGACCACCGCGTCTGCGACGGCGGCACCGCGGGTGGGTTCCTGCGCTTCGTGGCGGACGCGATGGAGGACCCGGGGGCAATGCTCGCCGACCTGTAGCCGCGCCCCTCCGAAAGCTTCACCGAAAAGAGGTCGCGGCGACGGGTATCAGCGATCCGGCATCAGACGTCGTCGTCCACATGGTCGTCGGCCTTCCCGTGGGTCTGGCGGGAGGGGCGCGGCAGGGCGTCGTTGTCGGGGTTGAGGTCGTCCAGGGTGGGGAACTCTTCGTTGATATCAGCCATTCCACCACCCTGGGAGGAGGACATCGGCCGGTCGATGCGAATCCGCCGGCCTCGTGCGCCTTCCGCTTCGATTCCAGGCGACCTATGATTCCGGTGGCCGTGCCCCGGGGCGGTCGAAGGACCGTAGGGTGGGGCTGGTGATCGAATCGTTGAACGACGCCCCTGCCGAGCTGTCGAGTGTCCGGGACGGGTTCGTCCGGGTACGCGGCGCGAGCGAGAACAACCTGCGCGGGATCGACGTCGACTGTCCGAGGGACGCCGTCGTCGCCTTCACCGGCGTGTCGGGCTCGGGGAAGTCCTCGCTGGCCTTCGGGACCATCTACGCGGAAGCCCAGCGGCGGTACCTCGAATCCGTGGCTCCGTACGCGCGCAGGCTCATCCAGCAGGGGCACACGCCGCATGTCGGGTCGATCACCGGGCTTCCTCCCGCCGTCGCCCTCCAGCAGCGCCGCGGCACGCCGAGCGTGCGCTCCACCGTCGGCACCCTGACCACGCTCTCGAACTCCCTCCGCATGCTGTACTCACGGGCCGGGACGTACCCGGCGGATGCAGCGGGCAGGCTGGAGTCGGACGCGTTCTCGCCCAACACGGCCGCCGGAGCATGTCCCCGCTGCCACGGACTCGGGATCGCCCGGGAGGTGACGGAGAAGACGCTCGTCCCCGACGCGTCCCTGACGATCCGCGAAGGCGCCATCGCGGCCTGGCCCGGTGCCTGGCAGGGCAAGAACCTCCGTGATGTGGTCAGCGAGCTGGGCCACGACATCGATGTCCCCTGGCGGGACCTTTCGGAGGAGGCACGGGCCTGGCTCCTGTTCACCGAGGAGCAGCCCGTCGTCGAGGTCACCCCGCAGCGGGACCGTGTGGCCAAGCCCTACAAGGGGCGGTTCTGGAGTGCGAAGAGCTACGTGCTGCACACGCTGCACGACTCCAAGAGCCAGCAGATGCGCGACCGCGTACTGCCCTTTCTGAAATCCGGGCCCTGCGGCGTGTGCGGAGGCAGCGGATTGCGCCCGGAGGCGCTTGCCGTGACGTTCGGCGGGCTCTCGATCGCTGACGCCAACGCCTTGCCGCTGGGGGAGTTGGCGGCCCGGCTAGAGCCCGCGGCGACCATCGAGCACCCGGCAGCCGCGCACCGGTCCTCCTCCTCGGGCGAGGGTACGGAGGTGTCCGTCACCATCAGCCGGGACCTCGTCCAGCGGCTGGGCGTCCTGGTCGACCTCGGCCTGGGGTACCTGAGCCTCAACCGGGCTACGCCGACGCTCTCGCCCGGTGAGATGCAGCGGCTGCGGATCGCCACGCAGCTCCGTTCGGGCCTGTTCGGTGTGGTCTACGTGCTCGACGAGCCGTCCGCCGGCCTGCATCCCGCCGACGTCGAGCCGCTCCTCGCCGTGCTGGAGGCCCTGAAGGACGCGGGGAACACCGTCTTCGTGGTCGAGCACAACATGGACGTCGTCCGACGGTCGGACTGGATCGTCGACGTCGGACCGCTCGCCGGGGAGGGCGGAGGCACCATCATCTACAGCGGGCCCGCCGACGGACTGGCGGACGTCCCCGATTCCCTGACGGCACCCTTCCTGTCCGGGACGGCGCCGTCCCGCGACGGGCAGGGCGAGGTGCGGACGCCGGCCGCGTGGTTGCGGCTCGAGGCGATCCACCGCCACAACCTCCGGGGGCTGGACGCGGAGATCCCCGTGGGAGTGCTGACAGCAGTGACCGGTGTCTCCGGCTCCGGGAAGTCCACGCTCGTGAGCAAGGTCCTGGCGGAGGCGGTCGGGTCCCGGGTACGGGATGACACGCCGGCCGACGGCGAGCCGGGCGACGACGTCGCCGACTCGGCGGCCACCGTCGTCGGACGCATCAGCGGACTCGAACGCATCGACCGCCTGGTCAGCGTGGACCAGAAGCCGATCGGCCGGACACCGCGCTCGAATCTCGCCACCTACACGGGGCTCTTCGACGCGGTGCGGAAAGCCTTCGCGGCGACGCCCGCCGCGAGGGCGGAGGGCTACGGTGCGGGCCGGTTCTCCTTCAACGTGCAGGGCGGCCGGTGCGAGACCTGCCAGGGCGAAGGCTTCGTGTCCGTCGAGCTCCTCTTCCTGCCCGGAAGCTACGGGCCCTGCCCCACCTGCCACGGCTCCCGCTACAACGAGGAGACCCTGTCGGTGAAGTTCAACGGGCGCACCATCGCCGACGTCCTCGGGATGACGGTCGATGACGCGGCCGGCTTCCTCGGCGATGTCCCGGGCGCGGCCCGTTCCCTCGCCACGCTCCGGGAAGTGGGGCTCGGCTACCTGCGGCTCGGCCAGCCTGCCACCGAGTTGTCCGGAGGGGAGGCCCAGCGCATCAAACTGGCGACCGAACTCCAGCGTGCCCGGCGCGGTTCCACCCTCTACCTGCTCGACGAACCGACCACGGGGCTGCATCCCGCGGACGTCGTCCTGCTCCTCGCCCAGCTACGGAAGCTGGTGGAGGCCGGCAACACGGTCGTCGTCGTGGAGCACACCATGGCCGTCGTCGCCGCAGCCGACTGGGTGGTCGACCTCGGTCCCGGCGGCGGCTCGGCCGGTGGCCGCATCGTCGCCACCGGGACTCCGCAGCAGGTTGCCGCGCTGGCTTCGGGGACGAGCGTCACGGCGCCCTACCTCGCGGACTATCTCGACGGGCGCCCTCCGGCAGCGTGACGTTCCGCATCCCCTCCCGTTGCGGTCAGGCGGATTCCTGCAGGCACGAGCTGAGACGTTTGATGCCGTCGCGGATCCGGGTCTTCGCCGTCGGCACGGGGATGCCGAGATGGTCGGCGACCTGCGTGTAGGTCATGCCCGCGTAGTACGCGAGGTCGATGGCCTCACGCTGCACTGCGGAGAGCATTCTCAGGCCCGCCCGGATCGCGTCGGTCTCAGCCCGTTGGACGACGGCGTCGGCGACCTGGTCGTAGTCGACATCCCGGTTCCTGATGCCCCAGTTCAGATCCCTGGCGCGGGAGGATTCCTCGGCGCGGACCCTGTCCACCGCGCGGCGGTGCGCGAGCGTCAGAATCCATGACATCCCCGAGCCCAGGGCGGGTTCGAAACGGGCTGCTCCACCCTGCCAGAGGGCGAGGTACACGTCCTGCGTCGTCTCGGCGCTCATCTCCGCGTCCACCAGCACCCTGCGCACCAGTCCGTAAACACGGCGGGAGGTGCACTCGTACAGTGTGGTGAACGCCGCCACATCACCGTCAGCGACACGCAGCAGCAACGGACCCACCGACACCGGACCACCGGCGCGGGCAGATGGATCGGGCGGACTCGATCGAGGGGACAGGACCGGCAGCGGAGCAGTGAGCATATGACTGAGACCTTCTAGGAACCACCACGGTCAATCAGAGGACCACGACAATGTGCGCCACGACCCGACTGATTGCTAAGTAACCTAAGGACATCCAACCACAGGTTGCAGGGCGCCACCAGAGACCCCGCCACCGGAACCAGTGCCTGCGCGTCAGGTCCAGTAGAGCAGCCGGGCGGCCGGCAGGCGCCGCTCGAGCTCCTCCGTGAACCACCCCCGCAGTTCCGCCATGGTCTGCTTCGGGTACACGTATTTCACTCCGCCGAATTTCGAACGCTTCTGGGTCCGTAGATCCTCGTCCATCTCGAGCTTTGTCTTCGGGTACCACCCCAACAGCACCTCCTTGCTCGCGGGGGTGAAGCGGTGCGTGATGATCTCGGCCGTGAGATCTAGGTCGTCGATGCCGGCGACCGCGGCGGAGATGTCGTCCAGCAACGCGCCGTACTGCTCCCGCCAGCCGGGGATCGGCATGATCGGGGCGATCGTCAGGCCCACCCGGTAGCCCGCGGTCGCCACCGCGCGGAGAGCGGCGAGGCGCGCGGGCATCCGCGCGGTTCCGCCTTCGAAGCGGTTCGCCACCTCTGCGGCATTGACCGAGAACCGTACGCGCGTCCGCCGCCCGTGGTCCAGGGTCACCAGTTCGCCGACGTCGTCGAACTTCGTGGTGAACCGCAGCTGCACGTCGCGACCGAACTCACCGGCACCGACGCGGGAGATGGCGGCGGCAAGCGAACCGGTGACGCTCTCGATGCCGAGTGGATCGGTGTAGCAGGACATCTCGAAGGTCGTCCCCTCGTTCCCGCGCTCTCGGGTCCCGTGGGTGACGGAACCCCTGCCGGCGTGAGTGCGTACGCCGTCCAGCACACCATCGATATTGGCGTACACGCGGGTCACGGGCGGCCCCTGCAGGGACCCGGCGAGGTAGCAGTACTGGCAGTGGGCAGGACAGCCCCTGGCGAGGTCGATCCGCCAGTCAGCGCTCGGCGGGATCGGCTGCGGCTTGAGGGCGCTGGGAGGGGCTACGACGACCGCAAGCGTGTTCTTCGCCGACGCATAGGTCTCGCGCTCATTGGCGCCGCGGAGGCCTGTGAGCGCATTTCCGGGAAGGAACCGGATGTCGTCGACCCCCGCACGCTCGCACCGCGTGATGATCTCGGCCGTGTGCGGAAGATCCGCCGCAGCGCGCGTGATCATCACATGGCGGGGGACCCACAGACGCGGAGGAGAGATAGAGGTCAGATCCAGTTCCTGGAGTGTCGTCATCACCCTGTACAACAACCGGGACGGCGGGTCTGTTCCGTCCCTTCCGGTCCCGGAGGGCTCTCGACGCAGGGAAGGACATCGGCGGCAGTAAGGGCCCTACACCAGCGCCGGGGCGAAGTCGTCCCGGACCGGCACCCCCGGATCCAGCGAGTACCAGGCGGAGGACAGGATGTCGACGGCCCGGCGCGTGTCCTCGAGCGGGTAGCTGAAGGGGACGCGGAGGAAGCGCTCGAAGACCCCGCCGATGCCGAAGCGCGGCCCCGCTCCCAGCAGCAGCCCACGGTCCCGGGCCGCGAGGGCGAGCTGCGAACTGACGGGCGCACCGAGGTTGACCCACGTGCACAGACCGCCGGACACGCGCGGGACCTCCCACTCCGGCAGCACCCCGCGCAGGAGCGCCTCGAGGTTCGCGCGGCCCTCCGCCAGCTGGCCCGCGCGGAACCGCAGCAGCTCGTCATAGTTCCCGAGCATCTCGAGAGCTATCAGCTGCTCGAGGATCGGTGTCCCCAGATCCTGCGCGTACCGGGACTGCACGAGCCGGTGGATCAGCTCCTCCCCGGCGCGGATCCACCCGATACGCAGTCCGCCCCAGACCGTCTTGCCCATGGATCCGATCAGGACGGCCGGCCCGTAGGCGGCGAGGGGGAGTTCCGCACCGCCGTCGATGCGCAGCTCGGCCATCGTCTCATCGGCGACGACGACCGTGTCCTGGCGCGCGGCTGCGTCCATCAGCCTCTGCCGCTGCTCGGCGGGCATGACGGCGCCGGTCGGGTTGTGGAAGTCGGGCATGACATAGGCCAGGGCCGGCTGCGCGCGCCGGACGGCCTGGTCGAGTTCCTCGTCGTCCCAGCCGCGGTGCACATCCACCGCCACGGGAACGAGGCGCCGGCCGGCCGACCGGAGGGCTTCGTACGCGTGGGGGTAGCTGGGTGCCTCCACGAGCACCGTATCGGTGCGCTTCAGCAGGGTTCGCGCGATGAGCGCGATGGCGTGCTGTGCACCGAGGGTGACCATGATCTGGTGCGGACCGGTAGGGACGCCGCGCGCCGTGTACCGGTCCGCGAGGGCCTGCCGCAGGCGCGGGAGTCCGTGCGGGTCGTAGCCGCTCGCATTCAGGTAGGCGGGCAGCTCCGCCGCTGCCCTGGCCGCGGCCTCACCGACCTGGGGCGCCGCCGGAAGGGTCGCCTTGCTGAGGTCGAGGACGATGGCGCTGCCGCCGTCGTCGTGCGTGGCACCGCGGCCGGGCATGGCGACGACGCTTCCCGAACCCCGCGTGCTCTCGATGTAGCCGGCAGACCTGAGCCGCGCATAGGACGCGGCCACCAGGGTGCGGCTGACGGCGAGCTGTGCTGCGAGTTCGCGCTCCGCCGGCAGCCGCGTGCCGAGGGGGATCCGGCCGTCCAGGGCGAGCAGCCGGATGCGGTCCGCCAGGGCTACATAGGCGGGTCCGGTGGAGCGCCAGGCGCCGAGTTCCGTGACCAGGCGGCGGGCGGGTAGAACCATCATGGGGCCACGATGCCACGATTGGCATCTTGATGTAAGTCCAATCAGCGGCTCTACTGGAAGAATGACGTTTCTCGGCGCCCGGCGTGGGCTGCAGCTCCTTCTCGGCCTCTTCCTCTACGGCTTCTCGCTCGCCATGATGATCCGGGCCACCCTCGGGGTGTCGCCGTGGGACGTCCTCAGCCAGGGAGGCTCCCTCCGGACCGGGATCCCGTTCGGGTTCATGACCAACATCATCGGCTTGATCGTCCTGCTGCTCTGGATACCGCTCAGGCAGCGACCCGGCATCGGGACCATCCTGAACGCGCTGCTCGTGGGACCGAGCGCCGAGGTGGGCCTCGCGCTCCTGGCCGAGCCGGGCGCGCTGTGGGCGAGGGTCCTGCTGTTCACGGGGGGACTGGTGCTGCTGGCCGCCGCAAGCGGGCTCTACATCGGTGCGCGGCTCGGCCCCGGCCCCCGCGACGGTCTCATGACCGGTCTCCACGACCGCTTCGGTTTGCCGATCTGGCTCGTACGCACGGCGATCGAGGGCACGGTGCTGCTGCTCGGTTGGCTGCTCGGAGGATCGGTGGGCCTCGGAACAGTGGCCTTCGCACTCCTCATCGGGCCGCTGGTCAATGTCGCGCTGCCGCTGTTCCGCATCCCCGAGCGTCCCCGGCCGGTGGCGGAGCTCGCGGTCGGCTGATTCCCGGCGCCCGCGAAACTTCCTCGCGGAGCCGGAGGTAACCGGTGGACGCCGACCTAGACTGGTAGTCCTGCCGCCACCGAGAGGATCCCATGATCACCGTTGTCCCCGCCGCCGAGAACCTCAGTCCCTGGCGGGAGGTGGGGCAGGGCATCTACGTGCTGCGCACCGCCGGTTTCCGGATGAACATCGGGCTCGTCGTCGGGGCGGACCGGGCGCTCGTCGTCGACACCGGTGCCGGCCCCCTCGGTGCCGCCGAGGTGTTCGCGCGCGTGCGGGACGTCACGGCGCTGCCGCTGATCGTCGTCAACACGCACGCTCATGCCGACCACTTCTTCGGGAACAGCTACTTCGCCTCGCGCGGCGTCGAGGAGTTCTGGGCGACGTCGCGCTGCAGCTCGGTGCAGGCAGAGACCGGTGAGGAACAGCGGGCGCTGGTTGCCGCCGTCGAGCCCGCCATGGGCGCGGGCGACGGCGCCCAGACGGACGTCCTGCCCGCCAACCGCCTGGTGGAGGGGGCACCCGTGGACCTCGACCTCGGCGGCGTCTCCGTGACCCTGTTCCACCTCGGCCGGGGCCACACGGACCACGACCTCCTGGTCGGAGCGGGCAACGTCCTCTTCACGGGGGACCTCGTCGAAGAGGGGGCCGATCCGGCGTTCGAGGACTCGTTCCCCACCGACTGGGTGCGGACGCTCGGCAAGATGGTGGCGCTGGAGGACCTCTACGACGTCTTCGTCCCCGGACACGGCGAGCCCGTGGCCGTGGCCGAGGTCATCACGCAGATGAACAAGATGCGCAGTGCCGTCCGCGTGACCCGCCTCGCGATGGACGAGGCGTCCCTGGACGTGACGAAGGCCATCCCCATCCTGCCGTACGGTCCCGAGCAGTCGCGGGTCCTGCTGATCCGCCTGCGCACGCTGGCGCACTGGAAGTGGCTCACGCGCAAGCACTAGCGCGGGGCCGGCGGCGGCTGCTTCTTGGACGAGCGGCTCGATCTGGTGCCGGACGGGAGTCGCCCCCGGATCTCCTGGAGCTCGGGCGCCGGTTTCCTCGATCAACCCGACGGTACGAAGCGTTCCTCGATCAACCCGAAGGCACGACGCGGGAGTACCGTTCCCTGCAGCGGAACCGCACCCCCTCTACCTAACGCGCTCGCGGGGTAATCCCCCTCTGTACCTAACGGGTTCGTCGGCGTTACTCCTCCACCCCTAGCCCTTGCGGTACAGGGGAATTCCCCAAGTAGGAAGCGATATAAAAGCGAGTACCTGCTACTGGTGTTTACCCGGCTTGGTCGACTATATGCTCGGGGGTCACTGGCCCCCACAACGGGGCGTTCCAGAGGCCGAAGTAATCTACACACCATGAAGTGGTGAGGCATTTGTCTATTTCCATCCAGCCCTCGATTTCGTTATCCAAACCGGCGGCAGCGCCGGTGCGAGCGTCGATAAGCGTCGTCATTCCAACTTTGAACGAGGCCCAGAACATCCCCTGGGTGCTGCGGCGAATGCCTTTGTACGTGGACGAGGTCGTGCTTGTGGACGGTCGTTCCACGGACAATACCGTCGGGGTGGCGCGGGCTCTGCGCAGCGATATCGTCGTGGTCAATGAACTGCGTAAGGGCAAGGGTGTCGCACTCCGGTCAGGATTTGCTGCGGCAACGGGTGACATCATCGTCATGCTGGACGCCGATGGAAGCATGGATCCCCGGGAGATCGGCTGGTTCGTCTCTCCGCTCCAGCACGACTACGACTTCGTCAAGGGTTCCCGATACGTCACCGGTGGAGGGTCCGAGGACCTGACGTGGCTGCGGCGGACAGGAAACCGTGCGCTGACCGGGCTGGCCAACGCGGTGCTGCACAGCAACTACTCGGACCTCTGCTACGGCTACATCGCGTTCCGGCGGGAGTGCCTGGAAATCCTGCAACTGGAATCGGACGGATTCGAGATCGAGACGGAGCTGATCGTCAGGGCCGCGAGGGCGGGCCTCAGGATTGCCGAGGTCCCCAGCTTCGAACTGGACCGCATCTCCGGGGCGTCGAACCTCCAGACCTTCAGGGACGGCTGGCGGGTGCTGGGGACGATGGCGCACGAATGCCTTCTCTGGGAGGCTCCCACCGCCGGCGCGCGCCCGGAGGCGCTGCGCCGCGTGAAGTACGCCTACGCCAACGTGACCTTCCCGCGCACGCCCACTGATCCGACGAGCGTTCTTCCAGTGACAAGCGTGGCCTGACCCGGCTGACACCGCCCACCAGCACGACAATCCGATCCACACCACATTCAGACAGGGGACGACCATGCGCACCTCGCAGACCGAGGCATTGCACTTCGACATCCACGGCCGCGTCATGATCCGCGTCGACGCGCAGGCGCCGGCAGCGATGCAGCTCAAGAGCATGTTGGCGTGCTTCGCCACCGATGCGGAACGGCCGGCCGACATCGTCGTCGACGCCCGGCCGGAGCCGATGCCCGAGGCCGGCCTGCTCGAGCACGAGCTCGCGTACACGGAGAACAGCGTTCGTTTCCAGGACGATCGGGTCCAGATCGTGAGGGACGCAGAGCAGTGGCGCATCCACGGGCCGGGCGAACTCCTGACCTCCGTGGTCCCTGTTCTGGATGCCGCCATGGTCAGCCGGGGAGCGGGCATGATCCACGCGGCGACGATGGCATACCGGGGTCACGCGATCGCGCTTCCCGCTGCCGGAGGGACCGGCAAGACGAGCACCGCCGCCAAGCTGATGCGGCGCGAGGGTTGGTCGTTCATCGGTGACGACTGGGCCTTCCTCTCCGAGGACGCCAGGCTGCTCGGCTACGCGAAGCCGATGTTCATCAAGCCGCACCACCGGACCATCTACCCGCATCTGTTCGAAGGCGTCCGTAAGCCCCTCGTCCCGTCACAGCTCTCCCAGAGCGTCGGCCGTCTGACCACGGTGGTGCATCCGTACGTCATCCGGTATCCGCGCCTCGCGGACTTCTCCCGGCGCTGGTCACCCGAGCACCGCATGGTCGAGCCGGCAACCGCGTTCCCGGGGCAGGAAGTGACGACCTCGGCCCCGCTCGCGGCCGTCATCTACATCGAGCGCTTCGAGGGCACCCGGTCCCGGCTCGTCGAGCGGTCGAAGGAGTGGATGGTCGACCGCATGATCGGCAACTTCCACATCGAGATGGCAGGCTTCTCGCAGCAGGTGGTCACCGGCCTGGCGGCTACGTCCGTCGTGCCGTGGCGCGAGCACTTCGCGGCCAAGGGGGACGTGCTGAGCAAGGCGCTCGACGGACGACCCTGCCACCTGCTGCAGGTGC
Source organism: Arthrobacter rhamnosi (assembly GCF_054510975.1). NCBI lineage: Bacteria > Bacillati > Actinomycetota > Actinomycetes > Micrococcales > Micrococcaceae > Arthrobacter > Arthrobacter rhamnosi. Next base: position 512,007 of record NZ_JBTNDN010000001.1, on the reverse strand, counting down.
CCTCCGCGTACTCGGCCGATGAGGCGTCGGACGACATCGTCCGGTACCTCGAGGAGCTGTTGCCGTCGGTCCTCGAGCAGGTCTGAGGGGGACACCGTGGGTCACAGCCCTGCCGAGGTCACTGCGGTCGTTCCGGCCCGCAACGCCGAGCAATTGCTTCCGCGCTGCTTGGAGGCCCTGCGAGCGTCCGGTGTCGCCGAGATCATCCTGGTGGACGGATTGTCCACGGACCGCACCGTCGAGCTCGCCCACGCGGCCGGCGCCCGGGTCCTGAGCGACGAGGGCCGCGGTCTGCCCTGGGCACGAACGCTCGGCGTGCAGAGCAGCACCACCCGTTGGGTCCTGCTCTGCGACGCCGACGTCGTCTTCGGGCCCACGGGGGTCGCCGACCTCCTCGCGGAGCTGGTCGAGGGCAACTACGACGCCCTGCAGGCCGGTCTGGAGAGTGTCGCTGGACCGGGCTACTGGGGACAGGCGCTGGCCCACCACCACCGCACCGGCCGCAGCCGGAAGTGGTTCGGGCTGGTGGCGACGCTCGTCGACCGGGACCTGATGCTGGGCATGGGGTTCGACGACTCCTTCAAATCGGGGGAGGACATCGAGCTGCGCTGGCGGATGAGGGAGTCGGGGCTGCGCACCGCGGTGTCGGACCGGGTCATGGTCGAACATCGCTTCGCCGCGGACGACTTCGACTTCGCGCTCGACCAGTTCCTCATGGACGGCACGGGACTGGGCCGGATGATCCGGAAGCACGGCTGGCGCGGGGCGAGGTTGGCGCTGCTGCCGGCCGCCGCAGCAGTCCGCGGTAGCGCCCTGAGCCTGGTCGCAGGTCAGCCCCGGTGGCTGCGCTACTACATCGCTTTCTGCTGGTACAACTACGCGGGCCTGGCGAGGGGAGTCTCGCGCCGTGAGGGCTAGGCGGGGGACCGCTGTGGCGGATGCGGCGATCGTCCGCCATTCCGCCCTGCGCAGCTCGCTCGGCCTCATCGTGGGCAAGGTCGCCCAGACCGGCTCGGGTTTCGCCTTCTGGGTCGTGGCGGCCCATGCCACGGCGGATCGTGAGATCGGTCTGACCGCGGCCGCGGTGTCGGCGGTGATGATCTGCACGCAGCTGGCCGTGCTGGGCGCCGGGTCCGCCGTGATCGTCGCGGTAGGCCGAGGGGAGCCGCCCGGGCGGGTGCTGGACGCGGCGTTCGCCATCGTGGGGCTGGCCGGCACCGCGCTGGCTCTTGGCTACCTCGTGCTGCAGTCCGCCCTGGCACCGGACACGTCCTCGGAATCCGTGCTCTTCTGGCTCACGTTCCTCGTGGCCGCCGTCGCCGGGACCGTCGCCATCGTCCTGGACCAGGCGCTCGTGGCGTTGGGCCGCGGTGCTACCGCCACCTCGAGGTACATCCTGGGCGGCGGGGTCTCGCTGGCGGCCGTGGCGCTCGTCGCGTGGCAGGCGCAGGGTGCATACGCCGACGTGCTGATGGCCTGCTGGGCGCTCGGATCGATCACGGCGTGCACCGTCGGTGCGGTCCAGCTGCGCCGCCTGGTCGGCTACCGGCCGCGACCGTCCTTGCGCTCCGCGCGAGGCCTCCCACTGCTGTCGCTCGGCATCCCGAACCAGCTCCTCACCCTCACCGAGCGCCTCCCCGGGCTTGTGCTGCCACTGCTGCTCGCGCACATGGTGGCGCCGGAGGCCGCTGCCTACTGGTATCCCGCATGGATGATGGCCTGGGCTGCATACACCGCCCCGATGCTGATGGGCATCGTCCAGTTCTCGGAGGGAGTCCGCGAACCGGCCCGCCTGGTGTCGACCACCTGGGCGAGTCTCCGGTGGTCGCTCGCGGTAGGAGGCCTGGCTTCCGCGGTCCTCATCCTCTTCGCCCACCCGCTGCTCACCCTGCTGGGGGAGCGGTATGCGGACTCGTCGGCCGGCGCCCTGCGATGGTTGGCGGCCGGAGTGGTGGCGTACGCGGTGCTGCAGGCCTACAACGCCGTGTGCCGGGCCCGCGGTCGGTATGCGGAGGCGATCGCGGTCGGCCTCGCGCTCGGCATCACCCTCTGCACAGCAGCAGTGTTGGCAGCGGACAGGGGCGCCACGGCGATGGCCCTGGCGTGGCTCGTGGTGCTCTCCATCGGGGCCGTGACGGTCGGTCTCCGGCTGGTCGTCGTCCTCCGCCGCCTGACGAAGGACGCACGATGACGACCAGCACGCTGGATGCGGCCGGCCGCCGCACCGCCGGACGCTGGAAGCCGCGCGACGTGGTGTGCGTACTGGCCGGCGTCGTGGCGCTGGCACTCGCCGTGGGGGCCGCCTCCTCTGTGGCCGTGCCGGTGAACAGCGACCTGGGACTCGTCGCCGTGCTGCCCTACCCGTTCTGGGTGGGGGTCCTGCTGCTGCACGTCGCCTTCGTCGTGGCGTTGCGAGGGGATGCCGCCGGCCCGGCGCGTCGCCCGGTCATGATCTGGCTCATGGTCGTGCTCGTGCTCGTGCTCTTCGGGACCGCAGCCTTCATGACGGACGTGCCGCGGGGTGAGGTCGCCTTCCGTCACCTCGGGATCGCCGACGCCCTCGCGCGCACCCAGGGGATCGACCCGACCATCGACGCCTACTTCAACTGGCCCGGTTTCTTCGCCCTCCTGGCGACGGTCATCGGGGCGACCGGACTCGACCCGGTGACCCTCGCCCTGTGGGCGCCGGTGCTCAACATGGGTCTGTGGCTCGCTGCGATGGGCGTGCTGACCGGCTACTTGACGCGGGATGCGCGACGGCGCTGGCTGGCGCTCTGGCTCTTCTGCCTCGGCAACTGGCAGGACCAGGACTACCTGTCCCCCCAGGCCTTCGGTTTCTTCCTGCATCTCGTGGTGATCGCGTTGCTCCTCGGCCCGTTGGCGGCACGGACACCCAGGATCCGCGGCCTCGGGCGCGTGGAGCTCGCGTCGTGGTGGCGAGGCCGGTCCGCGGTGGAGACCCGGCCGGGGCTCCGGACGGGCGCCCTCGCGGTGACCCTCCTGCTCGTCGCAGTCATCTGCGCGAGCCACCAGCTGACACCGTTCATGTTGCTCATCGCGATCACCGCCCTCACCCTCAGCGGGCGTATCTGGACGAGTCGGCTGCTGCTGATCACGGCAGTCGTGCTGGCGCTCTGGCTCCTTTACCCCGCGAGTGCATACCTCGTCGGGCACCCGCCGCTGGCGGACGCGGGACTGCAGACTGCGACCGAGGCGAACGTCATCGACCGCGTGGACGGGTCGGCCGGGCATGTTTTCGTGGTGAAGGTCCGGGTGGTGCTCACCCTCGTGCTGTGGGCGCTCGCCGCCCTGGGTGCACTACGGGACTGGCGCCGGGGGCGTCTCGACATCCGCGTGGTACTCCTCGCCGTCACCCCCCTGGTACTCTTCCCCGCGCAGGCATATGGCGGAGAGATGCTCATCCGCGTCTCGCTGTTCGCACTGCCCTTCGTGGCCCTGCAGGCGTGCTCGGCCCTGCTTCCCGACGGCGGCACACGTCCCTCCGTCCGCGCCGCGGCGGTCCTTGTCCTCACCTGCTTCCTGCTGGCTGTGCTGACCGTCACCGGCCGGTTCGGGAACGCGCGGTACGACGTCTTCACCGACGACGAGATCAGTGCCGTCGGTGCCGTGCAGGACATTGCACCACCCGGCTCGGCGATCATCTCGGCTGCCAACCCGACGCCCTGGCGCAGCGAGGGCTACCTCGACCACCGGTACCGGACGATCGACGACCTGTGCCTGAAAGACCTGGCGGCCGAGACCTGCGGCCCGGCCGTCTACGACTACATCCGGCACAATCCGGCCGGTGGCGTCGTGCTGCTCACGCGCTCCGCGGAGGCGAGCCTCGTGCTCCAGGGCACCACCACGGCGGGCGAGTTCGCCGAGCTGGAGGAGTGGCTGAGCGCGCAGGACGGCGTGGAGCTCGCGTTCAGCAACGCCGATGCGCGCGCGTACACGGTGGCGCGATGAGCGGCGTCAGCCGGGGCACCGTGGTGCTCGGTCTCCTGGCCGTCGCGCTGTCGCTGGCGACGCTCGTCGGGCTGCCGGCACCGCTGCAGGCGGTCGCCGCACTGGCCGTCCTCATCCTGCTCCCGGGACAGGCACTGGTACGGCTCATGGACGTGAAGGACCTCGCGCTCGGTGCGCTGCTCGTCCTGGCGGCCGGCCTCGCCGCGCTCACGGCGGTGTCCACGGCGATGTTCTACCTCGCGCTCTGGTCGTGGCAGGCGTGCGTCCTCGTGATGGGCGTCATCACCATCCTCGCGTGCATGGCACGCGCACGGCAGGAGGCGGCAGCATGATCATAGACGTGGCGGGACTTCTCGCGACGGCCGTCCTGCTCTTCACCCTCGTCGCGCTCGAGTTCCGGCGCGTCGGACCGGACAGCGGCCTACCGTCCGCAGCGGATCGATCCCCCGCCCGGCATGCTGCTCGTCCTGGTGCTCTGCCTCGCCTCGCTCCGGGCGATGTCCTACCCCGCGTTGCGGCCGTGGCAGGCGTGGGCCGTCACGATGGACGTCATCAGAGTCCCTCTGTGCAGGGCACGCGCTCCGCGGGCGGGACGCTGATGGACCTGGCAGGGGCTGTGAGTCGCAGGGGTGTCGCCATCATGTGGATCATGTACCTGCTCCTCGTTCTGCCCCGTGTCCTGGGACTGCTCCTGTGAGCGGCGCCGCGCGGTGGTGGCTCGTCAGCGACCTCCACCTGGGCGTGTCGGACGACGACCCCCGTTCCCCCGGGAGGGTGTTGTCCGAGTTCCTGCGCGGCGAGGTCCTTGCAGCCTCCGGCCTGCAGCAGCACGTCGTGTTCGTCGGTGACACGTTCGAACTGGCCGGGTTCACCGAGGAGGAGACCCTGGCGCGGCTCGAGTCCATCCTGTCCTGCCACCTCGACACCTTCCGGGCGCTGAAGGCGTGCGCCACGCACGGCATACAGCTGCACTTCGTCTGCGGCAACCACGATGTGGAGTTGGCCCGGCCCTCGGCCGCCGCCCGCCTGGCGGCGCTGCTGTCACCCGCCGAGCCCGCGCGGGTCCACGTACACCCGTGGTTCCTCCATGTGCCCCGCGTGCTGGTGGCGGAGCACGGGCACCAGCACCACGCGCTGCACCGGATACCCGAGGTGCTCCGGGCCGCGGTCAACGGTACCGACGAGCTGGACCTGCCACCGCTCGCCGCCTGGAACGAAGATCCGTCCAGGTCCCGCCTGAGCCGCGTGGGGGCCGTCGCACGGGCGTGTCTGGCATCCGAGCGGGCGGAACTCCGCGTCCGGGAGCACGCGTACGACCAGTTGTTGGAGACCGAGTCACTGCGGCTCGCGCTCGATGGGGTGGCCGTTCGGGACCTGGCGCGGCTGTCCCGCTTCCGGACGGTGTCGGCGCTGCCTGTCACCGCGACCCGGATGGTGCTCGCGGCCGCCGGGCGGAACGTCGTCAGGGAGGACGCCCCCGCTGCAGCGGTCCGGGTCGCGCGTACCCTCGAGGCGCACGATGCCGCGGTGTCCTGGTACGTCTCGGGCCACACCCACCGGGCGCTCGAGTCGGCCCTCGAGGCGAGCCCTACCCGGTACGCCAACACCGGCACCTGGGGTTCGGACGTCCGCGGTCGTGGACCTGACCAGTCGGACCGTCGGGCGTTCCCCTACGTGGTGGTCGACGTCGCCCGCGACGGCACCACCAGCGGTGGGCTGCGCTACTGGCGACCCGAGGGCGCCTGACCCGTAGCGGGTCAGTGGACTGCACGGGCAACCGTTCGGGCGCTGGAGGACCGGCCGGACCAGCATCCCCGGGGATGCTGGTCCCGTCGCGTGATGCCGGCCGCGACCTGCTATCGCAGGGTGAGTACCAGCGTGGGTGCGAGCGTGCTGACGGCCTCCTTGGAGTTGAGGATCAGGCCGTCGCTGCTGCTGGAGTCGATGGCCAGGGAGAGCTGCTGGCCGGCCTCACCGGTCAGGCCGGGGACCGTGAGCGGCACGTTGTAGCGGGTGTTGATCGCGGTCGGGCCGAGCGTGCCGATGCTGGTGCCGGCGGCCGGGGCGTTGGTGTAGGTGATCCCGCGCTCGGTCCAGCTGTCATCGGCGACCAGCTTGACGCTCTGCTTGCCCGCCGACCCGTTCTCGGCGCTGGTCAGCTGCAGCGTGGCACTCTCGATGGCCCTGCCCGCGTACGCCGACAGGTCGAACTTCAGGTACGTGGCCTCCAACGGGCTGCCGTCGACCCACAGGGCGGTGCCTGCGCCGTAGTTCGTCCCCGGCGCCCCGCTCGACACGTAGCTGTCGGCGGCGGCCGTCAGCGTGACGGTCGTCGACGTGCCGGCCGCCGCAGCCGTGGTGAAGGTCCAGGTCCTGTCCGAGGCCAGCGGGTTACCGGCCGCGTCCTTCACCCCCGTGGAACCGCCCGTGATCCTCGCCGTGTACGTCGTCCCCGCGGCAAGATCCGCCGTCGGGTTCAGCGTCGCAATCCTGCTCGTGCCGTCGAGTGCGACGGCTGCTCCCACCGACGTGCTGCTGCCGTGCGCCATGAGGGTGAACGTGTTCGCCGTGACCGTCGCCGGGTTCATCGCCTCCGAGAACGATGCCGTCACATCGGACGCCGGCGCCGCGGACGTGGCGCCATCAGCAGGAGACGTACCCGTCACCGTCGGAGCCGTCGTGTCCGCAGGCGCAGGACCAGCACCGCCACTACCGACGCTCGAGTCGTAGAAGTGCCAGTACCGGCTCGTGGCGTTCACGTCGGCGAGGATCAGCAGACCGCTGCCGGCCGTGCCCCGCGCCGAGCTGTTCAGGTTCTGCTTCGTCGAGGTCGCGTTGTGGACGTACTGGTCGGCGTCCACGATGCGAGGCACTTTCGTGGCGGTGCTGAAGTCGATATTGCCCAGCGGCACGGACTTCTCATAGATGGCGCCCCCCGTGCTGGTGCAGATGCCGGCGTTCGTGGTGCCGCTGGGCTTCGGGTAGGTGGCGAAGGTCCGCAGCATCTGGGTGCTCTCGTCGATCAGGACGGTCACCCGGTTCGGGCACTCCGCCACGGTCGCGATCGTGTGGGCCGTCCATTGCGCGGTTCCACTGTCCAGTGCCAGCAGCTGGATCAGCGGCTCGGACGGGGCGATGAACGACGTCTTGACCGCGGCGAAGACCCGGCCGCCGGAGGAATCCAGCCACTTCAGGTTCATGTGGTCATCGCCGCTGTGCAGCCCCGACACCGCCGCCACGGGATCGGTCCAGTCGGTGCTCGCGGCGCCATCGACGTGGTAGCTCCAGTACATGCCGTCGGTTGCATCGCCGACCTCACGGCTCCACATCACGCCCATCCTGCCGGGTCCGAAGGCGATCACCGCCGACGTATCGTCCACGGAGACGTTGCTCAGCCCCGCGGGGTGTGGAAACGGCGTCCCCCAGGTCTTGCCGTCCGTGCCGGTGACGTTCAGGTAGATCCGGCTGCCCTGCTGCCACGTGGCCCACACCCGACCGGTGGAGTCCTTGTCGATGGTCAGGATCTCAACCTTGGAATTGTTGATCTGGGTGGAACTGAGCAGCGTGTACGTCTTCGTGCTCGGGTTGTAGCTGTAGCGGCGCATCGTCGTCGGGAAGCCCGGCTCGGCCGGCACGCCGTCATTGACGAACCGGTAGCTGGCCACATACAGCGTGGTCCCGTCCCACAACACGTCGTGGTGCGTGCTGGCGCGCGGTTCCGTGGCCACACCGGTGTCGACCCACGAACTGGTCGCGGTGTCGAACCGGAAGATGTGGAAATCCGAGCTGGCCGTGTCCCACAGGTTGCCCCACCAGAGCCCGTCGTTGAACCACAGCGCACTCGTCGCCCGCTTCGACCCCGTCGGCGACCCCGTTCCCGCGTGCGACGGACCCTCTACCCCGACATCACCCTCAGCAGCCGACGCCGCGACCGGCACCACCAGGGCGCCCAGCGCAAGCAGAAGCGCCGTCAGCAGAGCACCGAGCCAGGAAGCCCTGCGCCCTCCACCACGCCCGCCCGTGGAAGAAAATGGATCGATCAGCATCGTTGCTCCCCGGAGTTGAAGGTCGATCCCCAGTTCGTCCAGTGTCACCGTTCGAAGCGGCCTGAACAACCCTCACGGTGGTGTGGAACTACCTGTCCCGCACGCAGCATTGCTCGTCGTCGTGTGACGTTCCCCGGGTAGCCGGCCTTGTCGTCGGTGCAGCACCCCTACCGTGGCGATCAGCGGGTCGGCGGTGGCCCCTTCTAGGGCGTCGCGCCGAAGATCGTGCGGTCGAGGAAGGGGTTGCGGAACTTGCCCTCGGGGTCCATGCGCAGGGCCAGCGCACGGAAGTCGTCGAAGCGGGGGTAGAGCGGCGCGAGTTGTGCGGCCTCGGCAGCGAACAGCTTGCCCCAGTGGGGGCGGGCCTCAAGCGGGGCAAGCGCGGCCTCGATCTCGGGCAGGAGTGCTTCCACCTCGTCCTGCAGGGGCTTCCAGGTGAAGTGCAGGCCGATCCCGGGGCGCTGGTAATTGGTGCTGAGCCACAGCTCGTCCGCCGCCATCGACCGCACTTCCGAGACCTGCAGCAGGGGGGTGATCCGCGGGGCGAGTTCGCGCATCCGCTGGATCGCCTCGACGGCGTGCTCGCTTCCCACGAGGTACTCGGTCTGCAGTTCATCCCCGTTGCTGGGGGTGAACGCGAGCCGGAAGTGCGCCAGACGGTCCGACCACGGTCCGGGGACGCCGAGCTGCTGCGTGCAGTGGTCGGCGGCCACGCCCGGCACCGGGTGGAGGGCGCGCTCCGCGGGGGCTCCGCCGTAGAACTTCGCCGGCACGCCGGAGCCGCTGTCCAGCCGGCTCTTGAGCCACGCCTGGCCGATCGTGTCCCCGGACCAGTCGGTGAACAGGCTGACGCTGTAGGCGGACGAGGTCGCGGCATCGTAGTCGGCGAGGACCGCGTCCCACGGCACCCCGGTGAACACGTCCTGGCGCACCTCGAAGGTCGGCTCGATGCGCAGGGTCACGCGGTGGACGACACCGAGTGCGCCGAGACCGACCACCATCCCGTCGAAGTCCGCATCCCCCTTCGCAACGTTCCGGACCTCGCCGGATGCGGTGACGAGCTCCAGCCCGACGACGGCCGTGGCGAGGTTGCCGTTGGCGTTCCCCGAACCGTGGGTGGCCGTGGCGATGGCGCCGCCGACCGAGATGTGGGGGAGCGAGGCGAGGTTGTGGAGGGCGAAGCCACGGCGCTGCAGGTGCTCCGCGAGGACCCCGTACCGCACCCCGGCGCCGACCGTGACGGTGAGCGCCCGCTCATCGACGTCGACGCCCGGATCGAGCACGTCCAGGGACACGAGGGTCTCGGGGCTGTCGGCGATGTCGTTGAAGGAGTGGCGCGAACCGAGCGCACTGACGCGCGTGGCGCCGGCCACCGCCCGCTGGAGGTCGGCGAGCGATGTGGGATGCTCGATCGTGCGGGCGCGGTACCCGTAGTTCCCCGCCCAGTTGAGCCGGTCCCGTACCTGTTCCTCGATCATGGTGGTCCTTCTCTGGCCGGTATCGCGACGATGGGATGAAAGACGATGGGATGAAACCTGGCACCACCTCATCAACGGTGCCCGGCCATCCTACATCGTTGTAGACTCACCTCACGCGTGACGTACAGGGCATCACGGCGGGAGGAGGGAGCGGCATGGCGGCCACACTGAAGGACGTGGCGCTGGCGGCCGGTGTCTCGATCAAGACCGTCTCGAACGTCATCAACGACTACCAGCACATCCGCGCGGACACCAAGCAGCGGGTCATGGAGGCCATCTCCGAGCTCGGGTACAGCCCGAACCTCTCCGCGCGCAGCCTGCGCTCGGGCAGGACGGGCGTGATCGGACTCGCCGTACCTGAACTCTCGCTGAGCTACTTCGCAGAACTGGCGGACTCCATCATCCGGGCCGCCGAGCGGCGCGGGCTGAAGGTGCTCATCGAGCAGACGGGCGGAGACCGTGCCCACGAGCTGGAGATCCTCTCGAGCCCCCGGCTCCAGATGACCGACGGGTTGCTGTTCAGCCCCCTCGGGATGTCCAACGACGACGCACACCACCTGAACGTGAACTTCCCGCTCGTCCTCCTCGGTGAGCGGATCTTCGGGGGGCCGACCGACCACGTGACGATGAGCAACGTGGAATCCGCGCGCGCCGCCACGGCTCACCTGCTGTCCAAGGGGAGGCGACGCATCGCCGTCGTCGGCGCGCACGAGGGTGAGGTGATCGGTTCCGCCGGCCTCCGACTGCGCGGGTACGAGCAGGCGCTCGAGGAGGCCGGCATCCCGGTCGATCCACGGCTGCTGGGCTACACGACGCTGTGGCATCGCTCGAACGGTGCCACAGCCATGCGGGAGCTGCTCGAGTCGGGGGTCGAGTTCGATGCCGTGTTCGGCATGAACGACACCCTTGCCCTCGGTGCCATGCGGGTGCTGCAGGAAGCGGGCCGGAGGATCCCCGACGACGTCGCCGTCATCGGCTTCGACGACCTCGACGAGGGGCGCTATTCCCTGCCGACGCTCTCCACCATCGATCCCGGCCGGGACGAGATCGCCGACACCGCCGTGCGCGTCCTCCAGGAGCGCATCTCCGGCCGCGACCAGGACACCGCCCCGCGGGAGTTCGAGGCGCGTTTCCAGGTGATCGAGCGCGAATCCACGGCCCTGCCCGAGTGAGGCGGGGGTTCCGAAAAAATATCGGAGCGACTGCTTGACAGTGACCCGCCCCACTCGGCATGCTTTCTCTACAACGTTTACCTACAACGATGTAAATGACGGAACCGGCACTTGCGGAGACCCTCGTACGGCGAGCTGATCTGCAGGAGGACGGACCCGGATCAAGGAAGATTCGAGCGGGCTCAGCATCTGTTGCCCCGGCGATCCTCCTCCCTGCAGTACCCGGACCGGCCGCCCCTGGGCGGACCACGGTGGAATACCACCGCGAGAGGAAGCAAGAGATATGAAAGCCAAGTTCCTGGCATCGGCAGGCATCGTCGCCGCCACTGCTGTAGCACTGACCGGCTGCTCCGGAGGAAGCGGAAGCGACGGCGGAGGCGGCTCCGAAGCTGCGTCCTGCACCAACACCATCGTCAACGCCGAGGCCCCCCAGGTCACCGTGTGGGCCTGGTACCCTGCGTTCAACGAGGTCGTCGACCAGTTCAACAACGCCAACGACGACGTCCAGATCTGCTGGACGAACGCCGGCCAGGGCAATGACGAGTACACCAAGTTCTCCACCTCCATCGAGTCCGGCTCCGGCGCCCCCGATGTCATCCAGCTCGAATCCGAGGTCCTCTCCAGCTTCACCATCCGCGATGCGCTCGTGGACCTCACCGAGTTCGGCGCCAACGACGTCAAGGCGGACTACGCAGAGGGTGCCTGGGAAGACGCGAGCAGCGGCGACGCCGTCTACGCCATCCCCGTCGACGGCGGCCCCATGGGCATGCTCTACCGCCAGGACCTCTTCGATGCCGCCGGCATCGAGGTGCCGACCACCTGGGAGGAGTTCGAGGCAGCAGCCAAGAAGCTGAAGGAGTCCGGCGACGGCGCCGTCATCGCCGACTTCCCGACCAACGGGCGCGCGTTCAACCAGGCACTCTTCGCCCAGGCCGGCTCCGTCCCGTTCGAATACGACTCCGCGAACCCGCAGGAGATCGGCATCAAGGTGAACGACGAAGGTGCCAAGAAGGTCCTCGAGTACTGGGACGGCCTCGTGAAGGACGGCCTCGTCGCCACCGATGACGCGTTCACGGCCGACTACAACACCAAGCTCGTGGACGGCTCCTACGCCGTCTACCTGGCTGCCGCCTGGGGCCCCGGCTACCTGCAGGGTCTGTCGGATGCCGATCCGAACGCCGTCTGGCGAGCGGCCCCGCTCCCGCAGTGGGACGCGGCCAGCCCCGTCCAGGTGAACTGGGGCGGCTCCACCTTCGCGGTGACCGAGCAGGCGAAGGACAAGGAGCTTGCAGCGAAGGTCGCCATGGGCATCTTCGGCAATGAGGAGGGCATGAACCTCGGCGTCGACAAGGGAGCCCTCTTCCCGTCCTACGCTCCCGTCCTCGAGTCCGAGGCATTCGCCGACAAGGAGTACGAGTTCTTCGGCGGCCAGCAGATCAACAAGGACGTCTTCCTCGACGCCGCAGCCGGCTACGAGGGCGCCACGTTCAGCCCGTTCCAGAACTACGCCTACGACCAGCTGACCGTCGAGATCTACGCGATGGTCCAGGGCGAGAAGGACGCGAGCCAGGCGCTCGACGACCTGCAGGCCTCGCTCGAGCAGTACGCGACCGAGCAGGGCTTCACCATCAAGTAAGCCGCGGGAGGGCGCCCGCTCCTGCGGGCGCCCTCCCGAACCGCTCCCGGTAGGCTTCCGCCGCACATCCGTCCCACAGCTCGAGGAAAGACCACCATGGCCACGACCACCGCGCCGACGTCGTCACACCGCGCCGAGGCACCCCACCAGGTCAAGCACCGCCCGGACAGGAACTACCGGCGCAAGCAGCGCTGGGGATGGCTGTTCGTGGCGCCCTTCGCCCTCATCTTCCTGACCTTCCTCATCCTTCCCCTGGTCTATGCCTTCCGGATGAGCCTGTTCACCAGCACCCTCGCGACCGGCAACAGGTTCGTCGGCGGAGACAACTACATCAAGGCGTTCTCCGACCCGATCTTCCTCCAGGGCCTCGGCACCGTGGCGAAGTTCGCCCTGATCATGATCCCGGCCCAGATGCTCGTGGCACTCGTCGCGGCCCTCGTCCTCGACAACCTGACCACGTGGGCCTCGAAGTTCTCCCGCCTGATGATCTTCATCCCCTATGCGGTGCCGGTCGTCATCGGCGCCCTGATGTGGGGCTTCCTCTACAGCCCCCGCTTCGGCCCGGCGAGCAGCATCTTCGGCATCTTCGGACTCGCCGCACCGGAATTCCTGGCACAGGACAACATCTTCGGCAGCCTCGTGAACATCGTCACCTGGCAGTGGGCCGGCTACTACATGATCATCATCTACGCCGCCCTGCGCGGCATCGACCCCGGGATCTACGAGGCGGCGGTGCTCGACGGCGCCTCCGACCGGCAGATCGCCCTGCGGATCAAGGTCCCGATGATCTCGTCCTCCCTGGTCATGGTGGTCATCTTCGCCCTGATCGGCACCCTGCAGTTCTTCACCGAGCCCCAGGTGCTGAGGGGTGTGGCGCAGGGCGCCATCCCGACCTCCTACACGCCGAACATGTACGCGTTCTCCCTGGCGTTCTCCTACAGCCAGTTCAACTACGCCTCCGCCATCTCCTTCGCCCTCGGCATCGTCGTGTTCGTCTTCTCCTTCTTCTTCCTCTTCCTGACCCGCAAGCAGAGCGGACTGAAATAAGCCATGGCACTCGTCACAGACACCCCCCAGCAGCAGGACAGCGGGCGCAAGGTCCGCGGATCGGCCTCCCGCAACCGGGCACGCAACGGCGGTCCGCGCATCGGCTCGCACATCTTCCTGCTCATCCTCGTCATCTACTTCATCACCCCCATCTGGTGGCTGACGGTCGCGAGCACCAAGGACACTGCCGGCCTCTTCGGAGGATCGGGCGGACCGCTCTGGTTCGACAGCGAATTCCACTTCTTCAGCAACCTGCAGGGCCTGTTCGAGCGGCAGGACGGCATCTACTGGCGCTGGCTGGGCAACTCGTTCCTCTACGCGATCTCCGGCGGAGTGGGCGCGACCATCCTGGCGGTCCTTGCGGGCTACGGCTTCGCCAAGTACAACTTCCGCGGCCGGGGCGCCTTCTTCGGGATCCTGCTCGGCGCCGTCATGGTGCCGCTCACGGCGCTGGTCATCCCGACGTTCGTCCTCCTGAGCTCGGTGGGACTGGTGAACACCATCTGGGCCGTCATCCTGCCCTCGCTGCTCAGCCCCTTCGGTGTCTACCTCATGCGGGTCTTCGCGCAGGAGGCGGTGCCCGACGAGCTCCTCGACGCGGCACGGATCGACGGCGCGGGCGAGATCCGCACGTTCTTCCAGATCGCGCTTCCGCTGCTGCGCCCGGCGATCGTGACGGTGCTCCTGCTGTCCGTCGTCGGGACCTGGAACAACTTCTTCCTGCCACTCGCGGTCCTCAGCGACCCGCTGCTGCTGCCCGTCACGGTCGGCCTCAATGGCTGGCAGGCCCTCTCCAACGCCGGCAGCGGCGGCGAGGCGCTGTGGAACCTGATCACCACGGGTGCGTTCATCTCGATCATCCCGCTGATCATCGCCTTCCTCTCCCTCCAGAAGTACTGGCAGGGCGGGTTGTCGCTGGGCTCGCTCAAGTAGCCCGCACCCCGCCCGCCGCCTACCACTCCGTACAGAAAGTAGCCCGATGCAGAACGCACGCCTAACGCTCGACCCCCATTTCACGGTCGGGCCCATCAACCGCAACATCTTCGGCGGGTTCGTCGAACACCTCGGCCGCCACGTCTACGACGGCATCTACGAGCCCGGCCACGCGACCGCCGATGACGAGGGCTTCCGCCAGGACGTCATCGAGCTCGTGAAGGAGATGGGCGTCTCGACCATCCGCTACCCCGGGGGAAACTTCGTCTCCGGCTTCCGCTGGGAGGACAGCGTCGGACCGCGCGAGGAGCGCCCCACCCGCCTCGACCTCGCCTGGCACTCCACGGAGACCAACCAGGTGGGCATGCACGAGTTCGCCTCCTGGCTTCGAAAGGTCGACAGTGACCTCATGCTGGCCGTGAACCTCGGCACGCGCGGCACTCCGGAAGCACTCGACCTCCTCGAGTACTCGAACCTGCCCAAGGGCACCGCCCTCGCCGACCAGCGCATGGCCAACGGCCGCCCCGATCCGTTCGACGTCAAGATCTGGTGCCTGGGCAACGAGATGGACGGTCCGTGGCAGCTCGGCCACCGGTCCGCCGAGGACTACGGCAAGCTCGCGGCCATCACGGCGCGGGCGATGCGCCAGCTGGATCCCTCCATCGAACTCGTGGCCTGCGGCTCGTCCAGCGCCCACATGCCGACCTTCGGCGAGTGGGAGCGCGTGGTGCTCTCGCACACCTATGACGTCGTCGACTACATCTCCTGCCACGCCTACTACGAGGAGAAGAACGGCGACCTCGGGTCGTTCCTCGCCTCCGCCGTCGACATGGATTCCTTCATCGAGTCCGTCGTCGCCACCGCGGACCACGTGAAGGCGGTCCGCGGCAGCTCGAAGACCATCAACATCTCCTTCGACGAGTGGAACGTCTGGTACATCAGCCGCTTCGAGAACGTCGACAAGATCGAGGGCCTCGACAACTGGCCCGTGGCACCTCGCCTGCTCGAGGACTGCTACTCGGTCGCCGACGCCGTCGTGTTCGGCAACCTGATGATCTCCCTGCTCAAGCACGCGGACCGCGTCACCTCGGCGTCGCTCGCGCAGCTCGTCAACGTGATCGCGCCGATCATGACGGAGCCGGGCGGCCCGGCCTGGCGCCAGACCACGTTCTTCCCGTTCTCCATCACCTCGAAGCTCGCGCAGGGGTCGGTGCTCGAGCTCAAGCTCGACGCCGGCACGTACCAGACCAGCGACTACGGCGTCGTGCCCCTCGTGGACGCGGTGGCGACGCACGACGACACGACGGGCGCCACCGCCGTCTTCCTCGTCAACCGTTCGCAGACCGAGGAGACGACCGTGACCATCGACATCGCCGCGCTCAACGGGTTCAGCACCGTGGACGCGCAGTCGCTGTACGATACGGACGTATATGCCAAGAACACCCTCGAGGAGCCCGAGCGCGTGACCATGAAGACCAACACCTCAGCGAAGCTCGACGGCAACGCCGTCACCATCACGCTTCCCCCCGTGTCGTGGACGGCCGTATCCCTCGCATGAGCTCTTCCGAATACAGGATCGAGGGCGGCGGCTACACGGCCGTCGTCCTCGGTCTCGGTGCCGCTGTCCGGGAACTGACCTACGAGGGGCGGCCGCTCGTGGTCGGCTTCGGCGCCGACGAGGAGATGCCCAATTTCCGGGGCGCCTTCGTCGCGCCATGGCCGAACCGCATCGCGGACGGGCGCTACTCGTTCGACGGCTCCTCCTATGAGTTGCCGATCAACGAGCCCGAGCGCGGCACGGCCCTCCACGGTCTCGTGTTCGACATCCCCTGGACCCTCGTGGAGCACACGGGATCCGCCGTGACGCTGGGGTGCACCATCGAGCCGACGGAGGCGTACCCCTTCACGGTCGCGCTGCACGCACGCTTCGGCGTCGGACCGGAGGGCTTCCGGACGGACATCACCGCCCTCAACACGGGATCGCGGCGAGCGCCCTACGGGGTCTGCCCCCATCCGTACCTCGTCGCCGGTCCCTCACCGCTCGACGCGTGGGTCCTCGAACTGCCCGCCGCGACGGTCCTCACCGTCACTCCCGACCGCCTGCTGCCCGTGGCCAAGGAGCCCGTCGCCGGCACACCGTTCGACTTCCGCGTGGCCCACGCGCTCGGTGACGTGCAGATCGACCACGCCTTCACCGACCTGACGCGCGACGACGCCGGCCGGGCCACGGTGCGGGTCACCGATCCGGCCTCCGGGACCGGGACCGCCATGGTGTGGGACGACACCTGCCCCTGGGTGCAGATCCACACCGCGGACCTCCCGAAGAAGCCCGAGAGCACACGGCTGGGACTCGCGGTGGAACCCATGACGTGCCCGCCCGCAGCCTTCACCACCGGTGAGGATCTCGTGGTCCTCCACCCGGGGGAGACCCACCACACGGGCTGGACCATCACCGCCCTGTAGTCCCGGCGCCGTCCCCGGCCGGTGCCGTGCCGGTCGCGGACGAGAGGGCAGAAAGAACCGCTGGAGCGCCCGTTCCGCGGTTCTTTCTGTCCTCTCGCCGAATGGTCGGCAGTGTTGCGGCACGAACTAGCCGGAGCGGAGCCCGGCGTCGTCGAGCACGAGGCGCCCCTGGATCGCCCCGCCATCGCAGTGTTCGCCGTTCGGATGCACCATGGCAGGGACGACCGTGGCCGTGTAGGCGGCGGTGCGTCCGTCCCGCTGGTGGACGGTCACACCGGTAGGCACCTCATCCTCGGGCAGGTCGAGTTCCGCGAACCCGGTGAGCGTCCCGTCCGGCGTGGCGACGGCGCGGCAGGTGCCGTCCGGGGCGCAGGTTTCCTCCGTCGTCGTCGACCCGAGGGCGAGGTCGACCTCGGTGGTGCTGCAGCCGTCGTCGGTGCAGGCCGACACCTCGAGCCGTTCCGCCGCGGCGGCCGGCGCTCCCGCCAGGGTGATGGACAGACCCGGAAGGGCCGCGATGGCGGTGCAGGACTCCGCAGTACAGGACGGAAGCGCGAGGATCAGCCCGCACAGGAGGGCCGGCATCGCGGTGCGCATGGTCCACCTCCTCCCACCTCTTCGGAGGTCCTGCCCGCAGGGTAGGCCCGGTGGCTTGCCGGGGCAGGACAGCGCTCCGGGACCGGGGCTACCCGCCCTGATCCAGGGGCCCGCCCCGAAACCTGCCCCCTGGGGGAAGGGCCTCCGCTACGACACGGCCCGGCCGGCACCGACCGGGCCGCCGTCAGGAATCGCGCCGCTGGGTGCTTCCGCGCTCGTTCGCCGCCTCGAGCACGCGTGCCGCCAGGTCGCGCGCCTCGCGGAGTCGCTCCGGCGGGCATGCATCCACGGGAGGCATCGCGAAGTCGGAATGCCTGCGAGCGCAGGACGAGGGTGTGGAACCTCCGTCCCGCCTGAAGCACAGCAGCGCGAGGACGATGCCGCCTGCCACGAGAAGGAGGAGGGGGTAGCCCTGGGCGCCCGCGGCAAGGGCGGCGATGCCGAGGGAGATGGTCAGCATGCCGAGGAGTAAAAGGAACCTGGTCATCACACGTCCGTCGTCGTTGACTGATTGTGGTGGCACTGATAGTACTCCCGTGCCGCCCGGTCCACCGCATCGGGCGCCGTCCGGCCGCCCCTGCCCCTTCCCGCCGGCCGACGGCGCTGGCACACTGGCCCCATGGCTGGAGCTTCCGACCCCCGCGTCGACGAGTACATCGCCGCGCTGCCTCCCTGGCAGCAGGACATCTGCCGCGCGGTCCGCCGCCTCGTGCACGAAGCGGATCCGGAGGTGGAGGAGACGATCAAGCGCACGCACCGGCCCTACTTCGTCCTCCAGGGGAATGTCTGCGCCCTGCTCGCTACGAAGGACCATGTCAACGTCTTCCTGTACGACGGCGGCCTCGCACCCGATCCGCAGGGCATCATCACGGGCGGCCACACGAACTCCACGGGGCGGACGGTCGCGGTGTACCAGGACCGCCCGCTCGCCGAGGACGCGCTGCGGGAGATCTTCCGGACGATCATCGCAGCCAACCGCGCCGGCGGTTGGCGCAGTATCAAGAAGCGTGCAAGCCTAGGCGAATGAGCTTCTTCCAGGACATCGCGACTCCCCACGGCGCGCTGTCCGCCTGTGTCGCGCGGCCCGACGGTCCCGTGAAGGGCGGTCTCATCCTCATCCACGAAGTGTGGGGGCTCGTCGCCCATACCCGGGATGTGGCAGACCGTTTCGCCCGGGAGGGCTACGTCGTCGTCGCTCCCGACCTGCTCTCCGACCAGGGCATCACGGAGGAGAACACTGCAGGAATCGGTGAGGCGATCGCCGGCCCTGACGCGGAGGCACGCAACCGGGCCCAGCCGAAGCTCAGGGCACTTCTGGCGCCGCTGCAGAACCCCGAGTTCGCTGCGCTCACCACCGGGCGCGTCCAGTCCTGCTTCGACTTCCTGTACGACGACGAGGAGGTGCGCGGACGCGTGGGTATCACCGGTTTCTGTTTCGGTGGCACGTACAGCTTCTCGTTCGCCGTGCACGAGCCGAGGCTCCTCGCCTGTGTGCCCTTCTACGGCCACGCCACCTTCTCCGGCGAGGAACTCGCCCGCATCACGTCACCTGTCCTGGCGTTCTACGGCCAGGACGACCATGCGCTCACCACCGGGCTGCCGGACCTCGACGCCGCGATGACGGAAGCAGGCGTGGACTTCACGGCGAAGGTCTACCCGGGAGCGGGCCACGCCTTCTTCAACGACTCGAACCGTTTCGCGTACCGGCCCGAGGCAGCCGCGGATGCGTGGGACCTGACCCTGAGCTTCCTCGCGCGGAACGTTGCCTGAGTCCACGACACGTGTGCAGAGCCGGCGCGACGACGTGCCGCCACACGTCCGGCCCGCCTACCTCGGTCTCGTCTTCATCGGAGGCATGGGGGGAACGCTCGCCCGCTTCCTCATCGCCGCGGCCCTTCCTACTCCCGCGGGGCTCCCGCTCGGCATCCTCCTGATCAACATCGCGGGTGCCTTCGCCCTCGGACTCCTCCTCGAGGCGCTGGCGCGGCGCGGCCCCGACCGGGGGCGCCGTCGTGCCCTGCGACTGCTTCTGGGCACGGGCTTCCTCGGCGGCTTCACCACGTACAGCGCGCTCGCGGTCGACTCCGTGCTCCTCCTCGGGGCCGGTCGCATCTGGGCAGGGATCGCGTACCTCACGGGCTCCGTGCTAGTGGGCCTCGCAGCGACGGCGGCCGGTATCGGTGTCGGACGGCTGGTCCGCCGACCGACCACCAGGGCGGGCGCCCGTTCGGAGGGTGAACCATGAGCCTCGCCCTGGCGCTCGCGCTCGGTGTCGCGGGCGGACTCGGCGCGGTCACGCGCTTCGTGCTCGTCGGCGTTCTCCACTCGACCGCTCGGGGCGTTCTGCCCGTGGGCACCATGGCGATCAACATCAGCGGTTCCCTCCTGCTGGGACTCCTCACGGGGTTCGTCCTCGCGGCCGCACTCCCGCCCGCGTGGACCCTCGTCTGCGGCACGGGCTTCCTCGGCGGGTACACCACGTTCAGCACGGCGAGCAGCGAGACGGTCCGCCTGATCCAGGAGGGCCACGCCCGGGCAGCCCTGCTGTCCGGTGCAGGGACCGCGGTGGCGGCGCTCGCCGCAGCGGGTCTCGGCCTGTCGCTGGGCCTCCTGCTCGCCTGACATCCTCCCGACCGCCGGACCCTGGTCGAGGAGTCGACCCTTGACGGCGGCGCCCCAGCGGGGACGATCGATGCAGGGGACGCGCCGCGACCCCCAGGGAGGACGATCTGATGGCCCCGAACGATTCCGCCGAGGTGCCGCTGCGCGTCTCCTTCGTGGGGGACTCCACAGCCGCAACCAATCCTGCGACGTGCATTCCGGCTCCGATCCCGGACGGCACACCCCTGGAGCCCGCCGAGGTCGCCGCATGGCACCAGCCGGATGACGACGGCGCGACGGACTACGAGGACCTGTCCGTCCTTCGAGCCGGTGATTCGGGTCAGACCTCCAGCATCGTGGACGGCCCGCCGGCCGGACTGCCGGGCTTTGTCGACGGCGGGATCGGCGGCGGGGACGACGGCGGGGAGTAGGCGGCGGGGAGTAGGCCGCCCGGCCGGCGGGTTTTCCTCATCCGTCGGCTCCGCATGCTCGGAAACCGCGGTCCGGTGCTCCTCCCTCCGGGCTAGGGTTGAAGGGTGCCCCAGGAAACCTTCGATCTCCGTTCGATCGCCCTGGGAGCGTACGGTCCCTCGCTGCTGTACGGGGTGGCGACCGGCGCCATCCTCCCGGTCATCGCCCTGACCGCACGGGACCTCGGCGCCGACGTCGCCACGGCGGCCCTGGTCATCACCCTCTCCGGCATCGGTTCCCTGGTCGCGAACGTCCCGGCCACCCTGATCGCCACCCGGTTCGGCGAGCGGAAAGCACTGGTGGGTGCCGCTCTCTGGTGTGCGGCGGCGATGGTGCTGGCGCTCTGGTCGCCTACACTGCCGGTCTTCGCGGCAGCCGTGATGATGGTCGGCATGGCCGGTGCTGTGTTCGGACTCGCCCGGCAGAGCTACCTCACCGAGGCCGTTCCGGCGTACTTCCGCGCTCGCGCGCTCTCCACGCTCGGAGGCGTCACCCGCATCGGCGTCTTTCTCGGGCCCTTCGCCGCAGCCCTCGCCATGAGCGTGCTCGGTCTCGACGGCGCGTACTGGGTCGGGGGCGTGGCGAGCCTCGCCGCAGCAGCACTCAGCTGGCGCGTGCCCGAACTCGGGGCGGGCAGGAGCGGACCCGCGGGGCGGACACCGTCCGGGGCCGCTCCACCCTCGGCACCGACGGTGCGCTCGGTACTGCGCAGCCACGCGCGTATCTTCGCCACCCTGGGCATCGGGGTGCTGCTGATCGCCGCGGTCCGGGCCACGCGCCAGGCGGTGCTGCCGCTGTGGGCGGAGGACATCGGGCTGGATGCGTCCACCACGGCGCTGATCTACGGGCTGTCCGGCGCCATCGACATGCTGATCTTCTACCCCTCCGGCAAGATCATGGACGCCAAGGGTCGCCGCTGGATCGCGGTCCCGTGCATGCTGATCATGGGTACGGCGCTCGCCCTGCTGCCGTCGACCGGGGAGGCGGTGGGCCTGCTCCTCGTCGCCCTGCTCATCGGCTTCGGCAACGGCATCGGATCGGGCATCGTCATGACGCTCGGGGCCGACTTCTCGCCCTCGCCCGGACGCCCGCAGTTCCTCGGGATCTGGCGCCTGCTCACCGACGCAGGGACCATGGGCGGGCCGGCGCTCCTCTCGCTCGTGACCGCCCTTGCGACACTTTCCGCCGGGATCTGGGCGACGGCGGCCCTGGGCTTCCTAGGCGCAGCGGTCCTCTGGTACTGGATCCCGCGCGCCGCTCCGGGGTCAGCCGTCACGCCGACAGCCCGTCGCTGACAGGGCGGTCACCGCCGGACGACGGGGGCGTCGGCGTCCACCCGCCGGTCGGTGGCGAGGGCGACTGCGAGGGGCGGGGCGGTGCTACTGCGAGGGGCGCCTCAGCGCCGCCCGCGGCGCGCGATGGCACGCGCGGCCAGGACGGCGCCCGCCGACGCGGCGACCCACGGGCCCCCGACGATGATCGGATCGATCCACGTGTGGTTGACGTCCGCGCGTCCCTTGCCGAAGCGTGACGCGAGGCCGTGCCGGCGTCCCTCCGACAGCACCCCGGTCTCCGTGATGGGGTTGTCGGGGCGCAGCGTGGCGAATGAGGCCATGTGGGAGCCCCATGCGTCCACGCGGTCGCCGAGCAGGAGCAGGAGCCAGTGCGCGGCGCGGCCCTCGCTGTAGCGGTAGGCGTAGCGACGGATGCCGCCGGAGACGCCTTTCAGGGGGACGCTCGTGCCGAAGACGGGCGTCAGCCGGCTGTGCTCGATCGACCGCTCCCGCCCCTCCCCGCCCGGCTGCTCCTCGGGGTAGTCCCAGTGCGCCCCCGTCCCGGCGGGGTCGAACACCTCGCGCGGGAACGACGGACGGTCCTTCGGGTCGAGATCCACCCCCCAGCCGGGGATCCGGGCGCGTAGCGCCTCGGCGGTCGGGATGTCTCGGGCCTTGTTCGCGATGTAGGGTGTGGACGGCGTGGAGGACGACACGGTGATCTCCTAGCTGGGGTTCGGGATGACGAGCGTCTTGATGCAGTTGTCGAGCTTCGCCGAGAACATGTGGTAACCCTCCGCGATCTCCTCGAGGGGTATCCGGTGCGTGACGATCTCGTTGGGCTTGAGGTAGCCGTTGCGGATGTGGTCGAAGAGGCGCGGCCACTGCCGCTTCACCGGCGTCTGGTTCATGCGCAGGGTCAGGCCCTTGTTGAGCGCGTCACCGAATTTCACCGCACTGAAGATCGGACCATAGGCTCCGACGACGGATACCGTCCCGCCCTTGCGCACGGCGTCGATCGCCCAGTTCAGTGCGATGGGGGAGCCTCCCTGCAGCTTGAGCTTCGTGCCGGTCACCTGCTGGAGGAAGTTGCCGTCCGCCTCCGCTCCCACCGCGTCGATCACGACGTCCGCGCCGAGGTAGTCCGTGGTCTTCTTCATCTCGACCACGATGTCGTCGTGCTCGGCGAAGTTGTAGGTCTCGGCGTGCGCGAAGGTGCGGGCCTTCTCGAGCCGGTACTCGAGGTGGTCGACGACGATCACGCGGCCCGCCCCCATGAGCCAGGCCGACTTCGCGGCGTACAGTCCCACCGGCCCGGCACCGAAGACCACCACGGTGTCACCCTCGACGATGTCTCCGAGCTGCGCGCCGAAGTACCCGGTCGCCAGGGCGTCGGTGAGCAGGACGGCGTCCTCGCTGTCCAGCCAATCGGGGATGATCGCCGGCCCCACGTCGGCGAAGGGCACGCGCACGAACTCCGCCTGGCCGCCGTCGTAGCCGCCCGTGGTGTGTGAGTAGCCGTATATGCCGCCCACCGCCGTCGCGTTCGGGTTCACGTTGTGGCAGTTCGAGTACAGGCCGCGCGCGCAGAAGTAGCACGACCCGCAGTAGACGTTGAAGGGGACCATGACGCGGTCGCCGCGCGTGAGGTTCTGGACGGAGGGCCCCACCTCCTCGACGACGCCGATGAACTCGTGCCCGAACGTGGTGCCCACGCGGGTGTCCGGCATCATGCCGTGGTAGAGGTGCAGGTCCGAGCCGCAGATCGCCGCGGTCGTGACGCGCACGATCGCATCGTTCGGGTGCTCGATCTTCGGCCGGGGCTTCTCCTCGACCCGGATCTTGTAGGGCCCGCGGTACACCATGGCTTTCATCGTCGGCCTCTTTCGTCGCTGGTCCGGCCAGCGTTGCACCGTCGCGCCGGCGCGACAACAGGTGCGGTGGGATGCGGAAAGGGCGTGCGGAGGGGCCGCGAGGGTGTTACGGCCGCGTCTGCTCAGCCGTGGTCCGTGCCTGGGCCGCGAAGAGCCAGCCGACGGAGGCGGAGAGGGCGAAGCCGACGCCGACGATGCAGGTGAGGCCCGACCAGAAGAACAGGGGTACGCCCGCCGTGCCCGGTGCGGGCGCAGGGCCGATGGCCTGGACGGAGAGGTAGAGGGCGGCGGACAGCGCCAGGCTGCCGAGCCCGAGCACCCAGCACAGGACGAGCCAGCCGCGCGAGGACGCCCAGTGCGCACCGAAACCCTGCCACGTGTTCCAGGCGTTCCCGGTGCGCATGATGATCAGGCCGCCGACCAGTGTCCAGGCCCCCACGACGAGGAGGGCTGCGACGACGTCGGCCGGGCGGTGCCACAGGTTGAGGAAGGTGGCGGCGCCCGCGAGGACGGAGTAGCCCCCGCCTGCCGCGGCGGCGAAGGGGCGCCAGCGGGGCGTGGCGATGATGAAGACGGCGGCAGCGGCGGATGCCGCGAGCGTTGTATGCCCTGACGGTAATGAGTTGAAGTCCAGCGTGTCGACGCCCCGGTCGGGCCGGTCGAAGACGAGGTTCTTGAGGATCTGAGTCGTCAGGTTGGAGGCCGCGATGACGGCGACGGCGGTCAGGGCGGCGGCGTATCGCCTGCGCCCGAAGGCCACGAACAGGATGGCGGCGGCCGCGAGGACCGCCGAGATGGTGGGCAGCGTATCCAGGAACCGCAGGAACGGCAGCTGTGTGTCGGGTGCTGCGACTCCTGCCTCACGCCACGCGGATTCGTCGGCGAACTGGCCCGTGGTGGTCCGGACGAAGGCCCAGTAGGTCCATCCGAGCGCCGTCGCGCAGGCGAGGGCGGCCAGCACGAAGAGCAGCGGCGAGCGTGCTGCTTGCGCCTGCCGGGAAGGGGTTCGCTGCGAGGTCATCGACCCAATGGTTCCATACGATCCTGCGAGTTCCGCTGTCCCGGAACCTCCGGGCGAGCGGGCGCTACCGTAGCCTGAGGTCGTGCAGATGCGACCGATGGCCCCGCCGGTTCCCCTTCCGCTTCCTCCGCTGGAGGAGATCGAGGCCTCGGCCCACGTGGTGTCGGTCCCCATGCGGGTGAAGTTCCGGGGTGTCCTCGTGCGTGAGGCCCTCCTGGTCCGGGGACCGGCAGGGTGGGGCGAGTTCTGTCCGTTCCTCGAGTACGACGACGCCGAGTCCGCTCCCTGGCTCGCCTCTGCCGTCGAAGCGGCCTGGTACGGATTCCCGGACCCGATCCGCGCCTCGGTGCCCGTCAACGCGACGGTCCCCGCCGTGGGGCCCGCCGCGGTCGAAGGGGTGCTGTCCCGATTCGGTGCCGTCGGTGCAGTGAAGGTGAAGGTGGCGGAGAAGGGGCAGGACCTGGCCGACGACGTCGCCCGCGTCGCCGAAGTGCGCAGACTCCTCCCGGAGGCGGGGATCAAGGTGGACGCCAACGGCGCGTGGGAGGTCGGTGAGGCGCTCACCGCCCTCGAGGCGCTGGCGCCGTTCGACCTGCAGTACGTCGAGCAGCCGGTCGCGGACATCGCCGGACTGCGTGCGGTGAGGCTCGAGCTGCGCCGCCGCGGCGATCGGGTCCTGGTGGCGGCGGACGAGAGCGTGCGGCGCCAGGACGACCCGCTGCGCGTCGCCCGGGAGGATGCGGCCGACCTCCTCGTCATCAAGGCGCCGCCGCTCGGAGGCGTGCGCCGGGCGCTCGACATCATTGGCCGCGCGGGCCTTCCCGCCGTCGTCAGTTCCGCCCTCGACACGTCCGTCGGAATCCGTGCCGGCGTCGCCCTCGCCGCTGCGCTGCCCGAGCTGCCCTACGCCTGCGGCCTGGCAACGGTGTCGCTCATGGCCGGCGACGTCACCGACGCGTCGCTCGTGCCGCTGGGCGGCGCACTGCCCGTGCGGGACGTGGAGGTCTCCGGTGAGAAGCTGATCTCCTTCGCCGCGGCCCCGGACAGGAGGCGGGAGTGGCTGGAACGCCTGGGACGCTGCCACACAGTTCTCGCCGCCGCGCAGCAGCGCTGACGCGGCGGAGAACGATACGGGATCCTCACGCTCCCGTAACACGTCGTCAATGCGGAAGCACTAGAATTGGATGTCAACGATCTCCTGAAAGGAATATCCACTTGACATCCTCGGACTCGCTCCCGAAGCCGGTCATCGGCCTCACGGCCTATCTCGATCCGGCCGTCACGGAGGGGTGCGGAACCGTCGAGGCAGCCTTTCTGCCGCAGAACTACCTGGCGCCCGTCCTCGCCGCCGGTGCCATCCCCGTCCTGCTGCCGCCGCAGGGAACCGATGGCGGCGTGGTCGAGCAGCTGCTGCCACGGCTCGACGGCGTGATCGTGGTCGGAGGCTGGGACATCGACCCCTCGCGCTATGGGGCCGAGCCCCACGCCCAGACGGATGCGCCACACCTGCTGCGCGACGCGTGGGACTCCGCCGTGGTGCGGGAGGCGGTCCGGATCGACCTGCCGCTCCTCGGGATCTGCCGCGGCGAGCAGATGCTCAATGTCGCTCTCGGGGGGTCGCTGCACCAGCACCTGCCCGACCTGGTGGGTGACAGCCCCTACCAGCTGGGCGATCACCGCTTCAACGCGGTCCCCGTGGACCTGCGGCCGGGGTCGCAGGTGGCGCAGGTTCTGGGAGCGACCCACCTCGACGCCGTCCCGGTCTCCCACCACCAGGCCGTCGACCGGGTAGGACTGGGGCTGCAGGCCTCCGCGTGGAGCAGGGACGGCATCATCGAGGCCATCGAGTTCCCCTCCAACCGTTTCTGCATCGGCGTCCAGTGGCACCCCGAGCAGAGCCCGACGGAGACCGCGCTGTTCGACGCGTTCGTGCACGCGGCACGGGAGCGCCAGCTGGGGCGCGCACTCCCGCTGCGCGTCGAGGGCGGTTTCCAGGACGCGGGTCTCCCGGCAGCCTGAGACGGACGGACGGACGGACGGATCGGCGCCGGTCCCGGGACCGGCGCCGACGCCCGAGTTCGGACGGCGTTCATGCGCCGTTCACCGCCACGCACCGCGGTTGTTCAGGTGGAATCTGCAGGGTGGGGACGGACGACGTTCATCCTGCGAGAGGTACCACCCCATGACTGAAACTCCACGCCGCCTGCTGCCGATGCTCGGCTCCACCAAGGGAAAGCGCAGCGCCGTCACCTGTGCGCTGAAGTGTGACAACGCCTGCTCCGATGCGGTCTGCAACACCTCCACCAACACCTACTTCCGCGACATCGTCTCGAGCGAGTTCTCGCGCCGGAGTGCGCTCGGCGCCGGTGCCGCCGGTGCCCTGACCCTCCTCGTCGGCACGCAGACCGGAGCCGGCTCGGCCCAGGCCGCACCGCCTCCCGGCACGGGCTACCGGAAGAGCAACCTGCCGTTCGACGCCATCGCGCCGGTCGACGCCTCGGTGGACGCCATGACGGTACCGCAGGGCTACGGCTGGAAGCCGGTGATCCGCTGGGGTGACCCGCTGTTCGCGAACTCGCCGGCCTTCGACGCGGACAAGCAGAGCGCTGCAGCGCAGGCGCGGCAGTTCGGCTACAACTGCGACTACACGGACGTCCTCGAGATCGAGGGCAGCAAGGGCCGCCGCGCGGTCCTCTTCGCCAACCACGAGTACACGAACGAGACCATCATGGTCCCGCCGACCACGCCTGCCGCTGAAGTGCGCGGCATCGGCAAGGCCGCCCACGGACTGTCCGTCGTCGAGCTCGAGCGCAGGAACAGGAACAAGCCGTGGTCCTACGTGCAGGGGGCCCCGCTCAACCGCCGCTACCTGACCACCACCCCGTACGAGGTGACCGGCCCCGCCGCAGGCTCCGACCTGCTGAAGACCAAGGACGACCCCTCGGGCCGCACCATCCTCGGAACGCTCGGGAACTGCGCCGGCGGCACCACTCCGTGGGGGACCATCCTCTCCGGCGAGGAGAACTTCAACGGCTACTTCGTGGCCACCGGCACCAGCGCCGGCGACCGCCGCTACGGCCTCACCAGCCGTCCGACGGCGCGCGGCTGGGAGATCGACGAGCCGCGCTTCGACACGCGGAACGCCGGGTACGAGAACGAGAAGCACCGGTTCGGCTACATCGTCGAGGTCGATCCCTTCGACCCCACCTCCACGCCGAAGAAGCACACCGCCCTCGGGCGCTTCAAGCACGAGGGTGCCAACGTCACCGTCGCGTCCGACGGCCGTGTGGTGGCCTACATGGGCGACGACGAGCGCTTCGACTACCTCTACAAGTTCGTTTCGAAGAACACCGTCCAGCCCGGGACGAGCGCGGCCGCCCGCAAGGCGAATCTGACGCTGCTCAGCGAGGGCTCGCTCTACGTCGCGCGCTTCCAGGGCAACTCCGTGGCCGAGATCGACGGCACCGGCACGCTCCCTTCCGACGGCGCGTTCGACGGCGTCGGCGAGTGGCTGCCGCTCCTCATCGACAACCGGTCGGTGGTGGCCGGCATGACGGCCGAGGAGGTCGCCGTCTTCACGCGCCTGGCCGCCGACAGGATGGGCGCCACCAAGATGGACCGCTGCGAGGACGTGGAACCCAACCCCCTCACGGGCAGGGTCTACGTCGCCTGCACCAACAACACCAACCGCGGCGTGGGCTCCAATGCCGCCCCGGACGAGGCGAATCCGCGCACGCAGAACCGCGACGGTCACGTGGTCGAACTGACCGAGGCCGGCGGCAACGCGTCCGGTACCCGGTTCACCTGGAACCTGCTCCTCGTCTGCGGCGACCCTGAGCGCAACCCGGCGACGTACTTCGGCGGCTACCCGAAGGACAGGGTCTCGCCGATCTCCTGCCCCGACAACGTGGCCTTCGACTCGCAGGGCAACCTGTGGATCTCGACCGACGGCCAGCCGGGCACCATGGGCTTCAACGACGGCCTGTTCAAGGTGGGCCTCGAAGGCGCCGAGCGGGGGCGCGTGGAGCAGTTCCTCGCGGTGCCGCGGGATGCCGAGACGTGCGGTCCGGTCATCCACGACCAGGAGGGAACGGTCTTCGTCGCCGTGCAGCACCCGGGTGAGGACGGGAGCTGGGCGGACCAGCGTTCCTTCTTCCCCGACTACGTGCCGTCCGGCAGCACACCCGGGAAGGGCCAGGCGGCGCTTCCCCGGCCCTCCGTGGTGCAGGTCTACCGCACCTAGGGATCTTCGCCGGACGCCCTGTCCGGCGCACCCCCTTCCGCCGAGAGGGTGTGCCGGGTGGAAGGATGAGAGGGTGACGACACCAGCGACGCCCCCTCCAGTCCTCGACTCCGCCGCTTCGGCCGCCCGCGCGGTCGCAGCCCTCGTGGCAGGTGGCGTCGTGGACGTCGTCGTCGCGCCGGGCTCCCGCAGTGCACCCCTCGCGTACGCGCTGGCCGACGCGGAGGCCGCGGGACGCGTCCGCCTGCACGTGCGGATCGACGAGCGGTCGGCCGCCTTCACCGCCCTGGGCCTCGCACTCGGCGCCCAGCGGCCGGCGGCCGTCGTGACCACGTCGGGGACAGCGGTGGGGGAGCTGCTGCCGGCCGTCATGGAGGCCAACCACGCGGCCGTCCCCCTGGTGGTCGTCTCCGCAGACCGGCCCGGCGAGCTGCGGGGGACCGGGGCCAACCAGACCACGGTGCAGCCGGACCTGTTCGGCGTACACGTGCGGGCGGGCCTCGACCTGGGAGCCGGTGAGGATCCAACCGCCCCGATCGGGGACGCCCTGCAGGCCGCCCTCGGACGACCCGAGGGCGGGGTGCCGACCGCGCCGCCCGGGCCGGTGCACCTGAACCTCGCCTACCGCGATCCGCTCGTGCCCACCGGCGCAGCGTCAGGTTCCGCCGCGCCGGGAACGGCGGCGGAGGAATCCGCAGCAGTCCCGGCCGCAGCGACGAGGGCCCCGGCGCCCGTGACCGGACAGCGCGACGGCACCCGGACCGTCGTCGTCGCAGGGCATGGAGCGGGAGAGCTGGCCGCGGTCTTCGCCGCGCACCTGGACCTCCCGCTGCTCGCCGAGCCGTCGTCGAACGCGCGCTTCGGCACCAGTGCGATCGCCCCCTACCGGCTGCTGCTCGAGCACCTCGGCCCGGCCGTCACGCGCGTGGTGACCTTCGGTCGCCCCACGCTGTCGCGTCCGGTCACCGCGCTCCTCGCGCGGGCCGACGTCGAGCACGCCCTGTACCTGCCCGTGCCGGTGGCCTGGTTCGAGGAGGGCCGGCGCACCGAGCGCATCATCGACACCCTGCCCGACCTGCTGGAGTTCGCGGGGCGCGGCGAGGACGGCTGGCTCCGCTCCTGGCGGGAGGCGGGAGCGACGGCGGAAGCCGCCGTCCAGTCCCTGCTGGCAGACGAGGACCGCATCACCGGCCTGCACGTCGCCGACGCGGTGTGGGAGCACACGGACGGGAACCTGGTGCTCGGCTCCTCCAACCCCATCCGCGACGTCGACCTCGTCGCCGCGACCGACTGGCACCCCCTCGAGGTCTTCGCCAACCGGGGACTGGCCGGGATCGACGGCACCGTCTCGACGGCGACGGGCGTGGCACTCGCCGCCGGCATCCCGACACGCGTGCTGATGGGCGACCTGACGTTCCTGCACGACGTCGGCGGGCTGCTCCTCGGCAGCGGCGAACCGCAACCGGACCTCCACATCGTGGTGCTCAATGACGGCGGCGGGGGCATCTTCGGCCTCCTCGAGCACGGGGCGGAGGCGACGACGGAGCGGTACGGGGCCGCCGTCGAGCGACTGTTCGGGACACCGCACACCGTGGACCTCGCCGCGCTCGCCGCTGCCTACGGGCTGCACTACGAGCGGGCGACCACGCTGGAGGAGCTGGATACAGCGATGGAGCGGCCCATTCGGGGCCGCTCCATCCTTGAGGTCCGGGCCGAGCGCGCGACGCTCCGGGACCTCCATGCGCGCATCCGCCGCGTCGTGGCGGAGGTCACGGTGTCCTAGCTAGAGCACCTTCGACAGGAAGAGTTTCGTCCGCTCGTGCTGGGGGTTCCCGAGGACGTCCTCGGGCTTGCCCTGCTCCACGACGACGCCGCCGTCCATGAAGACGACGCGGTCGCCGACCTCGCGGGCGAATCCCATCTCGTGCGTGACCACCATCATGGTCATGCCCTCCTTGGCGAGCTGCTTCATGACCTCGAGGACGTCGCCGACGAGCTCGGGGTCCAGCGCGCTGGTGGGCTCGTCGAAGAGCATCATGTCGGGGTCCATGGACAGCGCGCGTGCGATGGCGACGCGCTGCTGCTGGCCGCCGGAGAGCTGTGCGGGGAAGGCATCGGCCTTCTCCGCGAGGCCCACCTTGGCAAGGTTCCTCCGCGCGATCTCCGTGGCCTCGGACCTGCTGCGCCGCTTGGCGCGCTGCTGCGCGAGGGTCAGGTTCTTGAGGACCGTGAGGTGCGGGAAGAGGTTGAACTGCTGGAAGACCATGCCGATGCGCGTCCGCACATCGTCGAGGTCCGTCTCGCTGTCCGTGATATCGACGCCCTCCACCATCACCGTGCCGGTGGTGGGTTCCTCGAGCCGGTTGACGCACCGGAGCAGGGTGGACTTGCCGGAGCCGGAGGGGCCGATCACGCACACCACCTCGCCCTGGTCCACGTGGAAGTCGATGCCCTTGAGCACCTCGTTGCTGCCGAAGGTCTTGCAGAGTGCCCGGACCTCGATGGCCGGCACTGCCGCCGTCGATCCCGGTGCCGTGGCACCCGATGCTGGATGGGACACCGGAATCACCGGCCTCTCTTGTTGTGTCGTTCGAGCTTCGCGACCAGCTGGGTCAGCGGCAACGTGATGATCAGGTACATCGCCGCGGCCACCACGAGCGGTGTCGCGTTCGCCTGGCTGGTCAGGGCGTCACGCGAGAACGTGGTCAGTTCACGGTCGCCGATGGCCATGCCCGCGATGAACAGGAGGGACGTGTCCTTGATGAGGATCACGAGCTCGTTGGTCAGGGGAGGCGTGATGATCCGGAAGGCCTGGGGGAGGACGACGGTCACCATGGTCCACGCGGAGTTCATGCCGAGTGAGCGGGCGGCTTCCACCTGCCCCTTGGGCACCGCCTCGATGCCGGCTCGGATCGTCTCCGCGATGTAGGCCGAGGAGACGATGATGAGGGCGATCAGGCCGGCGCCCGCGTTGCCGCCCGGCGGATGCCACTGGAACGCGATGGGCACCGCGTAGGCGAATGCGAAGATCACCAGCAGGGCGGGAAGGCCACGGAAGAGCTCGATGTAGCCGGTGGCCAGCCAGCGGTACGGCAGGACCGGCGAGAGCTTCATGAGGGCGAGGACGAGCCCGAGGAGCAATCCGCCGAGAAAGGCGATGGCTGTGTAGACGATGGTGTTCTTCGCCGCGATCGTCACGATCTCCGGGAAGGAGGCCGCGGCGACGTCGAGGTCGAAGAAGTTGGAACGGATCTTCGCCCAGTCGGCGGCGAGGACGATAAGGAGGACTACGGCGGCGAACACCGCGTAGAGGACGCCCTGGATCAGGCGCCTGCGTGTCGATCGTTTCACGCGGGGGGACTACCTTCCTTCGGGAAGTGGCACCCGTGCGGCCCGGGCTCCGGGCCGCACGGGTCGGATGGGCTACTGCTCGAAGTAGGAGTCGTAGATTTCCTGGTACTTGCCGTTGTCGCGGAGGGTGGTGAGCTGCTCGTTGACGGCGGTGACCAGCGCCTCGCTGCCGTCCTTCGCCATGATGAAGCCGTACTGCTCGTCCGTGGGGTACTCCTCGGCGATGGTGAAGGCGCCGTCCTCGGTGTGGCCGATGTTGACCGGGAGGTCCTGCAGGAGGGCGTCGACGTTGCCTGCCTGGATGGCGGCGTACATCTCGGCGTCCGAGGGGAAGGCGACCAGCTCGGCCTCGGGCGCGTTCTCCGTGGCGTAGGTCTCGCCGGTGGTGCCCTGCTGGACGCCGACCTTCTTGCCGGCGAGGTCGTCGATCGAGGCGATGTCGGAATCCGTGGGAACGAGGAGGGACTGCAGCGAGTCGTAGTACGGGTCCGAGAACGCGAGGTTCGCCTTGCGCTCCTCGGTGATCGTGACCGCGCTGGCCCCGATGTCGCACTGGCGGGCCGCGAGGACGGCGCCGCTCTGGAGGCCGTTGAACTCGACGTCCTGGACGGCGAGCTCGAGATCCAGGCCGGAGGCGATCTCCTTCATGATGTCCATGTCGAAGCCGGTGTACTCGCCGTTCTCCTCGAACTCGAAGGGCGGGTAGGGGATGTCGGAGCAGACGGTCAGCGAGCCCTCGGAGACGAGGTTCAGGCCGCTCTCCTCGGCGGAGCCGGAGTTGGAACCGGAACCGGCGTCGTCGGAACCGCCGCCGCAGGCGCTCAGCGCGAGGGCGCCGGCGGCCATGGCGGCCAGCATTGCGGATTTCTTGGAAAACATGGGTACCTCACTTGGACGGGCGGAATGGAACGGAAAAAAGGTCCTGCTGATTCTAGCGACGAAAGAGAGATGTGCATCACAGGCTACAGCTATTGCCTATTGGTAACCAGAGACCCGCGTCGGGGCCCGAGTCCGAGGGCTTCGGTCATGGGCCGGAACTTGCTCCACGTCTCGGCGAGCTCGGCCTCGGGCTGGGAGCCCTCCACGATGCCGCAGCCCGCGTACAGCCGGATGCGGGTGGGCGCCTCGATGACCGCTCCGCGCAGGGCGATGCCCCATTCACCGTTGCCGCCGGCGTCGATCCAGCCCACCGGCCCCGCGTAGGGGCCGCGCTCGAGGTGTTCCAGTTCGCGGATGAGGGCTCCGGCGACGGTCGTGGGCGTCCCGCAGACGGCCGCGGTGGGGTGCAGCGCCTGGACCAGGGCCAGCGAGGTCGGGACCTGGCCGGTGTCGTCGGGCGCGAGCTGGGCCGTGACGTCCGAGGCGAGGTGCCAGACGTTCGGCAGCTGCAGGACGAAGGGCTCGCTGTGCGAGGTCATGGAACTCGTGAAGGGCTCGAGGGTCTCGGTGAGCGAGTCGATGGCGATCTGGTGCTCGTGGAGCTGCTTCTCCGATCCGGCCAGGACGCGGTCGGCGTAGCCGGGATCGCCCTCGGGCGCGTCGGCACGGTCGAGGGTGCCGGCGAGGACGCGCGCCTGGGCCGTGTTGTCCTCCACCTTGATGAGCATCTCCGGGGTCGAGCCGATGAGCCCGTCGACGGCGTACGTCCAGCAGTCCTCGTACCGCACGGCGAGCTCGCGCAGCACCTGGGCGGTGGCCACCGGCGTCTCGAGGTGCGCGACGACGTCGCGCGCCAGCACGAGCTTGCTCAGCTCACCGGCCTGCACGTGCTTCACGCCCTCCGCGACGGCGAGCTTGTACTGGTCCTCGCTGAGGACGCCCGGGCCCAGGCTGTCGCCGGGGCTGGGGGAGCGGCCGGCGTCGGGGGCGGCGAGGTAGGCGGCGAGCGCTGCTTCCGCCGCCGAGGCGCTCAACTCGGCTTCGGCGTCGTCCGTGATGTACGTCAGCCAGCTCCTTCCTTCACTGCAGCCCACCACCACCTCGGGGACGATCAGGCGCGACGGGTGCGAGGAGGTCTTGGAGAAGGCGAAGGACCCGAAGGCGATGAGGCCGGAGCCGGGGACGCCCAGCTCGTCCAGGACCTCCGCGCCGGCGAGCTCGCTGCGCCACCACTCCTGGGCCTGCGTGAAGCGGTCCGGCCCCGTTCCTGTGAATCTCGCCGTCTCCCCGTAGGCGACGAGCCCGCCGCCGCGGCGGATCCAGGTGTGGGCATCGTTGCGCACCACGTACTCGAGGAGGCCGGACCGGGGATCCATGGCGCCGCGTGCCACCGTGATGCTGCGGAGCCCGCGGGACTGTCCGGGCGCAGGCGTCAGCGCGGTGAGGGACGGAGTGCTCATGATGCTCCAAGCGTACTCCGCGGCTCCGCGCCACCTTCGTGCCGGGCCGTGAGCTTGGGCACGTCCCCGGAGGCCCGAGGAGGCCCGGCCGGGGCTGCGCGGCTCCGCCCGGATCGGGGATCGGCGCCGATTAGGTGCGGGGTGTTTGTTTGAGACAATGAGCGGGTGAATCGTGCATCCCTGGAGAAGCGCCCTGACGAAGTAGCGGCCATGTTCGACGACGTGGCCCCCAAGTACGACGTCGTCAACGACGTCCTGTCGGTGGGGCAGACCCGCCGCTGGCGTCGCATCGTCGTCGACGCGGTCGGGGCCGAACCGGGCCAGCGCGTGCTCGATCTCGCTGCCGGCACCGGCACCTCGAGCGAGCCCTACGCGGACGCCGGGATCGACGTCGTGGCCTGCGACTTCTCGCTCGGCATGCTGAAGGTGGGCAAGCGCAGGCGGCCGGACATCGCCTTCGTCGCCGGCGACGCCACGAACCTGCCGTTCGCGGACAACTCCTTCGACGCGAGCACCATCTCCTTCGGGCTCCGCAACGTTCACGAGCCGAAGAAGGCACTGGCGGAGATGCTCCGCGTCACGCGCCCGGGCGGGCGGCTGGTGATCGCGGAGTTCTCCTCGCCCACCGTCGCGCTCTGGCGCACCACGTACACCGAGTACCTGATGCGGGCGCTCCCGGCGATCGCCCGCAAGGTGAGCTCCAACCCCGATGCGTACGTCTACCTCGCCGAGTCCATCCGAGCTTGGCCGAACCAGGACGAGCTCGCGGCGTGGATCGGCGAAAGCGGCTGGAACGACGTCGAGTACCGGAACCTCAACGGCGGCATCGTGGCCGTCCACCGCGCCACCAAGGCGCCCGCGGCTCCCGGCGAGGAGCCGCTCCTGCCGGGGCAGGTCCGCCTGCGCCGCACGACGGCGGCCGTCTAGATGTCCGTGCTCATCGTCGGGGCGGGTCCTGCCGGCTCCACGGCGGCCTACTACCTCGCGAGTGCCGGCATCGAGGTCACCGTCCTCGAGAAGACGTACTTCCCCCGCGAGAAGGTGTGCGGCGACGGCCTGACCCCCCGCGCCACGCGGGAACTGCAGCTCCTCGGCCTCCCGCACGACGAGAGCGAGGGGTGGCGCCGCAACAAGGGGCTCCGCCTCATCGCGGGCAAGCGAACCGTCGAGGTGCCCTGGCCCGAACTGAGCGACTTCCCCGACTACGGCCTGGTCCGCACGCGCCTCGGCTTCGACGAGGCACTCGCGCAGCATGCGCGGGCCGCCGGAGCGACGATCCTCGAGGGCCACTCCGTGTCCTCCGCACTGCGCGACGACGCCGGACGGGTCACCGGGGTGACAGCGAACCTGCTCGACGCCCACGGCCGCAAGACGGGTGACACGCGCACCTTCGCCGCCGACGTCGTCCTCGCCGCCGACGGCAACTCGACGCGCACCGCCGTCAGCCTCGGACTGCAGAAGCGCGACGACCGGCCCCTCGGCGTCGCCGTCCGCACGTACTTCACGAGCCCCCGGACGAACGACGACTGGATGGAAGGGTGGCTCGAACTCCCGGACGCCACCGGCAAGCCGCTGCCGGGCTACGGCTGGGTCTTCGGCGTCGGCGACGGCACGTCCAACGTGGGCCTCGGCATCCTCAACTCGTCCGCCGAGTTCGGCAAGCTCGACTACAAGCAGGTCCTGCGTGACTGGACGGCGGGCATGCCGCCCGAATGGGGCTTCACGCCGGCCAACCAGGTGGGCGAGATCCGTGGAGCTGCCCTGCCCATGGGCTTCAACCGCACGCCGCACTACAGCCCCGGATTGCTGCTCCTCGGTGACGCCGGGGGCATGGTGTCCCCGTTCAACGGCGAGGGCATCTCCTACGCGATGGAATCGGCACGCTACGCCGCCGAGTTCATCACGCGGGCCGAGGGAGTGACGACGCCGCTCGGACGCGACCAGGTGATGTCCGGGTACGCGCCCTACGTACGGGAGCAGTGGGGCAGCCACTTCACGCTCGGACGCGTCTTCGCGCGGCTC
Organism: Arthrobacter rhamnosi; assembly: GCF_054510975.1. Classification (NCBI taxonomy): domain Bacteria; kingdom Bacillati; phylum Actinomycetota; class Actinomycetes; order Micrococcales; family Micrococcaceae; genus Arthrobacter; species Arthrobacter rhamnosi. The sequence continues at coordinate 475,470 of NZ_JBTNDN010000001.1, read as the reverse complement.
ATCGGCAAGCCGGCGATCCTCTCGCTGGCGCTGCGCACGGGCATGCCGGTGCCCGTGCTGATGCGGTTCGTGGTGCGGATGCTCGCCAACCTGACCGACGCCGGCGGCCGCGGGTTCGAGGACCGCGTCATCCACCTGCTCGAGTCGCTCGTGCCGCCCACCTCCAACCAGCCGTCCCTGACGGGCCACCTGCGTGCGCAAAGCGCCGCCCCACTTGGTTAGTCTTAGACCGTGACACAATCCTTCAACTCCGGGTGGACCAGCGTGGGTCCGAACAGCGCGCTGGACACGGCGGACATCCCGGACGACGCCGACGCCCTGCGTCTGCCTCCCGGCTTCGCCCTCATCGCCGAGGACCCGGACCTGGGGCCGTCCGTCTCGTCATGCCTCGCCGAGGTGGAGAAGCAGCTCCGCGGGGCCATCGCCAACTCGGATCCCCTGGCCGATGCCACTAGCCGCCACCTGGTCGAGGCCGGCGGCAAGCGCATCCGCCCCCTCCTGACGATCCTCGCGTCTCACCTCGGCAACCCGACCCACGCCAAGGTGGTCCAGGCGGCCGTCGTCGTCGAACTGACGCATCTCGCCACGCTGTACCACGACGACGTCATGGACTCCGCGCCGTACCGCCGGGGCGCACCCACCGCGCACGAGGTGTGGGGCAACTCCGTCGCCATCCTCACCGGCGACCTCATCTTCGCCCGGGCATCGATCCTCGTCTCCGAACTGGGCGGTGAGGCCCTCGGTATCCAGGCCCGTACCTTCGAGCGGCTGTGCCTGGGCCAGCTGCATGAGACCGTGGGCCCGCGGGACGGCCAGGACGACCTCGAGCACTACCTCTCCGTGATCGCGGACAAGACCGGTTCGCTCGTGGCGGCCTCGGGCCAGCTCGGAGCCCTGTTCGCGGACACGTCGCCCGAGGTGGTCGACGTCATGGTGTCCTACGGTGAGAAGGTCGGTGTCGCGTTCCAGCTCGCCGACGACGTCATCGACGTCACCGGCCTGAAGGTCACGTCGGGCAAGGCGCCCGGCACGGACCTGCGCGAGGGCGTCCCCACCCTGCCGGTCATCCTGCTGCGCCGTGCCGCGGCCGCGGGGGATGCATCGGCCGCCGAGGTCATCGCCCTCGTCGACAGCGACCTCTCCTCAGACGAGGCGCTCGCGGATGCCGTCGAGGCCGTGCGCTCCCACCCCCAGACACAGGAGGCGTGGGCCGTGGCGCAGCAGTGGGCCGACGACGCCGTGGCCGCCCTGGAGCCGCTGCCGGACAGCACCGTCAAGCAGGCGCTGGCGAGCTTCGCGCAGGCCGTCGTCAGCAGGGACGTCTAGCCCCCTCCCGCGGCTGCCACGCAGCGCTTCGCCGTCGTTCCTGCGGCGTCGCGCACGCCTCGGTTGGCGGCCCCTGACGCTGGGCCTCGCCGTCGTTCCTGCGGCGTCGCGCACGCCTCGGTTGGCGGCCCCTGACGCTGGGCCTCGCCGTCGTTCCTGCGGCGTAGCGCACGGCTTTCCCTCGGAAGTGTCCTTGATAATCGGCGTGTCCCGTGCCGACACGCCTCCTCCACGATGAAACGCGTGCACGACGCCGCTTCCTCCCGTGTCGCAGCACCTCGCGGCCGTCGCAGCACCTCACGGCCGTCGCCGGCGACATGCGCGTGCCGCTGCCCTCGGCCTGTCCACATAGCCGTGGGTCCAGAGGTGCTTACGGGCGGCAGCCTCTTGGGTTGGGCCATGACGATCGAGCGGATTCTCACGGCGTCGGGCGGTGTGGCTTCCACGGGTGACCTGTTGAAGCGAGGGGTGGGGGAGCGCGCGATCGAGCGCTACATCGGCGACGGCAGGCTTCTCCGCGTTCGACGGGGAGTCCTCGCTCTTCCCGACGCACCACCGGACTTCATCGAGGCGGTTGCCGGGGGAGCGCGGCTCACCTGCGTCTCCGCCGCGGTCCACTACAGGCTGTGGTGCACCCGACCTGCTGTCCGCATGCATGTCAGCCGGCCGACCCGCTCGGTCGCCGGCTGCATAAACCATCGCGCCGTCACCGTTCCCCCGCACCCCCAACTGCCGCTCGTCGGTGTGGCCGATGCGCTCGTGCACGTGCTGCAGTGCCGCCCTGCCGACGAGTCGGTCCCCATGGTCGAGTGTGCCCTTCGACGCGGTGACACCACGGCTGCGTTCCTCGAGTCGCGGCTGCCTGGTAAGCGCAACGGGAAGGCCCGCGCAGCATTGGCGCTGGTCGACCTCACCGCGGAATCGGCGATCGAGGTCGTCACGCGACTCCTGCTCCGCGGGGCCGGTCTCGGTGTTCGCTCACAGGTGCGGATAGCGGGCGTGGGTCGGGTGGACTTCCTGGTCGAGGATTGCCTCGTCGTGGAGATCGACGGAGCCGCGTTCCACTCCGACCGGCGGGCACTCCGGCGCGACCGCAGGCGGAACAACATGACGGTCATCGGCGGCTACACGGTGTTGCGGTTCTGCTACGAGGACGTCATGTTCGAGCCCGAGGAAGTCCTCGCCATGGTCTTCCGGGCCCTCGGGCGCCGGCCGATTCGCTGACATCGACGGCCACGCGCGGCTTCGTGCACGGCTTTAGTGGGCAACTGACTCTGATAACCGGCGTGTCGTCGTAGGACACGCTCTTGTTGCCCAGAACCCGTGCACGAAGCCGCATCAGCGGGTCTCGGCGGGGTCTCGGCGGAGCGGGAACGGCGGCAGGCCTACCTCGCGGGGAGGAAAGCCCTCAGCTCGTCGGCCTTCCGGGCCCGAATCACCGGGTCGACGATCGGCCGCTTCGGCGTGAAGTAGAAGCCGTCGTCGTGCCAGCGCGGGAGCACGTGCTGGTGGTAGTGCCAGACGTGCTGGCTGCCTGCGGGCTCGTTGTGCTGGCGCGTGGAGACGCCGTCGGGGGTCCAGGCCCGCTTGATGGCGATCGCGATGTCGCGGGTGAGGGTCATGATCCGGGCAGCGACGTCGTCGGGCAGTTCGTAGAGCAGTTCGACGTGCGCGCGCGGGGTGATGAGGACGTGGCCGGGGTTCGGCTCGAAGCCGTGGGACGCGATGAACGCCAGCACGAGGTCATCGGAATAGATGACGTCGCCGGGGCGGCACAGGTTCTTCGGGTTGCTGAAGTCGTTGCGCGCCAGGTCGCAGAACGGGCACTGGTAGCCCTCGGGGGCGTGGTGGGCGAACTCCATCAGTCCTCGTCGTCCTCCTCGAAGACCCACTCGAACAGGTCGAGCACGTATTCGCTGAACGTGCCCTCCTCGCTCTGCCACTCGCCCCGCGCGTTGTTGCGCCGCCAGACGATGGGGTCCGGCACGTCCAGCTGGTCCGCCCTCATGCCCCACGTGAACTGCTCGTCCTCGTCCTCGAGGAACAGGAGGAAGCCGTCCTCGATCTCGAGCTCGTCGGGATCCCAGAAGAAGTGGTAGGCCTCCATGATGTCCTCGGTGGCTCCCACCGCACGGTAGAACTCGCGGAGCGCCAGGGGCAGTTCGAAGTCCTTGCCCTCGAGCATCTGGGCGAGCTCGTCGTCGGACAGGCCGTCCTCCTCGGCCCACTCGCCCTCGAAGTACGAGGGCACGAGGGCGCGGAATTTGTCGGCAAACAGCTCAGTCACGAGTACTCCAGGAGTGGTGGTGGGGATGCTCCCATCCTAGCCGCCGCGCCCCGCGCCCGGGTCACCGTCGTACGCTGGCCGTCCGTGCTGCGAGCGGCGCGTGCCAACCGTAGCGCCAGGCGAGGACACGCAGGGTGAACACGAGCGACGCCGCCACGGTGCCCGTGAGGAGCGTGAAGGTCCCCGTGAGGTACAGCGCGGTGACGACGACGGCGCCGAGTAGTGCGGGCAGGGCGTAGATGTCGCGGGGATCGAAGAGCTGGGGGATCTCGTTGGCGACGACGTCGCGCAGCAGGCCCCCGCCGACGGCGGTGGTCACGCCGAGCAGGACCGCGGACACGGGATTCAGGCCCACCTCGAGTGCCTTGATCGTGCCGGTGATGCAGAACAGGGCGAGTCCGGCGGCGTCGAAGATCACCAGGACCCGCTTGACGCGCTCCACGCCGGAGAAGACGAAGTAGACGAGGACGGTGGCGAGGAGCGGAGGCAGCAGGTAGGCGGGAGTGGTGAAGGCCGCCGGCGGAACGTCGATGATGAGGTCCCGGGCCACTCCGCCGCCCAGTGATGCGAGCGATGCGAGGAGGAGCGAACCGACGATGTCGAAGCCCTTGCGCGCGGCCAGCAGGGAGCCGGAGACCGCGAAGAAGAAGACGCCGAGGAGGTCGGCGGCGAGGGCAATCTGTGAAGCGGTATCCATGTCTTCCTTCGGCGGACCGGAACGGGTGCGGCGGGGCGCTGCTCCCGTTCGTCGACGGGCGGCAGAAGGGCCCTGACCAGCATGACAGAGGCGGCGCCGCCTTCGGTTCCCCTAGGCTGGGGTCATGACCCGGGGATACGCAGCAGGCACGGAGACGGTCGAACCGAGCGCGAAGGACGGCTCACGGCCGATGCGCCTCGCGTCCCTGCTCATCGGCCTCCTCCCCACCAAGAGGAACCTGACCGGCACCGACTGGGTGAACTCGAAGTACCCGGGCCGGACCTACCCGTCGATGGCCGCCATCCCCTGGACCTTCCGGCAGACCCACAGCATCCAGGAGAAGCGGGTCGATGGTGTCCGCACGCTCACGGTCCGGCCGCTCCGCGGAGGCACGCGGTCGCACATCATCTACACGCACGGCGGCATCTACATCAACGAACTCAGCCGCCCGCACTGGTGGATCATCGCCGAGCTGACCAGGCGGACGGGCGCTGCCGTCACCGTGCCCCTGTACCGCCTCGCTCCGGAGAGCACCTACCGCGAGGCCTTTCCCTATCTGGTGAGCGTCTACCGTGAGGTGCTGCGCACCGCGGCGCCGGACGACGTGACCCTGATGGGCGATTCCGCCGGCGGTGCGCTAGCCATCGCCCAGCCCTGGGCCTTCCGCGACGCCGGCCTGCCCGTGCCCGGCCGCATCGTCGCGTTCTCCCCGTGGCTCGACGTCACGGCCACCAATCCCTCCATCCCGACGTACGACGCCGTCGACCCGATGCTCTCCGTGGGCGGCGGCGTGCAGGCAGGACTGTGGTGGGCCGGGGGCGACGATCCCAGGACACCGCTGGTCAGCCCCGCGTGCGCTCCCGGCGATCTGCTGGCCGCGGTGCCGGTCACGCGCATCTACCAGGGCACCCGCGACGTGTGCATGGCGGATGCGACAGTGTTCCGGGACAGGGCGGTTGCCGCCGGCGCCGATGTCACTCTGAAGGTCTATCCGGGCGCGTTCCACGTCTTTCCCGCGTTCCCCCGCCTGCCGGAGTCCCGGGAGGTCTATGCGGACATCGCGGCGTTCCTGGGACGGCCGCCACTGCCGTAGCAGGACGGGCCCGAGGGGTCAGTTCCCTGCGCCGGAGTCCCGGGAGAGGACCCACACGTTGGTATCGCCCTGGCGCTCGACCGTGACCGTGGTGACGAGTGCCCGGATCATCGAGAGCCCGCGGCCGGATTCGTCGTAGTCCTCGAGCAGTGCGTCCGGGTCGGAGGCCGGGGGTGGTCCGTCGAGGTCGGGCACCGGGTCGAGCGCCGCGGCCCCGATCTCGCTGATGACCGCACGGAGGCGTCCGGTGGCGACGGTGAGGTCGACTCCGAGGAGGAGGTCGCACCCGGCCTCGGGGACACCGTGCTGCACCACGTTGCTCGCGGCCTCGATCACGGCCGTGGTGAAGGCCATCTGGTCGAGTGCGGGCACGAAGGCCGCGTCGAGCCACAGCTGGTCCAGGATGCCGTGCAGGTCCTCGATCGCCTGCTCGTCGGCCGGCTTCTCGAGGGTGCGCCGGGCCAGGATGTCAGTCATTGAGGAAGGCTTCCTCGGGTGTTGCGTGCGGCGTCAGGACGCGGTGCATGCTGGTCAGTTCGAGCACCATGTTCACCTGCGGCTGCACGGCGGCGATGCGCAGGTCCCCGCCCGACTGCCGGGCGAGCTTGAGGCAGCCGATCAGCGCGCCGAGGCCGGAGGAATCCATGAAGCTGGTGTCCGCGAGGTTGACGACGATCCGCTTGCCGCCCCCGCTGACGACCTCGTCGATGACCTCGCGCAGCTTGGGCGCCGCGACCATGTTCAGGCGGCCGCTGGCCGACACCTCGGTGTAGCGTCCCTTGTCCTGCGTGGTGAATTCCATCTGTACTTCCTCTTCCGATCCCTGTCCGCGTTCCTGAAGTGTTCCTGAAGTGTTCCTGGAGGAGCGGCGTCGCTCCCCGGCGCCGGTCAGCCCTGCAGGCGCTGGAGCACGACGACGGTGACATCGTCGGCCACCTCGGGCACGTCGGCCATGTCCAGCAGGACCGCGCAGGCGTCCTCCGCGCTGGGGGCGGCCGTGATGACGCCCGCTACCGCCTCGGTGAACTGGTCCACAGTCTCATAGATGTCCAGCAGGCCGTCGCTCACGATGGCCAGGGAGTCGCCGGGCCGGAGGCTGACCGTACCGGGCGGCCACACCTGGTCCGGCCACGCACCGACGGGTGGTCCCCCCGACGAGAGCCGCGTGACGCCACCGTCGGCCGCGACGTGCAGTGCGAGGCCATGGCCGGCGTCCACATATCCGACGATGCCGGTGGCGGCATCGAGGCGCCCGTGGAACAGCGTGACGAACGAGCTGGTCTGCTCGAGGTCCGCCTCCGTCGCGCGCGCCGCCGTCGCGAAGGCGCTCTCGATGCTCGGCTGGGGCGCCACGGACCGCATGATCGCGCGGACGGTCGCCGCGATCAGCGCAGCACCCATGCCCTTGCCCATCGCATCCGCGACGGTGAGGTGCAGTCCGTCCGGCGTGCGGTACCAGTCGTAGAAGTCACCCCCGACACTGCGCGACGGCCGGAACTTCCCGGCGAGCTCGTAGTCCTCGATCCTCAGGTTGTCGCGGGGGAGGAGGTTCTTCTGGACCTCGGCCGCGCGCTGGCGCTCATCCGCGTTGGCGACGTCGACCGCCGCCTGGCGGCTCTGGCGGCGGAAGAGGGAGTTGATCCGTGCGACGAGCTCGCGCGGGCTGAAGGGCTTGCTGATGTAGTCGTCCGCGCCGGTCTCGAGGCCGGTCAGGCGCTCGATCTCGTCCGTACGGGCCGTGATCATCAGGATGTAGGCGTCGGAGAACTCGCGGACAGCACGGCAGACCTCGACGCCGTCGCCGTCGGGCAGGTTGAGGTCGAGCGTGATGAGGTCGGCGCCGGCGCGGGCCTTCTCCAGGCCCTCGCGGGCGGTGGCGGCCTCGGCCACCTCGAAGCCCTCACGCTTCAGGATCTGCACGAGCAGCCCCCGAATATCTACGTCGTCCTCAACAACCAGTGCACGGCGTATCTCAGGGGCGGCAGTCATGGTCCTCATTAAACGCTACGCCGCACGATCATCCGGACGCCGGGCGGAGCGTCGCCCTGATCGATGGATTGTTGCACCGAACTTGATGTGATCTTGAGGTCGGGCGCCACTTTCAGCAGCCGTAATAGCAGGGCTCCCGCGATATTCTGTGGACACTGGCGCGGGAGGTCCGCCTGGCACGTCCTGCAGGAACGGGACGGCTCGACGACGGACAAGGGGGATGGCCGACCGATGGACAGGGTGCTCTCCCATCTCACGCTCAACACGAGGCAGTTCCACGAACTGACCCTCCGTATGCGTGTCGTCCTGAGCCAGCTGCCGCTCTTCCTGACCGTCCTTCTCATCGTCGTCGGGGGCTTCCTGTTCCACCGGGACCTCCTGGCAAGCCAGGCCTTCCTGGTCGGTGTGGGACTGCAGGTCGTGCTGCTGGCGGTGTGTGTGCTCGTACCCTGGGACCGCCTGCCCCACGCCAGCTTCCTGGTCATCCCGCTCCTCGATTTCATCCCCATCGGACTCATGCGCCACGGGGCCGGCACGGTCATCACCGGTGTGGGCCTGCTGGCGGTGTTCCCCGTCATCTGGCTGGCGGCCTCCGGGCTCTACCCGCGCGCAGCCCTCACGGTGGGCTTCCTGGCCTCGCTCGGCATCGTCTGGGCACCCGTCTTCTTCGGCGGTGCAGCGGTCAACCTGGAGTCGCTGACCCAGTCCTTCCTCCTCCCGTTCATCATGCTCGCCATCGGCGTGACCATCCGTGTCATGACGGCGAGCATGATGGCGCAGCAGGCGGTCGTGGAGGAGAAGGACCGCGCGCTGCAGGGCCTCCTGGAGGAGAGCGCGCGGCGCGAGCGTCTGCTGGAGACCGTGGTCAACAGCGTGGACATCGGGCTGCTGGCCGTGGACGAGGCCGGCCGGCCCGTGCTCACGAACCGCAAGCTCGAGCACTTCCGGGCGCTCGCGGGCGGGACCGGCGACACCCCCGAGGCGGACCTCCAGATCTTCCAGCAGGACGGCCAGTCGGCCATGCCCGAGGCGCGGCGGCCGACGCGGCGCGCCGCCGAGGGCCAGGTCTTCTCCGATTACCTGCTCTGGTGGGGCGAACGGCCCCACCAGAGGGTGCTCTCGACGTCGTCGCGCCTGATGACGAACCAGGCCGGCTCCCGGGAGGGTTCGGTCGTGACGTTCAACGACGTCACCGAACTCGTCACCGCATTGAACGCGAAGGACGAGTTCGTGGCCACGGTGTCCCACGAATTGCGGACACCTCTGACCGCGATCCGTGGTTACCTCGAACTGCTCACCGGCATGCCCGATCTCCAGCCCGAGGTCGCCTCCGGCCTCGAGGTGGTGTCGCGTAATTCGGAGCGCCTGCACAAGCTCGTGGTGGACCTGCTCTCGACGGCCGAGGGTTCACCGGAGATCACGCCCGTTCCCACGGATCTGTCCGAACTGGTCGTCCAGCGGGTGGCCAACGCCCGGGAGCGCAACATCAACCCTCAGGTGCGCTTCGAGGACTTCACGGAGCCGGGCCTCGTGGCGTTGTGCGACGCGTCGCGGATCGGTCAGGTGCTCGACAACCTGCTCTCGAACGCCGTCAAGTACTCACCCGGCGGTGGACGCGTGACCGTCCGCGCTGCCGAGGTCGACGGCGAGGTGGAGTGCAGCGTGACGGATCAGGGCAGCGGCATGTCCACCGAGGAGCTCCGCGGTGTCTTCTCGAAGTTCTTCCGGACCTCGGCGGCACGCAATGCGGCCATCCCCGGGGTCGGGCTCGGCCTCGCCATCTCGAAGGCGATCGTGGAGCGCCATGGCGGCACCATCAGCTGCCGGAGCGTCGAGGGCGAGGGCTCGACGTTCACCTTCCGTCTTCCGCTCGCGTACGCCGGCCAGAACCAGCAGCTGCAGCCGCAGGAGCGGTAGGGGCCCGAGGAGGCCGACGCGCACTGCGCCCGCGTCAGCCTGCTGGGCCGAGGTCCACGGTCACGGTCGTGCCGCCGCCGGGCGTCTCCGTCAGGCTGATCGAGCCTCCGTGCGCCGCCGCGATCCGCGTGCAGGTCGCGAGGCCGATGCCGCTGCCTGCGGGATCCCCGTCGCGCTGCAGGCGCACGAGCGGCTCCAGCGCCCTGGTCCGGTCCTCCGCGGGGATGCCCCTGCCGTGGTCGATGACGCGCAGCACCTGTGTCTCGCCGGTGCTCGCGAGGACCTCGATCCGTGGGGGCCGGCCCTCCGCCGAGTACTTGATGGCGTTGGATACGAGGTTCTGCAGGAGTGCGGTGACCTGCGCCTGATCCACCGACAGCTGCGTGTCCTGGACCGTCACGACGGCGTCGTAGGCGCTGCTGAGCGGCAGGACGTCCTGAAGGACGGCGTTCATCATCGTGCCCAGGCGGACCGTCCGGCGGCTGATCGTCCCGCCGATCCGGGAGAATTCGAGGACCTCCTCGACGGTGGAGAGCATCCGGCTGGCACTGCCGCGGATGATGCTGAAGTAGCGCGCCGCGGGTCCCGAGGGTTCGACGTCGTCGTCCTGTTCGCTGAGTTCGGTGTAGCCCAGGATCGCCGTCAAGGGGTTCTTCAGGTCGTGGCTGACCCGCGCGGCGAAGCCCGCGAGGTCTTCGTTGCTGCGGCGCACCACCTCGAGGGCTTCGACGAGCTGGCGCGTCGTGAGCTGCAGTTCGAGGACCTCGACCACCTGCCGGGCGAGGATCTCGAGTCCCTCCCGTTGGTCGGGTCCGAAGCCGATCGCGCGGAGGGAGAAGACGCAGAGGGTGCCGAGCGCGTACCCGCTCCCGGTGATGAGTGGCACGGACGCGTACGACCGCACGTCCGCGATGCGGCCGTTGACGAAGGGGTTGTCGGCGAAGCGCGGGTCGAGGGACGCGTCGGCGAGCGCCGTGATGGAGCCGGACCGGAAGACCTTCGAGCACATCGAGTCCTCTCGGGAGCAGACTCCTGCGTCCACGCCCACGGCGGCGATCTGGTGCTGCTGGTCAGCGGTGATGATGTTGATGACGCCCGCGTCCATACCGCTGACCCGGACGGCGAGCTTCACGAGGTTGAGGAGCTCCGGGGGAGTCTGGTAGTCGCGCTCGTTCCCGGGGAGGCCGTCGGTCTCGCCGTAGGGAAGCCGGTAGTCCTGCAGGGCCGTCTGGCGGGCGAGCTCCTCCAGGTCCCACTCGTCGGCATGAATCACTGGCATGTATACCCCCGAAGAACTTTGAGACCGGTGTAGGTAGGTCCAACTATTACACGGGGCGTCACCTGCCGGTGCCGCCTCGCGCGAATGGTGCGGACGGGTGCGTCAGCCCAGTGCGCGCACGCGGAGGGCGAGGTACAGGTGGACGCGGTCCGCAGTGACCGCCGGGTCGTACCCGGTCAGTGTGACGACCTGCTGCAGCCGGTAGCGGATGGTGTTGCGGTGCAGGTCCAGGTCGGCGGCGACGGCGGCGACCGAGCCGTCGAGGTCGAGGTAGCGCTGGAGGGTGGCCAGGAGGCCCGCGCCGTGCGCCTCGTCGAAGGCCTCGAGGGGTTTCAGGGTCTCGCCGGCGAGGTCGGCGAGGGGTACGTCGGCGCTCGACATGAGCAGGGAGGTGATGCTCAGCCGGTCCGCGAGGTTCACGGACTGGCCGCGCTGCAGCGCCTCGCGTGCCTCGAAGTAGCTCCAGCGCAGCCCGTTCGGCTGGGCGTAGGTCCCGCCGACGCCGATGCGCGAGGTGAGCCCGGCACCGTGCAGGTACCGGCTCAGGTCCGCCGGCTCGGGTGCTGCGCCCGCCGGGAGGACGAGGACGAGCCGCTCGTCCACGAGTGCGGCGGCGGCACTGTTCCAGCCGTCGGGCAGGGGGAGCGTCCGCAGCGCACGGCGCTGCCCCGACGCGACGTCGACGATCAGCACGCTGTGCCGGGACGAGGTGTCGATGCCCGAACTGGCGAGCCTGGCTGCGGCTTCCGCCCCGGCGAGGGTGCCGCGCACCACGTCCTCCAGCAACTGGCCGGCCGCGGTCCGCGCTCCGGTGCGGTTCCTGGCCTGGTTGGTGAGCTCGACCGAGATCAGGCTCTGCGCGTAGTCGACGATCGCCGCATGCCCGTAGGGTTCCGCTATGGCGAGGGTGCACCGGTCCTTGAGTCCCGTGGCGATCGGGAGCCGGTGCCACTCGGGGGGATCGACGCGCGCCCGGGAAGGGTCCGGGGCACCCGCGATGCGCGCACCGTACTGGAAGAGGGCCACGTCGGTGCCGAGCATCCCGGCGAGTTCGCCGAGGAGGGAGCCGAGGCCTCCTGCCCCGAGCAGCGCCGATGCGAGGACGGCGTGCCCCTCCAGAAGGTTCTCGAGGCCCGCGTAGTGGTCCGCCGACAGGGCGTCGGCCACCTTCTTGCCGATGGCGATGAAGGGGGTCTCGTAGGGGACACGGAAGGCGGGCAGGCCGACATCGTCCGCCTCTGCCAGCACGGCCGGCGGGATCCTCCGGTGGGTGAGGCCGACGCCGAAGCCGAGGGCCAGCGCTCCCGCCTCGTGCACCCGCTGCACGAAGGCGCGTTGCGCGGCTCCCGTCTTGAGCCGGACACCGGTGGTGAGGACCACCTCCGCGCCGTTGAGGAAAGGCCGGGGGTCCTCGAGTTCCGTCACCGCGACCCACTGGATGGAGGAGGCCGGGGCCTCGGAACGACCCTCCGCGACGAGTCCGAGTGCGGGATCGGAGAGGAGGTCGGGAAAGGTGATGGCCATGGAGCCAGCTTACGTGCGGCTGTGCCTTTGCACGGGCCCTTCCGGTATCTGCTGTGCAGATACACGTGGCGGAGGTTACCTCCTCCCGGTACCGTCGTCTCGATACCTGCGGCCGGTCGTATCCGGATTGCCCGCGGACTCCACCTCGTGAAAGGCACTGCAGCGTGGCTGAGACCCTTCAGAACTACATCGACGGCGTGTTCGTGACGCCGGCCGGGACCGAACTCCTGGACATCGTCAACCCGACCAACGGAGAAGTGGTGGCCCAGTCACCGGTCTCCACCCCCGCGGACGTCGATGACGCCATGCAGGCCGCGGCACGCGCCTTCACCACCTGGAAGCGGACCACGCCCAGCCAGCGCCAGCTCCTGCTGCTCCGGCTCGCCGACGCCGTCGAGGCCGCGAGTGATGAGCTCGTCGAGGCGCAGCACCGGAACACGGGCCAGGTGCGCGAGATGATCGCGGCCGAGGAGGTAGCCGCAGGAGCCGACCAGCTGCGGTTCTTCGCCGGCGCCGCGCGCATCCTCGAGGGCAAGTCCGCGGGCGAGTACCTCGAGGGCCACACGTCGTTCGTGCGCCGGGAGCCCATCGGTGTCGTCGCTCAGGTGGCCCCGTGGAACTACCCGTTCCTCATGGCCATCTGGAAGATCGGCCCCGCGCTCGCCGCCGGGAACACCGTCGTGCTCAAGCCCAGCGACACCACGCCCGAGTCCACCCTCGTGCTGGCACGCCTCACCCAGGGCATCCTGCCCGACGGCGTCCTGAACGTGGTGCTCGGCACGGGCGAGACCGGCGCTGCGATGATCGAGCACCCCGTGCCCGGTCTCGTGTCGATCACCGGATCCGTGCGCGCCGGGATCGCCGTCGCGACCGCCGCGGCTAAGGACCTGAAGCGGGCACACCTGGAGCTGGGCGGCAAGGCGCCCGCCATCGTCTTCGCCGACGCGGACCTCACGAAGACCGCCGAGGCGATCACGGAATTCGCCTTCTTCAACGCAGGCCAGGACTGCACCGCCATCACCCGCGTGCTCGTGCAGGAGGAGGCGCACGACGACCTCGTCGCCGCCATGGTCGCCCACACCGCCACCCTGAAGACGGGCAGCGAGGACGACTCCGAGAACTACTTCGGGCCGCTCAACAACATCAACCACTTCAATGCCGTCAACGCGGTCGTCGACGCGCTGCCCGCCCACTGCAGCATCGCGACCGGCGGCAAGCGCGCGGGGACCAAGGGCTACTTCTTCGAACCCACCATCATCACCGGCGCCCGCCAGGATGATCCCGTGGTGCAGCAGGAGACCTTCGGGCCGATCCTCACCGTCCAGACGTTCACCACGGAGGAGGAGGCGGTCGAACTCGCCAACGGCGTGGACTACGCCCTCGCCTCCAGCGTCTGGACCTCGAACCACGGAACCGCGATGCGCGTCTCCCGCGACCTCGATTTCGGCGCCGTGTGGATCAACACGCACATCATGCTCACCGCCGAGATGCCGCACGGCGGCTTCAAGCACTCCGGCTACGGCAAGGACCTCTCCATGTACGGCGTGGAGGACTACACCCGCATCAAGCACGTCATGAGCGTGCTGGACGTCTGATCGTCCCGTCTAGATAAGGAACTCCCATGACAACGTACGCAACTCCCTCCGGCGCGGTCGCGCCGAGCTTCCGGCTCGAGCAGAAGCGCCGCATCACCGGCGACTTCCCGGGCCCCAGGTCCACGGAACTCGCCGCCCGGCGCGCCGCCGTCGTCGCCAAGGGTGTCGCCTCGACCGTCCCCGTCTACGTCGCGGATGCCGACGGCGGCGTGATCCACGACGTCGACGGCAACTCCTTCATCGACTTCGGCTCGGGCATCGCCGTGACGACCGTCGGAGCCTCCGATCCCGCCGTCGTCGGCGCCGTGAAGGAGCAGGCCGAGCACTTCACCCACACCTGCTTCATGGTCACGCCCTACGAGGGCTACATCGCGGTCGCCGAGCAGCTCAACGAGCTGACCCCGGGCGACTTCGAGAAGCGCACCGTCCTGTTCAACTCGGGCGCCGAGGCCGTGGAGAACGCGGTCAAGGTGGCACGCCTGGCCACCGGCAGGGATGCCGTCGTCGCGTTCGACCACGCATACCACGGCCGCACCAACCTGACGATGGCACTGACGGCCAAGGCCATGCCCTACAAGACCAACTTCGGTCCGTTCGCCCCCGAGATCTACCGCGTGCCGATGAGCTACCCGTTCCGCGAGGAGAACCCCGCGATCACGGGGCCCGAGGCGGCGCAGCGCGCCATCACGATGATCGAGAAGCAGATCGGCGCCTCGTCGGTCGCCGCGATCATCATCGAGCCCGTGCAGGGTGAGGGCGGCTTCATCGTCCCCGCCGACGGTTTCCTCCCGGCCCTGGCCGAGTGGGCCAAGGCCAACGGCGTCGTCTTCATCGCCGACGAGGTCCAGTCGGGCTTCTGCCGCACCGGCGAGTGGTTCGCTGTGAACCACGAGGGCGTGGTGCCGGACATCATCACGATGGCGAAGGGCATTGCCGGCGGCTTGCCGCTCTCGGCCATCACGGGCCGCGCGGACCTGCTCGACTCCGTCCACGCCGGCGGCCTCGGCGGTACCTACGGCGGCAACCCTGTGGCGTGCGCCGCCGCGCTGGGTGCGATCTCCTCCATGAAGGAACAGGACCTCGCAGGCCGGGCCCGGCACATCGAGGCCCAGGTCACGGAGCGTTTCGCCGCCCTGCAGTCCGAGCTGGGAGACGCCAGTATCGTCGGTGAGCTCCGGGGCCGCGGCGGGATGCTCGCGATCGAGTTCGTGGAATCAGGGAGCAAAGCGCCCAACGCCGACGCCACCAAGGCGATCGCGGCACTGTGCCTGCGGGAGGGCGTCATCATCCTCACCTGTGGAACGTACGGCAACGTCGTCCGCCTGCTGCCGCCGCTCGTCATCACCGACGAGCTGCTGGCCGACGGCCTCGACGTGCTGACGAACGCTATCCGCACGGTGAACGCCGGCTGACCACCGAGCACGAAGAAGGCCCGCAGCGATGCTGCGGGCCTTCTTGTGTCGCAGGGCTGTCAGCCCACCGGGATGAGCGCCCGGAACTGCGGGTTCTCGGCCAGGAAGGCCTGTGCGTGCCTGCAGTAAGGGATCGGTGCGAGGCGGCGGCGGTGGGCGTTCAGCAGGGCCTCCCGCACGAGGACGGGCTCCAGACCGGAGCCGCGGTGGTCGGGACCGACGACGGTCTCCAGCAGGCGGATGCGTCCCGCCCGCATGTCGTACTTCACGTAGCCCACCATGGTGCCGTCGTGGAAGAGCTCGAAGCGCGAGCCCACGGGATTGTCGCGGAACTTCTCGCGCAGCTTCTCGCTCTCGGAGCGTTCGGCCGCCCGGGCCTCGCGGTCGGCAAGGGTCTCGACTACGGCTTCGTAGTCTTCCTGCAGGCCGAAGGGCGGGAAATCGGTGTCCAGCACGCGGTACAACTGGTTGCACAGGACGCGGAGCTCGCGGGTGGATACGGCGGACAGGTCGTGGGGGACATCAGGAATCACCGGGCCGAGGGCGGCGGGCGAGTCCGGCGCAGGGGCGAAGTCCACAGCGTCCAGGTCCGACCAGGCGCTCCGGGAGCCGTACTCCGCGTGCTGCGAGGGGGCTGGGGAGAGAGGGGCAACAGACATGACGAACCTCGAATGATCGACAAAAGGGGTAGGCCGTTGCTTGACCGTCCTCAGACCGTAACAGCTATCTCGGCATCCGTAAAGCTAGTTCTTCTAGCAATCAGCAGGCTCACGAGGTCTGACCCCGACATCCGGGGCGAGCCGCCTTCCGCTTGTCGGTCGTCCGCAGCCCGTCGATTCCGTCCCTTCAGGCCTTCAGCGTCGAGCGATGACACAGCGTGTCTTCGCTCTGTCACGATGACATGCTATGTCATCGATTAGGGTAGGCGCATGAGTCGATGGGCACCGAATGCAGCGCTGCGCCTCGAACGCGCGGCACTCGAGCTCTTCGCCGAGCAGGGCTTCGCGGCGACCTCCGTACCCGAGATCGCCGCCCGCGCAGGTCTCACCACCCGCACGTTCTTCCGGCACTTCCCGGACAAGCGCGAGGTGCTCTTCCTGCTGGAGCGGGAACTCCCCGCCGTCCTCGCGCCCCTCGTGGCCGGCGCTCCCGCATTCCTGCCACCGCTCGGCATCGTGATGCACGGGTTCGAGGCGATGGCAGCCGGGCCGTTCGAGGGCTGGAGGCCGGCGCTGCAGGCCCGCCGCGCCATCATCGGCTCGGACCAGGGCCTGCGCGAACGCGAGCTGCTGAAGAACCACCTCCTCGCAGGAGTCATCACCGAGGCGCTCGCGGGGCAGGGCGTGGGCGGACGTGAGGCACGCCTGGTGGCGCACTACGGCGTCCTGGTGTTCGGGATCGCGCTGGCCGACTGGCTCGACAGCGACAGCGGCATGTTCTCCGACGTGCTGCACTCCACGGCGTACCGGATGGGACAGCTCGTCCGTCCCGCGCGCCAGGACGACTAGAAACTCAGGGCGACTAGCGCCTCAGGACGAATAGGCCGCCAGCTGCTGGCGCAGGCCGGCGATCATGCCGTCGAGCCCTGTGCGGAAGGCGGCGTCGGCAGCGCCTTCGGGGCCTGTGGAGTCGGTGGCTCGGCGCACGGCGGCGGTGAAGACGGGGAACTGGTGGGCGAGGGTGCCCGAGTCGAAGATGTCGCCGGGTGCGGCGACGTCGAGCGCCGAGCCATAGATGAAGGACTCCAGGGCCACGATCGCCGGGACGATCCGGTCCTCCGGCCAGCCCGCCCGCAGGAAGCCCTGGGCCACCTCCTCGTACATGCGCAGGGTCTCGGCGGCATCCGTCACGGGCAGGACGGCGATGACGGGGATCAGGGGTGCGTGCCGCGCGAAGACCTCCCGGTAGGACCAGGCCCACTGCCGGACGGCCTCGTCCCACGGCTCGTCGGTGAACGCGCTGAAATCCACCATGGTCATGACGTGGTCCTGCACCCACCGGAGCACTTCCTGCTTCGACTCGGCGTGGTTGTAGAGGGCCGAGGGTGCCACGCGCAGCCGGCGGGCGAGGGCCGACATGGTCAGCCCCTCGTAGCCCTCGGCGGCGATGAGGTCGAGGGCCGCCGCGGTGATGCGGTCCCTCGAGAGGACGCTGCGTGGAGGCCGCCCCGCTCGCCGGGGTGCCGATGAAGCTGCGGTCATGGATCCTGCTCCCTGTTGCGGTGGCGTTAACTCTACGGGCGCGCCCTTCCCTCCGACGGCACCCATGGCTATAGTAGGGCGAAATAATGAACGCCATTCATTTAGTGGCCTGCGTCATGCAGGCCCGGGAGGAACACGTGAAGATCATCGAGCGCGACGTCGTCGTCATCGGAGCGGGGCCGTCCGGCCTCACCGCCGCACGGGAACTGAGGAAGGCGGGCCATACGGTCGCCGTCGTCGAGGCACGGGACCGCGTGGGCGGAAGGACGCACACCGACGTCATCGACGGCGCCGTCGTCGAGGTCGGGGGCCAGTGGGTCTCCCCGGACCAGACCGCCCTCATCGGGCTCCTCGACGATCTGGGCCTCGGGACGTTCTCCCGCTACCGCGAGGGCGACTCCGTCTACATCGGCCCCGACGGGAGACCGGTCCGCTACACCGGCGAGATGTTCCCCGTCAGCGACTACACACGGGAGGAGATGGAGCGCCTCATCACCCTCCTGGACCGCCTTGTGGCGGAGGCGGGACCCGAAGCGCCCTGGAACCACCCCGACGCCCGCGCCCTCGACACCATCTCCTTCCACCACTGGCTGCGGCAGCAGTCGGACGACGAGGAGGCCTGCAACAACATTGGCCTGTTCATCGCCGGCGGCATGCT
Source organism: Arthrobacter rhamnosi (assembly GCF_054510975.1). Classification (NCBI taxonomy): domain Bacteria; kingdom Bacillati; phylum Actinomycetota; class Actinomycetes; order Micrococcales; family Micrococcaceae; genus Arthrobacter; species Arthrobacter rhamnosi. The sequence continues at coordinate 457,492 of NZ_JBTNDN010000001.1, read as the reverse complement.
GACCAAGCCCGCCCACTCCTTCTCCACGCTGCAGGCGATTCTCATGGCAGCGACCGCCGGCTCGTTCTCGAACCTCGTGGACGAGGACTTCATCCTCGACAAGCGCGTCATCGGCGGCATGCAGTCCGTGTCCGAGCGCATGGCCGCGGAACTGGGGGAGGACGTGATCCTCTCGAGCCCGGTCCGCACCCTCCGGTGGAGCGGCATGGACGGGGGCGACGGGGTGACGGTCGTCTCGGACACGGCGACGGTCAACGCGCGGTACGCCGTCGTCGCCGTTCCGCCCAACCTCTACTCGCGCATCAGCTACGAGCCGCCGCTGCCGCGCCGGCAGCACCAGATGCACCAGCACCAGTCGCTGGGGCTCGTGATCAAGGTGCATGCCGTCTACGCCACGCCGTTCTGGCGCGAGGAAGGTCTCTCCGGAACCGGGTTCAGCGCCGACTCGATCGTCCAGGAGGTCTACGACAACACCAACCACGAGGACCCGCGCGGCACCCTGGTCGGCTTCGTCTCGGACGAGAAGGCCGACGCGATGTTCGAACTCGCCCCGCACGAGCGCCGTGAACGGATCCTCGCCTCGATCGCCGGCTTCCTCGGCCCCCAGGCGCTCGAACCCGAGGTGTACTACGAGTCCGACTGGGCCTCGGAGGAGTGGACGCGCGGCGCATACGCGTCGAGTTACGACCTCGGCGGCCTGCACCGCTACGGACGCGACCAGCGCACGCCGGTCGGACCGATCCACTGGTCCTGCTCGGACATCGCGGCCGAGGGCTACCAGCACGTCGACGGCGCCATCCGGATGGGGCAGCGCACCGCCGCGGCCATCCACCGTGCGCTCGCCACCGGACTGCAGCCCGCGGCGTCCGGCCGGGAATCCTGACGGTGCGCTACATCGTCGGCTATACGGCGGACGAGCGCGGGCACGACGCCGTCTGCCTGGCCGTCGCGTTGGCGCGCCGGCAGGACGCCACCCTGGACCTCGTCCTCGTCACGCCTGAGCACTCGCCCTACGCCGGGGCCTACCCGCCGGGCAAGGGCTTCGACAGCCTCCTGTCCGAGCAGATGCGGGAGTGGATGGACCAGGGGCTCGCCCTCGTGCCCGACGACGTTTCCGCACGCGGCGTGGTCGTCCGGGCCGAATCGAACGCGGAGGGCCTCATCCAGGCGGCCGAGGACACCGAGGCGTCCCTGATCGTGATCGGCGCGAGCTCACGCGGGCTCGCCACGCGGTTCAATGTCGGCAATGTGGCGCGCAGCCTCCTGCACGCGTCCTCGGTGCCGGTGGCCCTGGCCCCCCGGTCCTACCGGCGCACCGATCCCGTCACCCGTCTCACCTGCGCCGTCGGGCGGAGGGCGGGCGCCGACGACGTCATCTCCATCGCCGTCTCCTCGGCCCGCCGCCGCGGGCTTCCCCTGCGGCTCGTGTCCCTCGTCTCGCTCGACGCCGGGCCGGACTCCGTCGGGGCGGAGGACGAGGCGAACCGGCGGCTCGCGGAGGCGGCGTCGTCCCTGGCGGCAGGTGGACGCGTCAGCGTCGAGACCGCGCGAGGCGCCTCCGTAGAGGAGGCCATCGAGGCCCTCGCCTGGGAGGAGGGGGAGGTGCTGCTCGTCGGATCGAGCCGCCTCGCGCAGCACATGCGCATCTTCCTCGGCTCCACGGCCAACAAGATCCTACGTACGCTGACCATCCCCATGGTCGTCGTCCCGCGTACGTACGCAACGCCCGGCACCACTTCCGGCCCGGGCGCCTTACCCACAGAGGCGGACGCATGAGTATCGACGAGACAACACAAAGGGGAACAGGACTCAGCAGCAAGGGCTTGGACTCCGGGACCGTAGGCCTGCTGGGCGCCGTCGTGATCGGGGTGTCCTCCGTGGCCCCCGCCTACACCCTGACGGCAGCCCTCGGCCCTACCGTCGCCGAAGTGGGGGTCAACCTTCCGGCCATCTTCCTGGTGGGCTTCATCCCCATGCTGCTCGTGGCCCTCGGCTACCGCGAGCTGAACAACTCCATGCCGGACTCCGGGACGTCCTTCACCTGGGCCACGCGGGCCTTCGGGCCCTGGATCGGCTGGATCAGCGGCTGGGCGAGTGTCGCCGCCACCGTGATCGTGCTGTCCAACCTCGCCGCCGTCGCGGTGGACTTCTTCTACCTGATGCTCGCCCAGCTGCTGAATGACCCCGCCATCGCGGACCTCACGCTGAACCTGCCGGTGAACATCGCAACGACACTCGTGTTCATCGCGCTCGCCTGCTATGTCTCGTACCGCGGGATGGAGGCCACCAAGACGGTCCAGTACGTGCTCGTCACCTTCCAGCTCGTGGTCCTCGCCTGGTTCGCCATCGCAGCCTTCCTCCACGTCGCCGACGGCACCGCCTTCGACGCGACGCCCATCAGTGCGGAGTGGTTCAACCCGTTCGCCGTCGGATCCTTCTCCGCCTTCGCCGCAGGCGTCTCGCTCTCGATCTTCATCTACTGGGGATGGGACGTGACCCTCACGATGAGCGAGGAGACCACCAACCCGAAGAAGACACCGGGCCGCGCGGGCGCACTGACCGTCTTCGTCATCGTCGTCATCTACCTCACGGTCGCGCTCGCGACCCTCGCCTTCGCAGGCGTGGGCGAGGGCGAACTGGGGGCGGGCAACCCGGACAACCAGGAGAGCATCTTCGCGACCCTCGCAGGTCCCGTCATGGGCCCCTTCGCCATCCTCATGTCCATGGCCGTGCTCAGCTCCTCGGCCGCGTCCCTGCAGTCCACGTTTGTCTCCCCGGCGCGCACGCTGCTGGCGATGGGCCACTACAAGGCCCTGCCCGAGGGCTACGGGCGGATCAGCCCCCAGCACAAGTCGCCGAGCTTCGCGACCGTCGCCGCCGCCCTCGCCGCCGCCGGTTTCTACGTGTTCACCCGGCTGGTCTCCGAGAACGCCCTCTGGGACACCATCACGGCCCTCGGCCTGATGATCTGCTTCTACTACGGCATCACCGCCCTGGCGTGCGTCTGGTACTTCCGGGCGCAGGCGTTCTCGAGCATCCGCCACATGTTCTTCCGGTTCCTGGCACCGCTGCTCGGCGGCGTGATCCTGCTGGTCATGTTCTTCAAGACGGCCGTCGACTCCATGGACCCCGAGTACGGTTCCGGGTCGGAGCTGTTCGGTGTCGGCATGGTGTTCATCCTCGGCATCGGGGTCATCCTGCTCGGAGTGGTGCTGATGCTGGTGTGGGCGCGGATCAATCCGGCCTTCTTCCGCCAGGAAGTGATCACCCAGGGGACCGCCCCCGCGGAGTAACGGACTGGGAACAACGGACTGGAACAGCTGGCCGGAACAGCTGGACGGGGCGGCACGGCCGGAGGCGCTGCGGAGGAGGAGATCGACTCCGCGGCGCCCCCGACCGTGCCGTCCCCGTGTCCGCGGGGGGGATTGCCCAGGTGGCCGACGAGGGGGGCTGATCGTGACCGGCGCCGGCACCGGCCTGCCGCGTCGCTCTCCCGCAGTCATCAGGGCGGGTAATGCCGTCACAATAGGGTGCCGATGCCCCCGCGCATGCCTACTATTCGGCCATGGAAGGACGCGATGAACGGGCAGGAAGCGATTCCCGCCGCGCCGCGCTCGACGCGGTCGAGGAGAAGGCGGCCGCGATGTGCCGCAGCGAGCAACTGGTGTGCCGTGTCCTCGCGCGCGAGATCGACCCCGGGATGGAACCGGCCGCCTACAGTGTCCTGACCGCAGTGCGCATCGCCCGGGCGTGCAGGGTCACCGACCTCGCGTCGACGCTGGGCATGAGCAAATCCGCAGTGAGCGGACATGTGGCGGCGCTGCAGCGGCTGGGCCTCGTGGAACGCCACAGGACCGGCGACGACGAGCGTTCCCACCCGGTGGCACTGACCGAGGAAGGCATGCGCAGGGTGGAGCGTGCACGCGGGGCCCGGCGCAGGGCCTTCCGCCGGCAGCTCGAGGGCTGGAACCAGGCCGACGTCGTCGACCTCGTCGGCCTGCTGTCACGCTTCAACGCGGCATACCTCGGCGCGGAGGGCGCCATGCCCGGCGCGTCTGCGCGGCTTCCGCACCCGGACTGACCGGAGGGCGCCACCACGCAGAGGACTGCCCGGGAAGAGGCCCGTCCTCAGGCCGCCGTCGCGGCCGGTTCGGGGGTCTTCGCGGGCCGTGGCTGACGGCGGACGGTCCGCAGCATGTCGACGGTCAGGAGGATGAGGCCCGTCCAGACGAGGCCGAAGCCGATCCACCGCTCGAAGGGCATCTCCTCGTGGAGGACCAGGAGTGCGAGAACGAACTGGAGCACGGGGGCGAGGTACTGCAGGAGCCCGATGGTGGTCAGCGGCAGGCGGCGGGCCGCAGCACCGAAGAAGATCAGCGGGACGGCGGTGATGACGCCCGACGCGGCCATGATCCAGAAGTGACCCACCCCTTCGGTCACCAGGGTCGCATCACCGGTGGACCCGAGCCAGAGCATGACCGCCGCTGCGATCGGCGCCAGGGCCGCCGTCTCGATGCTGAGGCTCGTCACGGCGTCCACGCGCGAGCCCACCTTCTTCTTCGCGAAGCCGTACAGGCCGAAGGAGAAGGCGAGGGACAGGGCGATCCAGGGCACGGCCCCGTACCCGACGGCCAGGACGACCACCGCCAGCAGACCCATGCCGATCGCCGTCCACTGCAGCGGCCGGAGCTTCTCGCGCAGCACGATCACGCCCAGCAGCACGGAGACGATGGGATTGATGAAGTAGCCCAGGGCGGCCTCGATGGCCTGTCCCGTGGTGACGCTGTAGGTGTACACGAACCAGTTGACGGCGATCAGGAGCGCCGCGACCGCGAGCGTCCCGACGATCCGCGGGGTGCGCAGGGCGTCGAGCACCGGCCGCCAGGAGCGCAGGACCGTCAGGAGGAGCGCGCAGAAGAGCAGGGACCAGAGCACGCGGTTGGCGACGATCTCGATCGGACCGGCTGGCGCCAGGACGAGGAAGTACAGCGGCAGCAGGCCCCAGAGCCCGTAGGCGCCGATGCCGAAGAGGACACCTACCGAGTTCTCGCTCCTCGCGGGCCGCTGAGTCTTGTCGCCTGTTCCAGTCACGAGGGCGGGAACCCGCCCCGATCGGGCTTTATTCCCTCCCGACCTGCGCACGGGAGGCGCGTGCGCCGACGAGATCCCTGCCACTGATTTCGGCGGTGCTGCGTGCAGGCATTTAGAATAGGGAAGCGTGCGCTTATTCTGCGCCGCGCTATCCACCAGGAGCATCCCGGGAAGAAGGCTAATCAGTGTCTACCTCAGCTGCGGCACGACCGCTGCGGGTCGCGATCATCGGCGCCGGTCCGGCAGGCGTCTACGCTGCCGACATCCTGACGAAGTCGAACGAGGTCCAGGGCGGCGATTTCGCCGTCAGCATCGATCTCTTCGACCAGTACCCGGCACCCTATGGCCTGATCCGTTACGGCGTGGCTCCTGACCACCCCCGCATCAAGGGCATCGTGAACGCCCTGCACAAGGTGCTGGACCGCGGGGACATCCGCTTCCTCGGCAACGTCAACTACGGCCGGGACCTCACGCTCTCCGATTTCCGCCGCTTCTACGACGCCGTGATCTTCGCGACGGGCGCCATCCGGGACGCCGACCTGAACATCCCGGGCATCGACCTCGATGGCTCCTTCGGAGGTGCCGACTTCGTCTCCTGGTACGACGGCCACCCCGATGTCAGCCGCGACTGGCCCCTCGAGGCGAAGGAGGTCGCGGTGATCGGCAATGGCAATGTCGCACTCGACGTCGCGCGCATCCTGTCGAAGCACGCCGACGACCTCCTCTCCACCGAGATCCCGGACAACGTCTACCAGGGCCTGAAGTCCTCGCCGGTGACCGACGTCCACGTGTTCGGCCGGCGCGGGCCGGCCCAGGTGAAGTTCACCCCGCTCGAACTCCGCGAACTCTCCCACACCCGCGACGTCGACATCGTCCTCTACCCCGAGGATTTCGACTTCGACGCGGGCTCGGAGGAGCAGATCGCGACGAACAACCAGACCAAGACAATGGTCAAGACCCTCACCAACTGGCTGGTGGAGGATGAGCCGACGGGTGCCTCCCGGCGCCTGCACCTCCACTTCCTGCACTCGCCCGTGGAGATCCACGACTCACCCGAGACGCCCGGCAAGGTCGCAGGCATGAAGTTCGAGCGCACGGAGCTGACCGGGGACGGCAACGTCCGCGGGACGGGCGAGTTCATCGACTACCCCGTCCAGGCCGTCTACCGGGCCATCGGGTACTTCGGCTCGGAACTGCCCGAGGTGGGGTTCGACGACAAGCGCGGCGTCATCCCGAACGAGGGCGGACGCGTCATCGACGAGGACGGCAGGCCCGTCCCGGGGATCTACGCCACGGGATGGATCAAGCGTGGGCCGGTGGGACTCATCGGTCACACGAAGGGTGACGCCCTGGAGACGATCGGCTTCCTCCTCGAGGACCGGCTCAACCTGCCACCCGCCGAGGACCCGTCCGAGGACGCGATCATCAACCTCCTCTCGGAGCGCGGCGTGCGGTACACGACGTGGGAAGGCTGGCTCAAGCTGGACGCCCACGAGCTGAAGCTGGGAGCGAACTTCGTGAACACGTCGGGCAACGCGGAGCTCGTACGCGAGCGCGTGAAGCTCGTGCCGCGTGAGGACATGGTGGCCATTTCTCGCGGCGAGTAGTCCCGCTACACTGTGGCCTGTCCCATCAAGTCACGGGACGATCACGAAGCGGAGTGCCGATGTCGCCGTCCCGTTCCATCCCCGTAGCGGAGCTGTCCTCCGACGTCCTGCAGCGGAAGGCCCTCGCGGCCCATGAGGCACTGGGCCAGGGAGAGGGCGTGGACGGGGACCTGCGCGGCATCGTGCACGACTCCTGGCTGCGGTCACTGGCCCTCCTGCCGGATCCCGGCACGGCGCGCGCCCGGATGTTCTGCTCCGAGGAGGACCTCGAGGCGTACCGCCAGGGGCACCCACTCGCCGCGATCATGCCCGTCATCGACCGCCTGCTCGTGCAGCCGAGCCTCGAGTCGGGGATGCTCGTCGCGGTGGGGGACGAGAACGGCCGGCTGCTCTGGGTCGACGGGGATCGTGACCTGAGGCGCCGTGCCGAAGGCATGCTGTTCATGGCCGGCACGGACTGGTCCGAGGCGAGCGTCGGCACGAGTGCGCCGGGCACCGCACTGGCCCTGCAGCGCAGTGTCCAGATAGCGGGAGCCGAGCACTTCAGCCCCCTGGCCCACCCGTGGAGCTGTACAGCCGTACCCCTCCGTGACCCCGACTCGGGCACGGTGCTCGGCGTCATCGACATCACGGGAACGGCCGACGCCGTCGCCACCTCCACGCTGTCGCTCGTCGAGGCCGCAGTGGCCGCAGCCGAGGCGCACCTGAGCATCCACCGGCTCAGGAGCCGGCTGCCGGGGGCGAAGCGGCGCCGCTCGGCCTGTACCCCGGCGGCCCTCTATCGGAACAGCCTCCAGATCCTCGGCACGGATCACGGCATGGTGCATGCCGGAGGGGCGGCGCTGGAACTCAGTCCCCGCCACGCGGAACTGCTGACACTCCTGGCCCTGCACCCGGAGGGCCTGACCGCGGACCAGCTCGCCATCATGGTCTACCCCGAGGACGCATCGGTCACTACGGTCCGTGCCGAGATGCTGCGGCTGCGCAAGGTCCTGGCGGGGCACGGCGGTGGGATCGTTCCCCAGTCCCGGCCGTACCGCGTACCCACCGAACTGGTCGTGGACGCCGTCCAGGTCCTGAACTACCTCCACCGCGGCGCACACCGCATGGCGCTCGAGATCTACCGCGGGCCGGTGCTACCCCGCTCGCAGGCGCCGTCCATCGTGCGCCTGCGCGGCGAGGTCTCGGCGTTGCTACGGGACGCTGTCCTCAACGACGGGGCGCCGGACACGGTGCTGCAGTACCTTGCCCTTGCCGAGGCGGAGTACGACGCCGAGGCATGGCAGGTCGCGCTGCGGGTCCTGCCCGGGCGGTCCCCGAAGCGGGCTGCGGTCGTCGCGCACGTGGAGTGGCTCGAGGCGGAACTCTCAGCCGCACCGTAGTCCGGCTCAAGTTCTCCGAAATTTTGGTAGCGGATCCCGGTAATTCGTCGCGACCTGGCGGTGATCGGGCTACCGTTGTCCATGGTGACCTTCGATCCGGCGGGCAGAGCAGCCCTGCGGATGGACCACCAGACGCACCACTACAAGGGGAAATTCGTGACGCAGGCTGGCCAGCACCCGGGAACACCCGGGGTGCGTATCGTCCGTACCTCCCGCACGAGAATGAATGCAAGCCTGGCCATGGTGGTCTGCTTCGTCGGATTCCAGGGCATCGTCCCGCAGTCATGGGAAGCGGCGTCGGCCGTGACGACCGACGCACCGCGCCATTCCGCTGTCTCCCAGGGTGATGACGTTCCGACAGGGGTCGTGGGCTCGTCCCTGCTCGCACCGCTCGACAGTCTTGATGCGCTCGACGCGGCAGGTCCGCACAGGACGGCGGCCCCGAAACCCGCAGGAAGCGGAGCCGGCACGAACCCTGGTGCGACGGCCGCAGTCTCTCCGCAGCGACCGCCCGCGGGCAAGCTGTTCGCACCCCTCGACGAGCTCGCCCCGAGTTCCTCCTTCGGGTTCCGCATCAGCCCCATCACCGGGGAGGCGGGGGAATTCCACACGGGCCAGGACTACTCCGCCCCCTGCGGCACGCCGGTCTACGCGGCCGACGCCGGCACGGTGCGTGCCGTCGGGTGGCACCAGTGGGGAGGCGGCAACCGGGTCGAGGTCGATCACGGCAACGGCCTGATCACGAGCTACAACCACCTCCAGGGGATCTCGGTCGTGGAGGGGGACACCGTCAACAGCGGCGATCCCATCGCCGAAGTGGGCTCGACGGGTTCCTCGACCGGCTGCCACCTGCACTTCGAGACCATCCTCGACGGAGAACATGTCGACCCCGCGCGGTGGAAGCTGGTGTCCGCCCGGCATGGGGAGCGTAAGGGCGAGCTGAAGGACTACTCGCCGGTCGGCAGCAGTGCCGCGAACATCCCGGCCTGGGCGCAGTCCTCCACCCGCTCGGACCAGCAGGCACCCCTCACGGAACCCGGTGCGCTCCCCGTGGCATCCGGTCCTTCGGGAATCGTCGGAGCCGGGGGACAGCAGCCCTCCAGGCCCGCGACGCCGAACGTGCCCGGCTCGGCACCCCGAGATCCGAAACCGCCTGCTGTCGCTGGGAGTGGCGCCGCCAAGACCACCCCGAGCGCGCCCACGAAGCCCGGCAAGCCGGCCTCGACCGTTCCACGGGCCTCCAGCCCGTCCGTCCCGGCGACGACGACGAAGCCGACGACCCCGGCGACGACGACCCCGGTGAAGCCGACGACCCCGGTGAAGCCGACGACCCCCGTGAAGCCGACGACCCCCGTGAAGCCGACGACCCCGGTGAAGCCGACGACCCCGGTGAAGCCGACGACCCCGCCGGTCCCGACCAAGTCGGCCCCGCCGAAGTCCAGCCCTTCGACGCCGCCCAAGTCGGACCCTTCCGGCCCGGACGCTACGAAGCCGGTGGATTCGACGCCGGCTCCCACCCCGAAACCGGCTCCCACCCCGGAATCGACGTCCAACCCGTCTCCCACCCCGACGCAGGATCCAAAGCCGGCTCCCACGCCGACCCCGGCTCCCACCCCGACGCCGGATCCGAAACCGGCTCCCACCCCGACGCAGGATCCGAAGCCGGCTCCCACCCCGGATCCCACCCCGACACCGGATCCCACTCCGGATCCGGCCCCGACGACGGACCCCGCACCGGTTCCATCGTGCGATACCGATCCGTCGACTCCGGATCCATCGGCAGATGGTTCGACGACAACGGATCCCGTATCATCGAAGACCCCGACGCCCGCAGCGCCTGAACCCGTATCGGTTCCTTCCGCACCCGGCACGGACCCGACCACGGGAACTCCGGTGCCGGGCACAGATCCAGTACCGGGCACACCTCCGGCCGGGGAGACTGAAACGGTTCCGGGCGAGGAGACCGACCCTGCCGACCCGCCGTGCGGCGACCCCGAGGCCCCCGCTGATCCCTCGACCGGCTCCGGTACCGAACCCGGCACCGAGCCTGGCACCGAATCCGGCACCGAGCCTGAGACAATCTCCCCGGGGACGGACCCGTCCCAGCCGGTCGAGGGCGCGGCAGGCGCCACGCCCGGGCAGGGCTAGGCGCCGCTCGGGGCGCACCGGCCTGCACGACCGGTCCGGGCATGCAACGTGGCTGCAACCATCCGGCTCCTACGCTGTGGATCAGGGACGACGACGTCCCGCATTCACGGAGTTCAAGGAGTTCGACAATGCCTGTTTACGCCCAGCCCGGCCAGGACGGTTCGAAGGTCAGTTTCAAACCGAGGTACGAGAACTGGATCGGCGGTGAATGGGTCGCCCCGATCAAGGGCCAGTATTTCGAGAACATCTCTCCCGTGACGGGCAAGAGCTTCTGCGAGGTTGCGCGCGGCACTGCGGAAGACATCGAGCTCGCACTCGATGCGGCACACAAGGCCGCTCCCGCCTGGGGCAAGACCTCGGTCGCCGAGAGGGCCTCGGTCCTGAACCGCATCGCGGACCGTATCGAGGCGAACCTCGAAATGCTCGCGGTCGCGGAGACCTGGGACAACGGCAAGCCGGTGCGTGAAACCCTCGCCGCCGACATACCGCTCGCGGCCGACCACTTCCGGTATTTCGCCAGCGCCATCCGCGCGCAGGAAGGGCGCCTGTCACAGCTCGACGACGACATGACGGCCTACCACTACCACGAGCCGCTCGGCGTCGTCGGACAGATCATCCCCTGGAACTTCCCGATCCTCATGGCCACCTGGAAGCTGGCCCCCGCCATTGCCGCGGGGAACGCCGTCGTGCTGAAGCCGGCCGAGCAGACGCCGTCGTCCATCCTCGTCCTCATGGAGCTCCTCAGCGACATCCTGCCCGCGGGCGTCGTGAACGTCGTCAACGGGTTCGGTGTCGAGGCGGGCAAGCCGCTGGCCTCGAGCAAGCGCATCCGCAAGATTGCGTTCACCGGTGAGACGACCACGGGCCGCCTGATCAGTCAGTACGCGAGCCAGAACCTGATTCCTGTCACGCTGGAGCTCGGCGGCAAGAGCCCCAACATCTTCTTCTCGGACGTCGCGGACAGCAACGACTCGTTCTACGACAAGGCTCTCGAGGGCTTCGCGCTGTTCGCTTTCAACCAGGGCGAGGTCTGCACGTGCCCGTCCAGAGCCCTCGTGCAGGGCTCCATCTACGACTCGTTCATGTCCGACGCGATCGCCCGCGTGGGGAAGATGGTGCAGGGCAACCCGCTGGACACGGAGACGCAGGTGGGAGCCCAGGCGTCCAACGACCAGCTCGAGAAGATCCTGTCCTACATGGACATCGGCGCACAGGAGGGTGCGAAGGTCCTCATCGGAGGCGAGCGGAACGTGCTCGACGGCGACCTCGCCGAGGGCTACTACGTGAAACCCACGGTCTTCGAGGGCACCAACAGCATGCGGGTGTTCCAGGAGGAGATCTTCGGACCGGTCGTGTCCGTGACGCGCTTCGACGACTACGCCGAGGCCATGGAGATCGCCAATGACACGCTGTACGGCCTCGGTGCCGGAGTCTGGTCGAGGAACGGGAACGTGGCCTATCGTGCCGGCCGGGAGATCCAGGCGGGCAGGGTCTGGGTGAACAACTACCACGCCTACCCCGCCGGAGCAGCGTTCGGCGGCTACAAGTCCTCCGGCATCGGCCGGGAGAACCACTCCATGATGCTCGACCACTACCAGCAGACCAAGAACCTGCTGGTCAGCTACTCGGAATCCAAGCTCGGGTTCTTCTAGGAGATGCGATGACCGTCGAGGCCTCGGTGACCATCCCGGGGGAGGTCAGCTCCCGGGTGGCGCTGACGATGAGCGCCGTCGAACTGCTGGACAAACTGTGGCTCGTCCACGGGCCGCTGATGTTCCACCAGTCCGGCGGGTGTTGCGACGGCTCGTCGCCCATGTGCTATCCGGCGGGAGAGTTCCTCACCGCCGAGGCGGACATCCTCCTCGGCGTCTTCGACCTCACCGCCGAATCGGGGCCTGCGGACGGGGGCGGCGGCGGAGACGCCGCCGGCCCGGCGGACGGCGACGCACCCCGGCTCATCGAGTTCTGGATGTCGCGGGAGCAGTTCGAGTACTGGCGCCACACCCACCTCACCGTCGACGTGGTGCAGGGCCGGGGGAGCGGGTTCTCCGTCGAAGCTCCGGAGGGCAAGCGGTTCCTCATCCGCTCGAGGCTGATGGGCTAGGGACGGGGCCCGGGACCGTTTCCCGGGCCCCTTGCTCCGTCAGGAGTCATCCGGTGCCCGTGATCCTGGTGCTCCGGATCGACCGCCAGCACGATCCCGAGGAGATCGGTGAGGGCGTGGCCGAGCTTCGGATCCACGAGTTCGTAGCGCGAGCGTCTCCCCTCGGGAACGGACACGACGAGACCGCACCCGCGCAGGCACGAGAGGTGGTTGGACAGGCTCTGGCGGCTCACGCCCATGGCCTCGGCCAGTTCACTGGGATACGCCGGTGCGTCCCGCAGGGCCACCAGGACCCGCACGCGGGTCGGGTCCGACAGAGCCGTTCCCACACGCTCCAGCACCGAGGTCGAGGTCACGGTCGTCGAGGGCACGGTCGTCTGGGTCAGGATCGCCGGCATCAGTGGCTCAGCTCCGTCTCGTGGGGCACGTGGCCCAGCGGCTCGATCTGGAACGTGGAATGGTCGATGCTCACGTCGAAGTGCTGGCCGACGCATTCCTGGAGTTGGTCGAGGACGGCGTGGGCCGAGCCGTCCCGGTAGCAGCCGTCGTCGACGACGATGTGCGCCGTGAGGACGGGCAGGCCGGTGGCGATCTGGGTGATGTGCAGGTCATGGACGTCCCGGACCTGAGGGAGGCGGACGATGTGGGCGCGCACCTCCTCGAGGTCGATCCCGACGGGCGTGGACTCGAGGAGGACGTCGATCGTCTCGCGCAGCAGCGTCAGGGTGCGCGGGATGATGAGCGCACCGATGAGGAGGGCGACGACGGCGTCCGCGCGCATCCATCCGGTCAGGGTGATGACGACGGCGGCGGCGATGACGGCCACCGAACCCAGTGCGTCGTTGAGCACCTCGAGGAACGCGGCCCTCAGGTTGAAACTGGCGGCGCGGTGGCGTGCAAGCAGGACGAGGGCGGCGAGATTCCCGGCCAGGCCGACAGCGCCGAAGACGATCATCTCCGGTGCGGCCACGTCCTCGGGCGAGATCAGGCGGCGTACTCCCTCGATGACCACGTAGGTCCCCACCGCCAGCAGGAACGCTGCCTGGAGCAGTGCCGCGATGACCTCCGCGCGACGGAACCCCCACGAACGCCGAGGCGTGGCGGCGCGGACCGAGAGCGAGACGGCCCCGAGAGCCATCGCCAGGCCGGCCGCGTCGGTCAGGACGTGCACCGAATCGAAGAGCAGCGCCAGGCTGCCGGTCCACAGCGCCCCGATGACCTGCAGGACGAAGACGCAGAGCGTGATCACGAGCGCGCCGACCAACGGCCTGCGGCCGGCTGCCGCGCCGGGGGCGTGGTGGTGGTGCGAACCCATGAGGAGATAGTACAGCGGTGGATGAACACCGGCCCCCGCAGTGGACGTCGCTGGTACCGTGATGTTTGCGGCCACCGGGGGCTTCCGCCCCGAGGACGGTGCCGATGGAGCAGGGGGTTGCCATGGCCACGGATGATGCACCTCCGGTCCGCGACGATGCCTGGAGTATGCCGCCGGACGACGTCGCCGGGAAGCTGAGCGAACTCGCCCGGTCCCTCCAGCGGGAGGACAGCGAGGACGCTGTCCTGGAGCACCTGGTGCGGGCCGCGATTACCCTGGTTCCCGGCGCCGACGAGGGTTCGATCACCCTGGTGCTCGGGCGTCGCCGGGTCGAATCCCGTGCTGCGTCAGGGGCCCTCGCACGGACGATCGACGAACTGCAGGAACGCACCGGCGAAGGGCCCTGCATGAGCGCTGTCTATGAGGAACAGACCGTCCGCGTACCCGACATGCGCAACGAGGACCGGTGGCCCGAGTTCTCCGCCGGGGCGGCCGCAGCGGGCGCGGGCAGCATGCTCTCCTTCCAGCTCTTCGTCGAGGGGGACAACCTCGGCGCGCTGAACCTCATCGGCCGCTCGGCGCATGCCTTCAGCGAGGAGTCCGATTACGTGGGGCTGCTCGTCGCCTCCCACGCCGCCGTCGCCTTCGCCGACGCTCAGAAACTCCACCAGTTCAGGGATGCCGTCGCCACCCGGGATCTGATCGGCCAGGCGAAGGGCATCCTGATGGAGCGGTACGGCGTCACGGCAGGACAGGCGTTCATCATGCTCGTGCAGGTGTCCACGGAGACGAACGCCAAACTCCTGGCGGTGGCGGAGGAACTGGCCAGCACGGGCAGCCTTCCCCTGCGCCGCACCGGCCGGCGCTGACCGGATCGGTCGGTACCGGAGCCGGTCACCGACAGGATTCGATGCTGACCGGATCCTGTGGCCGCCGCGTCATCCTGGAATGCCGTGGCGCTGCAGCCAGAGCTCCAGCACGCCCAGCTGCCACAGCATGTTGTTTCCGCCGGGGCTGTAGTGCCCGTTCGGTTCATCCAGCAGGAGGTCCACGTAGTCCGTGCGGAAGAGCCCGCGGTCCTTCGCCTCGGGGGCCCGCAGGGCGTCGCGGACTGTCGAGAGGAGCGGCTCGGCGAGGTACTTGACCGGTGGGACCGGAAAGTAGCCCTTGGGCCGGTCGATCACCTCGGCCGGGATGACCCGGCGCGCGATGTCCTTGAGGATGCCCTTCCCGCCCTGTGTGGCCTTGAGCTCGGGAGGGCACTGTGCCGCGAGGTTGACGAGGTCCTGGTCGAGGAAGGGGACGCGGGCCTCGAGTCCCTACGCCATGGTCATGCTGTCCACGCGCTTCACGGGGTCATCGACCAGCAGCAGGTGCGTGTCGAGCCGCAGGACGGCATCGAGGGCGGTCTCCGCGCCGGGTGCGCCGAGGTGGGCCTCCAGCAGCGCCCTGCTGACCTCGGTGTCGATGTACCACTCCGGTTCGACGACGTCGGCGATCTCTTCGTGCGTGCGATCCAGGAACGCGCCCCGGAACGCATCGAGCGCCGCATCACGCGGGGCGGTGCCCGCGGGCTGGTGGTAGGCGTAGCCCGCGAAGACCTCGTCCGCCCCCTGGCCCGACTGCACCACCTTGATGTGCTCCGAGACGGTCTTGGACAGCAGGTAGAACCCCGTCACATCCTGTGTGCCCATCGGCTCGGTCATGGCGGCGATGACGTCCTCGATGGCCGGCACCAGCTCCCCGCTGTCGATGGAGATCCGGTGGTGCCGGATCCCGTACTTGTCGGCGATCAGGTCGGAGTAGCGGAACTCATCCCCTTCCTCACCGCCCGCACCGTCGAAGCCGATGCTGAAGGTGCTGAGTCCCTCCTGGCCGAGTTCCGCGAGGAGTGCGACGATCAGGCTCGAGTCGACGCCGCCCGAGAGGAGTACGCCGACGGGTACGTCCGACACGAGGCGGCGGCGGACGGCGGTGGTCAGGGACTCCCGGAGCGCATCCTGCCAGTCGGCCGTGCTCCAGTCCGCCTTGTCCGGGTCCCGGACGTAGTCGGGCTTCCAGTACACGCGATCGCGCCGGCTGCCGTCGGCGCGATGACCCGCACCGTCGCGGGGGACCTTCCGCACTCCGCGCAGAATGGTCCGAGGTGCAGGGACGATCGAGTGCCAGCTCAGTAGTGGTGGAGTCCCACCTCGTCGATCGAGGTGTCGATTCCTCCACCGGCCACGAGGGCGGGAAGGGTTGACGCGAAGCGCAGCCGTCCCGGCAGGTCCGCCACGTAGAGGGGTTTGATGCCGAGCCGGTCCCGGGCCATCACCACGCGCTCGCGGCGCTCGTCCACGATGGCGATGGCGAACATGCCCCCGAGGTGGTCCACGAAGTCCTCACCCCAGCGCTCGTAGGCACGCAGGACGACCTCCGTGTCACTCGTGGAGGAGAAGACTCGATCCCCGCCGAGCTCGGCCCTGAGCTCGGGGTAGTTGTAGATGCAGCCGTTGAACACGAGGGAGAGGCCGGAGGCGTCGTCGTACATCGGCTGTGCGCCGGCGTCGGAAAGATCGATGATGGTGAGCCTCCGGTGTCCCAGTGCGACCCACCCGTTGGTCCAGGTCCCATGGCCGTCCGGTCCCCGCGATTCCATCGCGGCGGTCATCTATCACCGGGAAGGACGGTCCTGGGCGGAAAGTTCCCTCTTGCGAACCGCCGGTACTGCCCTCCGGCTAGCGGTTGACGGCCGACATGTCCTCGTAGCGGTCCCCGACGGGAGCCGCGACGGCACCGAGCTGGGCGAGCTGGTCCTCCGTGAGGACCAGGGCGTCGGCCGCGACGTTCTCCTCGAGGTAGCGCACCTGCTTGGTGCCGGGGATCGGGGCGATATCGTCTCCCTGCGCCAGGAGCCAGGCCAGGGCGACCTGCCCGGGGGTGGCGTCGAGTTGGCGTGCGACGTCGTCCACCTGTTCAACGATCCGGATGTTCGCCTGCAGGTTCTCTCCGGCGAAACGGGGATTGTTGCGGCGGAAGTCCGTCTCGTCGAGCTGGTCGACCGAGCGGATGGTCCCGGTCAGGAATCCCCTGCCGAGCGGGGAGTAGGGCACGAAGCCGATACCGAGTTCGCGCACCAGCGGGAGGATCTCGGCTTCGGGATCCCTGCTCCACAGCGAGTACTCCGTCTGCAGTGCTGTCACCGGGTGGACCGCGTGCGCCCTGCGGATGGTCTCCGGCGCTGCCTCGGAGAGGCCGATGTGCCGGATCTTGCCCTCCTGGACCAGTCCGGCCAGGGCGCCCATGGTGTCCTCCACCGGCACGGATGGGTCCATGCGGTGCTGGTAGTAGAGGTCGATGGAATCGACCGCCAGGCGCTTGAGGGATCCTTCGACCGAGAGCCGCACGTTCTCCGGGCTGCCGTCCAGGCCCCGGGCATCGCCGGCCGTGTGGCGGATCGTCCCGAACTTCGTGGCGATCACGGCCTCGTCCCGCCTGCCCCGGAGGGCACGGCCCAACAGTTCCTCGTTCGTGTAGGGGCCGTAGATCTCCGCGGTGTCGAAGAAGGTGACCCCGAGATCGAGGGCCCGGTGGATGGTCCTCGTGGCGCCGGCGTCGTCCTTGCCGCTGCCCGTGTAGAACGCGGACATTCCCATGCAGCCCAGGCCGAGCCGGGAGACGTCGAGGCCGGAGCCGAGGGTGATGGTCTTCATGGGATGCCTCCGGAGTCGAGGGTAGGGTGCCTGGGCAAGAGTACGCCCGGCGGGAACGGAGCACGAGGGAATCCCGCCATCGCATTTGTTGCACGGTGTGCAACTTCGCATCTAGGCTTGGTCCGTGCTGAGTACCACCGACAATGCGGAGCCGCTGGGGCGCCGCGAGCAGAACAAGGCCGACACGCGCCGCGCGATCGCCGACGCGGCCTTCGACCTCGCACGGTCCGTCGGCCCGGGGGCCTTCACCGTCGACCAGATCGCAGGACGCGCCGGGGTCTCGCGCCGGACGTTCTTCAACTACTTCCACAGTGCGGAGGATGCGCTGACCGTCCGCACCGACACGTTCCTCGAGCTGGCGCTCGAGGTCTTCGGGCAGATGCCCTCCGATGAACCGCTGTTCGACTCCATCGTGCGCTCCTTCAGCGAGACGACGCGGATGGAGGGCCTGTCGCTGCACGGCGAACTCTTCCGCATGGCGGACACGAATCCCGACCTCCTGCGCGCCCAGCTCCATTCGTGGGAGCGGGCCGAGACCCGGATCGTCGGGGCACTGCGCCGCCGGCTCGGGGCCGCCGCGCCGGATCTCTACCTCTCGGCCCTCGTAGGGTGCGTGCTGTCCTGCACGAAGGCCGCGATGCGGGACTGGGCGGCGAGTACGCCGGAGTCGGGCGACGACTCCGGCAAGCAGCTCGAGGCGCGTATCCTCGCTTCCCTGGCCATGCTGCGGGACGGCTTCGCTGATCCCGTCGCCGATTCCGTCGCCGTCCCCGGCGGCCCTCCTGCCGGTTCCTGACCCTTCCGCTTCCCGACTCCCCGCAAGGATTCCTCATGGCTTTTCTGCTCTACCGGCTCGGCTCGTTCGCCTTCCGCAGGCGATGGTGGGTCATTTCCGCCTGGCTCGCGATCATGCTCGCGGTGGGGGGCGCCGCCGTCGCCTTCTCCGGCACCCTGACGAACAACTTCACGATTCCCGGCACCGAGTCGCAGCGCATCTCCGACCGGTTGCGTGAGGAACTGCCCGAGGCCGTGGGCGGCACGGGTACGGTCGTCTTCACCACCGACGACGGGACCGCGTTCTCGCCGGAGCAGCGCGAGGGAGTCCAGGCCGCGCTGACAGCCATCTCGGGGCTCGACGGGGTCCGGGGCGTCATCGATCCGTTCGACGTGGCGGACCAGATGGCGGCCGGGGCCAAGGACCTCGAGTCAGGACGCGCCGAGCTGGAGGCGGGCGAGCAGCAGCTGAGCGCGGGCGAGGAGCAGCTCGAGCAGGGGCAGGCCAAGCTCGACCAGCAGCGCGCCCAGTTCGAGCAGGCCCGCCGCCTGCTTCGCCCGGCGCGGGTCGCGGCCATCGAGCAGCAGCTCGAGCAGGGGCAGGCCCAGCTCGACGCCAGCCGGACGGAACTCGACGCCGGACGTGAGCGGCTCGAGGCGAGCAGGACCCAGCTCGACCTCGGGCAGCGGCAGGTGGACGCCACCTCCGGTGTGCGCCTCCTGTCCGAGGACGGCTCCACCGCCGTCGCCAGCGTCCAGTTCGACCAGCAGATCAACAGCGTCTCGCCCGAACTGCGGGAGAGCGTGCAGGAGCAGGCCGCAGAGGCCGAGTCCGCAGGAGTGACCGTCGACTACAGCAAGGAGATCGTCGAGGACGTTTCCGGCATCGTCGGCGCCACGGAGGCCCTCGGCCTGGCCGTCGCCGCCGCCGTCCTCATCGTCATGCTCGGTACGCTGATCGCTGCCGGCCTGCCGCTCCTCATGGCCGTGGTGGGCGTCGGAGTGGGCGTAGGTATCACGTTCGCACTCTCGGGCGTCGTCGAGCTGAATAGCATCTCGCCGGTCCTCGCCCTGATGCTCGGCCTCGCCGTCGGCATCGACTACTCACTGTTCATCGTGAACCGCCACCGGACGCAGCTGCTGCACGGCATGGAGATGCAGGAGTCGATCGCCCGCGCGACCGGAACGGCAGGCAACGCCGTCCTCTTCGCGGGCATCACGGTGATCGTTGCGCTGGCGGCGCTCGCGGTCCCCGGGCTGCCGTTCCTGACCGTGATGGGCCTGTCGGCTGCCGGTACGGTCGCCGTCTCGGTGCTCGTGGCGCTGACCCTGACGCCGGCACTCCTCGCCCTGATGGGGCGGCGGATCATCTCGAAGCGCCGCTGGGACAAGGCACGCGGCCACAAGCATTCGGCGGCGGTGCCCGTGGACAGCGACAGTGGGACGTCCCTCGCGGACCAGCGGGCGGCGAACGGCTCCGGCTGGGGCGGACTCGTGACCCGGAAGCCCGTTCTGACGGTCCTCGCCGGTGTGGTCCTGCTGGGGGTCATCGCGATCCCGGCTGCGCAACTGCGCGTAGGGCTGCCCGACGGCGGCACGGAGCCCGCCGACTCGACGGCGTTCCAGGCCTACAGCACCATCGGTGAGAAGTTCGGAGCAGGAACCAACGGGCCGCTGATCGTCGTCGGGTCCCTGCCCGAGACGGCCGACGAGGCGGAGCTGACGGCCCTGCAGCTGGACGTCAACGACCTGCTGCGCAAGGTCCCCGGCGTGGCCGCCTCCGTGCCCGCGACGGTGAGCGAGGACGGCCGCACGGCGATCTTCCAGGTCATCCCGGAGGAGGGTCCGGCCAGCGAGCCCACGGAGAACCTCGTCCGCGACCTGCGGAACTCGACCGACGAATTCGAGGACCAGACCGGCGTCCACATCGCCGTCACCGGCCAGACCGCCGCCAACATCGACGTCTCGGCCAAACTCATGGAGGCGCTGCCGGTCTACCTCGGCATCGTCGTCGGGCTGTCGCTGATCCTGCTGCTGCTGGTCTTCCGCTCGATCCTCGTGCCCGTCATCGCGACCGCCGGCTTCCTGCTCTCGCTCCTCGCGAGCTTCGGCGCCACGGTCGCCATCTACCAGTGGGGCTGGCTGGGCGACTTCTTCGGCATCACCAATCCGGGGCCGATCCTGAGCTTCCTCCCGATCATCCTGATCGGTGTGCTCTTCGGGCTCGCCATGGACTACCAGATGTTCCTGGTGTCCGGCATGCGCGAGGCGTACGTCCATGGCGGCGACTCCAAGGCGGCGGTGCGCGTCGGCTTCAGCCACGGGGCGCGCGTGGTCACGGCCGCGGCCATCATCATGGTCTCCGTCTTCGCGGGCTTCGTCTTCTCGCACCTCGCCATGGTGCGTCCCATTGGCTTCGGACTCGCCTTCGGGGTGCTGCTGGACGCGTTCGTGGTCCGTATGACGCTGGTCCCGGCCGCGATGTACCTCCTGGGCAGGCATGCATGGTGGCTGCCCGCATGGCTCGGACGGATCCTCCCCGACGTCGACGTCGAGGGCGCGAGGCTCCTGCGCGAGGAGAAGGAGCGGGAGCCGGTCCCGGTGTAGGGCGGTTACGGGGCCCGGGTGGGCTACGCGCCGAGGTAGCGCCCGGGCCGGTGGTTGAGGGCCAGCACGAGGTTGAGCAGCACGGCGCCGATCGCGGACAGCAGGACGGTCGCCGGCTCGACGACGGTGAAGGCGGCGAGGATGATGCCCGTGTCCAGTGCCATCTGCACGTACCCGGCTCGCCAGTTCAGTCGTTCCTGCAGGATCAGCGCGAGGATGTTGAAACCGCCGAGGCTCGCCTTGTGCCGGAAGAGGATGAGGAGTCCGACCCCGGCCAGCAGGTTGCCGCCGAGGGCGGCGTAGAGCGGGTCGAGGGTCAGCCCGCCGAGCGCCAGCGGGTGCAGGTAGGACAGGCCCGAGACGAGGGCGACCGCCGCCATGGTGCGAAGGGTGAAGTCCCAGCCCTTCTTCCACACCGCCAGGGCGAAGAAGGGCACGTTCACGGCGAAGAACAGGACGCTGAAGGGGAGTCCTCCCGCGTAGCTCAGCAGCAGGGCGAGGCCGGCCGTACCGCCGGTGACCGCGCCGCTCGTCTTGAGCAGGAACAGGCCGAGGGACACCGTGAACGTGCCCGTGACCATCCCGAGGACGTCCTCCAGCACGGAGTGCCGGACGATCAGGTCTGCGTCGTCGAGTTCGGGGCGGTGCGTGGTGGTGTCCATGGCCGCAAGGTATCACCGGCCCTTTCCGCGGGACCAATGCATCCCCCCGGATGTGAAGGAAAGCACAGCCGGCGCCTTCCGGCGCAGGACGGTGTCGTCCGGAGTCAGGCGGTACCGGACTGCTCCGCAGCCCGCCAGGCCTCCACCTCGGCCAGCAGTGCCGCACGGCGTCCGTCATCGAGGAACGCGGACCGGAACGAGTTCCCGGCAAGCGTGGCGAGCTGGTCCGCGTCCAGCCCGAAGGCCTTCCCCAGCGCTGTGAAGTTGTCGTCCACGTAGCCGCCGAAGTAGGCAGGATCGTCCGAGTTCACGGACACGTTCAGGCCGCGGGCCAGCATCTCCGGCAGAGGATGGTCCGGCAGGGTGTCGATGGCGCGGAGCCGGACGTTCGAGAGCGGACAGACGGTCAGCGGTACGCGGTCGAGGACGAGCCGCTCCACGAGGGTGTCGTCCTCCATGCAGCGGATGCCGTGGTCCAGCCGGTCCACCCGCAGGACGTCGAGCGCCTCCCAGATGTAGGCGGGAGGGCCCTCCTCGCCAGCGTGCGCGATGCATTTCAGGCCGGCGCTGCGGGCACTCTCGTACACCTCGGAGAAGAGCGACGGCGGGTATCCCACCTCCGCCGAATCGAGACCGATACCGATGATGGGGGCGTCCATGGCGAGAAGGTCCTGCAGCACTCCGAGCGCCTCCGCGGCCGGACGGTCGCGGAGGAACGCGGCGATGAGCGCCGTGCTGACGCCGAACTCGGTCTCGCTCGTGGCGAGGGCCCCCGCCACTCCGTTCACGCACGTCTCGAGGGCGACGCCGCGGGCGAGGTGCGCCTGCGGGTCCATCATGATCTCGGCGTGGCGCACGCCGGCGGCGGATGCGCGGCGGAGGTACGCCCGCGTCATGTCCGCGAAGTCCTCTTCCGTGCGCAGCACGTCCATGTTCGCGTAGTAGAGATCGAGGAAGGACTGAAGGTCCGTGAAGGCGTAGCGGGCCGCGAGGTCCGCGGTGTCGGCGTAGGGGAGGTCGATCCCGTTGCGGGCGGCGAGCGCGAAGATGAGATCGGGCTCGAGGGTCCCCTCGATGTGCAGGTGGAGTTCGGCGCAGGGCAATGACGGCATCGCCCCAGCCTAGGAGAGCGCACCGCCACGTGGCGAACCGCCGGGCCCGGCGGGCGGACGCGGAAGGGCGGACCCGTGCGGGTCCGCCCTTCGTTCGTGCGGTGTTCGTGCAGTTCCTGCAGTGGTTCCTGCCGGCCGGTGCGGTTCCCCTAGTAGAGGGCTGCTTCCGACTCGGTGGCCGGCGTGACGCCGCGCCCGAGGTTTGCGGCAAGCTTCGCGCCGAGTTCGGCATCCACGTTGGCCCAGTACTGGACGGCCCGGGCACGGATTTCGTCGCTCTTCACGCCGCCGACCGCGCCGGTGATCGTCTCGAGGAAGCGGGCACGCTGGGCGTCGTCGAACACCTCGCGGTACAGCGTTCCGGCCTGGCCGAAGTCGTCATCCTCCGGGTGGAGGGAGTGCGCCGCCCGGACGAGGTCGCCGTCGTTCTCCCAGCCGCCGTGCGCACCGTACTGTGCGGGATCCGCGGCGGGTCCGCCCACCGAGTTCGGGGCGTACACCGGGGTGGAAGCGGAGTTGAAGTGGTAGCGGCCGGAGCCGTCCTTCGAGTAGTTCCGCACCTCGTTCTTCGGCATGTTCACCGGCAGCTGCGCGTGGTTGGTACCCACGCGGTAGCGGTGGGCGTCCGCGTAGGAGAAGATGCGGGCCTGCAGCATGCGGTCGGGGCTCGCGGCGATGCCGGGCACGAAGTTCGACGGCGCGAAGGTGGCCTGCTCGATCTGCGCGAAGTAGTTCTCCGGGTTGCGGTTGAGCGTGAGCCGGCCGACCGGGATCAGGGGGTAGTCGGCCTGCGGCCAGACCTTCGTGAGGTCGAACGGGTTGAAGCGGTACGTCTTCGCATCGTCGTAGGGCATGATCTGGACCTTGAGGTCCCAGCTCGGGTGGTTGCCCCTGGCGATGTTCTCGGACAGGTCGCGCAGGTGGTGATCGGCGTCCGAACCGGCCAGGGACTCGGCCTCGTCGACGGTGAGGACCTCGTGGCCCTGGTTGGACTTGAAGTGGTACTTTACCCAGAACTTCTCGTTGGACTCGTTGATCCACATGTACGTGTGCGAGCCGTAACCGTTCATGGTGCGCCAGGAGTTGGGCAGGCCGCGGTCGCCCATCAGCCAGGTCACCTGGTGCGCCGATTCGGGGCTCAGGGTCCAGAAGTCCCACTGCATGTCGGCGTCGCGCAGGTTGGTGCCGGGGAGGCGCTTCTGCGAGTGGATGAAGTCGGGGAACTTGATGCCGTCGCGGATGAAGAACACCGGGGTGTTGTTGCCCACGAGGTCGTAGTTGCCTTCGGAGGTGTAGAACTTGAGCGCGAAGCCGCGGGGGTCGCGCCACGTGTCGGGCGAACCCTGCTCGCCGGCCACGGAGGAGAAGCGGAGGAGGGTCTCCGTCGTCGTACCCTGCTGGAAGAGCGCCGCGCGGGTGTACATGCTGACGTCCTCGGTGGTCTCGAAAACACCGAAGGCTCCGCCGCCCTTGGCGTGGACCACGCGCTCGGGGACGCGCTCGCGGTTGAACTGGGCGAGCTTCTCGACGAGGTAGTGGTCGGTCAGCGGGATCGCGCCGTCGCGCCCGAGGACGGACGAGTTGCTGTCATCGATGACGGGGGCGCCGGACTGCGTGGTGCTGAAGTTCGCGGACATAGTGCTCCTATTCGTGGGATTCGGATGGGTGGGGGCTGGGAGCTGCCGAGCGGCAGTCGTCGCAGAGGCCCTGGTAGAGGACCTCGGCGATCTGGATGGTCATGCGGTGCGCGCCGGGCGACCACTCGGGAGTCAGGCAGGGGGCGTGTCCCACGGCGCAGTCGACGTCCTCGATCCGGCCGCAGCCGGTGCAGACGGCGTGGTGGTGGTTGTCGCCCACACGGGTCTCGTACCGGGCGGGGGAGTGCGGCGTGTCGATGCGGCGCAGGAGGCCGAGGTCGGTGAGGTCGGCCAGGATCACGTAGACCGACTGCACGGTGATGTGCGGCAGGGCGGCGCGGACCGCGGCCGCGGCGTCGTCGGCGGTGGCATGGGGCGACTGCTCGACGGCGGCGAGGACGGCGAGGCGCTGGCGCGTCACCCTCCGATGGGAGGAGTGCAGTGCCGCCGACCACCGGGCCTCCGGGGCGCTGGCTGTCTTCGTCATGCCCCGAGTCAATCAGTAAATCTGAGTAAGTCATAATAAGGCGCGACTAACTTGCGCACCACGCGGCCCATCCGGTCGGTACCGTGGAGAGTGTGAATCTCCTCGAGCGGGGCTGGGCCTGGATGCTGGACTACGCCTATGTCGGTTTCTGGCAGGTGCACGGCTTCGTCCTTCGGGAGGACCCGGCACGGTATCTGACGCCGGCGCCGGGAGCGCCCGAGGGCAAGGCCCCCGTGCTGCTGATCCCTGGCATCTACGAGACATGGCAGTTCATGCGGCCGATCGCCGACCACCTGCATCGGGCCGGCCATCCGGTCCACGTGGTGCAGAAGCTGGGCTACAACCGCGGCACCGTAGAAGCCATGGCCCTGCTGGCCGCCGGCTACATCGAGGAGCACGACCTCACCGATGTCGTCGTAGTCGCGCACAGCAAGGGCGGACTGATCGGCAAGTTCCTCATGACCATGTCCAGCATTGCTCCACGCATCACCCGCCTGGTGGCGATCAATACGCCGTTCTCCGGCTCCATCTACGCCAACTTCTTCCTCCTGCCGAGCATCCGTGCCTTCTCCCCCCGGGACCGGACCCTGCGGGCGCTGCTCGCCAACCTCGACATCAATGCGCACATCACCTCGATCTACGGCCGGTTCGATCCGCATATCCCGGGCGGCAGTTTCGTGGAGGGTGCACGCAACATCCAGCTCGACACGATGGGCCACTTCCGCCCCATCGCCGACACGCGTGTGCTGCAGGAAGTCGACCGCGCCATCGAGGCGGGGGAGCGCGACGCCGCCTGAGCCGCCGTTTGGTTGCTGGTGCGAACCAATGCCCGGCTAGACTCTTCCCGTGCCCAGACTCCTCGCCGACATCACCCCGCTGAGGGAGTCCCCGGCATTCCGCCGGCTCTACATCGGTACGGCACTCTCCGCCATCGGTACGCAGCTCACCATCGTTGCCGTGAGCCTGCAGATCTACGCGCTCACGCAGTCGACCTTCAGCGTCGGGCTGCTCAGTCTCTTCGCCCTGGTGCCGCTCGTCGTCGCGGGCCTATACGGTGGTGCGGTCGCGGATGCGCAGGATCGCCGCAGGGTGGCGCTCTTCTCGGGCCTGGCGCTGTGGGGCACCACCATGGCCATCGCGGCCCAGGCCTGGATCGGCGCAGACAGCGTCTGGCTGCTGTACATCCTGATCGCCATCCAGTCGGGAGCCGCCGGCATCAACCAGCCCACGCGCAGCTCGATCATCCCGCGCCTCGTCCGCCCGGCACTGCTGCCCGCGGCGAATGCGCTGAGCATGATCACCTTCGGGCTCGCATTCACCGTCGGCCCGCTGCTCGCCGGTGTCCTCGTGGCACAGGTGGGCTACGCCTGGACGTACACGGTCGACGTCGTCACCTTCACGTTCGCGCTGTGGGCCGTCTTCCGCCTCCCGCCCCTGCCACCCGAGGGCCCGACCCGGCGGGCGGGCCTCGCCACGGTACTCGAGGGCTTCCGCTTCCTCGGCACGCGGCCGAACATCCGCATGACCTTCATCCTCGACCTCATCGCCATGATCACCTCCCAGCCGCGTGCACTGCTGCCCGCCGTCGGCGCAGTGCTCATCGGCGGGGGCGAGCGGACCGTGGGCATCCTGCTCGCCTCGGCCGCCTTCGGGTCGGTGCTGGCCGGCCTGTTCTCGGGACCGCTGGGCCGCGTGCACAAGCAGGGCCAGGCCGTCATCTGGTCCATCGTCGGGTGGGGTGCCTCCGTGGCCGGCTTCGGGCTGGTCGTCGTCCTTGCGACCTCGTCCGCCCTGCCGGCACCCGGCGAGGGGGAACTGTCCGCCTGGGTGCTGCCCGCATCCGCATGCCTCGTCCTCGCGGGCGTCGCAGACTCCATCAGCAGCGTCTTCCGCAACACCATCCTGCAGTCGGCGACGCCGGACGCGATGCGCGGACGCCTCCAGGGCGTCTTCATCGTCGTCGTCGCGGGTGGTCCCCGGCTCGGGGACATGGTGGCCGGCGGGCAGGCGGCGTGGCTGGGGGAGGGCTGGACCGCCGTCGTCGGCGGCCTCTGCTGCGTGGTGCTGGTGCTCGCTCTGGCCCGCTGGCAGCCGCGCTTCGCCCGGTACGACTCCCGCCGGCCGGAGCCCTGACCGCCGCTTTTCCCAGCCGCCCTTTTCCCAGCCGCCGTGCAGCGCGCCGCCGTACGATGATCGGAACACCCCGCTCCGACCCGCCGTTGTACCGATGGGCCACCGGGCCGCTACAGCCAAGGAGTGACAGTGCACAACCATTTCAACGGGGCCAAGACGGCGTTGTTGTTCGGCGCCCTCATGGGCATCTTCCTCGTCTTCGGCGCAGTGATCGCCGGCGCCACGGGCAGTTCGTCCTTCATCTGGATCTTCGCCCTCTTCGGCGTCGGGTCGATCGCCTACAGCTACTGGAACAGCGACAAGATCGCCATCCGCAGCATGGGTGCCGTCGAGGTCACCGAGCAGCAGGCGCCCGCCATGTACCGGATCGTCAGGGAGCTGAGCGCGCGCGCCGGCAAGCCGATGCCGAGGCTCTACATCTCACCGACTCTGGCGCCGAACGCCTTCGCAACCGGCCGTAATCCGGAGAACTCAGCGGTGTGCTGCACGCAGGGCATCCTGCAGCTGCTCGACGAGCGCGAACTGCGTGGCGTCCTCGGACACGAGCTCATGCACGTGTACAACCGTGACATCCTCACCGGGTCCATCGCGGCCGCCGTCGCAGGTGTCATCACCTCGGTCGCGCAGATGTTCGCCTTCACCGGCATGATGGGCGGCAACCGGAACCAGGGCGGCAACGCCATCGGTGCGCTGCTCCTCGCCATCCTCGCCCCGCTCGCCGCGGGCCTCGTCCAGACGGCCATCGGCCGCACCCGCGAGTACGACGCCGACGAGGACGGCGCGGTCCTGACCGACGATCCCCTGGCGCTCGCCTCGGCCCTCCGGAAGCTGGAGACCGGCACCCAGCGTGCTCCGCTCCCGCAGGACCAGCGCCTCGTGAACACCTCGCACCTCATGATCGCCAACCCGTTCAGGGGCGGGGGGATGGGCCGGCTGTTCGCCACCCACCCGCCGATGGGCGAGCGCATCGCGCGCCTCGAGGGCATGGCGGGCCGTCCGCTGCGCTGACGGCGTCCCCCGGCAGCCGGATGCCTGGGATCGTGCCTCCGCTCAGGTGACGGTTCTCCACGGCTCGTTCGGGGACGGTGCAACTCCGGTCCGGAAGGTCGCCGCATGGGCCAGCTGTCGTCCCCGGAGATACCCGCCGGTCGTGCACGCCAGAACCGCGAGGACGGCGCCCGCCCGGCTGAGTCCGGCCGTGTCGTTCCCCGACCCCCAGTCCCGGATCCCGGACAGCACCGCCCGAGGAAGGATCCTCCGCACGTACGAGCGCTCCGATCGGAGAGCCCGCTTGTGCCCCACGAGGTGGCTCACCTGCGCCTTGGACAACCCTTCTGACCAGGCGCGCGCCAGCATGTAGTTCAGGGTCCCCCTGGTCGCGGGTACATGGTGGTTCACCACCGCCGCAGGGTCATAGACGATCCGGGCCCCGGGCAGGGCCAGGCTCGCACGGATACAGATCTCCGTCTCCTCGCAGCCGAGCGGCTTGACTGCCTGCCGGCCGAGCTCGTGATTGAAGCCGCCGACGTGCTCCAGCACCTCGCGGCGGAAGGACATGTTCGCACCGATCAGGTTCCGGACCTCGGTGGCCACGCGGGGCATACCCCGGTGGCTGCATCCGACGATCCAGTCGAGTTCCTCGCCGAAATGGGCGGGGCGGGCCGTCTCCCATACGGGGTCGACGCGCCCTCCGACGGCGAGTACGTCAGGATCGTCGTAGAAGGCGGACAGGCGCTCCAGCCAGTCCGGTGCTGCTTCGGCGTCGTCGTCGAGGAAGGCGATGATCTCCGCGGTTGCGACGCTTGATCCGGTGTTACGAGCACCGGCGAGTCCCGGTTGGCCACTGCTCTCGACCAGCACCACGTCCTGGAAGTCCATGATGAGGCGCTTGTACAGGTCCTCGTTGTGGTCGACGACGACGATGATCTGTTCCGGGGCGAGCGACTGGACCCGGACGGAATCGACGACCTTGGCCAGAAGGCTCAGACGCTTCTCCGTGTATGTGCAGATGACAACTGAAACGGTGGGTAATTCACTGGCCATGGAGCTCTCCTACCTCATGTGGCACTGCAAGAACTGGCACTGCAAGGACGCTGTGCGGATCGGTTGGTGTGCGGGGGAAACGGACACTCGGGTAGCTGTACTTGACGCGTCGGAGGGCTTCCGGGCGGGCTCCTGCTGTCGGAGCATCCCAAAAGCTGCACTCACGGGCGAGGGTGCGGAGTACGCGCCATCCGTCGCGGAAGGTCTGGAGGTTCGAGTTCCCGGATATCCGGTTGAGTTCCAGGCTCGGCACCTCCGCGATACGGAGGCCCGCGCGAGCGGCCCTGACGATCAATTCGGTCTCGATCTCGAATCCATCCGATTCGAGTTCGAGGACAGCGAGGCACTCTTTGCGCAGTGCGATATAGCCGTAGCAGAGGTCCGAGTAATTGCCGCCCAGAACTACGTCGGCCAATTCGGTGAGCGCACAATTGCCGGCGTCGCGCAGCGGGGTGAGGTCCTCGGAACCGCCCCCGGTGATGTATCGCGAGCCCTTGACGAAATCGAAGTCGTGCTGGAGCGGGGAGATGAACCAGCCGATCTCCTGTGGGTCCATGCTTCCATCAGCATCGAGCATGACGATGATGTCCCCGGAGCTTGCCGCCAATCCGGCCCGGACAGCGGTCCCCTTCCCCGCGCGGGGTTCGGCCACCACGACGACGTCGGCCCGGAGCGCCCGGGCGATCTCTCCAGTGAAATCGACCGAACGGCCGTCGACTATGACGACCTCGTCCACGTAGGCGGGCATCCGACGAAGCACCCACGGAAGATTCTTCGCTTCGTTGAGCGTGGGGATGACGACGCTGACCGACGCTCGCGGAGCCTGCATGTCCCCGCTCCGGAGCGTGCGGGAATCAGGAACGCTGACTGACAAGGTTTTCACCGTCTTACGGATGGGATGGGCGTGGCGGCCCGCGGCAGCTGATTAGAGCCAGGAGGGGTCCCCAACAGACCTGGTCGACGGCGGTTCCTCCGCCCCCGATGCGACCGAAGCCGTCCCGAGAGCCCGTCCTCCGAGCCGAACCTTCGAATTCCCGGTGAACAGAATGGAAATTCGAAGATACTGCTTGGTGAAATTCAGCTTAAACCCCCATGGTGGAGGTGTCGCGGGCCGGCCATACCCGAATTACCCGGAATCTGATACCCGCGCTATTCGACCGATACTTGGGTTGCTGGCCCAGCGACTAGGTGGCGGGCCCCGCGGTACTCGTGTGCCGCGGGTCACTACTTGCCGTGGCGGAGCGGGCGACGTGCCGATGGCGTCGATCGTCGCTCCCCGACCTGTTCACCCCGGCGAGGGCGGTGGCCAGTCGCACCGCCCTCGAACACCCGATGTGAGTCTTGCCGGCTGCCGGAACCTAGCGCATGTTGACGAACTGCAGATCGGCTTCGTCGAAGTTCTTCAGCAGGGCCATCGTGGCCTGCAGGTCGTCACGGGACTTGGAGCTGACGCGCAGCTCGTCACCCTGGATCTGGGACTTGACGCCCTTCGGGCCCTCGTCGCGGATGAGCTTGTTGATCTTCTTGGCGATGTCCTGGGCGATGCCCTCCTTGATGGAGGTCTCCAGGCGGAATTCCTTGCCGGACGGGTAGGGCTCGCCGGTGTCGAGGGACTTCAGGGAGATGCCGCGCTTGATCATCTTGGACTGCAGGACGTCGAGCACGGCCAGGACGCGCTCCTCCGAGTTGGCCTTCATGAGGATCTTCTCGCCGCTGAAGTCCACTTCGGCGCCGACTCCCTTGAAGTCGTACCGCTGGGCGATCTCCTTCTGCGCCTGGTTGAGCGCGTTGGCGACCTCCTGCTTGTCCACTTTGCTTACGACGTCGAACGTGGATTCGCTCGCCACGGTGCCTCCTCGGGATGGTTGGATGTCTTGCATCAAGACTATCCGCAACCCCTGTGCCGGGCGCCGGACGGTTTACAGCTCCGTGCCAGTTCCCACCGGGGGTGCGCACACGCTCGGGTGGCACGCTGGGAGCCACCTACCGCATCAGAGGAGCCGAACGATGTCCACGACGCCACGCCGCCGCTACCGGGTCCGTCTCCGCAGGGCGGTGGCAGGATCCTTCCTCGCCGCGGCAGCGGCGGCATCTGTGGCCGGCCTTGCCGCAGCGCCCGCGCTCGCAGTCCCGCCGGCGGTGGCCGCCGGCGTGGACTCCGCGGACTCCGCGGACTCCTTGGACTCCTCCGGTTACGAGGCCCGTGACCTGATCCTCGAACTCCGCCCGGGGTCGTCACCGAACGCCGCATCGACGGTCACCGCGGGCGGAGCAACCTCCTCGGCGGACCGGCTCGCCGGCGTCCGCGCGGACCTCGACCGGGCGGTGCTGCTGCGGATGGTCACGCCCGAACAGGCCGACGGATTCTATGCCCAGATCGAGCGCAGGGTGGCCGCGGGGCTGTGATGCTCCGCCCGATTCGTCTCTTGAGCGGTTTGTCTGTAAAGTTGTCTTGCCCGCGCTTGCTGCGGGCGGTCTTCCTACGAAGACGTTCGGCAGATTACCCGAGCGGCCAAAGGGGGCTGACTGTAAATCAGCTGGCAACGCCTACGGGGGTTCGAATCCCTCATCTGCCACAGCAAGGAGAGGCCGGTACCTCCGCTCGAAAGAGCGGGAGTACCGGCCTCTCGTGGTTAAGCGGTGGTCAGGTTCCGGGAAAGTCCCGCAGGCAGCGTGAACAGAGGGTTCCCTGGGATCGCCCGCAGGAGCTCATGGATCGCCAGGGACACGACGATGACGGCTACCGTCAGGCCCAACGGGTACAGGGCGTCACCGGGGACAGTGCTCACGAGGCGTTCAACTGCCGGCACACCGGGAAGAAACGAGACACCGCAGAGCACAAGCGGGTGCAGCAGATAGATCGGCAAGGTCCGCGCGCCGACATAGGCGCCCAGGCGGGCAACTGACGCGATCCTGCAGGCCTCGGACGTAACCGCGATGGCTGCCGGAACCGCGACCAGGCTCGACAGCAGAACCACGGGAATCACAAGTCCCTGCGGCACGACGGTGGCGAGACCCACGAGAGCCAGGAACACCACGACGTAGCCGACCTTGCTGCGCAGTGCTGATCGAGCGACGGCGTGGAGCGCCGCGGAGCCGTAGACGCCGACGCAGAAGAAGAGGAAGTTCGCCATCATCTTTCCGGTGAACCCCGGCATGTCGAGGTACGTGCCGGCACCCCAGGAAGCGACGGCTACCGTGAGGACGGCTGCTGCCGGCAGGTGCATGGCCCGGGGCACGGTGACGAGCACGGGGTAGATCGCCAGCGCGAGGATGAACCACAGCGTGGTATCCGGCAGGAACAACTGCGTCGCCCACGCTCGCACCGTCCTGAACGAGTGGGGGAAGCCTTTTTCCCGGGCGGCGAGGAAGAACACGAGGTAGAGCGTGAGCCACACCGCGTAGATGTAGTAGTTGCCGGCTGCTCTGAGTCGCGCCGATCCTGATCGCCAGCCTCCTGCCAGGCCTCTGGCTGCAAGGATTCCTGAGAGGGCGAACAGCACGGGCATCCTCAATCGTCCGACGGCCACATCGGTCGTGTCCCAGAAACCTGACAGCGCCGTGGGGCCGCCCCCGATGGCATCGTGATGCCATATCAGGACGTGGAAGAGCACAACGGCGACCACACCGAGCCCGCGGGTGGCATCGGGCCATGCCAGACGGACCGCAGGCGCAGCGGATGTCGTCATTCGAGCGGCCACGCTTCCCCCATTGTTCGGGCCCCAGCCCTTCATCGTTCCGGCTTCCCCGCCGCGCCCGACGGGAACCGGCACGTCCTCCCTCACGGGCGGATCTCGTCGAACCTCTGGTAGATCCTCCAGGTGTGGCCGGAGGCAGGGTCGGTGACCGTGTTCGTCTGGGCGAACCCGAACTCCTCAGGCGCCAGCTGCCGGCCGATGCCAGTGCTGTCATCCAGGATGACGAGCTGGAAGTAGTTGTCCTCCAGCGCGTGCTCGTAGGCCTCCAATCCCTGGATGTACTCCTGTCCCTTCTCGTCGGGGGCTCCTGTGCCAAGAATTGGTATGCGCCTGTGCGCGGGAGGGAAGCACTGCATGCCGGCCAGGTCGACAGCCGAAAGGTGGCAGTCAGACCTGGGGCTTGCGGCCCATGCTCCGTACTGTACGGACGACTTCCGGGCGTGAAAACGAGTATCCGTACCCAACCTTTTTCGGGCATCACTCGCTTTGCCGCTCCTTTCCACGGGTCGGCGGACACGACCCGCCGGTAGGAGAACCGGATTCCGGTCCCGCCGCCGCAGGAGGATCACGGCCCGCACCCGGTCCTGGAACGCGGGGCCAGGAGGATGCCGATCCCCATGACGCCCGCAGGTTTTGCCCAAGAATCCTCTTTCACACCGGGATCATCCGTAACAGGGGTCACACAATCGGTAGTCTTCTCGGAATTCATCCGGCTGGCTCAGGTCCGGATTCTGCTGGATTCCAAGCAATCACGAGCGCCGAACCCGCGGCTCACGTAAGGAAGCACGATGCGTCTCAGATCCACGAAGGTTCTTGCTCTCGCAGTGGTCGGGGTGATGCTCAGCGCCTCCGGTGCTGCGGCGGGCACCGACTTCACTGCCCCTTGTACAACTGCAGAGGCGGCCTGTCTTGCTCAGCGGCTCACGGCCGTCGAAGCGTGGATCGAGGCGAACGACACGGATGCGCCCGCGCCCAGCCCGAGCCCCAGCCCCTCCGCATCACCCACCACGGCCGCCGCCACGTGGGACGGTTCGATCCGCTTCGGATCTGCGGCTGGCGGGAAGGCGACCCCTCTCGCCGTGACCATCACCTCGCCGTCGGGGACACAGGGGAACAAGGTCGTCTACGTCGAAGCGTGGCAGAACAACGTCAGGAAAGCGGACGTGTTCGTGGAGGGCCGGGACCTCACCGGGACGACGACCCAGAGCCTCAGCCTCCCGGCACTCCCGGCGGGCGTCTACGAACTTCGATTGATGGTGTTCGATGGGCCTCCCGCGGGTTCCTACGCCTGGGGGGCCCTGCGCCTCAGCTCGGTCGAACAGAACCTCACTGTTCCTGCTACAGCAACAACTCCGGTTTCCACGACCACGGGGGTCCTGTACGACGGCCCCGGACAGGTGGACCAGTTCGCCGGTTTCGAGATCCTGAAAACCACTCCGACGGCCCATTGGTTCGCAGGCGGAACACCGGCCCAGGTCCAGGCCGAAGCCCGGCAGCGGGTAACTGCGGCGAACGGGAAGGTCGTGAGCATGCTGGCCTACAACGTCCCGATCTGGGACGTCGGCAGCTACTCCTCCGGCGGTGCGGGAAACCTCGCGGCATACCGGGCATGGATCGACGGCCTCGCCGCAGGGATCGGCACCGCTCCCGTCATCGTCGCCGTGGAGCCCGATGCGCTCGGCCACCTCGGAGACCTGTCGGCCGCCCAGCAGACGGAGCGTATCGAGTCCCTCAAGTACGCGGTGCAGAAGCTCAAGGCGAACCCGAAGGCGAAGGTCTACGTCGACGCCTCGAACTGGGTCGACGCGTCGGAGATGGCGAACCGCATCAAGCGGGTCCTCCCGGCAGGAGTCACCATCGACGGCATCAGCGTGAACGTGTCCGCCTACAACTCGAACGCCTCCATCATCGACTACGGAAACAGGGTCATCGCGGCGTCCAAGCTCCCGTGGAAGATGATCGTGGACACGAGCCGGAACGGTGTCGCCACAGCCACCACATGGTGCAACCCGACCGGGCAGGGACTCGGGAAACGGCCGACCCTCAGCTCCGGAGTCCCGAACGTCGATGCCTTCCTCTGGCTCAAGGCTCCGGGCGAGTCGGACGGCACCTGCAATGGAGGACCCGGCGCCGGCGTGTTCTTCCCCGAACGCGCCCAGGAACTCATCAATAAGGCCAGGTTCTAGCCGACAGGCACCTGCGCCCCGGTCCACGACAGTGGTCCGGGCGGGAGTGCTTTCCCGACCCCGCAACAGAAGAGTCCGCTCCCGTGGAGCGGGTTCTTCTGTTGCCGTCATCGATCTCGTCCACTCATCCTGGCCGCGGGGCCATCCGCGCAGGCGTCGTCCACGAAGCTTCAGTACGCATGCTCAGGACGTCTCGAGTGGGGAGGCCGCCATCAGCACTACGCCCGGGCCGCGGATCGGCTGGTTGGACAGCCTGCGCGGCGTCGCCATCCTCTTCGTCGTCGTGCTGCACGCGGGGGAGTCCCTCCGGATCGCCGGAGGATTCACCGCCGGTATCGACGGGTTCAATCTCTTCCTCGAGCCCTTCCGGATGCCCGTCCTGATGTTCCTCTCGGGGATCCTGCTGCCGCGGTCGGTCGCGAAACCATGGCGCGAGTACCTCGCCGGCAAGGTCTCCCTGGTCGCATGGCCGTATGTCCTGTGGTCGCTGATCATCCTGACGGCGACCGGTGATCTCAGTCCCGGTGGCGTGGCGCAGATCTTCTACCTCGCACCGACCTACCTCTGGTACCTCTGGTTCATCCTCGCCTTCTACGCGCTCGCCTACCCGCTGCGGCGCATCTCGCCGATCGTCGCGTCAGGTGTCGGCCTGGTGGCCTCGCTGGTGCTGCCCGACGGCAGCAGGCCCGAGACGATGGCCTTCCTCGCTGCGTTCTTCTTCCTGGGAGCCTGGTGCGCCGTGCATCCCCGGCTCCTGGAACGGGCTCGAGCGAATCCCTGGCTGCTCGGTGCGGGAGCGGTCTCCGCAGCCGCCGTGGGTGTGTTCAACGTGGTCGACCGGAACGTCCTGTATCGCACGGAGTACGCCTGGGGAGTCCTGGGTGGACTGGTCGTCGTCTGCTGGCTCTTCCCTCGGCTGGGACCCACCTGGGCGACGGGCGCCCTCGAGTTCGTCGGCCGCTACTCGATCGTCTTCTACGTCGCGCACCTGGGACCGATCATGATCATGCTCGCGCTCGCCGACGGCCTCGGACTGACGGGGGAGTGGTTCGTGTTCCCCCTGCTGCTCCTCGGGGGCGTCGGGGTGCCGCTCGGCCTCGCCTGGATGTACTCGACGAGGGAGCACGCCTCGGTCAACCTGCTGTTCGAACTGCCGGCGCTGAAAGCCAGGCCGCGCGAGCACGCCGAAGGCTTCCGCCGGGCGAGGGCTTGAGCGAGGTTTCAGTCCTGGCGCGTGAGCGTCGTCGTCAGCAGATGGTCCTTCGCCGGTCCGGTGACGTCCCAGGAGTACTCGACGGTGCTGAACGAGGGGATCCGGAAGTCTACGAGGTAGGTGTCGGGAGAACACCAGTGCTCGTCATGTGCCCTGCCGCTGCGGAGGTCGAGGCGGCAGAGCAACCGGCCGTCCGGGAAGTGGATCGCCATCGTCGTGCCCTGGGCCGTGACCCGGTAGGAGCGGGAGGCCGGCCCCTCGAAGGAGGGCCAGGACACGGTGCCCTCCTCGTCCCACCGCAGTCCGTCGTCGTCGGGCGTGAAGGTCGTGATGCCCACGAAGAGCCCTTCCGTGCCGCTCGAACGGTCCAGCAGGTGGCGGCGGGTCGACCAGCTGCCGGCGAGGAAGGCGAGCGGGTCGACGACGGGGAGAACTGCGCTCGATGTCACCCCGCTGCCTCCCCTCGGTCCTCCGCGCCACGTCGGCGCTTTCTGGCACTCTACGTCCTGTCCCGGCTACGTCCTGTCCCGGCTACATCTTGTCCCGACACCGTCCTGCCCTGACGTCGGCTTGCCGCGCCCTCGGTGGAATGTTAGGCTACCTAACTATGAGTCCCTCCAGCGACGTGCCCCTGCTGGCCCTCGCGCAGTCCTTCCGCACCACCCTGCGCCACGCCGTGTACCTCAGCCGCTCGATGGACAGCGACGGGGAGCTGACCACCATGCAGATGAGCACACTCAGCATGGCGGCGGAGGAACCGTTGCGGGTGAGCCGCGTCGCCGCCAACCTCGGCATCCGCGTCCCCTCGGCCACCGAGCAGATCATCAAGCTCGAACAGGCCGGCCTCGTCCTCCGGCAGCCGGATCCGACCGACTCGCGGGGTGTCCTCGTCCAGCTCACGGACAAGGGCCGGGCGGCCTGGGAGGCCGCCAGCCGGCGCCGTAACGAGCGCGTCGCCGCACTGCTGGACCAGCTCGACGAGGAGGACCGCACCACGCTCGCGGCCGCCCTGCCGATCATCGAGAAACTGAACCACACCGCCTAGGAGTACCCGAGTGACCACCCACGCGCAGCCCGCATCGGTCCTTGCCGAGGAGAAGCAGTCCTTCTTCCGGCAGCCCAGAGCCGTGTGGGCCACGGCCCTGGCGGCCGTCTTCGCCTTCATGGGCATCGGTCTCGTCGACCCGATCCTCCCCGCCATCGCCGAGAACCTCGACGCTTCACCGAGCCAGGTGTCGCTGCTGTTCACGAGCTACTTCCTCGTGACGGCCGTGGCGATGCTCGTGACCGGTTTCATCTCCTCGCGCATCGGCGGAAAGAGGACGCTGCTGCTCGGACTGGGACTGATCGTGGTGTTCGCCTCGCTCTCGGGCCTGTCCGGTGACGTGGCCACCCTGGTCGGCTTCCGGGCCGGCTGGGGCCTTGGCAACGCGCTCTTCGTGGCCACCGCGCTCGCCGTCATCGTCGGCGTGGCCAGCGGGGGTACCGCCACAGCGATCATCCTCTACGAGGCGGCCCTCGGCCTCGGGATCTCACTCGGCCCGCTGCTCGGTGCGCTCCTCGGCGGCTGGCAGTGGCGTGCGCCGTTCTTCGGCACCGCCGTGCTCATGGCCGCGGCGTTCCTCGCCCTCACCATCCTGCTGCCCGCCACGCCCCGTCCCGCCACCACGACATCGCTCAAGGACCCGCTCGTCGCACTCGGGCACAGGGGCCTGCGCACCACGGCGTCGAGCGCCCTCTTCTACAACTACGGGTTCTTCACCATCCTCGCCTTCACACCCTTCGTGCTGGGGATGGATGCGTACGGTATCGGTGCCGTGTTCTTCGGCTGGGGCCTCATGGTCGCGGTCTTCTCGGTCCTCGTGGCACCCGCGCTGCAGCGCATGCTCGGCACCACCCGCGTGCTGCTCCTGACCCTCGCGGCCCTGGTTCTCGTGCTCGTGGGCCTCGCCTTGGCCGCAGAGCGCTCGGTGACAGCCGTCGTCGTGCTGGTGATCATCTCCGGCGCCCTGCTGGGCATCAACAACACCCTGTACACGGAGCTCGCGATGGGTGTCTCGGATTCGCCACGGCCCGTCGCATCCGCCGGCTACAACTTCGTCCGGTGGATGGGAGGGGCGCTCGCACCCTTCGCCGCGACGAAGCTCGCGGAGGTCTTCAACCCGCAGGCCACCTACGCCGTCGCCGCGGTTATGGTGCTCGTCGCAGGAGCCGTGATCCTCGCAGGCCGCGCCTCGCTCACGCACGCAGCCGAGGTCGGCGGGTAGGAGCGGGACCGATGGCGTCAGCCGTCGAGGATCGACGTCGTCGCCCGGTCCTCCTGGCCCGCGTAGTACCGGTCGAGCACGGCCTTGAACCACGGTTCCTGCGGGCCGGCCCGGTGGAAGAGCGTCATCGAGGATTGCAGCTTGCGGGCGTCGATCCCGCCGAGTACCGCGACCGGATCGCTTCCCTCGAGGTTGAGGAGCGCGTGGACGCTCTCCAACAGGCGGGGTCCGAGCAGGGTGTGCGCCAGATAGGCGCGGGCCTCGTCGATCGAGCCGATGGCGTACCGGACCGACGTCGGGCTGCTGCCGAGTCCTGCCACCTGCGGGAAGACGAACCACATCCAGTGCCCCACCTTCCGGCCGTTCTGCAGCTCGGCGAGGGCATGCTCATAGGTGCCGGAGGCCTCCTGCGCGTGGACGAATCGTGCGAGGTCGTAGGTGTCGGTCATGCGGGCCTCCGGTGGGAGCGTGAGAACGGGCGGTCACTTCATCGGTAGCGAACAGGACTGACAGGTCCGGCGGCGGTCGCTAGCGTTAAGGCATGTCGACAATCAATATCACTGAGGCAAGCTTCCCGGAAACCATCGAGGGCAACGACATCGTGTTCGTCGATTTCTGGGCCGACTGGTGCGGGCCGTGCAAGCAGTTCGCGCCGGTGTACGACGCCGTCTCGCAGCAGCACGAGGACGTCACCTTCGCGAAGGTCGACACCGAGGCGGAGCAGTCGCTCGCCGCGGCCGCAGGGATCACCTCCATCCCGACGCTCATGGCGTTCCGCGAGAAGGTCCTGGTGTTCTCCCAGCCCGGTGCCCTCAACGCGACGCAGTTCGGCGAACTCGTCGACGCCGTCAAGGGACTCGACATGAAGGCAGTGCACGAGCAGATCGCGCAGCAGCAGGCCCAGGGCGGAAGCCCGGCCGGGGACGCGCAGTAGCCGTCCCGAGACCCGAAGAGCCCCGCACTCGATGAGTGCGGGGCTCTTGTGTGGAGGGATCAGGCCGCCTGGTCCGAACGCACCACATCGACGGGCTTGGCCAGCAGTGCGCTCAGCGATTCGTTGAGGTCCTGCACGGCAGGTCCGCGCAGGTGCGTGTCCAGGAGTTCGGTGGATTCCCACTGCTCCGTGAGGACGATGCGGTCCTCCTGCGCGTCCGTGATCTCGTACCGGATGCAGCCGGGCTCCTGCACCACCTGTTCGATGGCGATGTCGAGGGCGAGCTTCACGCGGAAGAACTCGCCGTCGAGGGGGGTGAATACTGCGGTGACGTCTACGGGTTGGGTCATCCCTCAACCCTAGCGGTGCTCGTTCGTCCGCCGCATTCCTGCGTCCTAGCGCCGCCGGTGGTCCTCGGGGGACAGCCGGGGACCGAAGGTCGGCTTGCGGAAGCCGCTCGAGTAGAGCGACCGGACGACGCGCTGGCGCTGCCCCCTCCAGGGTTCGAGCAGTTCGATCATCCCGGCGTCGTCGGTCCGCCGGCCGGTGAGGGCCGCGCCCACGTAGGCCGCGAGGTGGTAGTCGCCCACGGAGATGGAGTCGGGGCAGCCGTGCGTGCGCTGCACCACTTCCGCCACCGTCCACACGCCGATGCCGGGAACCGACCTCAGGCCGGCGCGGACGGCCTCCCCGCCCGGCAGCGACGCGAGGCGCTCCAGTCCGCTCGCCACGAGGGCCGCCCTGAGGATGGTCGCCGAGCGCTTCGAATCCACTCCGGCCTTGTGCCAGTCCCAGGAGGGGACGCGACGCCACTGTTCCGCGGTCGGGGGTAGGCGGAGCTCCGCGGGGGCGAACTCTCCCGCACCAGGAGCGGCGTCCCCGTACCGGGTGAGCAGGTAGCGCCAGGCGCGCTTGGCCTCGATGCCCGTGACCTTCTGTTCGAGGATCGCCCGGGCCACCGTGTCGAGCATGCGGCGCGACGCCGGCAGCCGTAGCCCCGGGTCGAGGTAGCGGCCCTTGCGGGCGAGCTCGGGCAGGCCGGCGCGGAACCGGGGGCTGTCGAAGGCGCTCCAGTCGTCCTCCGCGCCGAGCAGGCGCGGAAGGGACTCGAGCGCCCGGGCGGCACCCGGCCCCCACGCCATGGCCCGGATGCGGCTGTCGTTCAACGAGCCGCGCTGCCGCAGAACGAGCGTGACCGGCCCGTCACTCGTCCGGAAGGCGAGCCAGCGATCAGGCCCCTGGACGATGAACGAGGGGTCGTGCGGGCCGCACTGCAGGGTACCCACCGTCCCTGCCAGGTTGTACGGGCCGTCGGGAATCCATTCCGTGGCTTCCGCGCCGGAGGAAACGGCGGCGGGGGCGATGCTCATGCATTCATCGTCCCACGAGGCCCCCGCGGTCCCGGGATGTGTCATGCTCGGGGGTCCGCAGGGGTACCATCGGGCAGTCCGGTGGAAGAGGTGGAAGGAACAGCAGATGGCAGAGGTGCGGAGTGCTCGGGCGGGGAAGATCCCGCGC
This sequence comes from Arthrobacter rhamnosi, assembly GCF_054510975.1. Taxonomy (NCBI): domain Bacteria; kingdom Bacillati; phylum Actinomycetota; class Actinomycetes; order Micrococcales; family Micrococcaceae; genus Arthrobacter; species Arthrobacter rhamnosi. Next base: position 416,879 of record NZ_JBTNDN010000001.1, on the reverse strand, counting down.
GCGGCGGCCACGGGCAGGCGTCCGCGTCCTGCGCCGAGCACGGGCCGGCGTCTCGGCGTCCTCCTGGGGCTGGCTCTGCTGTGCGGCGGGTGCACGGCGGACGGGGCCGGCGGTGCCGCGGCGACTTCGGCGCCGGCCGCTCCAGCGACGCCGTCGCCGTCGCCGTCCCCGACACAGTCCTCCCAGGCATGCGAGGACTGTGTCGGGATCGTGCTCACGGGCGACCTCCTGGTGCATCCGCAACTGTGGGAGCAGGCCGCGGAGGATGCGGCGGTGACGGGGAAGTCTCCGCTCGACTTCGAGCCGCTGCTTGCAGGCCAGCGCCCCTACCTCGCGGCCGGGACGCTGGGGATCTGCCACCTGGAGACCCCGGTGGCCGACCCGGAAGGGCCCTTCTCGGGATACCCGCAGTTCAACGTGCCCCCGCAGATCGTCCTCGCCGCGAAGGAGGTCGGGTACGACGCCTGCACCACCGCCAGCAACCATTCGATGGACTGGGGCCCGGAGGGCGTGGAGCGTTCACTCGCGGCCCTGGACGCGGCGGGCCTCCGGCACACGGGGTCCTATGCAAGCGCCGCTGATGCCGGGAAGGCCCTGATCCTCGAGCAGCCGGAGGCGAAGGTGGCCGTCATCGAAGCGACCTACGGCCTCAACGGGCTGGTGCCCGACCAGCCCTGGCGGGTGGACCTGCTCGACACGGCCACGATGATCGCCAAGGCCAGGGCCGCCAGGGAGCAGGGAGCGGACATCGTGATCGCAGCCCTGCACGCCGGCGACGAATACGCCTCCGTCCCGAACGCCCAGCAGACCGAGGTGGCGCACGCGCTCGCCGACAGCGGCGAGGTGGACTTCATCTACGGACACCACACCCACTCGGTCCTGCCCATCGAGCAGTACAACGGCACCTGGATCGTCTACGGCCTGGGGAACGGGGTGACCGAACTGTCGCCCACGTACGAGGTCAACAACGAGGGACTGATGGTCCGGGCCCGCCTCAGCCGGGATGACGCGGGCGCCTGGTCGGTTTCCGGGCTGGACTGGCTGCCGTCGCTGATCGTCGCCGGGCCGTACCGCTGGTGTTCGCTGGCGCCCGACCAGCCGGCCGGCGCCTGCTCGTCGCCCGAGCAGGAGGCCGCCGTCCGGGAGCGCACCCGGAGCGTGGTCGAATCCCTCGGCGCGGCCGAGGCGGGAGCCCGCCAGTGGGAGCTGTCCACGGAGGGCCCGGGACGCTAGCGCGTCCCTGCGATGACCGACGCGATGGTTCCGCCGAGCGACGCCGTCGTCCCCGTGCCGCCCAGGTCCCGCGTCAGCGCATCGCCGCCGGTAGCCAGCACCGACTCGATGGCGCCCAGGATCCCGGCGGCCGCCTCCGTCTCGCCGAGGTGGTCCAGCATCATCGACGCACTCCAGATCTGGCCCACGGGGTTCGCGATGCCCTTGCCGGCGATGTCCGGCGCGGAGCCGTGGACCGGTTCGAAGAGGCTGGGGAAGGTGCGGTCCGGATTGATGTTCCCGCTGGGCGCCACGCCGATGGTGCCGGTGCAGGCCGGTCCCAGGTCGGAGAGGATGTCACCGAAGAGGTTGCTCGCCACGACGACGTCGAACCAGTCGGGGTGGAGCACGAAGTTCGCACAGAGGATGTCGATGTGGAACTTGTCCACGCGTACGTCGTCGTACCTGCCCGCCATCGCCTCCACCCGCTCGTCCCAGTACGGCATGGTGATCGAGATGCCGTTGCTCTTCGTCGCGGACGTGAGGTGCTTCTTCCCACGCTTCTGCGCCAGATTGAAGGCGTACCGCAGGATGCGATCCACGCCCGTGCGGGTCATGACCGTGTCCTGGATGACCGTCTCGCGGTCGGTGCCCTCGAACATCCTGCCCCCGACGCTCGAGTACTCGCCCTCGGTGTTCTCTCGGACCACGTAGAAATCCACGTCACCCGGCTTCCTGCCGGCGAGGGGGCTGGTGATCCCGGGCAGCAGCCTCACCGGGCGGAGGTTGACGTACTGGTCGAAGTGGCGCCGGAACTGCAGCAGGCTGCCCCACAGGGACACATGGTCCGGCACGACGTCGGGCCAGCCCACGGCCCCGAAAAAGATCGCGTCGAAGCGGCGCAGTTCCTCGAACCAGCCGTCGGGCAGCATCTGGCCGTGCTCCAGATAGTAGTCGGCGCTGGCGTAGTCGAACTCGACCGCGTCCACCTCGAAGCCGTACGCGTCCGCGGCCGCCCGGAGCGCCCGAAGGCCCTCCGGCATGACCTCCTTGCCGATGCCGTCGCCGGCTATGACCGCGATGCGGTAGCTGTTCGTCATGGGAGTTCTCCTCATCGGCAGGCGGCTTACCGTTCCAGCCTAGGCTCATCAGCCCCAGGAGAGCACGAGGACGGCGGACGGCAGCGCCAGTGCCGTCACCAGCAACCCGGCGAGGCCGAAGGGCACCCAGCGGATGGACAGACCCAGGGATCGCAGCCGCTCGGCCCACAGGAGTGTCGCGAGCGAGCCCCAGGGAGTGACGAGGGGGCCGAGGTTCACGCCGACGAGCAGGGCGGCGAGGCGTAGCGGGGACGCGGCGGAGGGCTCGAGGGCGAGATATGCGGGCAGGTTGTTGACGGCGTTCGCTCCGGCCGCTCCTACGGCGGCCAGCCGCAGCAGGTCCGGGAAGTCCTCGCCGGTACCTGCCGCGGGGGCGAGAAAGGTGTCGAGGCCCTGTGCGTGCGCGGCGGTGACGAGAACGAAGAGGCTGAGCGCGAGGACGAGCGGAGCGACGGGGAGCATCTTCACCGTCAACGTGCCGGGCCGACGGACCGCGAAGAGCACGGCCAGGACCACCGCGGCGAGGGTCGCGCTCAGTGCGACCGGCAGCCCGCTGACCAGTGCCGGCAGGAGGAGTGCGAGGACCGCGTACCCGCAGCGCAGCAGCACGCGGTCCTCGGCGGGGCGCGCAGGGGCGGGGGAGAACCGTCCCGAGAGCTGCCGCCGGAAGATCAGCAGCAGGACAGTGCAGGGCACGACGACGCCGACCAGCGCAGGGCCGGCCACGAGGCCCGCGAACTGCACCGGACTGAGCTGCAGCCCTTCCTGGACCAGCAGGTTGGTCAGGTTGGACACCGGCAGGAGCAGCGACGCGGTATTGGCGAGCCAGACGATCGTCACGGCGAACGGCAGTGGCGGCAGGCCGGCCCTGCGGGCGAGGAGCACCACGAGCGGAGTGAGCAGCACGGCCGTCGTGTCCAGCGAGAAGAACACCGTGCAGGCCACGGAGAGGAGGACCGTCACGAGCCACAGGACCAGGGTCCGGCCTCGGGCCGCGCGGGCCGAGGCCGCGATGATCTTCTCGAAGACCCCGGCAGCGAAGAGGAGGTCGGTGGCCACCGTCATGGCGGCCACGAAGAGCAGGATCGGCCAGATGCGCGCCCACAGCTCCGCCAGGTCGGAACCGGGCAGCGCACCGGTTCCGACGCAGAGTGCCGCGAGGACCGGCAGGATCGCGCGGGAGGCACTGCGAAGGTTCAAGGGTGGTCTCCGTTCCGCCGGACAGTATGGCACGGACGCCCGGGAGTGCTCCGCGGCGACTCCCGTCCGGGCGAGGACGTCCCGCGGCGTAACGGCGGCATGGAGGTCGGCGCGCCAGCCGGTAGCGTTGTAGGCATGAAGTACGCCAATTCCATTGTTGACCTGATCGGCAACACCCCGCTCGTCAAGCTCAACTCCGTCACCGACGGCATCGCAGCCACCGTCCTCGCGAAGGTCGAATACCTCAACCCCGGCGGGTCGGTGAAGGACCGCATCGCGGCGAAGATCATCGACGCCGCGGAGGCCGAGGGCAAGATCAAGCCCGGCGGCACCATCGTCGAACCGACCTCCGGCAACACCGGCGTCGGTCTCGCCCTCGTCGCCCAGCAGCGCGGCTACAAGTGCGTCTTCGTGGTGCCCGACAAGGTGGGCGAGGACAAGCGCAACGTCCTCAAGGCCTACGGCGCGGAGGTCGTCGTCACGCCGACCGCCGTCGCCCCCGACAGCCCGCAGTCCTACTACGGCGTCTCCGACCGCCTGGTCCGCGAGATCCCCGGCGCGTACAAGCCGGACCAGTTCTCGAACCAGAACGGGCCCCTGAGCCACTACGAGACCACCGGCCCCGAGATCTGGAACGACACCGACGGCAAGCTCACGCACTTCGTCACGGGCGTCGGCACGGGCGGCACCATCACCGGCACGGGACGGTACCTCAAGGAGATCTCCGCGGACCGGGAGGGCGGCCCCGTGCGCATCATCGGCGCCGACCCCGAGGGCTCCATCTACTCGGGCGGCACCGGGCGTCCCTACTTCGTGGAGGGCGTCGGCGAGGACATGTGGCCGGACTCCTACGATCCGTCCATCCCGGACGAGATCCAGGCCGTCACGGATGCCGAGAGCTTCGAGATGACGCGGCGCCTCGCCCGCGAGGAGGGCCTGCTGGTCGGCGGCTCCTGCGGCATGGCCGTCGTCGCGGCCCTCCGTGTCGCGAAGGACCTGACGGCCGACGACGTCGTCGTGGTCCTCCTGCCCGACGGCGGCCGGGGCTACCTCGGCAAGATCTTCAACGACGACTGGATGAGGTCCTACGGGTTCCTGGACAGCGGTGAGGACGCGAGCGTCGGCGACGTGCTGCGCGCCAAGAACGGTTCGATGCCGGACCTCGTCCACACGCACCCCTCCGAGACGGTCCGGGACGTCATCTCGATCATGGACGAGTACGGGGTCTCCAGCATCCCGGTGTTGTCCCAGGAGCCACCCGTCAAGATGGGCGAGGTGCTGGGCTCGGTCGACGAGCGCTCCCTGACGGCGAAGATCTTCCACGGCGAGGCTCGCCTCACCGACAAGATCTCCCAGCACATGGACGCGAAGCTGCCCCTGATCGGGTCGCTCGAATCCATCGGGACGGCGCGCGAACGGCTCCAGGACAGCGACACGCTGATGGTGACGTTCGTCGGGTCACCCGTGGGAATTCTTACGCGCCATGACTTGCTGACATATGTGAGCAAGTAACACCCCGATCCGAATTCCAGGAGCATCGTGACGCACTCGAACGACCAGGGCTTCAACACCCGAGCCGTCCACGCGGGCCAGACCCCCGACCCCACCACCGGAGCGGTGATCCCGCCCCTCTACCAGACCACCACCTTCGCGCAGGACGGCATCGGCAAGCTGCGCAACGGGTACGAGTACGGGCGCGGCACTAACCCCACCCGGGATGCGCTGCAGACCCAGATCGCGGCGCTCGAGGGCGGCAAGCGCGCCTTCAGCTTCTCGTCCGGCCTCGCCGCCGAGGACGCGCTCATCCGGGCCGCGCTCCGCCCCGGCGACCACATCGTCCTCGGGAACGACGCCTACGGTGGAACCTACCGACTGATCGACCGCGTCCTGTCCCAGTGGGGCATCACCAACACCGCCGTGGACATGGCGGACACCGCTGCGGTCCAGGCGGCCATCGCGGCGAACAACACGAAGATGGTGTGGGTGGAGACGCCGTCGAACCCCATGATGAAGATCACCGACATCGCCGCGACCGCCCAGCTCGCGCATGACGCCGGCGCCCTGCTCGTCGTGGACAACACGTTCGCGTCGCCGTACCTGCAGCAGCCGCTCACGTTCGGAGCGGACGTGGTGGTGCACTCGACCACCAAGTACATCGGCGGGCACTCGGATGCCAGCGGCGGGGCCGTCGTCGTGAACGACCACGAGCTCGCCGAGAAGATCGGCTTCGTGCAGTTCGCCGTCGGCGCCGTGTCCGCACCCATGGAGGCCTGGCTCACCACGCGCGGACTCAAGACCCTCGGGGTCCGCATGGACCGCCACTCCTCGAACGCCACCGCGATCGCGCGCTGGCTGCAGGAGCAGGACGAGGTGGAGCGTGTGTACTACCCAGGGCTGCCCGAGCATCCGGGCCACGACCTCGCCGCAGCACAGATGAAGGACTTCGGCGGCATGATCTCCGTGACATTCAAGGGCGGGGCGGAGGCCGCGAAGAAGGTGGCGGAGTCCACCCACGTCTTTATCCTCGCGGAGTCCCTCGGCGGCATCGAGTCGCTGATGAACTACCCCTCCGACATGACGCACGCGTCGGTCAAGGGCACGGAGCTCGCGGTACCCGAGAACCTGATTCGGCTGTCCGTCGGCATCGAGGACGTCGAGGACCTGATCGGTGACCTCGAGCAGGCCATCTCCTCCCTGCGCTAGTCCCCGCTGTCCTCCATGAAAGGCCCCTCCGGTGGGAGGGGCCTTTCGTGTGTCCGGAGCTGTTCGCGGCGTCGCCGCCGCGCCGGGTGCCCAGAGCCGGGGGTGCGCCGCCCCGGGTCTGGTCCGCCGCGCCGGGTGCCCGGGCGGATGTGGGGCTATCGTGACCCCGGCAGCCGGAAGCGCTTCCTCGCCTTCGGCTGGGTCTGCTGGAAGAAGGCGCTGCTCTGCGGCAGCCACAGGAGCAGCACGGCAACCAGCATCCCGACGGCGATCAGGGACAGGCCCGGCGTCCCGCGGACGACGACGGGCACTCCCGCGATGATGCCGATGGTGCTCAGCAGCTCGCGGGCGCTCCTCCTGCCCCGGCGCAGCGGGAGCAGGAGGATCAACTGCAGGACGGCGAGCGCCCCGAGGAGCGTGCCGAGCCCGATGAACCCAGCACGGTCGAGGTCCCGCACCGCAGCCGATGCGATGAACGTGCCTGCCGCGACGAGCAGCAGCACCGCGACCACGAGCCACAGGGCGATCGCTGCCCGCAGCGGGAACGGCCGGGGCGGCAGGGGATCCTTGCGCGGACTCACCGGAGGGACGGCCTAGCCCCGGGGAGCGACGGTGCCGCTGCGCGTCTCGGTGTCGTAGGAGTAGACCTCGGTGCCGCCGATCCACACCTGCAGGGCGCGCTGCATCACATCGAGCGGATCGCCGCTCCAGAGCACCAGGTCCGCGTCCTTCCCGACGGCGAGCGAGCCGAGGCGGTCCGCCAGGCCGAGGACCTTCGCGGGGTTGATGGTGATGGAGCGCAGGGCGGTCTCCCGGTCGAGGCCCTCCTTGATCGCCAGGGTGGCCTGGTGCACCAGGAAGTTGATCGGGATGACGGGGTGGTCCGTGATGATCGAGATCTCGACGCCGGCCCGTGCGAGCTTGCCGGGGTTGGCGATGGAGCGGCCGCGCAGCTCCACCTTGGACTTCGTGGTGAACAGGGGGCCGATCAGGACGGGGGTTCCGCGTTCTGCGAGGACGTCGCCGAGCAGGTGCGCCTCGGTGCCGTGGTCGAGGACGAGGTCGTACCCGAACTCGTCGGCGATGCGGAGAGCTGTCGCGATGTCGTCGGCACGGTGCGCGTGCTGGCGCCAGGGGATCTCGCGTCGCAGCACCATGGCCAGGGCCTCGAGGTGCGGGTCCCGCGCGTTCTCGTCGTCCTTGCCCATGTAGTTCTGGGCCTTCATGAACGCCTCGCGGATGACGAGCGCCGTGCCGAGGCGGGTCGACGGCATCTTGCCCTTGCCGCCGTAGACGCGCTTCGGGTTCTCGCCGAGTGCCGACTTCAGTCCGCTGGGGGAGCGCAGCACCATCTCCTCGAGGTACCGCCCGTGCGTGTGGATGGCGACAGCGAGCCCGCCGATGGGGTTGCCGGAGCCGGGGTTCACGTTCACGGTGGTGACCCCGCCCGCGAGTGCGTCGTCGAACCCGGGGTCGTACGGGTTGATGGCGTCGATCGCCCGGACGCCGGCCGTGTTCGGCTCGGTCATCTCATTGGTGTCGTCCCCGGCTGTTCCCTCGCCCTCCTCGTGCGTGCCCAGGTGCACATGGGCGTCCACGAACCCGGGGAGCAGCCACTTTCCTGCCGCGTCGAGGACGGTGGCGCCGTCGGGCACGGGAACGGAGGGACCGAGCGCCGAGATCCGCCCGTGCTCGACGACGACCGTGCCGTCGAAGGGCTCGCCGTCGATCGGGACGACGTGGGCGTTGGTGATGGCTGTGGCGGGAGCGGGCGGGGTCGTGCCGCTGGGGGAGGACATGGTCGGCCTTTCGCAGGGGGGCGGGGTGATTTCCACCATATCCGCACGCGGGTGGGAGCCCGGGAGCCGTGCCTACACTGGATGAGCCGTTCTCCGGCCCATCGGGACCGGTGACCGCACCCTGTCCATCGGAAGGAAAGCATGAGCCAGCGCAGTACGGCGGCAGGAGTCCGGGCGCTGGGCCTTGTCGCCGCAGGAGTGGTGGCCTGGGCCCTGATGGCCTGGGCGTTCGCCTGGGCCGACGTCATCGGCCTCGATTTCCGGGTGTACCGCATGGGCGGGCAGTCCGTGGTCGACGGCGACGGCTCGCTGTACACGCGGTCCTTCGGGGAGGGCGAGGGGTCCCTTCTCTTCACGTATCCGCCGTTCGCGGCGCTCGCCTTCACGGTGCTCACGCTCGTCAGCGCCGAGACCGGCGCAATGCTTTTCGTGTGGCTGTCGATCCTCATCGCGGCCGCGACGTCCCTGCTGGCCACCCGGTACCTCGGCGGGTTCCGCACCGTTCGGGACGTGGTGAGGCACCCCACGGCGCTGCCGCTGGCGATCGCCGGAACCGGGCTCGTCTCCCTACTGGGCCCGTGGCGCGAGACCATGGCCTTCTCGCAGGTCAACATCCTGCTCTTCGCGATGATCGCCGCCGACCTCCTCTCGGGGCCGCACCGCCGGATGCCCACCGGACTGCTCACGGGCATCGCGGCCGGCATCAAGCTGACGCCGCTGGTCTTCGGCCTGTACTTCCTCGTGCGCGGCGAGTGGAAGCAGCTGTTCACCATGGCGGCCGGCTTCTTCGGGACCATCGCGCTCGGTTTCCTCCTGCTGCCGGCCGAATCGTCGATGTACTGGCTGCAGATGCTGCGGGACACCGGCCGGATCGGCGGCGAGGGCTACGTGGACAACCTGTCCCTCCGCGGTGCCATCCTCCACTTCCTGGGACCGGACTTCCCCTCCACCGTTCCGTGGCTGCTCATCTCACTGCTGCTCGTGGCGGCGACGGCCTACATCATCCGCGAGGCCCGACGCCGTGCGGACCGGTTCCTGCCGATCGCCATGACCTCGCTGCTCATGCTCCTCATCTCACCGATCTCGTGGTCACACCACTGGGTCTGGATCGTCGTCGTCCTGGCGGTCCTCGCAGGCCAGGCTGCCGGGCATCCCGGGGAACTGCGCGCGTACCGCACGACGGCGGCCGCACTCTTCGTGCTCACCCTCCTGGTCTTCATCTACTCGCCCAAGACGATCGGTGTGCTGCTGGGTGCGGACGACCTCGATTCCCAGCTGGTGACCGGCTGGCTCATGGCGTCCAGCGCCGGCGTGTTCTGCGCGCTCGCAGTCACCGTGTTCTGGGTCCTCCTGTCGCGGACGCTGCGAGCGGTGCGCCCGGAGCAAGGGCTGCACCCGCAAGGGGCGGTGCGTCCACGGAACGAGGAGCAGGCCACGGCGGGCGGCGGCACCGGCAGGGACCGCGTGTCCGGCGCCCTGCACGGCCGGTCCGACGACGGCGCCTTCCGCGGCACCCGCTGATGGTCACCGCAGTGCGGCGCACCCTCGCGGCTCCGGTCGGCCGCCTGCGGGTCGCCGCGGGCTGCGCCGTCGCGCTGGTCCTGCCGCCACTGCTCGAGGCGGCCGTCTTCCTGGCGGGGCACTCGCTGCTCGCGGTCGATGTCCTCTTCCAGCTCGCCGGGGTCATCGCCGTCGCCCTGATCGGGGGCCTCTGGCCCGCGCTGCTCGGCGCCCTGTGGAGCAGCATCATCCTGAACTACACCTCGACGGAGCCCTTCGGGTCCCTCGAGATCTCGGATGCCGAGAACGTCATCACAGTGCTGATCTTCATCGCCGTCGCGGTGACGGTGTCGCTCGTCGTCGGGCTGTCGGCACGCCGGTCCCGGGAAGCGGCCCTGGCGCAGCAGGAGGCCGCCCTGCTCGGCGAACTCGCGCGTGGCGCACTGGCGGAGGAGGACACGCTCCAGGGCTTCCTGCGCCACGTCCAGACCCAGTTCGACGTCGATGCCGTGGCGCTGTTCGGGCTCGTGGGCCCCTCGGAACAGGACGCCGATGACGGGTCCGACGCCTCGGGCGCCGGCACGATGGAGCGCAAGGCCCTGGCCGTGCGCCCACCGGTGCCCGGTCCTGCCCTCCCGGGAGCCGTTCACGGAGGGGCGGTGGCAGCCGCCGCGGCACCCGCTGCGGGAGCCAGGACGGACGCCGGGCTGCGCGCTACCCCGCAGGCAGGTGACATGGACCGCTGGACGATGGACGCCGCGACCACGGTCGAAGCGGTCGACGGCGACGTCCTCCTCGCGCTCTACGGGCACCACCTCTCCTCGCGCGAGCGCGGACTGCTGACGGCATTCGCCGGCCAGCTCCGCTCGATGCTGCAGCGGCAGGAACTCCTCGCGAGCACGCGCACCAACCAGAGGCTCGTCGAGGGCAACGTCATGCGTACGGCGATCCTGCGCTCGGTGTCCCACGACCTGCGGACCCCCCTCGCCGGGATCAAGCTCGCCGTCAGCAGCCTCCGGCAGTCCGATGTGACGTTCTCCCAGGAGGACGAGGACGAACTGCTGGAGACCATCGAGGACTACTCGGACCGGCTGGACGCGCTCGTCAACAACCTGCTGGACATGTCGCGCATCACCGGAGACGCGGTGAACGCGCACGTACGCCCACTGCGGTGGATCGACGTCGTCGGGCCCGCCCTCGCCAACGTGCCCGAGGACCGCGTCCGCGTACACATCCCGCCGAACCTGCCTGCCATCGAGGGAGACCCCGGGCTGCTGGAGCGCGTGATCGCGAACGTCGTCGAGAACGCGGTGAAGTATGCGCCGGGTTCCCCGATCGAGGTCACCGCATCCGTCGGCGGTACCGGGAGGGCCCTGATCAACGGCTTCCCGGCCAGCGAGCTGCGCGTCATCGACCACGGACACGGTGTGTCCCGCGACGACGTCGACGCCATGTTCCGCCCGTTCCAGCGGCTCGACGACGCACCGTCGGGGGCCGGCGTCGGGCTCGGGCTCGCGGTGGCCAAGGGATTCACGGAGGTCATGGGCGGCGTGCTCGACGCCGAGCAGACTCCCGGCGGCGGTCTGACGTTCGTCATCCGCCTGCCCATCTCGACGGGGGTGGTGGAGCTGTGACGCGCGTGCTCGTCGTCGACGACGAACCGCAGCTCCTCCGTGCCCTGGAGATCAACGTCCGCGCCTACGGCTACCAGTGCGTGACGGCGGTCGACGGCGAGACGGCACTCGCAGCCGCGTCCGAACACCACCCCGACATCATCGTGCTGGACCTCGGGCTGCCGGACATCGACGGGGTGGACGTCATCCGCCGGATCCGTGGCTGGTCGCAGGTGCACATCATCGTGCTGTCCGCCCGGCACGGCTCGCAGGACAAGGTCGATGCCCTCGATGCGGGTGCGGACGATTACGTGACGAAGCCGTTCGGCCTCGACGAACTGCTCGCACGCCTCCGCGCGGCCAGCCGGCGTGCGGCGGCCGAGGCCGGCGCGCCGGTCATCGAGACACCCGACTTCACGCTCGACGCCGGAGCCCGCCGGGTGCTGAAGGACGGCCGGGACATCCGGCTCACGCCCACCGAGTGGAAGATCGTCGACCGCCTGATCGCGCATCCGGGCCGGCTCGTCTCGCAGCAGCAGCTGCTGCTCGATGTGTGGGGCCCGGCGTATGCGAAGGACGTCCAGTACCTCCGTGTGTACATGGCGCAACTGCGGAAGAAGCTCGAACCCGATCCGGGCGCTCCCCGCTACTTCGTCACCGAGAGTGGCATGGGCTACCGGTTCGAGCCGTGACGCGGGAGGCCGGCGAGGTGCCCCTAGGATGGTCGCCATGACCACCGGCACCCTCCTCGCCATCTGTCGCGTGCACGAGCTCCTTCCCACGCGGGACTCGACCGGCGTCACCGCGATCGACAAACGGGCGGTCGACGGGCCCGTGAACGTGCACCCGCTGGGCCTGACCGGCGACGTCCAGGCGAGCCGCAAGCACCACGGCGGCCCCACCAAGGCCCTCTACGCCTACGCGCAGGACGACGCCGACTACTGGTCGCGGCAGCTGGGACGCGAGGTGACGCCGGGCCTGTTCGGTGAGAACCTCCGCGTGGCGGGCATCGACGCCTCCTCCGCCGTCATCGGCGAGCGCTGGCGCGTGGGGGAGCAGGTGGTCCTCGAAGTGACCATGCCGCGCACGCCCTGCGTGAACTTCGCCCGGTACCTCGGCGAGAAGTCCTGGGTGAAGCGATTCGCGGAGGCGAACCGTGTGGGCACTTATCTGAGCGTCGTCACGAAGGGCAGCATCATCGCGGGCGACACCATCCACCTGGACAGCGTCCCCGACCACGGCGTCACCGCAGCACAGGTCCACGCGGGTCTCGCCGAGTCGCAGGCGCAGAGGCTGCTCGACACCGCGGCCGAAGGGCATCTCACGCTCACCCCGCAGGTCCGCAAGGCTGCGCTGAAGGCACTGAGAGTCGCCCCGTCGGCCTGACGTGCCGAAGGTCACCTCCCGGAGGACACCGGATGGAACGGGTCGGTCCCGTCGTGCAGTAGACTGGATATATCCCCCACACCGGTATTCCCTTTATTTCCGCCCCTCAGGGCCGGATAGGTTGTGTTGGGGCTCGGAGCACAGACTCGCGAGCAGATTCATCAGGGAGCGCCGGCTAGAAGAAAAGTCACACATCACTGCTGAGAGAGCAGAGACCACGGTGTGACGAGGAAGTTCGGCCTCGGGATTGAAACAGTGCCGGATTTCCATGTTCATTCGGCACTGCAGGCTCCTTCCTGTCAGGCCGTCCGGCACCTACCTGAAGGAATTCTTCCGTGCCTGAAAACCTGTCCGAGCAGATCACCGAAACCACCCTCGTCACCGAGACCACCGCAGCGGTTCCCGCAGCAGAGTCCGACGACGACGGCGTGGACATCCGCTTCACCGAGCTGAACCTCGACGGCCGCATCCTCGCGGCGCTGACCGACCTCGGCTACGAGAAGCCCTCACCCATCCAGGCAGCGACCATCCCCGCGCTGCTCGAAGGCCGCGACGTCGTCGGGCTGGCGCAGACGGGCACCGGCAAGACCGCCGCGTTCGCCGTGCCCGCGCTGTCCAAGATGGCGGAACTGGCCGACGTCAACGGCGGGCCCAGCAAGAACACGCAGGTCCTGGTGCTCGCACCGACCCGCGAGCTCGCGCTGCAGGTAGCCGATGCCTTCACCTCCTACGCCAAGCACATGGAGGGCTTCACCGTCCTCCCCGTCTACGGTGGATCGCCCTACGGCCCCCAGCTCAACGGGCTCCGCCGCGGAGCGCAGGTCGTCGTCGGTACCCCCGGCCGCGTCATCGACCATATCGAGAAGGGTTCCCTGGACCTCTCGAACCTCGAGTACGTCGTGCTCGACGAGGCCGACGAGATGCTGCGCATGGGCTTCGCCGAGGACGTGGAGAAGATCCTCGCCTCCACGCCGGCGGAGAAGCAGGTTGCTCTGTTCTCCGCGACCATGCCCCCGGCCATCCGCCGTATCGCCAAGAAGTACCTGAACGATCCGGCCGAGATCTCCGTCAAGGGCAAGACGACGACGGGCACCAACACGCGCCAGCGCTACCTGCAGGTCATGGGCCCGCACAAGCTCGACGCGATGACCCGCATCCTTGAGGTCGAGGACTACGACGGCATCATCGCCTTCGTCCGTACCAAGGCGGCTACCGAAGACCTGGCGGACAAGTTGCGTTCACGGGGCTTCACGGCAGCAGCCATCAACGGAGACATCCCCCAGCAGCAGCGCGAGCGCACCGTCGAGGCGCTGCGCGAAGGCAAGATCGACATCCTCGTCGCCACGGACGTAGCAGCCCGCGGTCTCGACGTGGAGCGCATCTCGCTCGTCGTGAACTACGACATCCCGAACGACACCGAGTCCTACGTGCACCGTATCGGCCGCACCGGCCGTGCAGGCCGTTCCGGTGACGCGATCCTCTTCATCACCCCGCGTGAGAAGTACCTGCTCCGTTCGATCGAGAAGGCTACGCGCCAGCCCGTCGAGCAGATGCAGCTGCCCTCCACCGAGAAGATCAACGAGCTGCGCCTCAGCAAGTTCGCGGACAAGATCACGCAGACGCTGGCCGGCAAGGACGTCGCGCTGTTCCGCGACCTGATCGCCACCTACGAGCGCGAGCACGACGTGCCCGCCAGCGAGATCGCTGCAGCCCTTGCCGTCATGGCGCAGGGCGGCCAGCCGATCCTCGTGCAGGACATCCCCGTCGCTCCCGCAGGACAGCGCGAGCGCGCCGAGGGACGCAAGGATGCCTTCGGGTCCCGCGGCCCGACGCGCACGCTCACCGAGGGCAACGCCACCTACCGCATCGCGGTGGGCCGTCGCCAGCGCGTGATGCCGGGCTCGATCGTCGGTGCCATTGCCAACGAGGGTGGCCTGTCCTCCTCGCAGATCGGCGGCATCGACATCCGTGCGGACCACAGCCTGGTGGAGCTGCCCGCGGACCTGACGACCGACCAGCTGCGCGCGCTCTCCAAGACGCGCATCGGCGGCGAGCTCATCCACCTCGAGCTCGACAAGGGACGCAAGCCCGCAGGCAACCGCGGCGCAGGCGAGTTCAAGAAGCCCTTCAAGAAGGACTTCCCGAAGCGTGACAGCGACACCCGGTTTTCGGGCGACGCCAACCGCAAGCCCCGCCACGCCAAGGGCGCCGGAGCCGGAGCAGGACGTTCCACCGCGCAGTCCGAGCAGTGGTAGGAACTAGCTAGGCGAAACCCCGTCGGACCCGTGCAGTGCACGGGTCCGATGCGGAATCCGGGGTCCGTCCCTCGAGGGGCGGCTGTCGATTTCGCACCAGCGGCTCGGAACTGGTAAAGTTTCTTGCTGTTGCCCCCCTAGCTCAGTGGTAGAGCGCGTTCTTGGTAAGAACGAGGTCACCGGATCGATTCCGGTGGGGGGCTCGTAAATGAGGGGCCCGTGACGATCATCCGATCGGTGCGGGCAGCCTCATTTAGGGCGGTGTAGCTCAGCTGGTTAGAGCGCACGACTCATAATCGTGAGGTCGTGGGATCGAGTCCCACCACCGCTACGGACAAGGCCCCGGAACTTCGGTTCCGGGGCTTTTTCGTTCTTCGGATGCCGAAACGACGAAGCCCGACAGGCGTGCCTGCCGGGCTTCGATCGGATACTCTGCCCCGGAGGTCTGGAGGAGGGCTATCGCTTGCCTTCTGCGACATCCTTCACGGATTGCGGGGTCTTGCGGCCCAGTTGCTGGTCGAGAGCCACCCGAAGACCCGACCTCCACGAGGATCGGGGCCGGTGTCGGCGGGACGGCCGGGATGGACACGGCGCCAGCCTAACCGCCGCCACTCCCGTTCCCGGCGCTCCGGCGGGAAGCCGTCCGGCGGCCGATCAGTCGCCCTTCACATTGATGATCTGGCGCAGCGTATGGCGGATGTCCACCAGGTCCTTCGCATCCTGCATGACGACGTCGATGTCCTTGTAGGCCGCGGGGATCTCGTCGAGGAACGCCGGGGTGTCACGGAATTCGATGCCTCGCATGGCGGCACGGAGCTGGTCCTGGGTGAACGTCCTGCGGGCAGCATTGCGGGAGTACTCGCGTCCGGCCCCGTGCGGGGCCGAATCCATGGCCTCCCGGTTGCCCCTGCCCGTGACCACGTAGGACCGCGTGCCCATCGAACCGGGGATCAGCCCGGGACGCCCGGGGTCGGCCGCGATGGCGCCCTTGCGGGACAGCCACACGTCCTTGCCGTAGTGCGTCTCCCGCTGGGTGTAGTTGTGGTGGCAGTTGATGCGTTCGCGCTCCTGCACCGGTCTGCCTACCCAGGCGGTGAACTGGCGGACCACGCGGTCCATCATCTCCTCACGGTTGAGCAGAGCGAATCTCTGCGCCCACATCAGTTCGCTGATGTACCGGTCGAATTCGGGGGTGCCCTCCTCGAGGTGCGCGAGGTCCCGGTGCGGCAGGGTGATGGCCCGGCGTGCGCAGTAGTCCTGTGCTGCCGTGATGTGCCGCTGCGCGATGCGGTTCCCGATGCCCCGGGACCCGGAGTGCAGGAAGAGCCACACGTCGTCCACTTCGTCGAGGGACACCTCGATGAAGTGGTTGCCCGAACCGAGCGTGCCGAGTTGCAGGCGCCAGGCCTTCACGTAGGTCGACGGGTCGAAGCCGGCCGAGCGCGCGTCCCGTTCGAGCGCGTCGATGCGGGGCTCGGCGGAGGCGCTCACCCGCTTGTTGTTGTTGCCGGCGGAGAGGGGGACGGCCCGTTCGATCGCCTCGCGCAGGACACGGCGATCGAGTCGGGCGATGTCCCGGGCGGTGTAGTCGGTGCGCACGGCGACCATCCCGCAGCCGATATCGACGCCGACGGCCGCGGGGATGATCGCCCCGAGGGTCGGCAGGACCGAGCCGACCGCGCAGCCCAGGCCGAGGTGGGCGTCCGGCATGGACGCGAAGTGCGGGTACACGAACGGCATCGAGCTCGTCATCCGATTCTGCGCCAGCGTCGCGTCATCGATGATGCTGGCGAAATTGACGTACTTCTCGTTGATCCACTCCATCCGTCGAGGCTACCGAGGAGCCCGGCGGGACGGCAGGCCAGACGTCCTCCCGCCGGACCCTTGCGGATGGCTCAGCGGATCCGTACCGCCTGGAGCACCGCATCGTGGACGGTGATGTCCCGGCCGTCCCCCGTGTGCTCGGTCCGCGGGCGCGACTCGCAGACCCGGATGTCCCAGGCGTCGTCGAGGAGGGCCGCGATCTCCTGCGGCGTGTAGAACAGCTCGGGCTGCGGCGGCCGCCGGATCTCGGTCTTCAGGTCCGAGGGGTCATGGGCAACGATCAGCAGCGTCCCGCCGGCACCGACGAGGGCCGCCAGCGCTCCGAAAACGCGCGAGCGTTCCGGTTCGGGCAGGTGCAGAAAGTGGGCGGAGACGAGGTCCAGGCCGCCGGGCAGCTCCGGCGAGGCCAGCAGGTCCACCTGCCGGAACTCCAGGCGTTCGGCGACGGAGGCGTCGAGGTCCTCCGCATGGGCGCGTGCCCGGGAGAGAGCGACCTCGGAGATGTCGATCCCCAGGACCTCCCAGCCGCGGGAGGCGAGCCAGACGGCGTCCGCTCCCTCCCCGCAGCCGACGTCGAGCGCCCTTCCCGGCGGCAGGTCCTCCACTCCCGTCACGAGCTGCCGGTTCGGCCTACCGCTCCAGATCCTCGCGTGCTGCCGGTAGCGGTCGTCCCAGAATTCCTGCGTGTACTCAACCCGCACGGCGCATCCCTTCTTCCGTTCCTGCCCCGGTGACTCCCGCTGCTGCCTGGAGCGGAGCGCCGGTGGACGCTGCGGCGCCCGTTCCTGCCCCATCATCGAGCCCATGGCGGCGTGTGCCAAGGACCCGCACCGAGACTCCCGCCTCCGACGACGCCGAGAAGGGGCCGCTGTAGCCCTCGACGGCCCACGCCGTTTCCTCCTCCACAAGGTCGGCGTTGATCGCCGCGCCGGCCATGGTCCCCTCGGCCGCGGCGACGACGACCTGCGCAGCGGGATTCGAGACATTGCCCGCGACGTAGACGCCCCGAACGGACGTCATCCCCCGCTGTCCCGGTGCCACGAAGGAGCCCATCCCTGAGGGATGGTCCTCCGGCCGAAGCCCCAGGGCTTCCAGGAGCCCGCTGTTCGACTCCATCCGCGTGCCGACGGCGACGGCGTGCAGCGGGAAGCGGCGGGCCCCCTGGACCGTCACGCCCGTGAGCACGTGGTCCTCCTCGTCGATGGAGGCGACCGGCCCGTCGACGACGCGCACGGAGCGCGCGGCGAGCCTGTCCCACTCGTCGTCCGTGGGAGTGACGGTGTCGTTCAGGAACAGGGTGATGTCGTCGGACCACTGCCGGAACAGCAGGGCCTGGTGCACGGACAGGGGGCCGGTGCCGAGGATACCGATGCTCCGGCCCCGCACCTCGTACCCGTGGCAGTACGGGCAGTGGATGACGCCGCGGCCCCACTGCGTCCGCAGGCCCGGGATGTCGGGGAGGCCGTCGGTCAGACCCGTGGTGACGAGCAGGCGCCGTCCGCTGAAGCGCCTCCCATCAGCCGTCCCCGCGATGAACCCTTCCGCATCCCGCTGCACTGATGTGACCTCCGCTGCAATGACGGTTGCACCGTATGCTTCGGCCTCGGCCCGGCCGATTTCCAGCAGGCCGCGAGGGCTCATGCCCTCGCGGGACAGGAATCCGTGGACTCCTGAGGCGGCGGCGTTGCGGGGTCGTCCGGAGTCGAGGACGAGGACGGAGCGGAGCGCGCGGCCCAGGGTGACGGCGGCGCTGAGCCCGGCGGCCCCGCCTCCGACGACGACGACGTCGTACCTGTCCTGCGCGGGCTGGGTGATGACTGCCATGGTGGTTCTCCTTCTGGTCCACTGATACGTCCAGCATCGGCTGCTCGGTGAAGAATGCGCAAACATGTTTGCCGGTATGGCAAGATGACTCCATGCCAGCAGATCTCACTCCAGTGCTCGACGCCGTCGGCCCACGACTCCGTGCCCTGCGCACCGAACGGAACCTGACCCTCGGCGAGGTGTCCTCGGCGTGCGGGGTATCCGTCAGCACCCTGTCCAGGCTCGAGTCCGGCCAGAGGCGGCCCAATCTCGAGCTCCTGCTGCCCATCGCGCAGCTCTACGGCGTGCCGCTCGACGACCTCGTCGGCGCGCCTCCCTCCGGCGATCCCCGGGTCCACCTGCGCCCCATCCAGCACCACGGCATGACGGCCATCCCCCTGACCCGGCGGCCGGGCGGCGTGCAGGCGTACAAGCTGGTGCTCGCGGGGAACGCACGCGGCACGGAGCCCGACCTGCGGGTCCATGAGGGCTACGAATGGCTCTACATCCTCAACGGCTCCCTGCGGCTCGTCCTCGCCGACAACGACTTCGTGCTCGGACCCGGCGAGGCGGCAGAGTTCGACACCCACACGCCCCACTGGTTCGCCAGCGCCAACGGGGAGGCGGTCGAGCTCATCAGCCTCTTCGGGCAGCAGGGCGAGCGGATGCACGTGCGCGCCCGGCCGAAGCGGCCGTAGCGGACCGGGCGCGGATCGCGCCCGCAGCGTCATGCCCGGCGGCCCCTCCGCGGGAATTGCTCAGCTTGCTTATCACTTGGGTGCTTCCTAGGGTGGAAGCGGTATGACAGCCACGCTCTACGCAAGGGAGAACAGCATGTCCGAACACAACATCTCAGGCAAGAAAGTCGCATTCCTGCTGACGGACGGGGTGGAGCAGATCGAGCTCACGAGCCCGTGGAACGCGGTCAAGGAAGCGGGCGGTGTCCCCACGCTGGTCTCACCCAAGACCGGGACGCTGCAGGGCTTCGACGGCGTGGACAAGGGTGAGACGTTCGACGTGGATCTCGCGGTGGCCGACGCCACGGCGGACGACTTCGACGCCCTGGTCCTGCCGGGCGGCGTGGTCAACGCGGACTTCCTGCGTGTGGACAAGGACGCCCAGGCCTTCACCCGGGCATTCTTCGAACAGCACAAGCCGGTGGCGTCCATCTGCCACGGGCCCTGGCTGCTGATCGAGGCCGGAGTGGTCAGCGGGCGCGACCTGACGTCCTACCACACGCTCGCCACCGACCTGAAGAACGCCGGCGGCAACTGGAGCGACGAGGAAGTGGTGGTGGACCAGGGCCTCGTGACCAGCCGCAACCCCGGGGACCTCGACGCCTTCAACGACAAGCTCCTCGAGGAGATCGAGGAAGGGCCGCACGAGGGCCAGACCCCCTAGTCCGCCCGTCATCTCCCGTGGATCGCGCCCGCAGCTCCGTGCTGCCTCCCGGTGCCCGGACGGGTGCGATGCCCAGCTCCCCGCATAGCCAAGCAGGCTCTCCATGGGACAGGATCAGGGCATGACGAACCTGCCGTTTCCCGTCCAGCCGATGCTCGCGAAGGCCGTGGACGCCGTCCCCGAGCCGGACGGCGTCCCGGGCGGCCTGCTCTACGAGCCGAAATGGGACGGCTTCCGGGCGATCGTGAGGATCGAGGACGGCACCTGCGAGATCGGGAGCCGCGGCTCGAAGATGCTCACCCGCTACTTCCCCGAACTCGTCGACGCGCTGCTCGAGAACCTCCCCGGGCGCTGCGTCGTCGACGGTGAGATCGTGGTGCGCCAGGGCGAGCACGGCGCGGAGAGGCTGGACTGGGAGGCCCTGTCCCAGCGCATCCACCCGGCGGAGAGCAGGGTACGCCTCCTCGCGGGGCAGACGCCGTCGTCGTTCATCGCCTTCGACCTCCTCGGCATCGACGACAACGACCTGACGGGCGTGCCCTTCAGCCGGCGGCGAACGGCGCTCGAAGGCATCGGGGAATCCTTCTCCGCGCCGGTCCACCTGTCGCAGGTCACGCACGACGTCGAACTCGCCCGGCGCTGGCTCGTGGAGTTCGAGGGCGCCGGACTGGACGGTGTCGTGGCGAAGCCCCTCGCGGCGGCGTACGGGCCGAACAAGCGGCTCATGCTCAAGGTCAAGCACCATCGCAGCGCCGACGTCGTGGTACTCGGGTACCGGGTGCACAAGTCCGGCCAGGGTGTCGGCTCCCTGCTGCTCGGCCTGTTCGACGACGGCGGCGAGCTGCGGAACGTGGGCGGCATCTCGGCCTTCTCCGACAAGCGGCGCCTGGAGCTCGTGGACGAGCTGGAGCCCGACGTGATGCGTGACGACACCGGCGAGGTGCAGCTCGGCGCGACCGAGCGCAGCCGTTTCGCCTCCGCGAAGGACGTGTCCTACATCCGGCTGGAGCCCCGGCGGGTCGTCGAGGTGCGGTACGACCAGATGGAGGGCGACCGCTTCCGCCACACCGTCCAGTTCGAACGGTGGCGGCCCGACCGCGAGGCGCGCTCCTGCACCTTCGAGCAGCTCGAGATCCCCGCGGCCTACGACCTCAGCAAGGTGCTCGCCTGAGCCGCCCGGGTTCCGCGGACCGCACCGCCGCTCCGCCTCTCTAGGCTGGAGGGATGAACCCCACCCACCTCTGCAGCGGCGTCGCCTGGCACGCCGCGGGTCCCGTCCTGTCGCTGCACCCGGTGCCTCCGGAGAAGGGGCCCGAGGAACCGTCCGGGGCGCCCGCGGACGGCGGAGCGCGCGGCGACGGGCGATGGGACCTCGACCTCCCCGGGAGGAAGCTGGCCTTCGAGGTTTCGGAGGAGGGGAGGTTCTGCCTGGGGTTCCAGCGCGTCCATGGACGCGACGACCGCACCCGGGTGCCCTGCGCGGACCAGGCGCGGGCCGAACGCGGTTACCAGTGCATCCGGTGCCTCGCCCAGGACGACGTCCGTTTCATGCACGACATCCATCGCTCCGGCATCGCTCCGGCCGGGCTCAAGCGGTACCTCGATCAGCCGCACTGGCTGTACGTCGCGACGTTCGCGGATGGTTCGAGCAAGGTCGGCACGGCGTCGGATCCGCGGAAGCGGGCGCGCCTCGTGGAACAGGGCGCCATTGTCGCGCAGTTCGTCGCCCATGCGGCCGACGGGCGGATCGTCCGGATCCTCGAGGACGAGGTGACCCGCACGGTCGGCCTGCAGCAGGCCGTGAGGTCCGGGACCAAGGCGGCATCCCTGTGCGCGCCGCTGCCCTTCGCGCGGCTCGAATCCATCAACGACGGCTTCGCCCTGGCTGCCCGGGGGCTGCTCGAGGCCGGAATGGGCATCGATGGCTTCGAGGTGGTGCACGAGGAGTTCGACCCGCCGCCGTCGTGGTCCGCCGTCCTCGGCCTGACTGGACTGCAGCCGTACCCGCAGCCCCTCGGGACCGGGCAGCACGGGTTCATCATCCGGGAGGTGGTCGGCCCGTCGGCCCTGGTCTCGATCGAGGGCACGGATCTGGTGTTCGTCGCGGACCTCGCCCGGCTCAAGGGCAGGCGGCTGCGCCTCGGGGACTTCAGCACACCGGTACCCGCCGTGCAGGAAGCCCTCTTCTGAGCAACGCGCCCCACCGCCGGCAGTAGAATCGGATCATGCTGAATACGCCCTGGGAGACCGGCTCGGACCTGTACCGACGGCTGGTGGTCTCGGCACTGGTGACCACGGCGATCGGCATCCTCATCGCCGTGGTCGGTGCCGCGACGGACCGGCCCGGTCTCGTCGTCACGGGCATCCCGATCATCGTGGTCGGCATGGTGTGCCACCTCGCAGGCATGGTCGTCCGCGCACGCGACGTCCGACGCCGCAGGACGGACACGCGCTGACCGGAGCGCCGATCGACGCCGACCCCCAGATTCCGCACCAGGCCTACCCGCAACGCCCGACCCCGCTTCCACCGGAGGATCCATGACCATCGACCCAGACCTGCAGGGACGCAGCTATCCCGCGGGAGACACCTACTCCGTGGGACGCGAGGCCATCCGCGACTTCGCCCGGGCCGTCAAGGCCACCCACGCGGCGCACTACGACGTCGACGCCGCGGCAGCGCTCGGGTACCGGGACCTCGTGGCCCCGCCCACGTTCGCCATCATCGTGGCCCAGCGTGCCGACGCCCAGCTCATCAGTGATCCGAGCGCGGGCATCGACTTCACCCGCGTGGTCCACGCCGACCAGCGCTTCGTCCACCACCGCCCCATCCTCGCCGGGGACGAACTCGTCGCCGAACTGCACGTGGACTCCGTGCGCTCCATGGGCGGCGGAGCGATGATCACCACGCGCGCCGAGATCTCGACCGTCGACGGCGAGCCGACGGCCACGTCCACCTCATCCATCCTCGTGCGCGGAGAGGACCAGTAACCATGGCAGTATCAGCAGCTTCCCTCGAGGTCGGCCAGCAGATCGGCTCCACCACGATCGGCATCACCCGGCAGGACCTCGTGCGGTATGCCGGTGCCTCCGGAGACCTCAACCCGATCCACTGGAACCAGTCCTTCGCGGAGGGCGTCGGGCTTCCCGGCGTCATCGCGCACGGGATGTTCACGATGGGTGCGGCGGTGCAGCTCGTGACCGACTGGAGCGGCGACCCGGCCGCCGTCGTCGACTACCAGACTCGCTTCACCAAGCCGGTGATCGTCGAGGACACGACGGCGCAGCCCGGCGAGCCCGGCGCGGTCGTCGAGGTGACCGGCGTGGTCGGTGCGATCGATACCGAACGGTCGACGGCGCGCATCGACCTCACCGTGACGTTCGCCGGGCAGAAGGTCCTCGTCAAGGCCCAGGCCGTGGTGAAACTCCCGTGACCGTCCCCGTGACGGGCACGCGCCTCGCGGACCTCACGACGGCCCGCGTGGGAGGGCCTGCGCGTACTCTCGTGGAAGCGTCGACGGAAGCCGAGATCGTCGAGGCGGTCCGCGCCGCCGATGCCGCGGGGGAGCCGCTCCTGATCGTCAGCGGGGGCTCGAACCTCCTCATCGGTGACGACGGTTTCGACGGGACGGTCGTCCACATCACCTCCACCGGCTTCACGGTGAACGACGACGACGCCACCTGCGGCGGCGTCATGGTCAAGGTGCAGGCAGGCCAGGACTGGGACGAGCTCGTCCGGTACACGGTGATGCACGCGTTCTCCGGGCTCGAGGCACTCTCGGGCATCCCCGGCTCCACCGGGGCCACGCCCGTCCAGAACGTCGGGGCGTACGGATCGGACGTGTCCCAGACGATCGCCACCGTGCGGACGTACGACCGCGAGACGGACAGCATCAGGAGCTTCACCAACTTCGAGCTGAAGTTCGGCTACCGGGACTCCCTCCTCAAGCAGAGCACCGTCGACGGGTCGCCCCGCTACGTGGTGCTGTCGGTCGAGTTCCAGCTGGGACTGGGCCGCAGGAGCAAGCCGGTCCGGTACGCGGAACTCGCTCGCGCCCTGGGGATCGAGGTGGGCGCCCGAGCCTACGCGAACGACGTGCGCCGCGAGGTGCTGAAGCTGCGGGCCGGCAAGGGCATGGTGCTCGACGCCTCCGACCCCGACACCTGGAGCACGGGATCGTTCTTCACCAATCCCGTCGTCGCCCAGGAGACTGCGGACCGTCTGCCGGCGGAGGCCCCCCGGTACCCGTCCGGCGCCGACGGCCGGGTGAAGCTCAGCGCGGCCTGGCTGATCGAGCACGCCGGGTTCTCGAAGGGCTTCGGCCTGGGCGCCGACGACGGGCACGCTGCGGCAGGAGGGCGGGCATCGCTGTCCAGCAAGCACACGCTGGCCGTCACCAACAGGGGAGGCGCCTCGGCGTCGGACCTCCTGGCCGTTGCAGGGCTCGTGCGGGACGGGGTCGAGCGCACCTTCGGCATCCGGCTGGAACCGGAGCCGCTGCTCATCAACTGCACGCTCTGAGCAGCCCGGCCCACGCCGGCCGGGCCGTTCCGTCCCGGTGCTCCTAGAGCGCGGGGGAGCGTCGTGCCTGCTCAGCGGCGGCGCGCGTGAGGACGACGTCGCCCCAGCTGTCCTCGCGCTGCACGAGCCGCCGCGAGCACAGCCACTGGGCCAGACGGGACGCCACGCTGATCTGGGCGAGGCGATCGTGGAAATCGGGCAGCAGCTGGGGGGCAGCGAGGAAGTCCGGCAGGGCATGCAGCAGTTCCCGGGCGCCCATCACCTGGACGTAGGGGGCGGCTGTGCCGAACTGCCGCTCCAGCTCGAGCAGCTCGCGCTCGTCGGATGCCAGACGGGTGACGGCTCCGTGCTCGAGGTAGTCCCGGAGGTGGCACTGCACCCGCTCGTAGCGCAGGAGGCTCTCCGGGTGCCGCACGTGGCTGCTGCCCGCGAAGAAGCGCTTGAGGATGGTGTCTGCGTTCACGGGGTCCATGCGCACATCCTTCCGCTGCCCACCGACCTTTTCCCGCTCCGCGACAACCGCGGGATGTACCGGCGGGATGCACCGGCGGAATGTCCGGAATACTGGATAGCATCGGATGTTCGTACGACCGCACGTCACGGGACCGGCCCGGTGGACGATCGTCCCGGGCGAGGAGGACTGGAATGGCGGAACAGGGGAGTGGAATGGCCGAGCAGCAGCACGTCGTGCGGCGTCGTCCCGTCGGTGCGGCCGATGCCCTTCGCGCACGTACCTTCGAGGCGACGACCCTGGCCTACTCGCTGATGGACACGGATTTCGTCATCCTGGACGTCAATACGGCGTTCGCGGAGGCGACGGGGATGGCGCGGGATGAACTCGTCGGGCGCCAGGCGTTCGAGGTCTTCCCAGAGAACCCGGTACAGTCCGACGATGCCCCGGCACGCACCATGCGCCAGTCGCTGGAACGGGTCATCTCGACCCGGCAGCGCGACAGCATGCACATCCACCGCTACGACATCCCCGACCCCGACCAGCCGGGCGCTTTCGTGGAGCGCTACTGGAGCCCGGTCAACATCCCCGTGTTCGACGACGACGGGGAGCTGATCGCCATCCTCCAGCAGGTGGAGGACGTGACCGACTACCGTGAGGACCTCGTCAAGGTGCTCGGCTACCTGCAGGAGCCCACGCCGGGAACCTCGAGCGAGACCTCACGCCGCTTCGTGGAGTATGCCGCGACCGCCATGGCGCATTCCAGCCTCTACCACTCGGCCCGCCGTGAGGTGGAGCAGCTGCAGGAGGCGCTCACGTCCCGTGGAGTCATCGACCAGGCGAAGGGCATCCTGATGGTGCGGTACCGGTGCGGGAGCGACGAGGCGTTCCAGCGCCTCAAGCAGATGTCGAACGACAGCAACGTGCGGCTCCGGGATGTCGCCACCGCCCTGATCTACCAGGTGTCCGCGCCGGGCTCTGCGTCCGCTGGAAGCGGGGAGTCCTAGAGGTTCCCGGTGGCGATCATCAGCATCCGGCGGAGCGGTTCCGCCGCGCCCCACAACAGCTGGTCGCCCACCGTGAAGGCGCTGATGTAGTCCGGGCCCATCTCGAGCTTGCGGACGCGCCCCACGGGGATCTCCAGCGAGCCCGTCGCGGCGATCGGCGTCAGACCTGCGAGGGTGTCCGTCTTGGTGTTCGGGATGACGCGCACCCACTCGTTGTCCGCGGCGATGATCGACTCGATCTCGCTGACCGGCAGGTCCTGGGTCAGTTTGAGGGTCAGGGCCTGGGAGTGGGACCTCATGGCGCCCACACGGACGCACAGGCCGTCGAAGGGGATGCGGGTGTCGGTGCCGAGGATCTTGTTGGTCTCCGCACCGGCCTTCCACTCCTCCTTCGACTGGCCGTTGCCGAGGTCGCTGTCGATCCAGGGGATCACGGACCCGGCGAGGGGTACACCGAACTGGGTTGCCTCGAGGCTCGGGTGCCGCTGCTTCGTGAGGATGGCGCGGTCGATGTCGAGGATCGCGGACGCGGGGTCGTCCAGGTTGATGGCCACCGTGCTGTGGAGGGCGCCGAACTGCGTGAGGAGTTCGCGCATGTGGCGGGCACCGCCACCCGAGGCCGCCTGGTAGGTCATGGACGTGCCCCACTCCACGAGCCCGTTGCGGAAGAGCCCGCCCAGGCCCATGAGCATGCAGGAGACCGTGCAGTTGCCGCCGATGAAGTCGCGGATGCCACTGGCGAGGCCGGCATCGATGGCGGACCGGTTGACCGGGTCGAGCACGATGATGCTGTCCTGCTCCATGCGCAGGGTGGATGCGGCGTCGAGCCATAGCCCGGACCAGCCGGAGTCGCGCAGCTTGGGGTACACCTCGGAGGTGTAGTCGCCGCCCTGCGCGGTCACGATGATCGGCAGCTTGGCGAGCGTCTCGACGTCGTACGCGTCCTGGAGCGTCCCGGCGCCCTCGGCGAACGAGGGAGCGGCGCCACCGGCGGCGGACGTCGAAAAGAACACGGGGTTGATGCGGGCGAGATCGCCCTCGTCCTGGAGTCGCTGCATGAGGACCGAGCCCACCATGCCGCGCCATCCCACGAATCCGACGGATGGCAGGGCGGAACTCTCGGGTACTGAAGTCATGCCCTCCAGTTTAGGGGCGAGGATCCCGTCCGGTCCCCTTTGTGACTGAGGCCTCCCTCACGCCTGCCGGGCGCCTCGGTCCGGCAGTCACCGGCCGGCCGGAGCCGGCTGGCCCTGCCGCACCCAGAGGCTGATCCGGTACCGGGTCCCGTTCGACGATTCCAGCCACCCGGACTCCGGGGTCAGCGCGGCGAGCGCCCAGTCGGTTCCGAGGGCGGGAGCCACGGTGTCGCCGTCCACGGAGGACTCGACCACGGTGACGAGGGCGGCGTTGGCGCGGTGCAGGGCGTCGGCGTACACCCGGCCGCCGCCGATGACCCAGATCTCCTCGGCTCCCGGGCTGGCCTGTGCGGCCTCGAAGGCGGCATCGAGCGAATCGACGACGATCGCGCCCGGCAGGTCCGCGGACCCGGCACGGGAAAGGACGATGTTGGTGCGGTCCGGCAGGGGCCGGAACTTCTCGGGGAAGGACTCCCAGGTGCGGCGGCCCATGATCACGGGATGCCCCGTCGTCGTGGCCCTGAAGTGTGCCATGTCCTCCGGCAGGTGCCACGGGATCCCGCCGTCCCTGCCGATGACGCCGTTCTCGGTCTGGGCCCAGATCATGCCGACCACCGGGCGTGACCCGACGGCGTCGGGCACGCTCAGGGGGGCGGGGGCCTCACTCATACCGCCACCGGAGCCTTGATGGCGGGGTGGTGCTGGTAGTCGACCACGTCGAAATCCTCCAGGGTGTAGTCGAAGATGCTGGCGGGTTTCCGCTTCAGGTGGACGCGCGGGTACGGGTACGGCTGGCGGGACAGTTGTTCGGTGACCTGCTCCACGTGGTTGTCGTACACGTGGACGTCGCCGCCGGTCCAGATGAACTCGCCCGGTTCCAGGCCGGTCTGCTGCGCGACCATCAGGGTCAGCAGTGCGTAGGAGGCGATGTTGAAGGGGACGCCGAGGAAGGTGTCCGCGGACCGCTGGTACAGCTGGCAGGACAGACTGCCCGGACCGCCGTCGGCGCCGGGGGTCACGTAGAACTGGAAGAAGACGTGGCAGGGAGGCAGCGCCATGTCGGAGATCTCCGAGACGTTCCACGCCGAGACGAGGTGCCTGCGCGAGTCGGGATTCGTCTTCAGCCCTTCGACGACCTGGGCGATCTGGTCGATGTGCCCGCCGTCGGGCGTCGGCCAGGACCGCCACTGGACGCCGTAGACAGGGCCGAGTTCGCCGTCGTTGTCCGCCCACTCGTCCCAGATGGATACGCCGCGCTCCTGCAGCCAGCGCACGTTCGAGTCACCGCGGAGGAACCAGAGCAGTTCGAGGGCCACGGACTTGAAGTGCACGCGCTTGGTGGTGATGAGCGGGAAGGACTCGCGGAGGTCGAACCGCAGCTGCCGGCCGAAGACGCTCCGGGTTCCGGTGCCCGTCCTGTCGCTCTTGGCTGCGCCGTTCGCCATCACATCGCGCAGCAGATCCTCGTAGGGGGTGGGGATGGGGGTGCTCACCCGGCCAGTCTACGCAACCGAACCGAGCCCGGATCGTCGGGGTCCCTGCTACGCGGGGTGGCTTCCTGCGAATGCTCGGATGGCGTCCCGTACGAATTCCGCGCCGGGGATGCCCCCGTAGTTGCGGGCGAACCGTTCGTCGGTGGCATACATGTCGCCGTAGCTCGTGAAGTGTTCGGCCGAGACCGGCGCCCCGGTTGCTGCAGCGGACAGGTTGAGCCAGTCGAGGTGTCGTGACACGATCGCCTGCACCACGTCGCTGTCCGGTGATAGACCCGCGTCGCGTGCGGCGCCATAATCCTGCGCGATGCGGCGGTGCTGCTCCGCGAAGGCCTTCTTCTCGGTGTCCGTCTTCGACCGCCACCATCGGTCTCCTGAGGCATAGGCTTCGCTGCCCCATCGTTCCTCGACCTCGTCCCTGTAGAGGGTGTGGTCGAACCCGTCGAACATGTCTTCCGGCATGATGTGCCTGCCCTCTTCCTGTGCAGCGATGGTGGTCCGGACCGACCGTATCTGTCGTTCGATCCGCTGTTGTTCCTGGGTCAGCCATGCGAGGTGGGAGCGGAGCGCCGGCACTGCCTGATCCTGATGCTCCAGGACCCGCGCGATCTCGGGGAGCCCGAGCCCGAGCTCCCTCAGCATGAGGATGCGTTGGAGGCGAACGAGGGCATCCCGGTCGTAGTAGCGGTAGCCGTTGGGACCCAGACGGCTCGGCCTCAGCAGTCCGAGCTGGTCGTAGTGACGCAGCGTTCGGCTGGTCGTGTTGGCAAGCCGCGCTAGCTCATGGATCGGCCAATCCACGGGAACCGGAGAGTCGAGAGCGGTCATGCCACCAGTTTCGACCTTGCCGTAGCGTCAAGGTCAAGAGGGCGCGAGACCCGCCCGGCGCCGGTCAGTCGTCGTAGGCGCGGAACTGCTCCACCGAGACGATGCACCCGGCGTTGAAGCTGCTGACCTGGCAGATCACGGCCTCGCCCGGCGCCAGGTAGGGGTCGTCGGCGGGGAGGAGCTTCCGTAGCCTGCTCGTCATGTGGCTGCCGAGGACCGAGAACACGAGCGGGAGCACCGGTCGGTGCGTGCAGACGGCGACCGGGCGGCGCTTGTCGAAGACCCGCTCGACGGCGTTCCGGGTGCGGCCGGGCCTGCGGGCGGCGTCGTGCTCGGTGAGGGCGTCCACGAGCTTCAGTTTCGCGCTGCGCTGGTGCACGTAGGGGGAGATGGTCTGCACGCAGCGCTCCCAGGGGCTGCTCACCACGCGTTCGGGGCTCCAGGCCTGCAGCAGCCGGCTGACCGCGACGGCCTGCCGGCGGCCGGTCGCGGCCAGCGGCCGCTCGCCCTCGGCCCTGCTCCACGAGGACCGGGGTTTCGCCTTCGCGTGCCGGACGACGATCAGCGGCCAGGTCTGCAGGTCCTTGGCCCGGTGCGCCTCGAGGAGGGCGTCGAGGGGTTCGATGTCGGACGGATTGGACAGCAGTTCACGCGCCTTCTCCGGCGACACCCACTCGGCCCGATCCACTTCCTTGCCGTCAGGGGCAGCGATCAGCCGTTCGGCCCGGGCCGCCCAGTAGTGCACCACCTTGTCGCGGGAGGACACCGGGTAGCTGATCGTGGCGAGCGGGATGCCCAGCGTGACGCTCAACCCCACCTCCTCGAACGTCTCACGGACGGCGCACTCCGGCGTCGTCTCGCCCGGATCGAGCTTGCCCTTCGGCCAGGACCAGTCCTTGTACCGGGGCCGGTGGATGATGAGGAGCTCGAGTTCGCCTTTCCCGAGCCGCCAGCAGAGCGTTCCGGCAGCCACCACGGCGGCACCGCTTGCCTGCACCGCGGCGGCGGGGGCGACTTTCGTGGGCGCGGCCATCAGCGGCGCGACACCGCACGCTGGCGGGCCCGGGAGGCGAGCAGCCAGGACTGGATGTCCTCGAGCGGCGCGCCGTCGTCGTCCTTGTGGTGGCGCGTCCAGCAGCCGGTCTCGTCGAGGTGCCAGCTGGAGACCGCGGGGTTCATGTAGCGGTCCATGAGCGTCATCAGGTAGGAGATGTCCTCCGGCGAGCTCAGCTGCACGAGGGCCTCGACGCGGCGGTCCAGGTTGCGGTGCATCATGTCGGCCGAGCCGATGAAGACCGCCGGTTCGCCGCCGTTCGCGAACGCGAACACGCGGGAGTGCTCCAGGAAACGGCCGAGGACGGAGCGGACGGTGACGTTCTCGCTGAGGCCCGGGACGCCCGGCCGCACCGAGCAGATGCCGCGGACGATCACGTCGACCTGGACACCCGCCTGGGATGCGCGGTACAGCGAGTCGATGATCGCCTCGTCCACCATCGAGTTCACCTTGATCACCACGCGCGCCGCGAGGCCCGCGTGCTTGTTGGCGATCTCACGCTCGATGCGGTCGATCAGGCCCGAGCGCACGGAGCGCGGAGCGACGAGGAGCCGCTTGAAGGTGGACTTCGGTGCATACCCGGAGAGCTGGTTGAACAGCCGCGACAGGTCCTGGCCCACCTGCTCGTTGGCCGTGAGCAGTCCCAGGTCCTCGTAGTACCGCGCCGTGCGCGGGTGGTAGTTGCCGGTGCCGATGTGACAGTAGCGTCGCAGCCCGTCGATTTCCTGCCGCACCACGAGCGAGAGCTTGCAGTGCGTCTTGAGGCCCACGATCCCGTAGACCACGTGCACGCCGGCCTGCTCGAGCTTGCGGGCCCAGGAGATGTTGGCCTGCTCGTCGAAGCGGGCCTTGATCTCCACGAGCGCGAGGACCTGCTTGCCCGCCTCTGCGGCGTCGATCAGGGCGTCGACGATGGGGGAGTCGCCCGACGTCCGGTACAAGGTCTGCTTGATGGCCTGCACCTTCGGGTCGGCGGCGGCCTGCTCCAGAAAGGCCTGGACCGACGTCGAGAACGAGTCATACGGGTGGTGCAGCAGGATGTCCCGGCGGCGCATCGCCGCGAAGACGTTCGCCGCCTTGGAGGTCTCGCTCTCGTTGAGGTACCGGCTCGTGTGCGGGACGTGCTTCGGGTAGTGGAGGTCGCCCCGGTCGATGCCGGCGATGACGCTGAGCCCGCGCAGGTCCAGGGGCGCGGGCAGGTTGTAGACCTCGTCCTCCTCGACGCCGAGTTCGCGGGACAGGAGCGCCCGGATGCTCGGGTTGATGTCCGTGGTCACCTCGAGGCGCACGGGCGGGCCGAAGCGGCGGCGCAGCAGCTCCTTCTCGAGGGCCTGCAGGAGGTTCTCGGCGTCGTCCTCCTCGACCTCGAGGTCCTCGTTGCGTGTGACGCGGAACAGGTGGTGTTCCAGGACCTCCATGCCCGGGAAGAGCTGATCCAGGTGGACGGCGATGACCTCCTCCAGCGGGATGAAGCGGGCGACGCGTCCGGCGACGTTGCCGGCGCGGGGTCCGTCGACGGACATCAGGCGCGGCAGCTGGTCGGGCACCTTGACACGCGCGAACAGCTCCTTCTCGCTGATCGGGTTGCGCACCACGACGGCGAGGTTCAGGGACAGCCCGGAGATGTAGGGGAAGGGGTGCGCGGGGTCCACGGCGAGGGGCGTGAGGATCGGGAAGACCTTCTCGGCGAAGATCTTGTGGAGCTCGGCCCGGGCGGGCTCGTCGAGCTCCTCCCACGTGGTGAGGTGGATCTGCTCCCGGGCGAGGGCCGGCCGGATGTGCTCGGCGAAGACGGCCGCGTGGCGCTGCTGCAGCTGGTAGCCGTCCTGCATGATCTTCTCGAGCTGCTCGATGGGGCTCAGGCCGGCCGCGGAGGGGACTGCGAGGCCCGTGGCGATCCGGCGTTTCAGTCCGGCGACGCGGACCATGAAGAACTCGTCCAGGTTGGACGCGAAGATGGACAGGAAGCTGACGCGCTCGAGGAGGAAGAGGTCGGGGTCCTCGGCGAGTTCGAGGACGCGGGCGTTGAAGTCGAGCCAGCTGATCTCGCGGTCCAGGAAGCGGTCCGGCCGGATGTCGCCGGACGGCAGGAGGCTGGGAGCGAAGTCCGGGATGTCGATGCGGTCCTGGGTCGCCCTGGCCGGCGCCGTCTCGGAAGATCCGTACAGTGACGCTCCCCGGCGTTTTGTCTCTGAATCCATTGCGTCTCCTGCGGCGTGGGCGGGCGTTAGCGAGCGCGCCGCTCGGACCAGCCGGGGGGCGCCTCGAAAATAACCTTACAAGGTGGGTTGCGGCGCCTTGCCCGCGTACATCACGTCCACGTCCCAGCGGGTGAAGCCGAGCTTCCGGTACAGGGCGACGGCGGCGGTGTTGTCGGCGTCGACGTACAGCATGATGGCCTGCAGTCCCTTGCCGTGGAGGTACTCGATCCCGGCGATGGTGAGGGCCTTTCCGAGGCCCATGCCCTGGGCTTCCGGCGTGACGCCGACCACGTACACCTCGCCCATGGGCGGGTGGGCGCCGATCCCGGGATGGATCTTCGTCCAATGGAAGCCGAGCAGGGTGCCGTCCTCCTCGCGCACCGCCAGCAGGAACCCGTCGGCGTCGAACCAGTCCTCGTCCATCCGTGCCTCGAGGTCGGCGCGCGTCGTGGCGCCCTGCTCGGGGTGGTGGGCGAACGCGGCCGCGTTGGCGGCGAGCCACGCCTCCTCGTCCTGGCCGCGGACGAACGCCCGCAGGGCCACTCCCTCGGGAAGTTGCAGTGCGGGGACGGACTGTTCGACGGCGGCACGCGTCAGGCGCATGCGCCACAGCTCCCGCACGGGTTCGAACCCGAAGCGCGCGGCGAGGTCGGCGGCAGCGGAGTGGTTCCCGTGCGACCAGCCCCGGAGGTTGGGGATGCCCTCGGCCAGGACGGCCTCGATGAGCGCGGTTCCGGCGCCCTCGCCGCGGCCGTCGGGTGCGACGACGAGTTCGAGCACCGCGCCGTCCTCGGCGCCGCGGGTGATGACGGCGACGCCCGCCAGTTCACTCTCCTGCTGCCCGGAGGTCCGTGCCGTGACGACCAGCAGCCGGTCCCCGGCGTCCTGCGCCCGGAGGGTCACCAGGGTCTGTTCGGACAGCGGCGGATTCCCGTCCGCCTCGGTGGCGGCCGATGCGAGGCGGTGGATCTCCTCGAGGGCGGCGGGCGACGGGGCGCCCTCGATCCTGTCGACGGACCAGGTGGGGGCGTGCTGCGCGGCTGTCATGCGCCCAGCCTAGTCCCCGCTCCTTTCCGGCGTTTTGGTCGAGCGGCCGGCGTGGGGTAGTGTCGGTAACTGCTCGAGGGGGATGCACCAGTGGGGTGCCCGCGATACGTTCGACCCGTATGTCCTCCACCAGGGTCCGGCCCCCAGGACCGGATACGCGAAAGCCCCCTTCACCAGCAGGTGGAGGGGGCTTTCGCGTGGTGTCGGGTCGTGGTGTCGCCGAGGTGCCGTGTCAGGCGTCCTGGTTGACCGGGCTGCGGTCCTCCGGCAGCCGCGTCAGCGTGAAGCGGTAGCCGACGTTCCGCACCGTCCCGATCAGCTGCTCGTGGTCCGCTCCCAGCTTCGCCCGGAGGCGCCGGACGTGGACGTCGACGGTGCGCGTGCCGCCGTAGTAGTCGTAGCCCCATACCTCGTGCAGGAGCTGGTCCCGGGTGAAGACGCGGCCCGGATGCTGCGCCAGGTACTTGAGGAGCTCGAACTCCTTGTACGTCAGGTTCAGCGGCTCGCCGCCGACCCTCGCCGTGTAGCTGGCCTCGTCGATCACGACGCCGGACGCGTGGATCTCGGTGCTCGTCTCCTCGCTCGCCGCCGTCGACCGCGCGATGACGAGGCGCAGCCGCGCCTCCACTTCCGCCGGGCCGGCCGAATCGAGGACGACGTCGTCCGCCAGCCAGTTGGCCGCCACCGCCGCCATGCCGCCTTCGGTGAGGACCAGGACCAGGGGCGCGCTCAGGCCGGTGGCCTTGAGGAGCTGGGTGAGGGAACGGGCGCCGACCAGGTCCTTGCGCGCGTCCACCAGGACGACGTCGCAGGGTTCGGTCTCGAGGAGTGCCGTGGGCTCGGCCGCCAGGATGTGCACCTTGTGGTTGAGCAGTTCGAGGGCCGGCAGGATGTCGACCGACGAGCCGGTGGTGTTGGTGAGCATCAAGATGTGCGGCATGGGTCCTCCACGGATCGGGTATGCGCATCATCGGGCAGCGGTGCCCTCGTTCCCGGAACCGGTGGCGAGGGCGGTAGAGATTTCGACAAGTATAGCCGCAGCCATGTGATCGGACGCACGTGCGCGGCCTGCCGGCGCGGGCCGGTTTTCCCGTCCGAAGAACCGGTAGGGCAGTATTGCTGGAGTGAAGAGGACGAGCGTGGCCACTGCGGCCGGAGCCGCGGCCGTGGCGGCAGGCGCCATCGTCGCGTCCTCGTACGCCTCCCCGCTCATCACTGCCATCACCGCAGGGGCAGCGTGCGTCCTGGCCGCCATCGGGTGGCCTGCCATCCTTCGTGTCCCCGCCAGGAAGAGCCAGTCGGCGGCCATCGGGCTCAGTGCCCTGCTCGCCATGGTCCTGACGGCCACCGTGCCCGGGCCGGCCTTCCTGACGTGGTTCCCGGCGTCCGTGGCGCTCGGTGTCGGCGCGGTCTTCATGATCCAGCTCCTGCGCGGGACGGGCCAGAGCCACCGCCTGGAGTCCACCCTCGGGGCCAGTGCGGGGGTCATCGCCGTCGGCATGGGCTCCGGCTGGGCCGCGGCGGACCGCCTGGCCGCCAATGCGGCCGATTCCGGCATGATGCTCGTGACCGGGGTCAGCATCCTCGTCGCGATCGCGGTCTCCCTCCTGCCATTCCCGGACCGGCTCGTGGCCCCCGCCGCCCTCGCCCTCGCGGCGCTCGCCGGGCCCCTCGGCGCACTGCTCTTCACCGACGTGCCCGCGCTCGCCGCGGCAGTGGTGGGACTCGCCTGCGGTGCCATCATCGCCGGGACACGACGGCTCCTGGTCGGACGCGAAGCGCCGCTGGACCCTCTCGCGGCCGTGGCGGCAGGCATCACCCCGGTGCTCGCGATCGGCTCCGTGGTCTACTTCCTCGACAAGCTCTTCCTGTCCTGAGCACGGATCAGGCCACTCGTGCCCTCCCATGCTGCGTCCTGTGCCGTCCGGAGCGGGCGTTAGGATGGAAGCATGTCCATCCTTGCTCTTGAAATCTTCTTCATCTCGCTGCTGGTCGTCGCCGGTCTCGGCATGGCGGGTTTCGCAGCCCTCGTCATCACGCGCCTGTACAAGGGCCAGAAGTAGCCGACTGACCCCGGAGTACCCATGTCGATTGACCTGCCCACCGACCTGACGCCCGAGCTCGTCCCACTGTCGTGGCTCCTCGGAACCTGGGAGGGGACCGGGATGCTCGGTGAGGGCACCGCCGACTCGGAGCGCTTCTCGCAGCGCGTCGTGTTCTCCCAGAACGGCCTCCCGTACCTGCAGTACAGCGCCGAATCGTGGCTCATCGACGAGCAGGGCGCGCAGTTGCGCCCGCTCTCGGTCGAGACGGGCTTCTGGGCGCTCGACCGCAAGCTGAACGACGCCGACGTCGGCCCCGGCCTGAGCCCCGCGGACATCGTCCCGGCCCTCAAGACCGCCGACGAGGTCGAGCAGTTCCGCAACGACGCCGGTGGCTTCGACATCACGGCCACCATCGTCCACCCCGGCGGTATCGCCGAGCTCTACTACGGGAGCATCAAGGGCCCGCAGATCCAGCTCAGCACGGACCTCGTGATGCGCGGCCAGCACTCCAAGGAGTACACCGCCGCCACCCGCCTGTTCGGCCTCGTGGAGGGCAACCTGTACTGGCGCTGGGACGTCGCCGCGGACGGCAACTCGCTCGAGGCGCATGCCTCCGCCATCCTGAAGAAAGCCTCCTGACCGCGGAGCACCCGGCCGTCGCGTCCCCGCGGGGTCGCGTACCTCCGCGCGGCCACGCCGCACTTCATCAGCTGACGCAGGAATAGTCCTGCCCGGAAGGCGTTATACCGTCATGATCCCAAGCCCGCTCCTGAGCCGTCCCGGTGCCGTCGAGGGTGGCGGACCGGACGCCGGCGTCGCCGCCCACTACGGCGACCCCTTCCGTGAACAGCGTCTCCTCGCCGACGGTCAGGCAGTCGTCGACCTCTCGCACCGCGGCGTCGTGACGGTCTCCGGTCCCGACCGCCTCAGCTGGCTCAACACACTGTCCTCGCAGCTGCTCCTCGGCCTCCGGCCCGGACAGAGCTCCGAGACGCTGCTCCTCACCGTGCAGGGCCGCATCGAGCACTCGGTCCATGTCGTGGACGACGGCGCCGTCGCCTGGCTCATCACCGAGGGGAGCGAGGCGGCGCCGCTCGCCGCCTGGCTCGAGCGCATGAAGTTCATGCTCCGCGTCGAGGTCACGGACGCCACCGATGCCTGGGCTGTCCTCGGCGCGACCCGGGCCCTGCCCGAACTGGGCGATGACGTCCTCGTCTGGGACGATCCCTGGCCCTCCACCGGGGCCGGTGGCTATGCCTACTCGACGGTCGACGACGCCGGACACCCCGGACGGGAACGGCCCTGGTTCGAGTACCTCGTGCCGCGCGACGGTCTGGAAGCGGCAGTCGCCTCCTCGGGGCTCGCCCTGGCCGGTTCACTCGCGGCCGAGGCCCTGCGCATCGCCGCCTGGCGGCCCCGGCACGGCTTCGAGACGGACGAGAAGACGATCCCCCACGAACTCGACCTCCTGCGCACCGCCGTGCACCTCGCGAAGGGGTGCTACAAGGGGCAGGAGACCATCGCGCGCGTCCACAACCTCGGTCACCCGCCACGCCGGCTGACCTTTCTCCACCTCGACGGCAGCCAGCACACGCTTCCGGCCGTAGGGAGCGCCGTCCTCAGCGAGGGCCGCACCGTGGGCCGCGTGACGTCGGTCGGCCACCACTACGAGATGGGGCCCATCGCCCTCGCCGTGCTCAAGCGCTCCGCCGACGCGTCCGCCGACCTCCTGGTGCAGGACGGCGAGGAGCTGTACGCCGCCGGCCAGGAGGTCATCGTGGCACCGGATGCCGGGCAGGTCGTCGGGCGGGCCACCGGATTCCTGAGGGGGCCGCGATGAGCGCCGGGAACGACGGCGGTGCGGGCCCGAACGGTGACGCCGTCGTGCACACCGACAGTAGGGACGGCGACGCGGGACCGGATGGTACCGGCGACGACGCGGGGGCGGCGGCCGCGATCGCCCTGGCCCACGCGCTGTTCGATGCTGCACGCCAGGGGGACAGCGGGCTCCTGGCGCGGTACCTCGACGCAGGAGTGCCGGTCACGCTGACCAACACCGCCGGCGACAGCCTGCTCATGCTCGCCGCCTACAACGGGCACCCGGCCATCGTGCGCGACCTCCTGGGCCGCGGCGCCGATGCCGACCAGGCCAACGACCGCGGGCAGACACCCCTGGCGGGCGCCGTCTTCAAGGGGCACACGGACGTGGTCCGGCTCCTTGTGGACGCCGGAGCGGACCCCGACGCGGGGACTCCGTCCGCCCGTGCCGCTGCCGAGATGTTCGGCCGGACGGAGCTCGTCGAGCTGTTCGGCTAGCTGTACCGACCGCTGCCTACAGGGCCCACCCGGTGGCGCGTCCCCAGGCCACGAACAGCGCGAGCAGCAGAGCCACGATGTTGATGGTGAATCCCTTCTCGCCCCGCGAGAGGTGGAACGCGATCGACAGCGCCATGATCAACGCCAGCCCGATTGCTGCCGCCGGGATCAGGAACGTGGCCACCCGGAAGATGCCGGGGAGGATCAGCCCCAGAGCACCCAGGATTTCGAACACACCAGCGGTGCGCGCGTAGCCCGGCTTGTCCTTCGCCCACGTCAGCCCCTGGGACACCAGCTTGTCGATGGGCTGGAAGGTCTTCATGGCACCGGCAGCGAGGAAGAAGGCTGCCAGGACGCCGGCCACGATCCACAGTGCGATATTCATGACTTCTCCTCCCGAAGCCCCGACAGGGTAAGCATGCTCCCCTCGGGCTGCCTTGGCTACAGTTTCGCCCGGAGCGGGTCAGCGATCGAGCAGCACCGACGTCTGCGTCCCGGCGAAGGCGAACCCCGCACGGCGGGCGGTCCGCTGGGATGCGGTGTTGTCGGTCCTTGCGCGCCACTGCGGGACCAGTCCTGCGGCCATGGCCTCCTCGACGGCCACGGCGGTGATGCGCCGGGCGTGGCCCTTCCGTCGATGCTCGGGCGGCGTGAGGACCGCGAGATGGGCCAGGATGCCCTCCCAGATGTCGTAGCCCGCGCCGGCCAGGGGAGTCGGTTCGTCCGACTCCTGGTCGCCCTCGTCGACGAGGACGAACGGGTGCTCCAGGCCGCTGAGGTCCGCCTCCGCGACGTCGTCGGGCGGGCACAGCCGCTCGAGCGCCCGGACGAGGCCGGCCTCGCTGGACACGACGGCCGACGGACCCTCGAACGCGGGCAGGGCGTCGCAGAAGTAGAGCTGCGCCTCGCCGAGGCCGCGCCCGCCATGGTTCCGGCTGAGCGTGAGCAGGGTCGAGGAGCTGCGCAGTTCCAGGGCTGGTAGGTGCCTCCCCGCGTCGACGGCCCACGCTGGGCCCCGAAGGACCTCCCGGCCGAACAGTGTCACGAACGTCAGGACGGAGGCGTCGTCGTCGATGCTGTACAGGCGATTCTCGCCGCCGTCGGCGAGCGCGCCGTCGTCGAGCCCCAGCAGACGCGACCAGGCGAGCTGGATGATCGAGACCGTGCCGGGGTCGAGTTCCACGGGGACCTCAGCCGAACAGGATCGCGGCTTCGTCGTAGCGGTGCTGCGGAACCCGCTTGAGGTTGCCGAGCGCCGCCTCGAAGCCGACATGCGCGATCTCGGTGCCGTGGAGGGAGACCATGGTGCCCCACAGCTCGTCCTTCACGGAGTCGACGGCGGCCATCCCGAGGCGGGTGGCGAGCACGCGGTCGAACGACGTCGGGACGCCGCCGCGCTGGATGTGGCCGAGGATGGTCGCGCGGGTCTCGATGCCCGTGCGTGCTTCCAGCTCCGGCGCGAGCTGGTCGGCGATGCCGCCCAGACGAGGCCGGCCGAACGTGTCCAGGCCGCGCTCGGAGTGCGCCTGCTCCATGTGGGAGGGCACGAAGCCCTCGGCGACGACGACGAGGGGCGCGCGTCCTCGGGCGTTCGCGGTGGCGACCCACTCGGCGATCTGCTCGATGCTGGTCTGCTGCTCGGGGATCAGGATGGCGTGGGCGCCCGAGGCCATGCCGGCGTGCAGGGCGATCCAGCCCACGTGCCGGCCCATGACCTCGGCGATCATGCAGCGGCTGTGCGACTCGCCGGTGGTGCGGAGCCGGTCGATCGCCTCGGTCGCGATCTGGACAGCTGTGTCGAAACCGAAGGTGTAGTCGGTGGCATCGAGGTCGTTGTCGACCGTCTTGGGGACTCCGACGATCTTCAGGCCGAGGTCCGTGAGCCGCTTCGCCGCGGCGAGGGTGCCTTCGCCGCCGATCGCGATCATCGCGTCGATGCCGAGGCGCGCCATGTTGTCCTTGATGGCCTCCGCGCCGCCCTTGCCCTCGAAGGGGTTGGTGCGCGAGGTGCCGAGGATCGTGCCGCCCTGCTTGGAGATGCCGCGCACGGCGTGGCGGGGAAGGTCGATGATGTCGCCCTCGACGACGCCACGCCAGCCATCCCGGAATCCGACGAACTCCTGCTCGTGCACCTTGATGCCCTTGAGCACCGCGCCGCGGATGACGGCATTCAGCCCGGGGCAGTCGCCGCCGCTGGTGAGGATTCCGATCTTCATGTGGCTGGGGTTCCTTCGACGAGGGGTGGATGGTCCTTGAGGAGCACGCCGTCGGGCCCAGCTATGATTCTAGACACACCGCGGAAGCCCACCCGACTGCGTCACATCGGTCTCCGGCCCGCACCCCTCGATGCGTCGCGCCCGTCCCGGAAGCACGTAGGCTGGGGGCACCCGGCGCACGAGCGGCCTCCACCCGTCCGTTGCGCCCCCGCCGGTCCGAGGAGGACGCAGCAGTGCCCCAGGCAGGTTTCGCGCCAGCGGCGCTGCGCATGGTCCATATCTCCCGACCGGTCCTCTGGATCAACACCCTGGGCACCGGTGTCGTCGGCATGTGGCTCACGGACGCTTTCTGGGACGGGGAGGTCCTCGCCCTCCTGGCCTGGCTCACGCTGCCGTTCAACCTGCTCATCTACGGCGTGAACGACATCTTCGACCAGGAAACGGACGCCCTGAACCCGCGCAAGGGATCGCTCGAGGGCGCCCGGATCCGGGCCTCCGAGGTCCGGGCGATCTGGCTCTGGGTCCTCGTCACCAACGTGCCGTTCCTCGCCTGGTTCGCGGCGACGCTGCCCCCGGCGGCACTCGCCTGGCTCGCGCTGTACGCGCTCGTCTTCGTCTTCTACTCCGCGCCTCCACTGCGCTTCAAGGCCCGGCCCTACCTCGATTCGATCAGCAACGCCGCCTACGCCTTCCCCCTGGTCTTCGTGCCCTACGCCCTCGGCGACGAGCCGGTCTGGGCCGCCGCGATCGGCCTGATGGCCTGGAGCGCGGCCAAGCACACCTACGACGCCGTCCAGGACATCGACGAGGACAGGGGAGCGGACATCACGACGACGGCGGTCAGGCTGGGCGCTCGCGGCGTGGTGGCCTGGAGCGGCGCGTGGTGGGCTGCGGCGACGGTGTGCTTCGCGCTCGTCAACATCCCGGTCGCCGTCATCAACGCGCTCATCGCCGGCTGGCTGCTCCTGGGCCTGTACCGCGACCCCCGCCCCGAAACGGGCCACCGGCTGTACCGGTACTCGATCGCCTTCCCCTACGTGGCCGGGACCGTGGCGGGCGTGCAGCTCGTGGCCGCCCTGACGCTGGGCCTCTACCGGTGAGCCGCGTCGTCGTCGTCGGGGGCGGGATCGGCGGGCTGACCGCCGCCGCGCTGCTCGGACGGGCGGGCCACGGCGTGACCCTGCTCGAGGCCGCCGGGCACGTGGGCGGGAAGAGCCGTCGCGTGGAGGTGGCGGGACAGCGCATGGACACCGGTCCGTCCCTGTTCACCTTCCCGGGTGTCTGGGAGGAACTCCTGCGCCGGCTCGACGCCGTCGCACCGTCCGGTGCCGCGAGCGCTGCGGACGTCGCGGCCCTCCGCCTGGAGCGGCTGCCGGAGGTCGGCACCTACTACTACCGGGGCGAGGAGTGCGCCCTGCCCGTTCCGGAGGGGCACCCCTGGCACGCGGCGTGGGAGCGTTTCGCCGCCGAGCACGGCATCCTCGGCGGCGACATCTCGCGCCTGCTGACCACGGGACCGCTGGAGCAGGCCGCGTATCCCGCACTGGCAAGGCTGGCCGGACTGTACGGACGCCGGCTCACCACGCGGAGCTACCTCGACAGCCTGCCCTGGCTGCCCGAGGGGCTGCGCGAGGTCATCGCGATCCACACCCTCAACGCCGGCGTCAGCCCCACCCGCACGCCCGCGCTGTACGCGAGCATGCCCGCCATCATGGCGAACGACGGCGTCTGGATCCCCGAGGGCGGCGTCTATGAGCTGGTGCTGGCCCTGGAGCGGCTGGCCGTCGACGCCGGCGTGGAAATCCGCACGGGAGAGCCGGTGCAGCGCATCGGACGACGGCGGGTGGTCACCGCAGCCGGGACCTACCCGGCCGACGCCGTCGTCAGCGGGCTCGATGCCTCCCGGCTCACCGGCCTGCTGGCGGGCCGGCGCCCGCGCACACCGAGGAAGCTCACCTGCTCGGCCGTCGGGATCTACGCCGTCCTCGCCGAACCGCTCCCGGAGGGGACCGCGCGCCACGGCGTGATCCTGCCCGACGATCCCGCTGCGCTCTACGCCAGCCTCGAAGCCGGGGACGAACCGGAGCAGACCATGGCCTTCGCCAACTACTATCCGGCCCACGGCGTCTACCCGAATGCGTCGGCGACCCTCGCGCTGCTCCTCACCGCGCCGGCGAACGGCAGGAGCTACTCCCTCGAGGATCCCTTGGTGCGCCGCGAACTGGACCGGACCACACAGGTGCTGGGGCTGCCCGTGCCCGTCGAGCAGTACTTCGATGCCTACGAGATCCTGGATCCCGGCTACTTCGGCGAGCACGGTTCCGCGGGCGGTGCGCTCTACGGGGCCGTCCATCCGGCGTGGCTGAGCGGCCCCTTCCACGTCCCGGGGTACTCGGATCCGCTGCGGCCGTGGCTCTGGCGCGTCGGCGCCTCGGTCCACCCCGGGGGTGGGCTGCCGGCAGTCCTCGGCGGGGCGATGATGTCCACCCAGAAGCTGCTGGCCCGCCTGGGGTCTCCCGCCTGACCGCTCCACCCGAGTACCGAAGGATCCGATACACCATGAAGCGCCGCGTCCCCCTGTCCGCACTGGCCCTCGCCACGGCCCTCGCCCTTACCGCCTGCGGCTCCTCGGGCGGCAGCGACACCCACACCGGCCACACCTCCGACGCCTCTGCTCCGACCTCCGGCGCCTCTGCTCCGACCTCCGGCGCGGACGGTGCCACCTCCGGCGCGGACGCTGCGCCGGAGGAGCACAACGACGCGGACGTGATGTTCGCGCAGATGATGATCCCGCACCACCGGCAGGCCGTCGGGATGAGCGACATGATGCTGTCGAAGGACGGCATCAGCACGGAGGTGCTGGACCTCGCGACTGCGATCAGGGACGCCCAGGAGCCGGAGATCGCGACCATGACCGGCTGGCTCGAGGCGTGGGGCGAGCCCGTCGAAGCCGGAGGGAGCATGGAAGGCCACGCCATGGACTCCGGCTCGGACTCCGGGCCGGACTCAGGCTCGGACCCTTCCGCCGGATCGATGGACGGCATGATGAGCGAGGACCAGATGTCCGAACTCGACGCCGCCGAGGGAGATGAGGCATCACGCCTGTTCCTCGAATCGATGACCGCCCACCACGAGGGCGCGGTCGCCATGGCGCAGGACGAGATCGACAACGGCCGGGACCCGGACGCCATCCGGCTGGCCGAGACCATCGCCGAGACGCAGCAGGCCGAGATCGATCAGATGGCCGGCCTCCTCGAGGACCTCTGATCGGTTCCGCACCTCCTGTCGGCAACGGTGGAGGTAACCCCCGTCCCTAAGGGGGGGCGGCCGTTCCGGGGCGCCTGCTCGGTGGCGCCTGCTCAGGGGCGCCTGATCAGTGGCGCGGCGCTGCGAGTCCTGTCGTGCCGCGAGGCACAGGGTCGACCGCATGCGCGAGCTGCAGGCGTCGGCGGACCAGCAGGATGATCAGTCCGGCGGCGAGCACGGCGGGGAAGACGAGCCCCGAGAAGATGCAGACACCCAGCCAGAGGAACATCGAGACGAGCAGGCTGTCGAGCAGGCCCGGCTGCAGCGCGCGGTCGGTGAGGCG
Source organism: Arthrobacter rhamnosi (assembly GCF_054510975.1). NCBI lineage: Bacteria > Bacillati > Actinomycetota > Actinomycetes > Micrococcales > Micrococcaceae > Arthrobacter > Arthrobacter rhamnosi. Next base: position 373,181 of record NZ_JBTNDN010000001.1, on the reverse strand, counting down.
ACTCCCTCCGATCCACGTGACGAGCGCCGAGGCGATGATCCCCGAGAGGAGCCAGCCGCCGTAGTTCGAGAGTGGCACGCCGTAGTAGGGACCGCCGCCCTCCCAGATCCAGAAGCCGAGGGCCACGGCTCCCGGATCCAGGACACCGTCGATTACGACCAGCAGCAGTCCACCGAGGACGATCCTGCGCAGGGCCGTTCCGGTGCCCGACACCACGGCCACCGCGCCGATCACCAGCGGGACGTACGAGAGCGGCAACAGGTACGGCACGAGGCCGAGGATCGTGGGACCCAGCGGATCCCCGTAGTGGAAATCGCCGTAGGGCACGCCCGTCGCGACGCCGAATCCTTCGATCAGGTAGCCGAAGACGGACACCGCCACCAGCGCTGCCGCGCCGCGGGCGCTACCCAACTGCCGTACCAGTGCGACGAACGCCGGCAGCGCGATCAGCAGGTTGAAGCCGTAGGACGCATAGCTCGCGCCGTCCACGTCCGGGAACCGCACCACGAAGTAGCCGGAGACGAAGAGGAACGCGCAGGACGCGATGAGCAGGCGGGGGAAGCTGCGGGGGGTGGAGGTCTTCGGCACGGCATCCATCCTTGCAGGTACACCACCGTCCCGCAGGCTCTCGCTGCTGTGCCGCTACTCCGGAAACGAGGCGGTCCGCCGCCCTTGCTCCTATCCTGCTCGCCGTGCGCTCGTTCCTGCCTCGCCCCGCAAATCGGTCCGAGGGGAGTTAAGGGGTCGTCGGTCGAAGCGCAACCAACCAACCGGCCCATTCGCGGACGGCGCTGAAGCTCCACGTCTTCGCCCCGCTTGACCCAGCGCTGGGTTGACTTTCGTCGGCAATCTCGAAACGGCGTGCGCCGGTCTCGACTGCCTGTGCCATCCCGCCCGGCGAGGTGAGGGTAACCGAACCGGAGTTGACGCTCATGCATCCGACGAGCATCGCGTTCGCGGTCGTGCTGGTCACTGCTGGGACGGTTCCCGAGGATGCTGCCGTGCCGGTTGCGGACGTTGCAGCGGTGTCAAGCCCTGAGGCGCCGGAGTACCTCGCGATACCTCCTCCGCTCGTCGTCGAAGTTGTCGTCCAGGAATAACTTGCCGGTTCGGACGCAGTGGCCACCTTGTAGTAGCCGTAGACCTTCGGGTTTGCGATGATGGTCACTGCTGCCAGCCGTGTCCACCCGGCCGGGGCACCAGTCGTGGCGATGCTACCGCCGTTCAGGGAGAGGCAGCTGACGAGGAGATTTCCTTGGGCGACGTTGGCCGGTTTGGGGATGGTGAGCGTGGTGCTCGCTGTGGTGTTCGCGGCTTCGCTCACCGACTCCCGGACGATGCTGCTGCCGCCCGTGCCGATCGGGCCGACGCTCCAGGACTGTGCCGCTGCTGTCGGGTCTGTATTTCCGGCTGCGTCGGTGCCCCAGACACTGAAGGTGTGGGAACCGATGGACAGCCCGGTGTAGGTTCGGGGCGAGGTGCAGGCGACGCGCGACGCTCCATCCAGGCTGCACTGGAAGGTCGAATTGGCTTCGCTCGAGGTGAATGCGAAGGAGGCGCTGGTCGACGTCGTCGTCGCGGGTGGTCCCGACGTGATCGTCGTCTCCGGGGGCGTGGTGTCGGTCGCCGGAGGTGTCGTGCCAACGGTCCACGTATAGCTCGCGGGGGTGGGGTCAGCACCGTTCTGGTCAGAGGCACGCACCTGGAAGGTATGCGAGCCACTCGACAAGCCAGAGTAGGAGACCGGGCTTACGCAACTGGTGAACGGCGTCGCGTCGAGCGCGCAGGCGAAGGTCGCACCCGTCGACGTCGACGTGAAGCCGAATTGGGCCGAGGTGGAGGTCGTGGGGTTCGCCGGTTTGCTCGTGATGGTGGTGTCAGGCGGAGTGGGAGAGGCGGTGCCGGCCCCGATCTTCCGCGGGTCGTAGGCCGCATCAACGAGCAAAGCGGGCGAGAAGGCGCCAGCGATGGACTGCCATGGCACCGCTTTGAAGTTCTGGCGTACTTCGTTCGACGTGTCCTGCGTGACGAAGAAGCCCTGGGGGAAGGGCCCGCCAACGCCGAAGTTGGTGACGTCTATCCCGTCCATGCCGGTGACGGCATCGATCCCGTTCCCGGCGGGGATGGCGAACGATCCCAACGGGCGGTTGTCGTCCCGGGCGTAGACGTGGAACCGGTTGGATCCCTGGCTGGCGGCCAGCAGGTAACCGGTACCGCCGCTACCGTAGTAGATGCTGATGCCCTTGATGTCCTGGACGATGTCACCGCCATTCTCAGTGGTGCTGACGACTCTCGTTCCGGCGGTCGAGTCTCCGGGTTCGGCCCCGTAGCGCCAGATCCCGCCGATGTCCTCCTGCGCAATGTAGAGCCGCTTCATCTCATCATCGGCCACCAGGCCCTCGGTGTGGGCGGGACCGCTCATCGTCCAGCTGCGTACGAGCTTGCCGGTGACAGATCCGGTGGAGCCGTCCAGTTCCCACTGCTCCACCTTGCCGACATCGGTGACGAAGGCAAAGTACTTGCCGGTGTCCGGGGAGTGGTAGAACGAGAACCCGCGGGGCGTCGCGATGTTGGCGGTGGGCAGGAAGCTGCCGGCCTTCGTCAGCGAGCCGTCCGCATCGTTGACCTTGTAGAAGTCAAGGCTCCGTTCCCGGTTCGAGACGCCGACCAGGCCTACGCGACTGCCGCCGAGGGGGAAGTTGTAGCGCACGTCGACGTTGTTCATCCGCCCGTCGGGGTAGTAGAACAACTGCCGTCCGGACAGGTCGTAGACGACGAGACCGTGCCCGTCCCTGCTCTTGTCCGTGCCGATGATGGTGCTCTTCGACGGGTCGGTCGGATGGATCCAGACGGCCGGGTCGTCCGCGGCATCCGGCGTTCCGGGTATTGGGGCAGTTTCGACCGTCGCGAGCACCTGCACTACCGCCGCACTGGCGACCGACGTGGCGAGCCCCCCAAGGAGAGCAGTGACCGCCAGCACGACAGCGAACTTGGATTTGAGTGCCACTTCTGCCTCCCAAAGCTTGAAGCCGCATACCCGGCGGCGACGACGGAATGGTGGGGAGCCGTGCGGCGAGGTCAGCGGCCCAGCGTGGCGGCGATGGTGCGCGAGAGTCGGATGACGATGACCCTGGAGGTGGGAATGCAGCGAACGATACTCCGCAATTCGGTGCGCGAATAGAGGTCGGCAAGAGGAAGGGGCATCCGCGGAAGTGCGGATGCCCCTTGCGTTCGTGCAGGACGGTTTCTGCCGGCCGGTCCCTAACGCTGCCTGAGGAGCTGCTCCAGGGCGATGCTGCCGTCGGTCTTGGGCAGCAGGAGCCACAGGACCAGGTAGAGCGGGAGGCCGATGAACGGGAGGAGGAAGCTGAGCAGCATCGCGATGCGCACGTAGCTCACGCGCCAGCCGTACTGCCGGGCGATGCCGGACGCGATGCCGCCGAGGATACCGCCGGGAGCCCGCTTGATGGGGGAGGAGCGGAGGAAGCTGTAGAGGGGTTGCATCGGAGTGCCTTTCGATGGGGACGGAGGTTGGAAAGAGGAAGGGAATCTGGAAGGGACAGGGGAGGAGTAGGGCGAAACGGATGGTGCTGACATGGCCGGTGTCCGCTCAGTATCCCGGAGCGTGGAGCGCGTCGTCGTCCTGGCTGTCGGTCGTCGTGCGGGTCCGCAGGGACAGGATGCCCCCGGCGACGAGCGACACTCCGACGCCGATGAGCAGGCCGAGCGCCACCACCACGGGGTCGATGTCGAGTGCGACGAACTGGCCGAGCAGGACCAGGCCGGCGACCGCGAGGATCAGAGCTCCCCACACGATGGTGACGACGCGCGGGCGGCGTTCCGGTCCGGTGATCGATGTGCTCATGGTGTGTCTCCTGTAGTGGTGGTTCCGGTGCTCTGCGGCGGGAAGGTGCCATCGATGCCGGTACCGGTATCGATGTCGGTCTCGGTTGCGGTGAGGATGGTGACATTGCTCATGGCGCCCCGCACATCGAGGATCAGGGCGGCTCCTGTCGCGTCGGGGTTCAGCTGGCCCCGGCCCAACTGGAGGACGCCTCCGTCGCCCCGGAAGGCGGGCGACAGGGTGTCCGGGTCCGCCGTCGTTCCCAGGGCGTCCGCATTGGCGAGGGCCATCCGGGTGCGTACCTCGACGGGCACGTCCTGCGGAACGATGACGGTGACGTCACTGGCGAGGGAGTTCACCGGAACCACGACGTCCCGTGCGGGTGAGGGCAGGGCGGTGAGGTCGATCGTGGCCTGCGCTGCCATGACGCTGTAGCCGTCGGACGCCGCCTGGAGTGACGCCGGCGTGGTCGTCGTCTCCTGCGCGACGACCCAGGAGCCGCCGACGATCGTGAGGGATGCGATGAGCGCGCCGAGGGTCGCCAGCGCAGCCGTGACGCCCACGAGGCCCGAGCTCCGTCCCCGCACGCCCAGTCCGACGATGCCGAGCGCGAGCACGATGGCGGCTGCTGCGAGCGCCACCGCGGCCGGGTTGGCGACGTCGAGGATGCGCGTGTAGTCCAGCACGAGGAGGACCGCCGCGGTGATGGTCGCCCCGCCGAGAAGGAGGGCCGTCACCGATCCGGAGGGCCGGATGCGGCTGGCCCGGTGGTTCCGGACGGCCTGGGGGACGTTCTCCGGTTCCCCCGCGTACGAGGACCATGCGGCGTCGGCCGCCGGGTAACCGGGCCCCGCGGCCCAGGGCGCCGGCTGGTAGGGCAGGGGATAGGTCTGCGTGAAGGACTGGGGAGAGGGCTGTGGCGAGGGTTCCGGGGACGCATCGGGGGAGCCCTCGGCGGGATCACCGTCGTCGTCTCCGGGATCCGAGAGGGGTGCACGTTCCCCGGGCAATGCGGACGCGCCGGATGCTCCTGACTGTCCGTAGCCGGGCCCGGACGGGCCGCTGGACGGGCCGGGAGCCGGGGGTGCCGGGGGTTCCGCCGGACCGTAGGGCATCGGGCCGAAGGGCTGCGGCTGGCCGGATCCACCGCCGGTGGGGCCCGGGTACGGGCTGCCGGGACGGGCGCCGCCCCTGCCGGACCGATTGGCGATCCAGTAGACGAAGAGGACGACGGCTCCGATCCAGAACAGCGTCCACAGCAGGCCACCGGCTCCGCCGTCATGGGCGGAGACGTCCGGGCGCCACAGGCCGATGGCCACGAGCACGGCGGCTCCCGTCAGCCCGGAGGTCCAGGAGCCCCGCCCGGCCTGCTCGACATGGATGCGCCCATCGGGTTCCGGCAGCAGCGCCCAGGCGAGCCCGTACAGCAGGACGCCGATGCCGCCGAAGACCGCGAGGACCACGATCAGGCCGCGGACGAGGGCCAGGTCGAGGCCGGTGCGGCGGGCGACGCCACCTGCGACACCCCCTACCCAGCGGTCCGGCGTCCGGGTGATGTCGAGGCCCCGGATCCAGCGGAAGAACGAGGACGAGGCGGGACGTTCCGCCTGATGCGATGCGGCCGGTTCATGCTGCCAGGACGGCCCGCCTGGTGAGGGTGCTGAAGTCATGTTCCCATCCTTCCGGTGGCCGCTCGGCGCGGCTATCGGGGCCTACCCTGAGCGGACCCTGATTAGACCCTGATTGGCACCGGGGAACGGCCCCGAGCGCCCGCCGTCGTGCTTGGATGGGGGTATGAGGCCCCCGCTGCTGCGCAGATCCGACGGCGTGATCGCCGGCGTCTGCGCCGGGCTCGCCGTGCACCTCGGGGTCAAGCGCTCCTGGGTCCGCATCGGCATGGCCGTGCTGACCCTGGCGTCCGGCGCCGGGGTCTTCCTGTACGCATGGCTCTGGATCTTTGTCCCGACGGCGGCGGACAAGGCCGCGGAACACGGACGGCCGACAGGCCCGGCCGCCTTCATGCAGGACGTCGGCGCGAAGAACGGGAAGACTCGGCCGGACGCGCGGGCCGGGACAGCCGCATCCCGTCCGGCGGCGGGCCCGTTCGACCCCGAGTCTTGGCGGGAGCGGACGCTGCGCGCCGGGCGGCGGGAGGTCCTCTTCGGTACGGTGCTGCTGGTCGCGGCGGCCGTGATCGTGGTGCAGCTGCTGGGGCTGCCGGTGAACTGGGGCTTCCTCGTCCCGATCGCCGTCGTGGCGACCGGTGCCGCCCTTGCCTGGTCCCAGCTCGACGCCGTGCGTCGGGCCAGGGTGATGAACCGTGCGGGGGCCGGACGGGCGGGTGGGGTGCTGCGCCTGCTCGCGGGCATCGTGCTCGTCATCGCGGGCGTACTCGTCGCACTGTCCAGCAGCGGCTCGTGGACGCTGACCATGGCCACCCTCGTCGCGGTGCTCGCCGTCCTCGCCGGCGTCGTCCTGGTCCTCGCGCCGTGGGGCCTCAAGTTCTGGCGCGATCTCGAGATGGAGCGGGCGGCCCGGGTGCGGGAGACGGAGCGCGCCGAGATCGCGGCCCATCTGCACGACTCCGTCCTGCAGACCCTCGCGCTCATCCAGAACCGCGCGGACTCCGAGACGGACGTGCTGCGCCTGGCGCGTGCGCAGGAGCGGGAACTGCGCCAGTGGTTGTTCGCGGACCCGGCGAGGGATCCCGGCAGCCTCGCCGAACGCCTCCGCGGGATGGCGGGCGAGATCGAGGACCGCTACGGGCACCCCGTCACGGTCGTCGCCGTCGGCGATGCAGTGCTGGGAGCGGGCGAGGACGCCCTGGCGCAGGCAGCGAGGGAAGCGATGCTGAACGCGGCGAAGCACGCGGGAGGGGCCGTCTCCGTCTACCTCGAGGCGGGCCCGGACTCCGTGGAGGTGTTCGTTCGGGACAGGGGCAGCGGCTTCGACCCGGCAGCCGTCCCGGCGGACCGCCTCGGGATCCGGGAGTCCATCACCAGCAGGATGCTCCGCCATGGTGGGTCCTCCGAGCTCCGCAGCGACGGGGACGGCACCGAGGTACGGCTCCGGCTGCCGCGGCAGGCCGGAAGCGCTGCGTAGGCAACCGCCCGGCCACGGCAGGGCATGACAGGGGCGCGACAGAGGGAACAGGCAGAGGGAACAACGGCCGGGGAACGGCCAGGAAGTGGGAGACACGTGGACAGCGAGAACCTACCTGCGGACGCGGCAGTACCGGGAACGGTGTCCGTGGTCATCGTCGACGATCACGGGATCTTCCGCTCCGGCCTCCGGGCCGCGCTCGGGCCCGTGATCCGCGTCCTCGGCGAGGCAGCGACGGTCGAGGAGGCGGAAGCGGTGATCGGTGCCACGGCGCCCGACGTCGTCCTCCTCGACGTCCACCTGCCCGGAGGCCGCGGCGGCGGGGGAGCGGAAGTCATCCACCGCTGCAGCACCCTCGGCACGGCGTTGCGCTTCCTGGCCCTCAGTGTCTCGGATTCCGCCGAGGACGTCGTCGCCGTCATCCGCGCCGGTGCGCGCGGCTACGTCACCAAGACCATCTCCGGCCCCGAGATCACCGACGCCGTGCAGCGTATCGCCTCGGGGGACGCCGTCTTCTCCCCGCGGCTCGCCGGTTTCGTCCTGGATGCATTCGGGACCGCGTCGGTCGCCGTCGACGACGAACTCGACCGCCTCTCGGCACGCGAACTCGAAGTCATGCGGCTCATCGCGCGCGGCTACAGCTACAAGGAGACGGCGAAGGAACTCTTCATCTCCGTGAAGACCGTCGAGACGCACGTGTCGGCCGTGCTCCGGAAGCTGCAGCTGTCCTCGCGGCACGAACTCACGCGCTGGGCGACGGAGCGCAAGCTGCTCTGAGGAGCCGCCTACCGGGCGGAACCGAGGAACTCCTGCAGGCGTCCCACACCCGTCGCGAGGTCCTCGTCGCCGAGCGCATAGGACAGACGGAGGTAGCCGCTCGGCCCGAAGGCCTCACCGGGCACGACGGCGACTTCGACCTTCTCCAGGATCAGCGCGGCGAGCTCGGCGGACGTGGCGGGGGTGACGCCGTCGAAGCTCCGGCCGAGCAGCGGCCGCACGTCCGCGTAGGCGTAGAAGGCGCCGTGCGGGGTAGGGCATTCGACGCCCTCGATCTCGTTCAGGGCCGCCACCATGGCGCGGCGGCGGCGGTCGAAGGCCACCTTCATCTCGTCGACCGCCGTCAGCGGCCCGGAGACAGCGGCGAGGGCCGCCATCTGGGGCACGTTCGACACGTTCGACGTCGCGTGCGACTGCAGGTTCGTCGCAGCCTTGACGAGGTCCTTCGGGCCGACCATCCAGCCCACGCGCCAGCCGGTCATCGCATACGTCTTGGCCACACCGTTGAGGATGACCACCCTGTCCCCGAGGGAGGGAGCTGCCGTCGCGATCGACGTGAAGGGCACGCCGTCGTACGTCAGGTGCTCGTAGATCTCGTCCGTGACGACCCACAGCCCACGTGCAGCAGCCCACTCGCCGATCTCGCGGACCGCGTCGGCGCCGTACACCGCTCCGGTGGGGTTCGAGGGCGAGACGAACAGCAGCACCTTCGTGCGCGGTGTCAGCGCCGCCTCGAGCTGTTCCACGGTCACGAGGTAGCCCTGCTCAGGCCCGGCGAACACCTCGACCGGAACGCCGCCCGCGAGCCGGATGGCCTCCGGATAGGTGGTCCAGAACGGCGTGGGGACCAGGACCTCGTCCCCCGGGTCGAGGAGAGTGGCGAAGGACTCGTAGACGGCCTGCTTGCCGCCGTTGGTCACGAGCACCTGCGTGGGGTCGACGGCGTAGCCGGAATCGCGCAGCGTCTTCTCCGCGATGGCCTGCTTGAGCTCGGGGAGGCCGCCGGCGGGGGAGTAGCGGTGGAAACGGGGCTGGCGGGCGGCCGCGATCGCGGCGTCCACGATGTAGTCCGGCGTCGGGAAGTCCGGTTCGCCGGCACCGAAACCGATGACGGGCCGGCCCGCAGCCTTGAGGGCCTTCGCCTTCGCATCCACGGCCAGCGTTGCGGACTCCGCGATCGAGCCGATCCGCCGGGAGATCCGGGGGAGTGCTGCGCGGGTGGAGTCGTCGGTCGTCGCGTTCATCGGGTCCCGTTCCGTGAGGTCTTCGTGGCAGCTTCCAGCTTAGGCGGTGGCCCCCGCCCGGGACCGCATCGGGTGTCGCCGCGTCGTGGGCCGGGGGTACCCCGGCGGGTCCGTCCGGGGCGGGCTGGCGACTGTTCGGGCACTGTTCGGGGACCGTCCGACCCACTCCGGGGCGCGGTCCGGGTACCCCGGTTCGACGTTCCGGCGGTGATTGCGTAGACTTGATCCTCGGTGTTGAAACACCATGATGGTTCCTGCCCGCACCGGGCCGGCCGGAGTGGACGCTGTATCGGTTTCGAACCAAAGGGTAGTGGCGCAATTGGTAGCGCAGCGGTCTCCAAAACCGCAGGTTGCAGGTTCGAGTCCTGTCTGCCCTGCGCGTGGCCTTCGCGGATTGATCGCGAAGGCCCGGCAGAAACAGATCACGAAGCCCCGGCGCAGGCACAGGCCCCGCGCGGCGGTAAACATGATCAGCTGGGGGCGCCACTGGTGGTCCGGCTGGAACACCACACAGATTGATGAGGTTGACGGTGACCGATACGGCTGCGAGCAGCTCCAAGGGAAGCCCCTCCGAGAAGAAGGCTCCCCAGCGCGGGTTCTTCGGACGCATCATGCTGTTCATCCGCCAGGTCCTCGCGGAACTCGGGAAGGTCGTCACGCCCACCCGCCGGGAACTGGTTCGGTTCACCATCACCGTCCTCGCCTTCGTGGTCATCATGATGCTCCTCGTGACCGCCCTGGACCTCCTGTTCGGGGCCGGCGCGGTGTGGGTCTTCGGCGACAGCTGACGCCGTCCTCCGGGAATGCGGGTTCCGGCACCGCTGTTGACGTGTCGGGCCGAGTACAGGCAAGCAGAACAACTTTCGAAGAATGTCAGAAAGCAGGCGGCTAGGTGTCCGAGCAAGAACTCGAACGGCAGATCACTCCCGAAGATGGTCTGGAGAACGAGGAGTACGGAACGGAGGCGGAGGTCGACGCCTTCGACCCCGACGTGCCTGCGGACGACTCCGACGCGGCTGACCACCCTGCCGCTACCGATGTCGCCGCCGAGGACGGGCTCCTCGCCGACGACGTGGAGGCCGACGAGACCGGCGACGACGTAGACGCGGATGCCGACGACGACGAGATCGAGGCCACCGCCTCGGACGCCGTCGACGATGCCGCCGCATCCGACGCGGACGAGGCCGGGGAGGCTTCGGAGGAAGCTCCCGCCGAGGACCCCGTTGCCGCCTTCAAGGCTCGGCTCCGCCGCCAGGAGGGTGACTGGTACGTCATCCACTCCTACGCAGGCTACGAGAACCGCGTGAAGGCGAACCTCGAGACCCGCATCCAGACGCTGGACATGGAAGATTACATCTTCGAGATCCAGGTGCCGATGGAAGAGGTCGTCGAGATCAAGAACACCACGCGGAAGATCGTCAACCGCGTGCGCATCCCCGGCTACGTGCTGGTCCGCATGGAACTCACCGACGAGTCCTGGGGTGCGGTCCGCCACACGCCGGGCGTCACCGGCTTCGTGGGCAATGCGCACAACCCGGTCCCGCTGAGCCTCAACGAGGTGTTCTCGATGCTCGAGCACACGATCGTCCACACCGACGCCGAGTCGGGCAAGCCGGTCCAGCCCCAGTTCACCCCCGCCACCGTCAACTTCGAGGTCGGCGAGTCCGTCACCGTCAACGAGGGTCCCTTCGAGACCCTCCCGGCGACGATCTCCGAGATCAAGCACGAGTCGCAGCAGCTCGTCGTGCTCGTCTCGATCTTCGAGCGCGAGACCCCGGTCACGCTCTCCTACAACCAGGTCACCAAGATCCAGTAAAGCTTCGACGAATCCCGGCGTGCTTGGCCGGGAACCGTCGTGAAGGCCGTCACGCCATGACGGCCACCACCCTGCGGGACGCTCCTGTCCCGCGGGAACGCAATGCAAGAGAAGGACCCTTTCATGGCCCCCAAGAAAAAGGTCACCGGCCTCATCAAGCTGCAGATCAATGCAGGCGCCGCCAACCCGGCTCCTCCGATTGGTCCCGCACTTGGCCAGCACGGTGTCAACATCATGGAATTCTGCAAGGCATACAACGCCGCCACGGAATCCCAGCGCGGAAACGTCATCCCCGTGGAGATCACGGTGTACGAGGACCGCTCGTTCACCTTCATCACCAAGACCCCGCCGGCAGCCGAGCTGATCAAGAAGGCAGCCGGAGTCGCCAAGGGCTCGGGCACGCCGCACACCGTCAAGGTTGCCAAGCTGACCAACGCCCAGGTCGAAGAGATCGCCACCATGAAGATGGAAGACCTCAACGCCAACGACGTCCAGGCAGCTGCCAAGATCATCGCCGGCACCGCCCGCTCCATGGGCATCACGGTCGAGGGCTAATACCCCTTCCTCCCGCTCCGTCCGGCACTGCCGGACAGGGCACACCACCATTTCACAGCACGACGGCGCCGCATCCCGCGGACGACGGCGTGAGTGGCAGGGCCCGGCGCGGTCCGCAGACCACGACTGCATAAGGAGAACAAGCAGATGGCACAGCGCAGCAAAGCATACAAGGACGCTGCCGCGAAGATCGAGGCGGACAAGCAGTACGCCCCCCTCGAAGCGGTAGTCCTCGCGAAGGAATCCAACCCTTCCAAGTTCGACGCCACGGTCGAGGTGTCCTTCCGTCTCGGAGTGGACCCCCGCAAGGCGGACCAGATGGTCCGTGGCACCGTGAACCTTCCCCACGGCACCGGCAAGACCGCCCGTGTCCTGGTCTTCGCGACCGGCGAGAAGGCAGAGGCGGCCATCGCGGCCGGCGCTGACTTCGTCGGCTCCGACGACATGATCGAGAAGGTCTCCGGCGGCTGGACCGACTTCGACGCCGCGGTTGCAACCCCTGACCTCATGGGCAAGGTGGGACGCCTCGGAAAGATCCTCGGCCCCCGCAACCTGATGCCGAACCCGAAGACCGGTACGGTCACAGCGGACGTCGCCAAGGCTGTCACCGACATCAAGGGTGGAAAGATCGACTTCCGCGTCGACAAGCACTCGAACCTCCACTTCATCATCGGCAAGGTCTCCTTCGACGAGCAGAAGCTGGGCGAGAACTACGCCGCAGCACTTGAAGAGATCCTCCGACTGAAGCCTTCGGCTTCGAAGGGCCGCTACATCCAGAAGGCAACGGTTTCGACCACCTTCGGTCCCGGCATCCCCGTCGACCCGAACGTCACCAAGGTCTTCGCATCCTAAGGCCGACCCTGCAGAAGCCCCGCGGCGCGAGCCGCGGGGCTTCTGCGTTTAAGGGCGTCCGGTCCGGCCGGGACCCCGACCGGTAGGTCTATGCTCGGCGCATGACGGCGATCAGCCTGCTCCGCGTCCCCGAGACCCTCGCCGGGCCCGAGGGGAACGACTTCGCACAGAGTGCCCGAGTGTCAGACGCCGTCGAGCGTGCGATCTGGGGCCACGACGACCACGGCATGGATCCGGCGGAGCGGCTCGCCAGGGACCAGCCGACGGCGGATCGGGAGTTCGTCCTGGCCGTCGCGAGGGATCGCGGCACCGTCGTCGCGAACGTGGGCATCGGCATCCCGCACAGGGACAACCTGCGGAGCGCCGTCGTGCAGATCGCGGTCCTGCCGTCCCACCGGAGGCAGGGGATCGCCACCGCGCTCCTTGCCTTCGCGGAGCAGGAGATGGCGGACCGGGGCCGCTCCATCGCGATGGCCTGGAGCGACGCGCGTGCCGATGAGGGGCCGGAGGCCGGTCCCGTCCTCATGCCGGCCTCGGGCGCCGGCTCGTTCCCGGCAACCGATCCGTCAGCCATCCTTGCCATGCGCTCGGGATTCGAGCTTGTGCAGGTGGATCGGCAGAGCGTCCTCCACCTCGCCGCCGTGGAGGGCGGGCGGGACGGCGTCGCCCGGCAGGAGCGCGAGGCGCGCGCCGGAGGGTCGGGGGACTACGACCTCGTGGGCTGGACCGACAGCTGCCCGGAGGACCTTCTCGACGACTATGCGCTCCTGCGCCGGAGGATGAGCACCGATCCGCCGCTCGGCGGCTTCGCCCAGGAGGAGGAGGCGTGGGACGCCGACCGCATCCGGCGGGAGGAGGACCGCTCCCGGACCGCCGGCGCCTCGAGCCTGGTCTGCGCCGTCCGCCACACGGCGAGCGGGCAGCTGGTGGGGCACACCATCCTCGACCGGTCGGAGTCGAAGCCCGCCGTGGTGTACCAGGAGGACACCCTGGTGCTCCGCGGGCACCGCGGGCATCGACTGGGCCTGTGGCTCAAGGCGGCGAACCTGCGGCGCGTGTTCGACGAATGGCCGACGGCACAGCGCATCTACACGTGGAATGCCGAGGAGAACACCTCCATGCTCGGCATCAACGTCGCACTCGGCTTCCGTCCGTCGGGCCGCACGGCCGGCTGGCAGAAGACCCTCGCCTAGCGTGGATTTGGCCGAGTCCGCCGGGTCGCGTACGCTTTAACTACCAAAGACCGTCGGTCGATCCATCTCCACTTTCCTGCAGCGCACTCCTGCGCGGCCCGGAAAAGGAACAGGATCCGAAAGTTCCCGTGAGGGACGGCCTACGCAGGTGAACGAAGCTCCTCTCCACCGGCCTGTGCCCGTGTCGAGCAAAGCCCCGTGCATCTGCGCGGGGCGTTTTTTATTGGAGCTGGAAGACCGGCGCATATTCCCCGGAAGGAGGGTTATGGCAACGCCAACAAAGGTTTCTGCAGTGGACGAGATCACCACCGATTTCAAGGACTCCACCGCGGCTGTCCTGACCGAATACCGCGGGCTCACTGTTGCTCAGCTCAAGGAACTGCGCCGTGCCCTTGGCACGGACACCAAGTTCTCCGTCGTCAAGAACACCTTGACGGGCATTGCGGCAAAGGAAGCCGGCATCGACGCGTTCGATGGCCAGCTGTCCGGACCCACCGCGATCGCCTTCATCAAGGGTGACGCCGTTGCTGCGGCCAAGAGCCTCACGGATTTCGCGAAAGCCAACCCGAAGCTCGTCATCAAGACTGGAATCTTCGAGGGCAAGGCCCTCGACGCATCCGAGGTCGTTGCCCTGGCAGCCCTCGAGTCGCGCGAACTCCAGCTCGCCCGGGTGGCAGGTGTCCTCAAGGCACCGATGTCCGCCCTGGCCCGCACCGTCGATGCACTGCGCATCAAGCTCGAGGAGGGAAGCGGCGCTGCACCTGCAGCCGACGCTGACGCTCCCGCTGCCGAGGAAGCCGCTGCTCCTGCAGAAGCTGCCGCGGAGGCTCCCGCCGAGGAAGCCGCAGCAACCGAAGCGAACTAGTTTCCCTTCGATCCCCACACTCCGGTGCAGTGCACCACTAAAGGAAGGACGCCTCCCATGGCGAAGCTCACCAACGAAGAGCTCATTGAAGCTTTCAAGGAACTGTCCATCATTGAACTCTCGGACTTCGTAAAGCTGTTCGAGGAGACCTTCGATGTCACCGCTGCTGCCGTTGCAGTTGCGGGCCCCGCCGGTGGCGGAGCCGGCGAAGCCGCCGAAGAGGAGCAGACCTCCTTCGACGTCGTCCTCGAGGCTGCTGGCGACAAGAAGATCGCAGTGATCAAGGAAGTTCGCGCCCTCACCTCGCTGGGCCTCAAGGAAGCCAAGGACGTTGTCGACAGCGCCCCCAAGGCCGTCCTCGAGGGCGTCACCAAGGAAGCCGCAGACAAGGCCAAGGAGGCCCTCGAGGCCGCCGGCGCCACCGTCACCCTCAAGTAACACCCGCTGCACCCGCAGCCCGGCGCAGGCCGATGCTGCTGCAGTACACGAAAGAGCCCCGCTTCTCGCGAAGCGGGGCTCTTTCGTGTTCCGGGCCGGACCCGGTCAGCGCCAGAGGAGGAGGGCTTCACCCTGGCCGCCGCCGCCGCAGAGGCTCACGGCGGACCTGCCGGTGCCCCGGCGTGCCAGCTCCAGCGCGGCGTGGAGGGCGAGCCGCGCGCCGGACGCACCGATGGGGTGGCCGAGGGCGATCGCCCCGCCGTGGATGTTGCACTTCTCGAGGGGGTAGTCGAGGTCCTTGAGGGACTGGACGGCCACGGACCCGAACGCCTCGTTGATCTCGATGAAGTCGAGGTCTTCTGCCGTCCAGCCGGCCCGCCCGAGGGCCTGCTTGATCGCCTCGGACGGCTGCGAGTGGAGCGTATTGTCCGGTCCCGCGACCTGGCCCGGCCGTCCGACGACGGCCAGCACCGTCAGGCCGGCTTCCTCCGCGTAGGCGCGCGTGGTCACGACGAGCGCCGCGGCGCCGTCGGACAGGGGCGAGGAGTTGCCCGCCGTGATCGCGCCGTCCGGGTTGAACGCCGGCCGGAGCTTCGCGAGGGACTCGACGGTGGTGGCCGGCCGGATGCCCTCATCGGTGGTGAGGACGACGTCCTCGCCCTTGCGCTGCGGCACCCGGACCGGGACGATCTCCTCGGTCAGCACGCCGCTGTCCGTCGCGGCGGCCGCCCGCTGGTGCGACGCCGCCGCGACCGCGTCCTGGGCCGTGCGGTCGATCTCGAGGCGCACGTTCCCGCGCTCCGTCGACGCTCCCATCGATTCGTCGTCGAAGGCATCGGTCAGGCCGTCGTGCGCCACCGAGTCGAGGGCCGGGATGGACCCGTAGGTCCAGCCCTGGCGGGAGCCGGGCAGCAGGTGGGGTCCGCGGGTCATCGACTCCTGGCCTCCGGCGACGACCACGCGCGCCTCGCCGCCGCGGATCAGGCGGGCGGCGTCGATCACTGCGGTGAGCCCGGAGAGGCAGACCTTGTTGACGGTGACGGCCGGGACGTTCCAGGGGATGCCCGCCTTCATCGCGGACTGCCGGGCCGGGTTCTGGCCGCAGCCGGCCTGGACCACGTGACCCATTATGACGGCGTCCACGGCGGAGGCGGCGACGCCCGCGCGCTCCAGCGCTCCCGTGATGGCCAGTGCGCCGAGCTCGACGGCGGTGAAGGAGGCGAGCTGCCCGTTGAGGCGCCCGAGGGGTGTGCGGGCGCCTCCGACGAGGACGACGTCGTCGGGGGATGGCGTGGGTGTCGCCATGGCGAAACTCTCTTTCGTCGTTGAAATGGTGCCGCTACCAGACTAGGACTTTTCGGTGGCGCTTCCGCCGCGTCGGCGTCAGGGGATGTCGCGGGGCCCGGGGCCGTCGGCGCCCTGCGGGTAGAGCAGGGGCAGCTGCAGGGTGAGCCAGGGACTGAACGCCCACGGCGTCGCGGTGACGGCGTGCACGAGGTCGGGGGCACCGACCCACTGGTAGTCCATGACCTCGGCGGGCAGCGGAGCCACGGGGCCGTCCGCCACGGCCGTGTAGACGGGGCAGATCTCATTCTCGACGATGCCGGAGGCGTCCACGGCGCGGTACCTGAAATCCGGCAGGGCGGGCCGGATGTCCGCGACCCGAAGTCCGAGCTCCTGGGCGGCGCGCCGGTGGACGGCGTTCTCGAACGGCTCGTCGGGTGCCGGGTGCCCGCAGAAGGAGTTGGTCCAGACGCCGGGCCAGGCCTTCTTGCCCAGGGCGCGGCGCGTGACGAGGATGCGCCCGGCGTCGTCGAACACGTGGGTGGAGAAGGCCAGGTGCAGGGGGGTGTCGAGCGTGTGGACGGTCGCCTTGGAGTGCGTTCCGACGGGAGTGCCGTCCTCGGCGAGCAGCACCACGACCTCTGTCTCCGGACCCGTAGCGCCGTCGATGCCCGTCCGCTGCGCCGTGTATCCTGCTTCGCTCGCCATCGTGGCACTCTTTTCGCTGATCGTCCGGGCGGTACGCGGGGTTCGCTCCAGCTGGGCGGCCGCCCGGCTGTATACACCCCACGTGTCGTCAGGGCGCCATATCCGTTGTTTACTTTACCTATGGACATGGACACTCTGCTGGTCGAGCCCGCCGGGCTCGAACAGGTCGAGAGTGCGCTGGAGCGGTTCTTCGAGGAGTCCAAGGCCCGCGCCGCGAGGATCGGACCGGGCTACCACGCCCTCTGGGAGACCCTCGAGCGGTGCACCGCCGGCGGGAAGCGGTTCCGGCCCCGCATGGTGATGTCCGCCTACCAGATGCTCGGCGGCCGCGACCTCGCCAATGCGGCCGAGGTCGGTGCCGCCTTCGAGTTGCTCCACACGGCCCTGATCGTGCACGACGACGTGATCGACCGCGACTTCGTCCGCCGCGGGATCCCGAACGTCTCCGGCCGCTACCGCACCCTCGCCGAGGGGGCAGGCATGTCACCCGAGGGAGCGCACCACGTCGGGCTCTCCGCCGGGGTCATCGCCGGGGATCTGGCGCTCTCCAACGCCTACCGGCTGCTCGAGCGGGTCGAGGCGCCCCCCGCCGTTCGGCGCCGGCTCGGGGACATCCTCGACGAGGCGGTCTTCGCATCTGCCGCGGGGGAGTTCCTCGACATCGAGACCTCCCTGGATCCGGCCATGCCGTCCCTGGAGGCCATCGTCGACATGGCCCGGCTGAAGACCTCCGTCTACTCCTTCGAGGGCCCCCTGCAGGCAGGTGCCGTCCTCGCCGGCGCGGATGAGGAGCTCATCGCCCGCCTCGGCGATTTCGGGCGGGACGCCGGCATCGCCTACCAGATCGCCGATGACCTGCTCGGTGTCTTCGGGAACGAGACTCGCACCGGGAAGACGAACTGGGGCGACCTGCGCGAGGGCAAGCGGACCGCGCTCCTGTCCTACGTCTCCGCGCGGCCGGAATGGGAGGACATCTCGGCCCTCGTCGGCAGTCCCGGGATGTCCGCGGCGGACGCCGACTTCGTCCGGCGCATCCTCGTCGACAGCGGTGCCAAGGACTACTCCTCGGACCTCGCCGCCGAGTACGCCGCACGCGCCCGCACCCACCTCGACTCCGACGTCGTGCCCTCCGCACTGCGGTCCGCCCTCCACCCCGTGGTGACGGCCGTCGTGGACAGGGTGCACTGAGTGGGCGTGAACGATCCGCTCGCACGCTACAACGCGGCAGCGCTCAGGACCTCCGCCGAGGTCATCCAGTGCTACTCGACGTCCTTCGGGATGGCCTCGCGCATCCTCGACCGCACCACGCGCGCCTCCATCGAGTCCGTGTACGCGCTGGTGCGCGTCGCCGACGAGGTCGTGGACGGCGCCGCTGCCGGAGCGGGGCTGTCGGTGGACGAGGTCGGGCGACTCCTCGACGACCTCGAGCGTGACACCGAGACGGCCATGACCACCGGCTACAGCACGAACCTGGTGGTGCACGCCTTCGCCCTCACGGCCCGGGCCACGGGCATCGGCGTCGACCTCACCCGGCCCTTCTTCGCCTCCATGCGCGCCGACCTCACGCGGAGCGAGCACACGCAGGAGTCCTTCGACCTGTACGTCTACGGGTCCGCGGAGGTCGTCGGGCTGATGTGCCTGCGGGCCTTCCTCGTCGGCCGGACCGTGACGCCGGAGGAGGACGCCGTGCTCGTGGACGGCGCGAGGCACCTGGGCGCCGCCTTCCAGAAGATCAATTTCCTCCGGGACCTCGCCGAGGACTTCTCCACCCTCGGCCGCAGCTACTTCCCGGGCGTGCGGCCGGGGAGCTTCACGGAGGCGGACAAGCTCCGCCTCCTGGAGGACATCGACCGGGACCTGCGCATCTCGGCCGCAGCCCTCCCGGGCCTGCCCCCGACACCGCGGCGCGCCGTCACCCTCGCGCAGGGACTCTTCACCGAGCTCGCCGCGAGGCTGCGCCGGACGCCGGCCGAGGAACTCCTCCGGGCGCGGGTCCGGGTCCCCACCCCGGTCAAGCTCCGCATCCTGGCGCAAGCCTTCACCGGTCGCGCGGCACCGGAACTCGCCGCGCAGGAGAGGTCGGCATGACACCCCAGCAGAGTGGACGGACACGCGTGGCAGCCAAGGACGTCGTCGTCATCGGCGGCGGGATCGGCGGGCTCGCGACGTCGGCCCTGCTGGCCCGTGAAGGGCACAGCGTCACCCTCCTGGAGAAGCGCGGACAGGTGGGCGGCCGCGCCGGTTCCTGGGAGCAGGACGGTTTCCGCTTCGACACCGGCCCGTCCTGGTACCTGATGCCCGAAGTGATCGACCACTTCTTCCGGCTGATGGGCACGAGCGCCGCGGAGCAGCTCGACCTCGTGAAGCTCGATCCCGGCTACCGCGTCGTCTTCGAGGAGGGCGGAGCGGTCGACGTCCCCGCGGACCGGGAGGCCGTCACCAAGCTCTTCGAATCCCTCGAGGCCGGCGCCGGCGAGCAGCTGTCGAAGTACCTCGACTCCGCGGAGGACGCCTACGAGATCGCCAAGAAGCGTTTCCTCTACTCGACCTTCCAGTCCTTCCTGCCCTTCGTCCGGCCCGACGTCCTCACCCGGCTCCCGGGGATCGCATCGCTGCTCCTCCAGCCGCTGCAGTCCTTCGTCGAGAAGCGCTTCAAGGATCCGCGCATCCAGCAGATCCTCGGCTACCCGGCCGTGTTCCTCGGCAGCTCGCCCTTCGACGCGCCGAGCATGTACCACCTGATGAGCCACCTCGACCTCGACGACGGCGTGCTCTACCCGATGGGCGGTTTCAGCACCCTCATCGACGGGATGCGCCGGGTCGCGGTGGCCGCCGGCGTCGAGATCCGCACCGACGCCGACGTCGTCTCGATCGACACCGAGCCCCGGACGCCCGGCAGGTCCCCCCTGGACCGCCGGGCCGCGACGGTGCGCGGGGTCACCTACCGCACGGACGGTGCGACGGCGTCGATCCGTGCCGACATCGTCGTGTCCGCCGCCGACCTCCACCACACCGAGACCACGCTGCTGCCGGCGGACCTGCAGACGTACCCGGAAGGGTACTGGCAGAAGCGCGTGCCCGGTCCCAGTGCGCTGCTCCTCTACCTGGGCGTCCGGGGAAGCCTGCCGCAGCTCGAACACCACACCCTGCTGTTCACCACGGACTGGCGCGACAACTTCGGGCGTATCTTCGGCAAGGAGACCTCCGTGCCGTCACCGGCGTCGCTGTACGTGTGCCGACCGAGCGCCACGGACGGATCCGTGGCCCCGGCGGGCTCCGAGAACGTGTTCGTCCTCGTGCCCATCCCGGCGGATGTCACGATCGGCAGGGGAGGGCTCGAGCGCGGGGGAGACGCGAAGGTCGAGGACCTGGCCGACGCCGTCATCGGCCAGATCTCCGACTGGGCGGGTATCCCCGATCTCGCCGAGCGCATCGTCGTCCGCCGCAGCTACGGCCCGCAGGACTTCGCCGACGACCTCAACGCGTGGCGCGGCACGTCGCTGGGGCCGGCCCACATCCTGAAGCAGAGCGCCTTCTTCCGCGGCTCGAACCGCAGCGCGAAGGTCGGTAACCTCTTCTACGCGGGGAGTTCCACGGTTCCCGGCATCGGCATCCCCATGTGCCTCATCAGCGCGGAACTCATCGTCAAGCGGCTGCGCGGCGATACCAGCACGGGGCCGCTGCCGGAGCCGGCCACGGGGTAGGACGGCCCCGGCCGCCGGATGCTACCGGCAGGACGTCGTCCCCACCAGGTGTGGCGGGCTTGACGCGAAGAGGGGAGAGGGGCTATTGGACTTTACGCTGCGCATGCCGTAACGTAGTTCTTTGCGTCTTCCCTCTAAACCTCAGCCTTCATATAGCGGTGGGCTTTGCTCTGCTCTCGTTGTTTAACCTGGCCATACGGTTGGGGTCACGCGGGCGGACACTGGTGGGCACTGAGATCCCCGCAGCATACTGCGGTGGCGGTGCTGAGGCGAATGCGCTGACAAGCCTGACGGTCTGTGGAAGGATCCCTCTTGGTCGCCCCGAGCACCTCTAATAATGCAACCGCTACCAGCCAGGTCGACGCCGACGGCGCCGCACCCCGGCTCTCATTCGCAAAGATTCACGAACCGCTTGAAGTTCCCAATCTTCTCGCCCTCCAGACGGACAGCTTCGACTGGCTCGTCGGCAACGAGCGCTGGAAGGCCCGCGTTGAGGAAGCGCTGGAGAAGGGGCTGCAGGGTGTAGCCACGACCTCCGGGCTGGCCGACATCTTCGAAGAGATCTCCCCGATCGAGGACTTCCAGGGCACCATGTCCCTGAGCTTCTCCGAGCCGGAATTCGCAGACCCCAAGTACACGATGGCCGAGTGCAAGGATCGCGACGCGACCTACTCCGCGCCCCTGTACGTCAAGGCCGAGTTCATGAACAACAACACGGGCGAGATCAAGCAGCAGACCGTGTTCATGGGTGACTTCCCCCTCATGACCGACAAGGGCACCTTCGTCATCAACGGCACCGAGCGTGTCGTCGTGTCGCAGCTCGTCCGTTCACCCGGCGCCTACTTCGAGCGCACCGCGGACAAGACCAGTGACAAGGACATCTTCAGTGCGAAGATCATCCCGTCGCGCGGTGCCTGGTTCGAGCTCGAGATCGACAAGCGCGACCAGGTCGGCGTCCGCCTCGACCGCAAGCGCAAGCAGTCCGTCACCGTGCTCCTCAAGGCCCTCGGCTGGACCGAAGGCCAGATCCTGGAGGAGTTCGGCCAGTACGACTCCATCCGCGCCACCATGGAGAAGGACGCGACGGAGACCCGCGAGGACGCCCTCCTCGACATCTACCGCAAGCTGCGTCCGGGCGAGCCCCCCACGGTCGAGGCTGCCCAGACCCTCCTGGACAACCTGTACTTCAACCCGAAGCGCTATGACCTCGCCAAGGTCGGCCGGTACAAGATCAACCGCAAGCTTGGCATCGACAAGGACCTCACGGACTCCGACGCCTCGGTGCTGAACATCGACGACATCGTCGCGATGATCAAGTTCCTGGTCGCCCTGCACGCAGGTGACAAGACCCTCGGCGGCAAGCGCGACGGCGGGGACGTCGAGCTCCGCGTCGAGGTCGACGACATCGACCACTTCGGCAACCGCCGCATCCGCGCCGTGGGCGAGCTCATCGAGAACCAGGTCCGCACGGGCCTGTCCCGTATGGAGCGCGTCGTCCGCGAGCGGATGACCACCCAGGACGTCGAGGCCATCACGCCGCAGACCCTGATCAACATCCGTCCCGTCGTGGCCGCCATCAAGGAGTTCTTCGGAACCTCCCAGCTGTCGCAGTTCATGGACCAGAACAACCCGCTCGCCGGCCTGACGCACAAGCGTCGCCTGTCCGCGCTGGGCCCGGGTGGTCTCTCCCGTGACCGCGCAGGCATGGAAGTCCGTGACGTCCACCCGTCGCACTACGGACGCATGTGCCCGATCGAGACCCCTGAAGGCCCGAACATCGGCCTCATCGGTTCGCTCGCCTCGTACGGCCGCATCAACGCGTTCGGCTTCATCGAGACCCCGTACCGCAAGGTCGTCGACGGCATCGTCACCGACCAGATCGACTACCTGACCGCCGACGACGAGGTGGAGCGCCTCATCGCCCAGGCGAATGCGCCCCTCGATGCGAACAACACGTTCACCGAGGACATGGTCCTCGTGCGGACGCGTGGTGGTTCCGGCGAGCCCGTGCTCGTCGAGCCCGCCGAGGTCGAGTACATGGACGTCTCCCCGCGCCAGATGGTGTCCGTCGCGACCGCGATGATCCCGTTCCTGGAACACGACGACGCCAACCGCGCCCTCATGGGTGCGAACATGCAGCGCCAGGCCGTGCCCCTGCTCCGTTCCGAGCGTCCCCTCGTGGGCACCGGCATGGAGAAGAACGCGGCCGTCGACGCCGGTGACGCCGTCACCGCGACGAAGGCAGGCGTGGTCAAGGAGGTGTCGGCCGACCTGGTCAGCGTCCTCAACGACGACGGCACCGAGACGAACTACCCGATCATGAAGTTCGCCCGCTCGAACCAGGGCAACGCGTACAACCAGCGCGTCCTGGTCTCCGAGGGCGACCGCCTCGAGTACAACTCGATCATCGCCGACGGTCCGTCCACGGACCAGGGCGAGCTCGCACTGGGCAAGAACATGCTCGTGGCGTTCATGTCCTGGGAGGGTCACAACTTCGAGGACGCGATCATCCTGTCGCAGCGCATCGTCTCCGACGATGTCCTGACGTCGATCCACATCGAGGAGCACGAAGTCGATGCCCGCGACACCAAGCTCGGTGCCGAGGAGATCACGCGTGACATTCCGAACGTCTCCGAGGAGGTCCTCGGTGCGCTCGACGAGCGCGGAATCATCCACATCGGTGCCGAGGTCGAAGCCGGCGACATCCTCGTCGGCCGTGTCACCCCCAAGGGTGAGACCGAGCTGACCCCCGAGGAGCGCCTGCTGCGCGCCATCTTCGGCGAGAAGAGCCGCGAAGTCCGCGACACCTCGCTGAAGGTCCCCCACGGCGAGTCCGGAACGGTCATCGGCGTGCGCATCTTCGACCGCGACAACGACGACGAGCTGCCCCCGGGCGTCAACCAGCTGGTCCGCGTCTACGTGGCACAGAAGCGCAAGATCACCGACGGCGACAAGCTCGCGGGCCGCCACGGCAACAAGGGCGTCATCTCCAAGATCCTCCCGATCGAGGACATGCCGTTCCTGGAGGACGGCACCCCCGTCGACATCGTCCTGAACCCGCTCGGCGTCCCCGGACGCATGAACGTGGGCCAGGTCCTCGAGATCCACCTCGGCTGGGCAGCCAAGCAGGGCTGGAAGATCGAGGGCGAGCCCGAGTGGATGAAGAACCTCCCGAACCTTCCCCGGGAGATCTCCTCGACCACCGTCGCAACCCCTGTGTTCGACGGCGCCACCGAGGACGAGATCGTCGGCCTGCTCGGATCCACGAACGTCACCCGCGACGGACAGCGCCTCATCGGCGAGTCCGGCAAGGCGCGCCTGTTCGACGGCCGCTCCGGCGAGCCGTTCCCGGACCCGATCTCCGTCGGCTACATGTACATCCTGAAGCTCCACCACCTGGTGGACGACAAGATCCACGCGCGCTCCACCGGCCCGTACTCCATGATCACGCAGCAGCCGCTGGGTGGTAAGGCGCAGTTCGGCGGACAGCGTTTCGGTGAGATGGAAGTGTGGGCCCTCGAGGCCTACGGTGCGGCCTACACGCTGCAGGAACTCCTCACCATCAAGTCGGACGACATCCACGGACGCGTCAAGGTGTACGAGGCCATCGTCAAGGGCGAGAACATCCCCGAGCCGGGCGTTCCCGAGTCCTTCAAGGTCTTGATCAAGGAAATGCAGTCGCTCTGCCTGAACGTGGAAGTCCTCTCCACCGACGGCACCACGATTGAAATGCGTGACTCGGATGAAGAAGTCTTCCGGGCCGCGGAGGAACTGGGCATCGACCTCTCACGGGCCGAGCCGAGTTCCGTCGAGGAAGTCTAGGTTCACCCGACCGGTCCAGTCCGGTACCCGGAACGGCGGCAACGAAATTTCTGCGGCCGCTGGGCGGCCTTGAAATATTGAAGCCGCCTTCCTCCGGGCACCTCCCTGGACCGGTAGGGGATTCCACTTCCCGCCGCACCCCACGAGACTTCAAGAATTTAGAGAACAAAGAGAGAACAGGGACCCTATGTCCAGCGAATCCTCCTTCGGCCTCATGCGAATCGGCCTTGCCACCGCGGACGAAATCCGCGGCTGGTCTTACGGCGAGGTCAAGAAGCCGGAAACCATCAACTACCGCACGCTCAAGCCCGAGAAGGACGGCCTCTTCTGCGAGAAGATCTTCGGCCCTTCCCGTGACTGGGAGTGCTACTGCGGCAAGTACAAGCGCGTGCGCTTCAAGGGCATCATCTGTGAGCGCTGCGGCGTCGAGGTGACCCGTGCCAAGGTGCGCCGTGAGCGCATGGGCCACATCGAGCTTGCTGCTCCCGTCACGCACATCTGGTACTTCAAGGGCGTCCCCTCGCGCCTCGGCTACCTCCTCGACCTTGCTCCCAAGGACCTCGAGAAGGTCATCTACTTCGCGGCCTACATGATCACGTCGGTCGACGAGGAGAACCGCCACGCCGAACTGCCGAACCTCCAGGCCGAGCACGACCTCGAGAAGAAGCAGATGACGGACCAGCGCGACTCCGACATCGCCGCGATCGCCAAGGACCTCGAGGACGAGCTCGCCCGTCTCGAGGGCGAGGGCGCCAAGGCTGCCGACAAGAAGAAGGCACGTGACTCGGCCGACCGCCAGATGGCGAACGTCCGCAAGCGCGCCGACGCCGACATCGAGCGCCTCGTCCAGGTGTGGGAGCGCTTCAAGACCCTGAAGGTCGCAGACCTCGAGGGTGACGAAGGCCTCTACCGCGAGCTGCGCGACCGCTACGGCCTGTACTTCGAGGGCTCCATGGGCGCCGAGGCGATCAAGAAGCGCCTCGAGAACTTCGACATGCCCGCCGAGGCAGAGATGCTGCGCGACATCATCCAGAACGGCAAGGGCCAGCGGAAGACGCGTGCCCTGAAGCGTCTCAAGGTGGTCAACGCGTTCCTGACGACGACGAACAGCCCCCTGGGCATGGTCCTCGACGCCGTGCCGGTGATCCCGCCGGAACTGCGCCCCATGGTCCAGCTCGACGGTGGCCGTTTCGCGACGTCCGACCTCAACGACCTGTACCGACGCGTCATCAACCGGAACAACCGCCTCAAGCGCCTGCTGGACCTCGGAGCTCCCGAGATCATCGTGAACAACGAGAAGCGCATGCTGCAGGAAGCGGTCGACTCCCTGTTCGACAACGGCCGCCGCGGCCGTCCGGTCACCGGACCGGGCAACCGTCCCCTGAAGTCCCTCTCGGACATGCTCAAGGGCAAGCAGGGTCGTTTCCGCCAGAACCTCCTCGGCAAGCGCGTCGACTACTCGGGCCGTTCGGTCATCGTCGTCGGCCCGCAGCTGAAGCTGCACCAGTGCGGTCTGCCCAAGCAGATGGCCCTGGAGCTCTTCAAGCCGTTCGTGATGAAGCGCCTGGTGGACCTCAACCACGCGCAGAACATCAAGAGCGCCAAGCGCATGGTCGAGCGTTACCGCCCCCAGGTGTGGGACGTCCTCGAAGAGATCATCACCGAGCACCCCGTGTTGCTGAACCGTGCACCTACCCTGCACCGCCTCGGCATCCAGGCGTTCGAGCCGCAGCTGGTGGAAGGCAAGGCCCTCCAGCTGCACCCGCTGGTCTGTGGTGCGTTCAACGCGGACTTCGACGGCGACCAGATGGCAGTCCACCTGCCGCTGAGCCCCGAGGCCCAGGCCGAGGCGCGCATCCTGATGCTCTCCTCGAACAACATCCTGAAGCCGTCCGACGGCCGCCCGGTCACCCTGCCCTCGCAGGACATGATCATCGGTCTGCACCACCTCACCACCAAGCGTGAGGGAAGTGCCGGCGAAGGCCGCGTCTTCACCAGCGTCGCCGAGGCGATCATGGCGTTCGACATGGGCTCGCTCCACCTCAACTCGGTGGTCCGGATCCGCGTGGACAACTTCGTGCCCAGTGCCGACATCGAGGCTCCCGAGGGTTGGGAGCCCGGTACGCCGGCGCTGATCGAGACCTCGCTCGGACAGGTGCTGTTCAACGAGACGCTTCCCCTGGACTACCCCTGGGTGGAGAAGGTCGCTGACAAGGGCCAGCTCTCGACGATCGTCAACGATCTGGCGGAGCGCTACCCGAAGGTCGTCACGGCGGCAACGCTGGACAACCTGAAGGACGCCGGTTTCTACTGGGCAACCCGCTCGGGCGTCACCGTCGCCATCTCGGACATCTCCGCGCCGATCAACAAGGCCGGCATCATGGAGGGCTACGAGACGCAGGCCGCCAAGGTCCAGTCGCAGTTCGACAAGGGCCTCATCGCCGACGAGGAGCGCCGCCAGGAGCTCATCGACATCTGGAACAAGGCGACCAACGAAGTCGCCGCATCCATGCGCGACGCGATGCCGAAGGACAACACCATCAACCGCATGGTGTCCTCCGGTGCCCGTGGTAACTGGCTGCAGGTCCGCCAGATCGCCGGTATCCGTGGCCTCGTGGCCAACCCGAAGGGTGAGATCATCCCTCGTCCGATCAAGTCCTCGTACCGCGAGGGCCTGTCGGTCCTGGAGTACTTCATCGCGACGCACGGTGCCCGTAAGGGCCTCGCCGACACCGCCCTGCGTACGGCCAACTCGGGTTACCTGACCCGACGCCTGGTCGACGTCTCGCAGGACGTCATCGTCCGCGAGGACGACTGCGGTACCGAGCGTGGCCTGAAGGTCACCATCGCCGTGCCGAACGCCGATGGCGAGCTGGTGCTGCACGAGGAGGTCGAGAACTCGGCGTACGCACGTACGCTGGCCACCGACGTCGTCGATTCCAAGGGGGAGGTGCTCGCTGCCGCGGGCTCCGATGTCGGGGACGTGCTCATCGGTGAACTGTTCGAGGCCGGTATCGCCGAGATCAAGGTCCGCTCCGTCCTCACCTGCGAGTCCAGCGTCGGAACCTGTGCCCTGTGCTACGGCCGTTCGCTCGCGACCGGCAAGACCGTGGACATCGGAGAGGCCGTCGGCATCATCGCCGCACAGTCGATCGGTGAGCCCGGTACCCAGCTGACCATGCGTACCTTCCACACCGGTGGTGTCGCATCGGCGGAGGACATCACCCAGGGTCTGCCCCGTATCCAGGAGCTCTTCGAGGCGCGTACCCCCAAGGGTGTCGCCCCGATCTCCGAGGTCGCAGGGCGCGTCACCATCGAGGATGCCGAGAAGCAGCTTCGCCTGGTGGTCACCCCGGATGACGGCTCCGAGGAGATCGCGTACCCGGTCCTCCGGCGTGCACGCCTCCTGGTCGCCGACGGCGACCACGTCGAGGTCGGGCAGCAGCTCGTCTTCGGTGCGGTCGACCCGAAGCAGATCCTGCGTATCCTGGGCCCCCGCAAGGCGCAGGAGTTCCTGGTGGACGAGGTCCAGCGCGTGTACCGCAGCCAGGGTGTGGGCATCCACGACAAGCACGTGGAGGTCATCGTCCGCCAGATGCTGCGTCGCGTCACCGTGATCGAGTCCGGCGAATCGGACCTGCTCCCCGGTGAGCTGGCCGAGCGTCGCCGCTTCGAGGACGAGAACCGTCGCGTGGTGTCCGAGGGCAAGAAGCCGGCCTCCGGCCGTCCCGAGCTCATGGGTATCACCAAGGCGTCGCTCGCCACCGAGTCGTGGCTGTCGGCCGCTTCCTTCCAGGAGACCACGCGTGTCCTCACGCAGGCCGCCATGGAAGGCAAGAGCGATCCGCTGCTGGGCCTCAAGGAGAACGTCATCATCGGTAAGCTCATCCCGGCCGGTACCGGCCTGGACCGCTACACGAAGGTCACGGTCGAGCCCACCGAGGAAGCCAAGGCGAACCTCTTCACCGGTCCGAGCGCGTTCAGCGACTTCGACTACGCCGGTGTCGAGGGTGGCCTGAGCCCCGAGTTCCACGCCATCCCGCTGGACGACTACGACATGGGCAACAGCGACTTCCGCTGAACCCCGTCGGACGGAAAGGCCCCGGACCCCACGGTCCGGGGCCTTTCCCGTTCACCCCGTGCTCGCCCTACCACAGGGGGAGCGGGGTGCGCGACGGGGCGTGCCGGATCTCTGGTAGACTGAGGACCAATTGTTTGTGTGGCAAAGGATCGGCGTTGCGAAACGTATCTCCGCGTTGTACGTAAGTTGTACAACGAATGCCACATTTTCGCACGCCTACAGTCGTTTCGCGGCAGCTTGTTCGTTGGTGGTGCGCCAAACGACTGATCATCCCGACCTCCGGATGGCGCGGCCCTGCGAAGCGGCCGCAACCGCGGAGTAGGGCGACAGGGATCTCATCTTCTGACATTACGGAGAACACGAAAGTGCCTACGATTAACCAGCTGGTCCGCAAGGGCCGGTCACCTAAGGTCTCCAAGACCAAGGCGCCCGCACTCAAGGGCAGCCCCATGAAGCGCGGCGTTTGCACCCGCGTCTACACCACCACCCCGAAGAAGCCGAACTCGGCTCTCCGCAAGGTCGCCCGCGTGCGCCTCAACGGTGGCATCGAAGTTACCGCCTACATCCCCGGTGTCGGTCACAACCTTCAGGAACACTCCATCGTGCTCGTGCGCGGCGGACGTGTGAAGGACCTTCCCGGTGTCCGCTACAAGATCATCCGTGGCGCGCTCGACACGCAGGGCGTGAAGAACCGCAAGCAGGCCCGCAGCCGCTACGGCGCAAAGATGGAGAAGAAGTAATATGCCTCGTAAGGGCCCGGCCCCCAAGCGGCCGCTCGTACTCGATCCCGTCTACGGTTCGCCCCTGGTCACGCAGCTGATCAACAAGGTGCTCGTCGACGGCAAGAAGTCCACTGCAGAGCGCATCGTCTACGGTGCCCTCGAAGGCGCACGCGCCAAGTCCGGCGGCGACCCCGTGGCAGCCCTCAAGAAGGCCATGGACAACGTGAAGCCGACCCTCGAGGTCCGTTCACGCCGTGTCGGTGGAGCCACCTACCAGGTCCCCGTCGAGGTCAAGCCCGGTCGTTCGACCGCCCTGGCCCTTCGCTGGCTCGTCGGCTACTCCAAGGCCCGCCGCGAGAAGACCATGACCGAGCGCCTCCAGAACGAGATCCTGGACGCGTCCAACGGTCTCGGTGCCGCAGTCAAGCGCCGTGAAGACACGCACAAGATGGCCGAGTCGAACAAGGCCTTCGCACACTACCGCTGGTAGCAGATCTGCCGGCCGGGGCGCGACCCCACCAGGGACGGCCCGGCCGGCGGTCCAGCAGAACTCCATTTTCGTAATAAGGGAGACACCGTGGCACAGGACGTGCTTACCGACCTCAACAAGGTCCGCAACATCGGCATCATGGCCCACATCGATGCCGGCAAGACCACCACTACCGAGCGCATCCTGTTCTACACGGGTGTAAACCACAAGATCGGTGAGACGCACGACGGCGCCTCCACCACCGACTGGATGGAACAGGAGAAGGAGCGCGGCATCACCATCACGTCTGCCGCCGTGACCTGCTTCTGGGAGAACAACCAGATCAACATCATCGACACCCCCGGGCACGTCGACTTCACCGTCGAGGTCGAGCGCTCACTGCGCGTCCTCGATGGCGCCGTCGCCGTGTTCGACGGCAAGGAGGGCGTCGAGCCCCAGTCGGAGACCGTCTGGCGCCAGGCCGACAAGTACGAAGTTCCCCGTATCTGCTTCGTCAACAAGATGGACAAGCTGGGCGCCGACTTCTACTTCACCGTCGACACCATCATCAGCCGCCTGGGCGCCAAGCCCCTCGTGCTGCAGCTCCCGATCGGCGCCGAGAACGACTTCATCGGCGTCGTCGACCTGCTCCACATGCGTGCCCTCGTCTGGCCCGGCGATGCCAAGGGTGACGTGACCATGGGTGCGAAGTACGAGGTCCAGGAGATCCCCGCCGATCTCCAGGAGAAGGCCGAGGAGTACCGTGCGTCGCTCGTCGAGACCGTCGCCGAGTCCTCCGACGAGCTCATGAACAAGTACCTCGAGGGTGAAGAGATCTCCATCGAGGAGCTGAAGGCCGGCATCCGCAAGATGACGATCAACTCCGAGCTCTACCCGATCCTCTGCGGTTCCGCGTTCAAGAACCGCGGAGTGCAGCCGATGCTCGACGCCGTCATCGACTACCTGCCCTCGCCCCTCGACGTTCCCCCGATGATCGGCCACGATCCCCGGGACGAAGAGACCGAGCTGACGCGCAAGCCCAGCACGGAGGAGCCCTTCTCGGCTCTCGCGTTCAAGGTTGCGACGCACCCGTTCTTCGGTCAGCTGACGTTCATCCGCGTGTACTCGGGCCAGGTGTCCGCCGGCACGCAGGTGACCAACTCGACGAAGTCGAAGAAGGAGCGCATCGGCAAGCTGTTCCAGATGCACGCCAACAAGGAGATTCCCGTCGAGGAAGCCCTTGCCGGCCACATCTACGCGGCGATCGGCCTGAAGGACACCACCACCGGTGACACCCTGTCCGACTCGGCGAACCAGATCGTCCTCGAGTCCATGAGCTTCCCGGCTCCCGTGATCTCGGTGGCCATCGAGCCCAAGACGAAGGGTGACCAGGAGAAGCTCTCCACGGCCATCCAGAAGCTCTCGGCCGAGGATCCCACCTTCCAGGTGTCCCTCAACGAGGACACCGGACAGACGATCATCGCCGGCATGGGCGAGCTCCACCTGGACATCCTGGTGGACCGCATGCGCCGCGAGTTCAAGGTCGAGGCGAACGTGGGCAAGCCGCAGGTCGCGTACCGCGAGACCATCAAGCGCCCCGTCGCCAAGCACGACTACACGCACAAGAAGCAGACCGGTGGTTCTGGCCAGTTCGCGAAGATCCAGATCGCGATCGAGCCGATGGAGGTTGAAGAAGGCGTCATGTACGCGTTCGACAACAAGGTCACCGGTGGCCGCGTTCCCCGCGAGTACATCCCGAGTGTCGACGCCGGCATCCAGGACGCACTCAACGACGGCGTGCTGGCCGGTTACCCGGTCGTCGGCATCAAGGCGACGCTGCTCGACGGCGCCTACCACGACGTCGACTCCTCCGAAATGGCCTTCAAGATCGCCGGACGTATGGCGTTCAAGGAAGCCGCTCGGATGGCGCAGCCCGTCCTGCTCGAGCCGCTGATGGACGTCGAGGTGCGCACCCCTGAGGAATACATGGGTGAAGTCATCGGTGACCTCAACTCCCGCCGTGGACAGATGCAGTCGATGGAGGACGCCAGCGGCGTGAAGGTCATCCGTGCCTTCGTTCCGCTGTCCGGCATGTTCGGTTACATCGGTGACCTGCGGTCGAAGACCCAGGGTCGCGCAGTGTACTCGATGCAGTTCAACAGCTACTCGGAGGTCCCGAAGGCAGTCGCCGACGAGATCATCCAGAAGACGCGCGGCGAGTAAGCCCCCTCCCGGCAACGGGATCTCCGGAGAGAGCCGGCCTGTCCAAGGGCAGGTCGGCCCCCTCTCCAGCTGCCGGCCCGGTCGGGCCGGCAGCGCACAGCAATTTCATCAAAACCAAAAGCCCCCAGTAGACTTGCATGAGTTTCAGCTGCGAAAAGCGCGGCTGGGAAGCAATTCTTCTCAAACGTTCTAGGAGGAACCCGTGGCGAAGGCAAAGTTCGAGCGGACTAAGCCGCACGTTAACATCGGCACCATCGGTCACGTCGACCATGGTAAGACCACGTTGACGGCTGCCATTTCCAAGGTGCTGTACGACAAGTACCCCACTCTCAACGAGCAGCGTGACTTCGCGTCGATCGACTCGGCTCCCGAGGAGAAGCAGCGCGGCATCACCATCAACATCTCGCATGTTGAGTACCAGACCGAGAAGCGCCACTACGCACACGTAGACGCTCCCGGCCACGCTGACTACATCAAGAACATGATCACCGGTGCGGCCCAGATGGATGGTGCCATCCTCGTTGTCGCCGCCACCGACGGTCCCATGGCCCAGACCCGCGAGCACGTTCTGCTCGCCCGCCAGGTCGGCGTTCCCTACCTGCTGGTCGCGCTGAACAAGTCCGACATGGTCGACGACGAGGAGCTCCTGGACCTCGTCGAGATGGAGGTCCGCGAACTGCTCAGCTCGCAGGGCTTCGACGGCGACGAGGCTCCTGTAGTCCGCGTCTCCGGCCTCAAGGCCCTCGAAGGCGACCCCGAGTGGGTCAAGTCCGTCGAGGAACTGATGGAAGCTGTCGACAACAACGTGCCGGACCCCGTGCGCGACAAGGACAAGCCCTTCCTCATGCCCGTCGAGGACGTCTTCACGATCACCGGTCGTGGAACCGTCGTCACCGGCCGCGCCGAGCGTGGAACCCTGGCCATCAACTCCGAGGTCGAGATCGTCGGTATCCGTCCGGTCCAGAAGACCACGGTCACCGGTATCGAGATGTTCCACAAGCAGCTCGACGAGGCCTGGGCAGGCGAGAACTGTGGTCTGCTCCTGCGCGGCATCAAGCGCGAGGACGTAGAGCGCGGCCAGGTCATCGTGAAGCCGGGTTCCATCACCCCTCACACCGACTTCGAAGCCAACGTCTACATCCTGGCCAAGGACGAGGGCGGGCGTCACAACCCGTTCTACTCGAACTACCGCCCGCAGTTCTACTTCCGCACCACGGACGTAACCGGTGTCATCACCCTCCCCGAGGGCACCGAAATGGTTATGCCCGGCGACAACACTGAGATGACCGTTGCGCTCATCCAGCCCATCGCCATGGAAGAGGGCCTCGGCTTCGCGATCCGCGAAGGCGGCCGCACCGTTGGTTCGGGACGTGTCACCAAGATCCTGAAGTAGTCTTCGGACTGCCGACGTGATGTTCGGAAGGGCCCCGCTGCTGTTGCAGCGGGGCCCTTCCTGTGTCGATGCTCCAGTGCGAATTGCCCGTTCGTGGTCGGAGGGGGAGCGTCGTCCGGATCGTCGGGTAGGGGAGTGGCAGGGGCTTCCCGATTGGCGTTATCCCGGCGTCTCTGCCACACTGGATAAGTTGTTCAAGCGCTCGCGCGCGCGGTCTGAGACCTTCTCCCGGTCAGGATAATGCCTGATGCAGGGATCTGGTCCGCCGGCACGTGCGGCCCAAATATAATCCACCCCGTTCGGCTCGGCCGGAATTCGCGGACCGTGTGTGTCTAGGAAAAGCGACACGCCCGAGCGCGGGGGTCGGAGCCCTGGCAGGGTGAGGAACCCGGAATTCTTCCGGATTCAGCCTGCGGGGAAGCGTCGCACAACGGACGCAGGAAATGTACGTACGTACCGGAACTGCCCAGGCAGTTATGTAGAGAGAGAGTCGAGACGCCATGGCGGGACAGAAAATCCGCATCCGGCTGAAGTCATATGACCACGAGGTCATTGATGTTTCAGCACGGAAGATCGTTGAGACGGTGACGCGCGCAGGCGCAACGGTAGTGGGCCCCGTGCCCCTGCCCACGGAGAAGAACGTATTCGTTGTCATCCGGTCCCCGCACAAGTACAAGGACAGCCGTGAGCACTTCGAAATGCGTACTCACAAGCGTCTGATCGACATCATTGATCCCACGCCCAAGGCCGTCGATTCGCTGATGCGTCTCGACCTGCCTGCGGACGTGAACATCGAAATCAAGCTGTAAGGGAGAGCGGATACACATGTCTACTTCACTTACGCGCCAGGTCAAGGGCCTGCTGGGCGTCAAGCTCGGCATGACCCAGGTCTGGGACGAGAACAACGTCCTCATCCCGGTCACGGTCGTCCAGGCTGACTCCAACGTCATCACCCAGCTCCTCAGCGCGGACAAGGACGGCTACACCGCCGTCCAGATCGGCTTCGGCCAGATCGATCCCCGCAAGGTCACCAAGCCGCTCGCCGGCCACTTCGAGAAGGCAGGCGTCACGCCCCGCCGTCACGTGGTCGAGCTGCGGACGTCCGACGCCGACTCCTACTCGCTCGGTCAGGAACTCTCCGTAGAGATGTTCGAAGCCGGCCAGACGGTCGACGTCATCGGCACCACCAAGGGCAAGGGTTTTGCCGGTGTCATGAAGCGCCACGGTTTCCACGGTGTTGGAGCCTCGCACGGTGCTCACAAGAACCACCGCAAGCCCGGTTCCATCGGTGGAGCATCCACCCCCAGCCGCGTCTTCCGTGGAATGAAAATGGCAGGCCGCATGGGCGCCGTTCGTCAGACCACGCTGAACCTCAGGGTTCACGCTGTCGACGCAGAGAAGTCGCTGCTGCTGATCAAGGGTGCCGTCCCCGGCGCCCGCGGCCAGGTCGTCCTCGTACGCACCGCCGTGAAGGGAGCATAGCCAAATGGCTGCCAACACTGTAAAGGTCGATCTCCCCGCTGAGATCTTCGATGCACAGACCAACATCCCCCTGCTGCACCAGGTCGTCGTGGCCCAGCTTGCGGCTGCCCGTCAGGGTACGCACAAGACGAAGACCCGCGCCGAGGTGAGCGGCGCAGGCCGCAAGCCGTTCAAGCAGAAGGGAACCGGTCGTGCCCGCCAGGGTTCGATCCGCGCACCTCACATGACCGGCGGTGGCGTGGTCCACGGACCGACGCCCCGCGACTACAGCCAGCGCACCCCCAAGAAGATGATTGCCGCCGCTCTCCGCGGTGCACTCTCCGACCGGGCACGCAACGGCCGTATCCACGTCCTCGAGTCCCTGGTCACCGGCGACAAGCCGTCGACCAAGGGTGCCATCGAGACCCTGCGTGCGATCTCCGAGCGGCCCCGCCTGCTCGTCGTCATCGAGCGTGCCAACGATGTCGCCGCGCTGTCGGTGCGCAACGTACCCGCAGTACACGTCCTCTACGTCGACCAGCTGAACACGTACGACGTGCTGGTGTCCGACGACGTGATCTTCACCCAGGCCGCCTACGAGCAGTTCGTCGGATCGGCTGACGCCATCTCCGAGGAGGATGCCAAGTGAGCGGCACCATCGCAAAGGATCCGCGCGACGTCGTCATTGCACCCGTCGTCTCGGAGAAGAGCTACGGCCTGATCGACGAAGGCAAGTACACCTTCCTCGTCGACCCGCGCTCGAACAAGGAAGAAATCAAGCTGGCGGTCGAGAAGATCTTCTCCGTGAAGGTCGAGTCGATCAACACCATCAACCGGGTTGGCAAGCGCAAGCGCACCAAGTTCGGCTGGGGCCAGCGCAAGGGCACCAAGCGTGCCATCGTGTCCCTCAAAGAGGGCTCGATCGACATCTTCGGCGGTCCGCTCTCCTAGAGCGGAGACCACTTTAACGAGGAATTGAGTTATGGGAATCCGTAAATACAAGCCGACAACCCCGGGCCGTCGTGGCTCGAGCGTTGCCGACTTCGCTGAAATCACCCGATCGACGCCGGAAAAGTCGTTGGTTCGTCCCCTCCCCAAGAAGGGTGGACGCAACAACACCGGTAAGATCACGACCCGCCACAAGGGTGGTGGACACAAGCGTCAGTACCGCCTGATCGACTTCCGCCGCCACGACAAGGACGGCGTCGACGCCCGCGTTGCCGAGATCGAGTACGATCCCAACCGCACCGCGCGCATCGCCCTCCTGCACTACGTCGACGGCACCAAGCGCTACATCGTCGCGCCGAACAAGCTCAAGCAGGGCGACTTCGTCGAGGCCGGCGCCGGGGCCGACATCAAGCCCGGCAACAACCTGCCGCTGCGCAACATCCCCGTGGGTACCGTCATCCACGCCGTCGAGCTCCGCCCAGGCGGCGGCGCGAAGATGGCACGCTCCGCCGGTGCGTCGGTACAGCTCGTCGCCAAGGAAGGCCGCTTCGCCCAGCTGCGACTGCCCTCCGGTGAGATCCGGAACGTCGACGTCCGCTGCCGCGCGACGATCGGCGAGGTCGGCAACGCCGAGCAGTCGAACATCAACTGGGGCAAGGCCGGCCGTAACCGCTGGAAGGGCATCCGCCCGACCGTCCGCGGTGTCGCCATGAACCCGGTCGACCACCCGCACGGTGGTGGCGAGGGCAAGACCTCCGGTGGACGCCACCCGGTCAACCCGAACGGTAAGGCCGAAGGCCGTACCCGTCGCCCCAACAAAGAGAGCGACTCACTCATCGTGCGTCGTCGTCGTTCCGGCAAGAACAAGCGATAGGAGCCTGGAGACATGCCACGCAGCCTGAAGAAAGGCCCCTTCGTCGATCAGCACCTTTACGTAAAGGTCGCTCGCGAGAACGAATCGGGCACGAAGAACGTCATCAAGACGTGGTCCCGCCGCTCCATGATCGTCCCCGACATGCTCGGGCACACGATCGCGGTGCACGACGGACGCAAGCACATCCCGGTGTTTGTCACCGAGTCGATGGTCGGGCACAAGCTCGGCGAATTCGCTCCCACGCGGACTTTCCGCGGCCATGTTAAGGACGACCGCAAGGGCAAGCGCCGCTAGGCGCTGCTCTTACGGCTAAGACGAGAGAAGGAAAGCAATGGAAGCCAAGGCTATTGCGCGTCATATCCGCGTAACGCCTATGAAGGCCCGGCGCGTCGTCAACCTTGTTCGTGGTAAGCAGGCGAATGAGGCTCTGGCTATTCTGAAGTTTGCCCCACAGGTTGCTTCGGAGCCGGTTTTCAAGGTGGTCCAGTCGGCAGTCGCCAACGCCCGCGTTCTCGCGGACCGTGACGGCGTCGCCTTCGACGAGGACAACCTCATCATCAGCGAAGCATTCGTCGATGAAGGCCCCACGATGAAGCGGTTCCGTCCGCGTGCCCAGGGCCGCGCGTTCCGCATCAACAAGCGGACCAGCCACATCACGGTTGTCGTCGCTACCCCTGAGAAAGTGGAGGTCCGCTAAGTGGGACAGAAAGTAAACCCGCACGGGTTCCGACTCGGCATCACCACCGACCACAGGTCACACTGGTTCGCCGACAGCAACAAGCCGGGCCAGCGCTACCGTGACTTCGTCCGCGAAGACATCAAGATCCGCCAGCTCATGTCGACCGGCATGGACCGGGCCGGCATCGCGAAGGTCGAGATCGAGCGCACTCGCGACCGCGTCCGCGTGGACATCCACACGGCACGTCCGGGCATCGTCATCGGTCGCCGTGGAGCAGAGGCGGACCGCATCCGCGGCGAGCTGGAGAAGCTCACCGGCAAGCAGGTCCAGCTGAACATCCTCGAGGTCAAGAACCCCGAGATGGAGGCCCAGCTTGTCGCCCAGGGCATCGCCGAGCAGCTTTCCTCCCGCGTGGCCTTCCGCCGCGCGATGAAGAAGGCCATGCAGTCCGCACAGCGTGCCGGCGCCAAGGGCATCCGTGTCCAGTGCTCCGGTCGCCTGGGTGGCGCCGAAATGAGCCGCTCGGAGTTCTACCGCGAGGGACGCGTTCCCCTGCACACGCTCCGTGCCAACATCGACTACGGCTTCTTCGAAGCGAAGACCACCTTCGGCCGCATCGGCGTGAAGGTCTGGATCTACAAGGGTGACGTCACGGCGAAGGAACTCGCAGCCCAGGCTGCAGCAGCTCCCTCCCGTGGCCGCGGTGGAGACCGTCCGGGCCGTGGCCCTGCCGGCGCCGACCGTGGTGGCGACCGCGGCGGAGACCGTCGTCGTCGTGCGCCCGAGCGCTCCGAGGGCCAGGGTGCCTCGGCACCCGCCGAGACCGCCGCAGCCCCCGCTGCGACTGAAGGAGGACAGGCTTAAATGCTTATCCCACGTCGAGTCAAGTTCCGTAAGCAGCACCACCCGGGTCGTTCCGGCGCTGCAACCGGCGGCACCGAGGTCAGCTTTGGCGAATGGGGTATCCAGGCTCTGAGCCCGGCATACGTCACCAACCGCCAGATCGAGTCCGCTCGTATCGCCATGACCCGCCACATCAAGCGTGGCGGAAAGGTCTGGATCAACATCTATCCGGACCGCCCGTTGACCAAGAAGCCTGCCGAGACCCGCATGGGTTCCGGTAAGGGTTCTCCCGAGTGGTGGGTGGCCAACGTCAAGCCGGGACGGGTTCTCTTCGAACTGTCCGGTGTTTCCGAAGAGGTAGCCCGCGAAGCCCTGCGCCTCGCGATCCACAAGCTGCCGTTGAAGGCACGCATCGTGCATCGTGAGGGTGGTGAATAGTTATGGCTCTGGGTTCAAAGGAACTGGCAACAGACCAGCTGGACGGCTTCGATAAGGACCGTCTGGTGGAAGAACTGCGCAAGGCCAAGGAGGAGCTGTTCAACCTCCGTTTCCAGTCGGCCACCGGCCAGCTCGAAAGCCACGGTCGCCTTCGTTCGGTGAAGCGCGACATCGCACGCATCTACACGGTGCTGCGTGAGCGCGAACTGGGCATCCGTCCCGAGGTCGAAGCTCCCGTCGAGGAAGCGAAGCCCGCGAAGGCGGATAAGCCCAAGAAAGCCAAGAAGGCCTCCACGAAGGACGAACCTTCCGTGGACACCGAGGCTTCTGAGGAGGACGCCAAATGAGTGAGCAGCAGAGCGAAACGACCGTAGGAACCGAGAAGGCCGTCCACGACGCCAACTCGCGCGGCTACCGCAAGGTACGCCGTGGCTACGTCGTCTCCGACAAGATGGAAAAGACGATCGTCGTCGAGGTCGAGGACCGCGTGAAGCACGCCCTGTACGGCAAGGTGCTTCGTCGCAGCTCCAAGGTCAAGGCGCACGACGAGGAGAACATCGCCGGCATCGGCGACATGGTCCTCATCAGCGAGACCCGCCCGCTGTCCGCTACCAAGCGGTGGCGCCTGGTCGAGGTCATCGAGAAGGCCAAGTAACACCCGAGCAGCACGCCGGCCCGCCGGCCCTGCAGCAGATGCCCCGGACGCAATTTCGCGTCCGGGGCATCTTCGCGATACGATAAGAACCTTGTCTGTCTGGTGGGCTGGCGCATGCCCTCACGAGGGTTCCTCCGCAGGTCTCCTGCCCAGGACTTCCGCTTGCGGGGCATCCCTCCGGGGGTTTCCTTCACACCGGGCAAATAGGCAAAAGCCCGATAATCTTGTTCATCACAAATCCGCTGTGCACACGATCCACGCACAGCCGCGCGCCCGGCGTGCACGTGCTGAGTACCAGTATTACGGGGCCCACCCATATCCGTTCCGCAAGGCTCGAGAAGAGA
Organism: Arthrobacter rhamnosi; assembly: GCF_054510975.1. Lineage (NCBI taxonomy): Bacteria > Bacillati > Actinomycetota > Actinomycetes > Micrococcales > Micrococcaceae > Arthrobacter > Arthrobacter rhamnosi. The sequence goes on along the minus strand of NZ_JBTNDN010000001.1, from coordinate 333,847 downwards.
ACCGGCGCGACGACAGGAGTAATAAGTGATTCAGCAGGAGTCGCGGCTAAAGGTCGCCGACAACACGGGGGCCAAGGAAATCTTGACCATCCGCGTTCTCGGAGGATCCGGGCGCCGCTACGCAGGCATCGGCGACGTCATCGTCGCCACCGTGAAGGACGCGATCCCCGGCGGCAACGTCAAGAAGGGTGACGTCGTCAAGGCGGTCATCGTCCGCACCAAGAAGGAACGCCGCCGCGCGGATGGTTCCTACATCAAGTTTGACGAGAACGCAGCAGTGATCCTAAAGAACGACGGCGACCCCCGCGGTACCCGTATCTTCGGCCCTGTCGGTCGCGAGCTCCGCGACAAGCGTTTCATGAAGATCATCTCGCTGGCGCCGGAGGTGCTGTAGTCCATGGCACAGAAGACAAAGCTCAAGATCAAGAAGGGTGACCTCGTCCAGGTCATCACCGGAGCCAAGCAGGACCGCGGCGGAGACCGCGGCAAGCAGGGCAAGGTACTGAAGGTGTTCCCCGAGACCAACCGCGTCCTCGTGGAAGGCATCAACCGGATCACCAAGCACACCAAGGTCGGGCAGTCGCAGCGCGGCACCAAGACCGGTGGCATCGAGGTTGTCGAGGCACCCGTGCACATCAGCAACGTCGCCGTCGTCGATCCCGAGACCAAGAAGCCGACCCGCGTCGGATACCGCACCGAGACCGTCGAGCGCGACGGCCGCGAGCGCGTTGTCCGCATCCGCGTGGCCAAGTCATCAGGGAAGGATCTGTAATGACTGTCGAAACCACAGAAGCCCGGGTTCTTCCCCGCCTGAAGGCACGCTACGCGTCCGAGATCAAGGCCGCCCTGCAGGAGGAGTTCAACTACTCCAACGTCAACCAGGTCCCGCGCCTGGTCAAGGTCGTCGTGAACATGGGTGTCGGTGACGCCGCCAAGGACTCGAAGCTGATCGACGGGGCCGTCAAGGACCTCACCGCGATCACGGGCCAGAAGCCGCAGGTCACCAAGGCCCGCAAGTCCATCGCGCAGTTCAAGCTCCGCGAAGGAATGCCCATCGGTGCGCACGCTACCCTGCGTGGCGACCGCATGTGGGAATTCACGGACCGCCTGATCTCCCTCGCCCTGCCCCGTATCCGCGATTTCCGCGGACTCAACGGCAAGCAGTTCGACGGCAACGGCAACTACACCTTCGGCCTCACGGAGCAGTCCATGTTCCACGAGATCGACCAGGACCGTATCGACCGCGTGCGTGGCATGGACATCACCGTCGTCACGACCGCCAAGACCGACGCCGAGGGCCGCGCGCTCCTCAAGGCGCTCGGCTTCCCCTTCAAATCCGAAGATTAATCTAACTACGTTGCAGGTCCACTCCAGCCGGCACCCTGAGTGCCGTCCGGAGCCCGGAAACCGTTTCGAGGAAGGGCAAGAGCCCACATGACAATGACAGATCCTGTCGCAGACATGCTCACGCGTCTGCGCAATGCAAACTCGGCTTACCACGACTCCGTGTCCATGCCGTACAGCAAGTTGAAGGCCCGCGTCGCGGACATCCTCAAGGCCGAAGGCTACATCGCCGGCTGGAAGGAAGAGGAAGCGGAGGTCGGCAAGAAGCTGACCATCGACCTCAAGTTCGGACCGGACCGCCAGCGTTCCATCGCCGGCATCCGCCGTATCTCCAAGCCCGGTCTGCGCGTGTACGCCAAGTCCACGAACCTGCCCCACGTGCTCGGCGGCCTCGGCATCGCCATCCTGTCCACGTCCTCCGGTCTGCTCACGGACCGCCAGGCATCCAAGAAGGGTGTGGGTGGGGAAGTCCTCGCCTACGTCTGGTAACGGGAAAGGGAAAGAATAATGTCACGTATTGGACGTCTCCCCATCACCGTTCCCGCCGGTGTCGAGGTCGCAGTCAACGGCAGCGAGGTCACCGTCAAGGGCTCGAAGGGCGAGCTGAGCCACACGGTTCCCAGCCCCATCGAGGTCTCCCTGAACGAGGGCATCCTCACCGTCGCGCGCCCGAACGACGAGCGCGAGTCGCGGTCGCTCCACGGCCTCACCCGCACGCTGATCTCCAACATGATCGTCGGAGTCACCGAGGGCTACAAGAAGAACCTTGAGATCGTGGGCACGGGTTACCGTGTGCAGGCCAAGGGCAGCGACCTGGAATTCGCTCTGGGTTACAGCCACCCGGTCGCCGTCAAGGCTCCCGAGGGCATCACCCTGACCGTCGACAGCCCCACCAAGCTCTCGGTCGCAGGCATCAACAAGCAGCAGGTCGGCGAGGTCGCTGCAACCATCCGCAAGCTGCGCAAGCCTGACCCCTACAAGGGCAAGGGCATCCGCTACGCAGGCGAGATCATCCGCCGCAAGGTCGGAAAGGCTGGTAAGTAACCATGGGTCTGAGCATCAACAAGAAGCGCAGCTCGAAGAGCAAGTCCGCCTCGCGTGGACGCCGCCACCTCCGTGTACGCAAGCGCGTCTCGGGCACGGCTGTCCGTCCCCGCCTGGTCGTCAACCGTTCGGCCCGCCACGTATTCGTGCAGGTCGTCGACGACACCAAAGGCATGACCGTCGCATCAGCCTCCACCCTCGAAGCGGACCTCCGTGCATTCGACGGTGACAAGACCGCCAAGGCCAAGCGCGTTGGCGAACTCGTTGCAGAGCGTGCCAAGGCTGTCGGTGTCGAAGCTGTCGTCTTCGACCGCGGCGGCAACAAGTACCACGGTCGCGTTGCAGCAATCGCAGACGGCGCACGTGAAGGTGGGCTGGCACTGTGACCGAGGAAAACAAGGCAAAGGAAGCCCCATTGAATACGGCTACAGAGCAGTCCGCGGCCGAAGCTCCGGCTGCAGGTGCAACTGACACCGCGTCGGCTGACGCCAACCGCCGCGGCAACGCCCGTGGTGGCGAGCGTGGCGGCAACTCCCGCGGCGGCGAGCGCGGCCGTGGTGGCCGTGACGGCGGACGCGACGGCGGACGCAATGACGACAAGGACAAGTTCATTGAGCGCGTCGTCACCATCAACCGTGTCGCCAAGGTCGTCAAGGGCGGCCGCCGCTTCAGCTTCACCGCCCTCGTGGTGGTAGGCGACGGCAACGGCATGGTCGGCGTCGGCTACGGAAAGGCGAAGGAAGTTCCCTCCGCCATCCAGAAGGCCGTCGAGGAAGCCAAGAAGACGATGTTCCGCGTTCCGCGCATCGGTGGCACCGTCCCGCACCTGGTGCAGGGCGAGGCAGCAGCCGGCGTCGTTCTTCTCCGTCCCGCCTCCCCGGGTACCGGCGTCATCGCCGGTGGTCCGGTGCGTGCGGTCCTGGAGTGCGTCGGTATCCACGACGTCCTCTCCAAGTCGCTCGGTTCCGCGAACGCCATCAACATCGTTCACGCGACCGTTGACGCGCTGAAGCGCCTCGAAGAGCCCCAGGCAGTCGCGGCACGCCGTGGCCTGCCCCTCGACGAGGTCGCATCCCACCAGATGCTGCGTGCAATCGCAGCTCAGAAGGCAGGTGCGTAATGACCGCGATCACGCCTAAGAACGTGCGTGTGAGCTCGGCCCAGCTCGAGATCACCCAGATCAAGTCCGCCATTGGCGGCAAGCAGAACCAGCGCGACACGCTGCGGTCGCTCGGCCTCAAGCGGATCGGCCACACCGTGGTCCGTGAAGCCGATGCCGTCACCGTTGGCATGATCAACACGGTTCCGCACCTCTTGAAGGTTGAGGAGGCCAACTAATGGCAGAGAACAACACCGCGGCTTCGGCCGCACCCGAGGCAAAGGCAGAGCGCGTCCACGCCCTCAAGGTCCACCACCTCCGCCCCGCACCCGGAGCCAAGACGGCGAAGACCCGTGTTGGCCGTGGTGAGGGTTCGAAGGGTAAGACCGCAGGCCGTGGTACCAAGGGAACTGCAGCCCGCTACCAGGTGAAGGCAGGATTTGCCGGCGGCCAGCTGCCGCTGCACATGCGCCTTCCCAAGCTGCGTGGCTTCAAGAACCCGTTCCGCGTCGAGTTCCAGGTCGTGAACCTGGACAAGCTCTCCGAGCTGTACCCGGCCGGCGGCGACGTCACCGTGGACAGCCTGGTGGCGAACGGTGCCGTCCGCAAGAACCAGCCCGTCAAGGTGCTGGGAACCGGCCAGATCACCGTGGCCGTCAACATCTCGGCCGACGCCTTCTCCGCATCCGCTGCAGAGAAGATCGTCGCAGCCGGCGGGACCGTCACCGAGCTGTAGGTCATGAGCCACCCCTTCCCCGGCGCGCTGGGGGAGGGGTTGGCTGTGATCGGTGGCACTTTGGAACTAGACTCTTGGTGGGCAGGGCTGTATCAGCCCACCAGGAGTCTTTTTTCGGCTCAGGCCACCACACCCGCCGGTGCTCTGCCACGGGTGACCAACCGTTAGACTCGGTTGTTGTGTAGGGTCCGCCACAGGACCAACAGACCTTCAGGAGGACGCTTGCTTAGCGCTATTGGCCGGGCATTCCGGACGCCAGACTTGCGGCGCAAGCTGTTGTTCACGCTGGGAATCATCGCCATCTTCCGCCTCGGAGCCTTCATTCCCGCTCCTGGTGTCGACTACGGAAACGTCCAGCAGTGTCTTGCCCTGGGCAACACCGAGGGCGGCCTCTACCAGTTCGTGAACCTCTTCAGCGGCGGAGCCCTGCTCCAGGTCTCCATCTTCGCGCTGGGGATCATGCCGTACATCACGGCCAGCATCATCACCCAGCTCCTCCGGGTGGTCATTCCCCGCTTCCAGGAACTGCACGAGGAAGGCGCCCAGGGCCAGTCGAGGCTCACCCAGTACACGCGCTACCTGACCATCGCGCTCGGCCTGCTCAACGCCACCACCCTGGTCTCGCTCGCACGCTCCGGCGCGCTGCTCGGCAACTGCCCGGTGCCCCTGATCCCGAACGACTCGCTGATCACCATCATCCTGCTGATCATCACGCTCACCGCCGGAACCGGACTCATCATGTGGATGGGCGAGCTCATCACCGAGCGCGGCGTGGGCAACGGCATGTCGCTGCTCATCTTCACGGCCATCGCCGCCGGTTTCCCCACCTCGCTCGGCGAGATCCTCCGCACCCAGGGCGCCACGGTCTTCACCTTCGTCCTGCTCATGGGCATCGTCGTCGTCGCCCTCGTGATCTTCGTGGAGCAGTCACAGCGACGCATCCCCGTGCAGTACGCCAAGCGCATGGTAGGCCGCCGCACGCTGGGCGGCAGCAGCACCTACATCCCGATCAAGGTCAACATGGCCGGCGTCATCCCCGTGATCTTCGCGTCCTCGATGCTGTACCTGCCGAGCCTGATCGCACAGTTCAACACCCCGCAGGACGGCACCGCCCCGGCAGGCTGGGTCAACTGGATCACCACGTACCTGACCAGCGGCGACCACCCGCTGTACATGGCGCTGTACTTCCTGCTCATCGTGTTCTTCACCTACTTCTACGTGGCCATCACGTTCAACCCGGACGAGGTGTCCGAGAACATGAAGAAGTACGGCGGCTTCATCCCCGGCATCCGCGCCGGGCGTCCCACGGCCGAGTACCTCCAGTACGTGCTCTCACGCATCACGCTCCCGGGTGCCATCTACCTGGGACTCGTGGCCCTGATCCCGCTGATCGCACTGGTGGCCATCGGTGCCAACCAGAACTTCCCGTTCGGCGGCACCTCGATCCTCATCATGGTGGGCGTGGGACTCGAGACGGTAAAGCAGATCGACGCTCAGCTCCAGCAGCGTCACTACGAAGGGTTGTTGCGTTGACGAGAATGCTGATCATCGGTCCCCCCGGATCCGGCAAGGGCACCCAGGCCGCCCGGATCTCGGAGCGCCTCGACGTCGTGGCCATCTCGACCGGCGACATCTTCCGCGACAACGTGAAGCGGGAGACGCCCCTGGGCCTCGAGGCGAAGAAGTACATGGACGCCGGCGACTTCGTCCCCGACAGCGTCACGAACAGCATGGTGCGCGACCGCCTCGCGGCCGACGACGTCCAGGAGGGCTTCCTCCTCGACGGGTACCCGCGCACCGCGTCGCAGGTCGCCGAACTCGACGACATCCTCCGCGAGAACGAGCTCGAGCTCGACGTCGTGCTTCAGCTGACCGCCGACGACGAGGAGCTCGTGAAGCGGCTCCTCGGGCGGGCGAAGCTGGACGGCCGTTCGGACGACAACGAACAGGTCATCCGCCACCGCCTCGGCCTGTACCACGACCAGACCGAAGCCGTGGTGTCGCGGTACGACGAGCGCGGCATCGTCACCAAGGTCGACGGCATCGGGCCGATCGACGAGGTCACCGAGCGCGTCATGGCAGCACTCAAAGTAGCGAGCTAGGACTTCACGCATGTTCCGCCAGCCGAAGATCGAGTACAAGACGACCAGCCAGATGCTCGTGATGCGCGAGGCCGGCCGGGTGCTCTCCACGGCACTCGACCGCACCGTCGCAGCTGCCACTGTCGGTGTCACCACGGCGCAGCTCAACGAGGTCTTCGAGGAGGTCCTCCGCGAGGAGGGCGCCACGTCAAACTTCCTCGGGTACCACGGCTTCCCGGCCAGCATCTGCACATCGGTCAACCACGAGGTGGTCCACGGGATCCCCGGCGGCTACGTGCTGCAGGACGGCGACATCATCTCGATCGACGGCGGCGCCGTCGTCCGCGGATGGCACTCCGACTCGGCCCGGACCGTCATCGTCGGGACGCAGCGTCCCGAGGACGTGCGGCTCTCCGACGTCACCGAGGAGGCGATGTGGCGCGGTATCGCAGCGCTGGCCTCCGCGCGGTTCGTCGGCGACATCGGTGCCGCGATCGACGACTACGTCTCGTCGGTCCCCGGACCCGCCCTCGGGATCCTCGAGGACTACGTGGGCCACGGCATCGGGACGCAGATGCACCAGGCGCCCGACGTCCTGAACTTCCGCAGCGCGAACCGCGGCCCGAAGGTTCGACCCGGACTCTGCCTCGCCATCGAGCCGATGCTCGTGCAGGGAGGACTGGAAACCGCAGTGCTCGACGACGACTGGACCGTCGTCACCACCGACGGCAAGCGCGCCTCGCAGTGGGAGCACAGCGTCGCAGTGCACGACGGCGGCATCTGGGTCCTGTCGGCCCCGGACGGGGGAGCGTCGCGACTCGAGCCGCTCGGCGTCACCCCGGCTCCTCTGGCCGGCTGACGGCACGGCCCCCTATGACGAACGAAGGTCCCGCACCCCGGTGCGGGACCTTCGTCGTTCCCGGCAGCGCCTGGTGCGGCAGCCGCGCAGACCCGCCGTCCGATTTAACGATCCGGGAACAGTAGCGTAGAGTTGTCTGTTGGTTGTCTCTGCTTTTCGTGCCCAATTGGGCCCCGAAGACCTTCCCGTCCGAGCTCCGGCTCCCGGCGGGTCTGACAATCAAAACCCCAAACCCGTCCGCCATGCAAGTGGCGGGCATAGACGTTAGCGGAGGATATGGCCAAGAAAGACGGTGTCATTGAGATTGAAGGCACTGTGAACGAGGCGCTGCCCAACGCGATGTTCCGCGTTGAGTTGGCCAACGGACACATTGTTCTCGCCCACATCTCGGGAAAGATGCGCCAGCACTACATTCGAATCCTTCCTGAGGACCGGGTCGTAGTGGAACTCAGCCCGTACGACCTCACCCGGGGCCGTATTGTCTACCGCTACAAATAAGAATCAACTCGAAGGAAAACCATGAAGGTCAACCCGAGCGTGAAGCGGATCTGCGAGAAGTGCCAGGTGGTCCGCCGCAAAGGCAACGTTCTCGTCATCTGCGAGAACCCGCGCCACAAGCAGCGCCAGGGCTAAGAACCTCTTCCAGAGGTTCTTCCCACGCGTAGAAGTACATTTCACGGCAGAACAGCGTCCCGACGGGACGTACACCCCCGGCACGGAGGCCGGGGACCGGAACACAAGTTCCGTGGACGTTCTGCTTCAGACCTCCGGTAACACCAAAGGAGCACCGCCACTATGGCACGTCTCGCTGGCGTAGACATCCCCCGTGAAAAGCGGGTAGTCATCGCACTTACCTATATCTACGGCGTGGGCAAGACCCGTGCAGAGAAGACGCTCGTCGACACGGGGATCTCCCCGAACACGCGCGTCAAGGACCTCACCGACGCCGAGCTGGTCCAGCTCCGCGACTACATCGAAGGCAGCTTCAAGGTCGAGGGTGACCTCCGCCGTGAGGTTGCAGCCGACATCCGCCGCAAGGTCGAGATCGGCAGCTACGAAGGCATTCGGCACCGCCGCGGCCTTCCCGTACGTGGACAGCGTACGAAGACCAACGCCCGTACCCGCAAGGGCCCGAAGCGTACGGTCGCAGGCAAGAAGAAGGTCGGACGCTAGTCCCTGATGGCCCCCTAACCGGACTCGCTAGCGCTCGTCCGGCCAGGGAACCCCGCCATCAGGGGCCCATCCCACTGGCTCCCTCGCCAGTGGAGGCCCCTGTTCGTAGGACCTCCGGCAGGATTCGATCCGACTCAATGCTTTACCCAATACCTTCGTAGGAGAAGTAATGCCCCCCAAGACTCGTGGAGCGGTGCGTAAGCCGCGTCGCAAGGATAAGAAGAACATCGCGCTCGGCCAGGCGCACATCAAGAGCACCTTCAACAACACCATCGTGTCCATCACGGACCCCAGTGGAGCAGTCATCTCCTGGGCCTCCGCCGGTGAGGTTGGGTTCAAGGGCTCACGCAAGTCCACCCCGTTCGCCGCGCAGATGGCTGCAGAAGCTGCTGCCAAGCGTGCCCAGGAGCACGGCGTCAAGAAGGTCGACGTCTTCGTGAAGGGACCGGGATCGGGTCGCGAAACCGCCATCCGTTCGCTGCAGGCCACCGGCCTCGAGGTCGGGTCCATCTCGGACGTCACCCCCAGCGCACACAACGGCTGCCGCCCGCCCAAGCGCCGCCGCGTCTAATCTGCTCTTCGGTCACCGTGCCGCCCTGAAGGAACTGCAATGTTCCGGCAGGGCGGTTCGGTGCCGTTCCAGTAGCTTTCGAGCCGGCCGACCCGCAGTCCCGCCCATACAGAAGCGTCATATAGCGGATGCTTCCTGAAAGGAAATGTACGTGCTTATTGCACAGCGCCCCACCCTGACTGAAGAAGTAGTCGCCGACAACCGCTCGCGGTTCGTTATCGAACCCCTCGAGCCCGGCTTCGGCTACACCCTCGGCAACTCCCTCCGCCGCACCCTCCTGTCCTCGATCCCCGGTGCTGCTGTGACCAGCATCCGCATCGACGGCGTGCTGCACGAATTCACCACGGTTCCCGGGGTGAAGGAGGATGTCACCGAGATCATCCTGAACATCAAGAATCTTGCCGTCTCCTCGGAGCACGACGAGCCCGTCGTCGCCTACCTGCGCAAGCAGGGTCCCGGCGTCGTCACCGCTGCGGACATCGCGCCTCCCGCAGGCGTCGAGTTCCACAACCCTGACCTCCACATCGCGACCCTCAACTCGAAGGGCAAGTTCGAGCTCGAACTGACCATCGAGCGTGGCCGCGGTTACGTGTCCGCCTCGCAGAACAAGTCCGGGGACTCCGAGATCGGCCGCATCCCGGTCGACTCCATCTACTCGCCGGTCCTGAAGGTCACCTTCCGCGTGGAAGCGACCCGTGTGGAGCAGCGCACCGACTTCGACAAGCTGATCGTCGACGTCGAGACGAAGGACGCCATCGCCCCGCGCGACGCCGTCGCTTCTGCCGGCACCACCCTGGTGGAGCTGTTCGGACTCGCCCGCGAGCTGAACACCGCCGCCGAGGGCATCGAGATCGGTCCTTCGCCGACCGACGCAGCACTTGCTGCCGACATGGCGCTGCCGATCGAGGACCTCGAACTCACGGTCCGCTCGTACAACTGCCTCAAGCGCGAGGGCATCCACTCCGTGGGTGAACTCGTCGCACGCTCCGAGGCCGACCTCATGGACATCCGCAACTTCGGTGCGAAGTCCATCGACGAGGTCAAGGCGAAGCTCGTCGAGCTCGGTCTCTCCCTGAAGGATTCCCCTCCAGGCTTCGACCTTGCTGCCCGCGCTGCTGCCATCGAAGAGGACGACGCCGCCTACGGCGACGAAGAGCTCTAAAACGCTATCTGTCCGTCCCGTCGCCGGAAAGCGGCGGGACGGACACCTAATGAGGAGAAATCACCATGCCCACACCCACTAAGGGCCCACGCCTCGGAGGCGGTCCGGCGCACGAACGCCTGATGCTCGCCAACCTGGCCGCCTCACTGTTCGAGCACAAGCGCATCACCACCACGGTGACGAAGGCCAAGCGCCTCCGCCCCTACGCCGAGCGTCTCATCACGTTCGCGAAGAAGGGCGACCTGGCGTCGCGTCGTCGCGTCCTCGGTGTCATCAGCAGCAAGAGCATCGTCCACGAGCTGTTCACGGACATCGCCCCCGCTGTTGCCAACCGCGAGGGTGGCTACACCCGCATCACGAAGATCGGCAACCGCAAGGGCGACAACGCCCCCATGGCCGTCATCGAACTGGTGCTGGAGCCCATGTCCGCCAAGCAGTCCGTCGTCGCCGAGGCCGAGCAGGCCAAGGCTCCCGCCGCTGCTGCAGCACCGGCCGCCGAGACCGTAGAGGTTCCGGAGACCGCTGAGGCTGTCGAGTCGGTCGACTCGGCACCTGCTGCCGACGATGTCGCAGCCGAGGAGACCACGATCGACGCCGAAGCCGGCGCCGAGGACGAGGTCGTCGTCGTCGAAGGCACTGTCGAGGACGAGAAGAAGTAATTCTTCCCCTCCGCCGCACGCCATGACCACGCTCGAGCCCGCCATCCCTTCCGGGTATGGCGGGCTTTTGCGTGTCCGGGTCCGCCTGGACATCTCCTACGACGGCGCGCCCTTCTCGGGCTGGGCCCTGCAGCCGGGGCTCACCACCGTCCAGGGCATCCTCGAAGGTGCCCTCTTCACCCTCCTGCGCCGGCAGGCGCGCCTCACCGTGGGCGGACGGACCGACGCCGGTGTCCATGCCCGCGGCCAGGTGGCCCACGTCGACCTGACCCACGCCGAGTGGGAGGGCATGCCGCGGGGCCGTGATGTCGACCCGGCCGACGCCTTCCTGCGCCGACTGACCGGCACCATCAACAGCGAGCTCACCGACGGTATGACGGGACGGGGTCGTTCCGTCCGCAACTCTGTACCCGCCGTCGTCGTGCGTTCCGCCACCCGCGCACCTGCCGGTTTCGACGCCCGCTTCTCCGCGCTCTGGCGCCGCTACAGCTACGGCATCGCCGATACCGTGGCCGGGCAGGACCCGCTGCGCCGCCACACGACGCTGTGGCACCCTGCGGCGCTGGATGTGGCGCTGCTCAACGAGGGTGCGGCCCACCTGCTCGGGATGCAGGATTTCGCCGCCTTCTGTAAGCCCCGGGTAGGGGCCACGACCATCCGGGAACTGCAGCGCTACGAGTTCGTCCGTGGGGCGGACGGCGTCATCACGGCCACCGTGCAGGCGGATGCCTTCTGCCACAACATGGTGCGGGCGCTCATCGGATCGACGCTGCGGGTGGGATCGGGGGAGCTGCCGCCGGTGTGGCTGGCAGAGCGGCTGGCGGCCCGCCTCAAGGACGCCCGGTCCATTCTGGCCGCTCCGCATCCGCTCGTGCTCGAGGAGATCGCGTACCCCGGCGACGAGGAGCTCGCCGTTCGTGCGGAGCTCACACGGGCCCGCCGGAACGCGGGACACCTGACGGATGCGCCCGCCGACTCCGACGGTCCGGACGCCTAGCCCGGACTCGAGGGCCTCGGGTCGTCATCCTCGGGTTCCTGGGCTGGGCGGCACACCCGGAGGGTCTTTCCTCGGCTCCTGCCAGATATCGGGGCGGCCTTCCCTGGGGGAGTTCCACCCGGGATGCTGTGCCCACTGCCGCCTCAGGCGCGCTTTCCTGCCGGCACGCCGGAAGATGCCCACTGCCTCGCAGGCCGCCACGATCGTCCCGCCGGCGAAGAGCACACCTGCGAAGAGGCTGACCAGGAGCATCAGCCCCGCCGCACCGGCCGAATATTCCACCAGGTAGTCATCTCCACGGGCCGGCACAAGCACCTCCGCTGGTGGCTCCACTATCCCGCTCAACCAGCCGAAAGACTCCACGGTGTAACCGAAGGTCGCCCAGCTGAGGATCACACCGCCCAGCACAAGCGCTGCCCTGCTCCAGCCCCTGGTGGGCCGATCCTCAGTCGGAGTCGGCATCTTGAAAATCTTCATTGTCCCCTACCTGATAGTCCGCCGGGCCTTCCCAAGGCTCTAACCCAGCAGGACGAAGCTCGCCAGGGCGGCGAGCAGCATGCCGGGACCGAACGGGAAGGTCGAGTTACGCGATCCTCGGCGCAGCAGGATGACGCCGATCCCGGCGAGCCCGCCTAGTAGGAACCCGCCGAGGAGTGTTCCCATCCAGGCAGCGGCACCCGCCCACCCGCCGAACAGCCCGAGGACGGCTGCAAGCTTCACGTCGCCCATCCCCATGCCGGCCGGCGAGATGAGGGCGAGTAGGAAATACACGATGAAGAGGCAGGCACCTCCCGCAGCCGCAGCCAGCAGGCCGCCCCAGTTTGCTGTCACCACTCCCGCGAGGATGAGCAGGGGAACGGTGATCGCCAGGAACCGTAGGAGGACTGCGTTCGGCAGCAGCTTGGTACGCGCGTCGATCGCTCCGAGCACGACGCCGAAGGCCGCAAGGACGACGAGGAGTGGCAAGTTCCACGACAAGCCCATGACGACGCTTCCCCCCCCCGCGAGAATTCCTGCCAGCAGCGCCATGGGAACCCGCCAGGACGAAGGCAGGACCGTACGCGGGTCCCTGCCGGCGAGGGCGAACAGCGCGTAGCCAAGAGCGGCGGAGAGGACGGTTATGGAAAGGGCGAGGACCACCTAGACGGACTCTTCCAAGGAATCGTGTGGCACGCGGCTGACGTCGCCGTTGACTGGCAGCGTCACCGTGAAGCGGCTTCCCTCGCCGGGAGAGCTGACACAGGAGATCGCCCCGCCGTGGCTCTCCACGATGGACTTGGTAATCGCCAGTCCGAGGCCCGCCCCCTCGATGTCGGCATGCCGTGCGGCCGGGGTCCGGTAGAAGCGCGAGAACACCTGCCGAGCCTCCTGCTCCGTCATGCCCATGCCACTGTCCTCGACGTGCAGGTTGATGCACGTCTCCGTCTCCTCCGCGTAGACGCTCACCACACCGCCGCGGGGGGAGTACTTGATCGCGTTGGACACGAGATTGTCGAGCACCTGGGAGATCCGCAGTGGGTCGATCAGCGTCCAGAGCGGGTTCTGGGCATCGCTCTCGAGCTTCACCTTGTTCTTCTGGGCCCGAAGTCGGTTGGACCTCACGCTCATCTCGATGAGGGCGGCAAGGTCCACAGGGCGGGGATGGACCCGAACCTTGTCTCCTGCAGTGGACAGCAGGTCGGCCACGAGGTGGAGGACACGTTCGGCGTTGCGGCCCGCCACATCCACGTAGCCCTTGAGGTGGGCGGGTAGCGGGTGCTCGTCCTCCATGACCAGTTCGAGGTAGCCGAGGACAGACGTGAGGGGAGCATGGAACTCGTGGGAGATGTTCGAGATGAAGGCGTCCTTCGCGGTGACGGCCTCGACGAGTTCGGTCACGTCACTGCACACGATCAGTGCACCGGCGATACGGCCGTCGGCGTTCTTGATAGGTCGGGCGGCTGTCGAGAGCGCGCGCTGCGCATCGCCCTCGCCTACCCAGATGAGTTCGTCGGCATAGGTCTGACCAGTGAGGGCGCGGTAGATGGGCCTTTTCTCCAGGGGGAGCGGCGTGGTGCGGTCCGGGCCGAAGTAGAGGGAGCGGTGTGTGTCGTCGTGCCCTGTTGCGAGCCGGTTGAACAGTTCCTGTTGGCGGTTTGTGAGCGTGGTGTTGCCGTGTGCATCTACGGCGGTGAGTCCGACGTCGACGGTGTCGAGGATTGCGGTCAGGACGCGTTCACGGTCCATGGCCGCGCGCAGCAGGTCGTTGAGCTCACGGTCCTTGCGCTCGATCTCCAGCTCGCGCGCCCGAGCGCTGAGGCTCATGACGCGGATGGTGACGGCGATGCAGAGCATCACGATCGGTAACAGCAGGATTCCCAGGTACGAGCGTATGCGGGCGGGGTCGAAGGAGCCTAGCAGCGGCCAAGCTGTCACCAGGAGGGATCCGGTCCAGGTGAGGACGAGAGCCGCCCAGGTGGGGAGCGAGGAGCGCATGAGCCAGAGCACAGGAAAGACGGCGAGGACGCCGAGTGCCGGCTGGGTCTCCGCGGCACCGGCCCGAACAAGTGCGATGGCGACGAAGTCGAGGATGGGCACCACCAGCAGGCTGCCGCGCGGAAGCTCGCGCCACGGGACCACGATGCACAGGGCCAGCAGGACCAGAATCATCGAAAAACCCAGGTCGAAGGTCGGATTCGACATGAGGCCGGGCCGGAGGACCGGCGCCGTGACGCCGATGACGACGACGATTACGGTGAGGGGGATCTGGCACAGCACGACGGAGCGGTTGATGGTGAACCTCGATGCCATTACGCGCAGTCGAACCGCACTTGCATCCCTAGGCACGCACTATCCAAGGAAAGATGAGAGACCACATGATAAAGAACTTTCCGACGCTGAGACCTACGTACTGCCTCACATTATGTCCCCTATCACGCGTTTTGCACCGGAAGGCGGCGTAATTCCGGTGCGCGGGCATGCACAATGGGATTCATGACGAGTCGAGCGCGCAGCAGCGCAGGTCACATGGGGGTAGGAACCGAATGAGCGATCCGGGCGTAGCGGTAGTCATCGAGGACGACGCCGATGTGCGAAATCTCGTGGCGGCCGTCCTGCGGCAGTCGGGATTCGACGTCCACGTGGCACCCAGCGGAAGGGCCGGCGTCGACCTGGTCCGCGAGCACGACGCGACCGTGGTGACGGTCGATGTCGGGCTGCCGGACATCGACGGATACGAGGTGCTCCGGCGCATCCGCAGCTCCAGCAACTGCTATGTCGTCATGCTGACGTCGCGCGGTGACGAGCTGGACACTCTCACGGCCCTGCAGCTCGGCGCGGACGACTACCTCACCAAACCGTTCCGTCCACGGGAGCTTCGAGCCCGCATCGCCGCTATGCTGCGGCGTCCGCGCGCCGTTCCCGAGCCTGTAGGGGCTGCTCACGCCGGTGCTGCAGCGCCTGCGGTGGCTGTCGCCGCACCTTCCGCTCCCGTGTCGGAGACGTCGTCGGTCCTGGAGCACAACGGGCTGGTTCTCAACGCTGCGGCCCGCACCGTCGTGCTCGACGGCGCTGACCTGCCGCTGACGCGCAGTGAGTTCGATCTGCTGCACGAGATGCTGAAGAGCAACGGAGCGGTGAGGACCAAGGCCGATCTGGTGCGTGTGGTGCGTGGCGACTACTACGGTGAGGACGCCTACATCAGTGACTCGGACGAGCGCGCCATCGAGGTGCACATCGGCAACCTCCGCCGGAAGCTGGACGAGGACCCGAAGAACCCCCGCTGGCTGCAGACCGTGCGCGGGGTGGGCTACCGGCTGACGCCCGCCCGAGTGTGACTCGGCGGTCCCATGCGGCGGTTCAGCGGTGCAGTCTCAAGCGGGCGTGAGGTACCGGGTTTCGAGTTCGTTGATGGTGTCCAGTCCGCAGCGCTCGATCGCTGTGAGTGCTGTGCGTGCTGTCTCCAGGTCTGCTGACGTCACAGCCGTCTCCAGATCCGCGGCCATCGCGGAGAGCCGTGCGGCGCCGACCATGGCGGATGAGTTGCGCAGGCTGAGGACGGCGTCGAGGGCAGCGGGGAGGTCCACCGTGCCGATGGATCTGGTGAGGCGAAGGTAGCGCGTCTCGAATCCTGTGATGTAGTCGCGCGCGAAAGCCCGGGCCGGCACGGGGTCATTTAGCTGTCGCTCCAACTGGGAGAGGACAGCGAGGTCCACGAGCGGGAGGACCATCGGGGCGACATTCGGTAGCACCATGTCAGGCTACTTCCGGGATCTGACTGTTTGCCGGAAACCGGCCGATGCTGACATATAACTGCGCAATTGCTTCCCCGTTCCCCTTCTTACGACGGGAACTCGCCTTCTTCATGGAGGACATTATTGGCCCGCGAAGGTATCGATGACGTTGAGAGCGGCGGGACCGAGAATGACAATGAACAGCACCGGAAAGATGAATAGCAGCAGCGGGAAGAGCACTGCGACGGGTAGCTTCATGGCCTTTTCCTCAGCGCGTTGGCGTCGCTTGACGCGCATCACCTTCGCCTGGGTGCGGAGTACCCCCGATAGGGCGATGCCGTAAGCATCTGCTTGCACAATGGCCTTGACGAAGCTGCGCAGTTCCGGGATGGTGCTGCGATCGGCCATCGCGAGGTAGGCCTCACGCCTGCTGCGCCCCACCTGCATGTCCTGCAGCGTCCGGACGAGTTCCTCTGCCAGTGGCCCTTTACCGGTCTCGCCTGCGCGCTGCATGGCGCTTTCGAAGCCGAGGCCCGCCTCGACTGAGATCAGCATCTGGTCGAGGGTGTTGGCCAGTTCGAGGGCCATCGCCTTCTGACGTTCCTGACCCTTGCTGTAGAGGAGCAGGTCGGGCACGAAGTACCCCAGCACGGTGATGAAGATTGCCAGCAGCACGAAGAGCTTTTCCGGCTTGGACTGCACCAAGAGCAAACCGGCAAGCCCGCCGGCGAGGGCGAGGAGGGGTTTGGCTGTCAGGACCTTCGCCAAAGGCATTGAGAAAGGCCGCCCGGCGAGCGCGAGCAGGTGGTCGAGCTTCATGACGTAGGCCTGCGGTGTCAGCCGGTGTCCCAGCCGCAACAGCGGGTTCGGCCGTTCCGCAGCTGCTGCGGCCAGTCCAATGCCCTGGTTGAGGTTGTGCTGGACGAGGCGACGCACCTTCACGTCCGACGTGAGTAACGACCACGTGAAATAGCCGAGGGGCGCGGCGGTCATCAGAAGTGACGCGAACAGGATCGGGTCCATGGAGGTTTCCTCAGAACTTCAGGTCGATGATTTTGCGCAGCCAGAGCCCGCCAATGGTCATTAGCAAGGCGGCGGCCCCGAGCATTACCCACCCCAGCGGTTTGGTGAAGAGCGGGTCCACGTAGCCCGGACTGACAACAGTCAGGATGAGTGCGATGCCGAAGGGCAGTGCGGCAAGGATGTAGGCCGAGAACTTGCCTTCCGCGGCGAGCGACCGGATGTGCCCCTTGATCTCGCTACGTTCGCGGATGGTGTGGCCGACCTGGTCGAGGACATCGGCGAGATCACCGCCCACCTCTCGATTGATCTGGATGGCCTGGCCGATCCACGCAAAGTCCTCGTTCTGCATACGGTGGGAGGTATCGATCAGCGAAGCGAGCAGGTCCTTGCCGAGGCTGGTCTCGGCGACGATGCGACGCATCTCCTCCGACGTCGGACTGTCCGCTTCAATGGCTGCTGCATCAATTGCACGCAGGATGCTGTGGCCGGCCCGCAGCCCGCCGGTCAGGAGTTGCAGTGTGTCGCCTAGCTGGGCGTCGAAGCGGCGCCGTCGTCGTCCGGTCAGGAGAACCACCACCAGGTGCGCCGCGGGCGGAGCCAGCAGGAGCAGCAGGATGCCCACCACGGGGGCGAGCAGGACCCAACCGAGTAGGAGGCCCGTGATGGCAGCAAGAATGACGAGCAGGTACACCTCCGCCTGACTGATCTTCACGCCGGCAGTTTCAAGCACCGCCTGGTTGAGGAAGCGCATCGGGCGGCGCTTGAGGTAGGAGTCCACCGCACGGCCGACAGCCCCCGCGAATCTCGACAGCTGTGAGTCCGACTCGTCGAGGGGAGGACGACGCCGATCAAGTGGCACCGGCGACTGTAGTGGCCGGAGGGCCACGAGCACGAGGGCGATGGCGCCGACCAGAAGGGCGAACCCGCTGACCAAGAGGATGCTCATCTCTTCTACCTTCCGCGCACTGGGGAGGACCCGAAAACTGCGGGAGAGACCGTGATGCCCATGTCCTCGAAGCGCTCCATGAAGCGTGGGCGGATGCCGGTGGGGATCGGCTTGCCGAGGAAACGGCCCTTCTGGTCGACTCCGGCGGAGTAGTCGAAGACGAAGGCGTCCTGCAGGGTGACGACGTCGCCTTCCATGCCCTGGACCTCCGTGACGTGCGTGATGCGGCGGCTTCCATCCCGGAGGCGCGAGATCTGCACTACGAGGTTGACGGCGGAGGCTAACTGCTCGCGGATAGCCCGGAGCGGCAGGTCCATGCCGGCCATCAGGACGAGCGTCTCGAGGCGGGCGACGGCATCGCGCGGGGAGTTCGCATGCACTGTCGAGAGCGAGCCGTCGTGTCCGGTGTTCATGGCCTGCAGCATGTCGAGGGACTCACCCCCTCGCACCTCGCCGATCACGATCCGGTCCGGCCGCATACGGAGCGAGTTACGCACCAGATCACGGATGGAGACCGCACCCTTGCCCTCGGTGTTGGGCGGGCGGCTCTCCAACCGCACCACGTGTTGCTGTTGGATTTGGAGCTCGACGGCGTCCTCGATGGTGACGATCCGCTCGTCTCCAGGGAGGAAGGAGGAGAGCACATTGAGGAGGGTCGTCTTTCCGGTACCCGTACCACCCGAGACGATGATGTTGAGCTTCGCCTTCACGCAGGCGTCGAGCAGTTCCGCCATCTCGGGCGTCAGTGTCCCGAAATCGATGAGGTTCTGTACCGTCAGGGGTACCTTGCTGAACTTACGAATCGTCAGGGAGGAGCCGTTGACGGCAAGTGGCGGGATGACCGCGTTGACACGGGAACCGTCCTCGAGCCGGGCGTCCACGAACGGCGAGGACTCGTCGATGCGGCGGCCGACCTTGGAGACGATGCGCTCGATGACCCTGCGCAGGTGTTCCTCCGAGCTGAACCGGGACTCACTGAGAGTCAACCGGCCCTTCTGCTCCACATAGATCTGGTCCATCCGGTTGACCATGATCTCGGTGACGGTGGGGTCGTCGAGGAGTCGCTGGAGCGGACCGAACCCCAGGACGTCGTCGGCGACGTCCTGGATGAGGCGGCGTCGTTCATCGGGGCTGAGCGGCACCTGTTCGGCGTCGATAATCTGGCTCAGTTCGTCACGCGCGATGACCTTCAGGTCCTCCTCGGTGATCGAGGTGTCGCTGGCGCGGACTCCCATCCGCTCGAAGAGGGCAAAGGCCGCACGCTGCTTGAGGCCAGCGAAGACGTCGACCTTCGCCGATCCTGGTTTGTCCGAAGCATCGCGAACGATGGCGGGAGCAAGCGTAGAGGGACGGGGCTCCTCGACGGTTGCTATGGCAGCGGCCGGGTCTTCGGCAGGAGCGGCGGAGGGGACGGGCGTCAGGCCGGCGGCCTGGATACGAGCAGAGAGCTTCATCGGACGACCACGCGGCGGTGTAGCTTCCGCTGAGACCTGGCGCGCCACTCGTGATCGAAGCGTTCGACGAGGTCGTTGAGGCTCTTCGTGGCCGGGTCGCGGACCTTGTCCTGGAGAAGGGGAATTCCGCGGTTCGTGGAGAGGGTGAGGCCTCGCGAGCGTGGGATGGAGACGTCGACGGGCGCCGCGAGGGTTGCTTCGATGTCCTGCACCGAGAGGCCGGTCTTCGTATCCGCGAAGTTGACCACCACGTGCCGGGTCTCGGGCAGAAGGTTGAGCTGATTGAGGACATCGAGGCCCGTGCGAAGGCCGCGGACGCTCGGCACGTCCATGCCGGTCACCCAGACAGCATCAGTGCACTGCTCAAGTGCAGCCAGACTTGGTTCCGTGAGTCCCGGCCCGGTGTCGACGACGACGTAACGGAACTCGAGGGCGAGCTGCTGGATCAGGCGCGTGATCTGCTCGGGGGAGATTCGGTCCGCATCGGCAGGATTTCGGGGACCACACAGGGCGTAGATCCCCGAGGGGTGCGCCGTGAGGAACGCCTTGAGCACCATGGTGTCCTGGGTGGCTGCACCTGATACGGCATCAAGGACGGAGTACTCGGGGTTCAGATAAAGACCGGAGGCAACGTCACCGAACTGGAGGTCCAGATCCACGATGACGACGCTCATGGGAGCAAGCTTGCCGAGACCGACCGCGAGGTTGGTGGAAATGGTGGTCTTGCCCACGCCGCCCTTCGGAGAGAACACCCCGATGACGAGACCGCTCTGCTGCTGACCCGGCAACTGCGCATCGGAGCGCTGGCGGGTAGCGAAGGCCTGGCAGGCGCGCTCAAGCTGGGCGCGGATGCTCGCGACATCGGCCAGAGGGCTGAGGATGTCGCGGACGCCCGCTCGCATCGCCTGCAGAGCGACGTCGGGGTGCTCCTCATGGACCAGCACTACGCTGATCTCGGGGAAGGTCACATCCACGATGATTGCGAGCCGCAGCGCGTCCTCGATGGCGATGCCGGGCCCAAAGATGAGCACCTCGGGTCGCTCCAGCGAAAGCTGCTCGAGGATCGCGTCGGTGTCTCCAGACAGCACGCTCGCGGGCAGGCTCTTCACGTGCCCCTGCAATCCGCCAGAGACGGCGAGGCGGACCTTCTGCTCGAAATCGGAGCTCGGTGTAATCAGGACGAATCTGCTCATCGGTACAGGACCTTGTCGTGAATGGTGATGGGTTCAGGGCTTTCCACAGCGGAGCTCGGTTCCTTGCTGAGCCACACGCTCTCAAACTCATTGGCGAAGACGATCTTCGTGGCCTGCTCCTCGCTCACGGCGACCGTCAGCATGAGCGAACCAGACGGCAGCGCTTCAGCTTCTGCCTTCGCCTGCTCTTCAGGAGTGGCCTGAGGATCGACGGCTGCCGCGACAGGTGCCCGCTGGACCGAGGTGACAAGGACCTTGTGAAGCACAAGCTGGGTGGTGTCCGCCTCCGGATCTTCGGGCAGGGAACCAGGAGCCATGGAGATGAAGATGCCGACTGTGTCACCCGGCAGTATCTTCCCGCCGACGGCGCGATCGGGTTCGATTGTGAAGGAAATCTCCTGCAAGCCTTCCGGTGCCTTGACACTTCCTGTGAGCGATGCTTCATCTGGACTGACAAGACGTTCGGCCAGCAGCTGCTCGCCCGGCATCAGGGCAACCGCGGTGACCATTCCGTCCGAGGATTCCAGGTCCTTCAGGGCGGAGTCGCCCACCGCGGTAGCCGGCAGGGTCTCCGTCGTGAGGAAGGGCATAAGTTCTTCCGAGGGCGTCCCTGCGGGAACCTCGGTTGCGACGACGAGGACGGGCACCGGGTCAAGGCCCTCTACAGCCCGAGCTTCGGCACCCTGGGCGTAGCCGTAGAGCATCATGGCTCCGACGAGCGCGAGGACGACGGCGGCGACGCCGGCCAGGACACGAGATTTCATGAGGGAGCTTTCAGAGCGAGGGTCGAACGACGGTTGCGCCGCCGCTAGTAACGGGTCCGAGGGCGTAGCCGTCGGCGAGCGAGACGTACTTGATGAACTTGCCGATGATGCCGCGGCAGTTGCCGTTGCAGCTCTTCGTGACAGATCCATCGGTCACCGACGGGTTGAAGGTCATCGGAAGGTGATTGTTCCCAGAAAATGCCCACCCCTTTACGTCGTACGCCGTGAAGTAGAGGAGGTGATATTGTGCTCCGGCACCAGTGCCGGTCACTTGATCGAAGACCGGAAGGAGGAGCGTCACGGGTCTGCCAGCCGACAGGTCGGCCGCCCAACCATTCAGGACGGCGTCACAGTTGCTCGGTCCGTCATTACCTGTGTCACCAGCGCCCAGTTGCACAGCGATGTCGACGAATGCTCCACACTGGCCGGACGATTGTGACAACCAGCCGAATCCACCCGGCACGGCAGCGCCGGAAGGGCCGTAATTGCAGTCAGGGTTCGCGTTGTCACCGTGGGCCTGAAGGAGTTGGAGTGATCCGCCGACCTGTCCCTGTACTTGACAGATCGAGAAAGTCAAAGGAAATGGTGCAATGCCCGTGGTGGGGCTTCCCCAGACCGCTTTAGAGGTCGCGGTGACCTCGCTGGAACTGATTCCTAGAACATTGGCAAAAATGGCAGAGACCCTGTTCGGCGTACCACCCTGTTCCATCGCACCCGCTGTGACGGTCACCTTCCGCTCACTCTTGTCAACGACGACGTCCGAGACATTGCTGCGCGCATCGAGGGCGTTGTCGTTGGCGAGGCTGCGTGCCAGCGGGGAGGTGGAGGCACACTCGGCATCGCTGGAGTTCGAGGCGCATTTCTGCGCGATGGCCAGGGCGCCGGCATCTGCCCCATTCTGCAACTGAGCTTTCTCCGAGTAGAGGAGCCCGATGTCGACTGCGAGGGCTGCGAAGCCCAGCAGGACCACCATGAGGAGGGCGACGAGTACGCTCACCGCGCCCCGCTCGGATCGGCTTGATGCGCTGCCCTGCATCAACCTCCACACAGCATGACTCCCTTACCGGTCATAGCGAAGGGGCCCGCTATACCCGTGAGCGTGCTCAGGGTGTAGGTAATCGTTACGGTTGATGTGCTTCCCGCAGGGCACGGATTGCTCGTTGTTGCTCCCGGAACGGATATCGCGATGTTCGAGTCGGTCAGAAGCGGGTTCAGCATCTGACCGGCCGTTGCGGTCGCGGACCGGGCCAGGCCCGGGTCCTTTGAAATCGACATGACCCGGACGCCCTCCCGAGCCGCGTTCGTGAGCGTGACCTGTGCGTTGAAAGCACGTCCGAATTCCATGATGCCGAGGAGGAGGAGGATCAGCACAGGTAGCACCAGGGCCATCTCGACTGCGGCCGCACCGCGTTCTTTATTTACACTCACCGGCGTGCATCTTCCTCAATCAGACGGCCGCAGAACTGGGTGAGCTCATAGTCCCACCCAGTTCTGCGAGGGCGTTATGCGCAGGTGGCGGGCGTCGTGGCAGTTGCAGCGGTGTAGGTCTTGCTATTGATGGCGCACTGAGCCTTTGTGAACTTGTCCTGGAGTCCGCTACCAAGCAGGGTGACAGCCGCGATGATGACGACCGCGATGAGGGCGACCATGATGCCGTACTCGACAGCGGTGGCGCCGTCTTCCTTGCGGACCAGGCGGGGGAGGATGGGCATACGGGTGTTCGAGACGAGGAACATAATGGGACTCCTGAGACGGGTAGTGGCTGACCCAGTGCCAGCTCTGAGCAAAAACCTAATCGCCAATTTGGTGGTGGACGCCTGAATCGAGGCGAACCTGAGGGAAGCTTCATCCTTCGGACCTTCTCCTGCGCAGAACCTGCGTTTTACCGGGCGGTCTCCACCGGGATCTGAGTAGTTGGAGACCGCTTACACGTAGTTCGCCCTGCTGCATGCAGGTATGGATCCGAGTCGGAAGCCGGACAGGTGTGCCGGATCGCCCGCCCAGCCGGCGCCACCGGCCATTTTGACCTGGAGCATGGCGGCAGGCTAATCTTGGTAGTCGTTGTGCGTATCCCAGCTCGATACGTCTGCGCCTCTCGGAGCGGTTCAGTTGCAGAACCACCTGGCCCGGGGGCGGAGCCGAGATTTACGGGATAACTGGTCGTATTTCAGCCCTCACCTGAAGTTCCGGTAACGCATGAATAAGCTGAGCCCGCGGGCACGGAGGTTTCCGTGGATGCGGGCGACACCGAAATAGAAACGAAGGCCATAACCGTGCGTACGTACACCCCGAAGCCAGGCGACATCAGCCGCCAGTGGCACGTAATCGATGCAACCGACGTCGTCCTCGGCCGTCTTGCCAGCCAGACCGCAATCCTGCTCCGCGGAAAGCACAAGCCGACCTTCGCTCCCCACATGGACATGGGCGATTTCGTCATCATCATCAACGCTGAAAAGGTAGCCCTCACCGGCTCCAAGCTCGAGCAGAAGCGCGCCTACCGCCACTCGGGTTACCCGGGCGGCCTGAAGTCCACCAGCTACGTGGAACTCCTGGACAAGAACCCGGAGCGCGCAGTCGAGAAGGCTATCCGCGGCATGCTTCCCAAGAACTCGCTGGCAGCCCAGCAGATCGGCAAGCTGAAGGTCTACCGCGGTGCTGAGCACCCCCACGCCGCGCAGCAGCCCAAGACGTTCGAAATCACCCAGGTCGCCCAGTAGTCCTGGCCACCACACACTAAGAAATTAATTCAAGGAGAACCGTGGCTCAGAACCCTGAAGAGCTGAATGAACCTACTGAGGAGCTTACGAGCTACACCTCAGAGTCCACCGAGGCCAGCGAGACCACCGCGAAGGAGCGCCCCGCGCTGACGGTCGGCGGCGGAGCCGTTGGACGCCGCAAGGAAGCAGTCGCCCGCGTGCGCCTCGTCCCCGGCACCGGCAAGTGGATCGTCAACGGGCGCGAGCTCGCTGACTACTTCCCGAACAAGCTGCACCAGCAGGAAGTCAACGACCCGTTCAAGCTCCTCGAGCTCGACGGCGCGTACGACGTCATCGCCCGCATCCACGGTGGTGGACCCTCCGGCCAGGCCGGTGCCCTCCGCCTCGGTGTTGCGCGCACGCTGAACGAGATCGACCGCGAGAACAACCGCCCCGCCCTCAAGAAGGCAGGCTTCTTGACCCGTGACGCCCGCGTCATCGAGCGCAAGAAGGCCGGTCTCAAGAAGGCACGCAAGGCGCCTCAGTACTCCAAGAGGTAATTTTCGCCTTCCCCGAGCGGAATCGCAGGCGCGATTCCGCTCGGGTCCCCTCGGCGAAAATTGCCTCTTGGCTCCACGCTCCAGGGCGTGGGCTGGGTCACATTCTTTCTGCTGTTAGGGACACGCGCTGATGCCCGTCCGGGGTTCCGGGCGGGCATCGTGCTTTAACCTGTTGGGGACCCACCTGAGCGGTCTCATGTTCTTCACTTAGGATGATCCACGATGAGCAAGTTATTCGGCACCGATGGTGTGCGCGGCCTGGCCAACGGCCTGATCACGGCGGAACTCTCCCTGCAGCTGGCCCAGGCGGCCGCCGTCGTGCTCGGCCACAACGCGGTCGACGGTGATCGACGGCCCACCGCCGTGATCGCCCGCGACCCCAGGATCAGCGGTGAGTTCATCGCCGCTGCCGTGGAAGCGGGCCTCGCGAGCTCCGGGGTCGACGTCTACGACGCCGGCGTCCTGCCGACGCCCGCCGCGGCGTTCCTCGTCGCCGATCTCGACGCCGACTTCGGCGTCATGATCTCCGCCTCCCACAATCCGGCCCCGGACAACGGCATCAAGTTCCTCGCCCGCGGCGGCAAGAAGCTCAGCGACGCGCTCGAGGACGCCATCGAGGCCGAGATGACCAACGCACGCCGCCGCCCCGTCGCCGGCGACGTAGGCCGGATCCAGCGCTTCGCCGACGCGGAGGACCGCTACGTGGTCCACCTGCTCCAGACCATCCCGCACCCCCTCGACGGGCTGAAGGTGGTCCTCGACTGCGCCCATGGTGCCGCCAGCGGCTGCTCCCCGGAGGTGTTCAAGAACGCCGGCGCGGACATCGTGGTCATCGGCGCGGACCCGGATGGCGTCAACATCAATGACGGATACGGCTCCACGCACCTCGAGAAGCTCCAGGCCGCCGTGCTCGAGCACGGAGCGGACCTCGGCATCGCCCACGACGGCGACGCCGACCGCTGCCTCGCCGTGGACCACGAGGGCACCGTCGTGGACGGCGACCAGATCATGGCCGTCATGGCGCTGGCCATGAAGGACGCCGGTAAGCTCAAGGACGACACCCTCGTGGCCACCGTGATGAGCAACCTCGGGCTGAAGATCGCCCTGCGCGAGGCCGGCATCTCCATCAAGGAGACCGGCGTCGGTGACCGCTACGTCCTCGAGGGCATGCGCGACGGCGACTACACGCTCGGCGGCGAACAGTCCGGCCACGTGATCTTCGCCGAGTATGCGACGACCGGCGACGGCGTCCTCACAGGGCTCCAGCTCGCCTCACGCATCGCTGCGACGGGCAAGAGCCTCAAGGAGCTCGCGGCTGTCATGACGAAGCTCCCGCAGGTACTCATCAACGTCAAGGGCGTGGACCGCACGGCCGCCACCTCGGACGAGGGTGTGCAGGAGGCCGTCCGCGAGGCGGAGCAGATCCTGGGCGAGACCGGACGGGTCCTGCTGCGTCCCTCGGGTACCGAGCCGGTCGTCCGCGTGATGGTCGAGGCCGCCGATACCGGGACGGCCCAGCGCATTGCCGAGGAACTCGCCGCCACCGTGCAGGAGCGTTTGTCGCTCGAGCCTGCCGCCTAGCCTCCCTCGTGGTGCGGGGCACAGGCCCCGAGGGCCCTATTGACCTGAGGACGCTGCGTCGGTCTTGGCAGGCCCCTGCGGGGTCTTGCTTGTCGCGGGCATTGCGACGACGGCGACGACGGTGAGAAGTGCACCGATCAGAACCGCCAGGAACACCGCGGTGGAGGCCGAGACGATGGTGTGCGCATCCGTATCGCCGCCCGGGGTGCCGGCGTAGATCGAATTGGCCACGGCCCCGAAGACGGCGACACCGATCGAACTCCCGATCGATCGTGCGAAGAGATTCGTGCCGGTGACCACGCCGCGCTCGTTCCACTCGACGCTCGACTGGGCGGCGATGAGGCTCGGGGTCGCCACCAGGCCGAGGCCGAGTCCGACGATGAAACAACTCGCCGCCACCAGCAGGATGCTGGGTGAGGACGCGGTGAGGGCGAGAACGGCTGTACCGATGACCGTGACGGTCACGCCGATCAGGGCGGTCCTGCGGAATCCGATCCGGAGATAGAACCGGCCCGATTGGGAGGCGCTGATCGGCCAGCCGAGGGTCAGTGCCGCCAGGGCGAGTCCAGCCAGGATCGGAGAGGTCTCGAGGGCTCCTTCGAGGAAGGTGGGCACGTAGGAGGTGAGGCCGAGCATGACCGCTCCGACACCGAAGGAAATCATCGCGGTGGTCGCCAGCAACCGGCGGGACACCACCCACGGCGGCAGGACCGGCTCCGAGGTTTTCCTCTCGACGAGGACGAACGCGGCGAACAGGAGTGCCCCGGCTGCGAAGACGGCGATGCCGATGAAAGAGTTCCAGGCCCACGCCTGGCCGCCCTGGAGGGCCCCCAGAATGATCAGGGTGAGTGAGACCGTCAGCAGTCCCGCCCCGAGATAGTCCACACGGTGCTTCGTGCGCTCAATATCCTCGTGGAACGTCCGAAGCAGCATCCACCCCGCCAGCAGGCACAGTGGAATGTTCACGAGGAAGATCCCACGCCAGATACCCAGTGAGGAGAAGACACCCCCGAGTGTCGGACCCACCACCGAGGAGACGGCCCACACGCTGGCGAGATACCCCTGCACCTTCGCCCGCTCGGTCAGCGTATAGATATCGCCTGCGATGGTGATCGCCACCGGCTGCACTGCGCCTGCGCCGAGACCCTGCAGCACACGGAACGCGATCAGGGCAGGCATGCTCCAGGCCACGCCGCAGAGGATCGAGCCGAGCAGGAAGAGACCGATACCGCTGAGAATGATCGGTTTGCGCCCTACGACGTCCGAGAGTTTCGCGTAGACGGGCACCGAGACGGCCTGTGCCAGGAGGTAGGCGGAGAACAGCCAGGGGAAGGACGTGAAGCCACCGATGTCCTGCACGATCGACGGTACGGCCGTCGCAACGATCGTCGAATCGATCGCCACCAGACCCGTGGACAGCATCAGGGCGATGAGAATCGGTCCCCGTCGGGACCGGAAGCCGATTCCTTCGGTCGTCGCTGTTGTCACGTCGTCTCATTCCTGTTCTCGGCGGAGTGCTCTACGCGCACCTGACCGCTTCCGGCCCGAGTGCATAACTGCGCCACCGACGGAATTAGTCCCGCTCCTCCGCTGTACTGCTCCGCAGAGGGTCCGCGGGGCGCTACGGCCCGGGCGGCATCAGACGGGCTGGGCTGAACCACTCCGGACGCACGTCGACACCAGCGCGCGGCACGGCCGCGGGCAGGTTCCTTCCTGCCGGGGGAGTCCGAGACGCGCGACGGCGTCGTCGTACCGGCTCAGGGCGATCTCCGCGATGACGGGACTCGGCAGCAGGGGAGCGCTGACGACGTCGGCGCCCGCCTTCGCCAGCTGGTCGTGGAAGTACCCGGGAGCGAGCAGGTAGGAGGCGAGGGCGACAGGACGCGGCTCAGAACCCCCGCGATACGCCGCGACGGCCTCGGGGACGGACGGCGAGGCCTTCGACCCGAAGCCCGGCTGCACCGGGCCCGTCTGGAGGTCCGCGAGGACCGCGAGAACCTCCGCGACGTCCTCGGCAGCGCAGGCGTCGGATGACCCGGCGGCCGCGAGGACCACGGCATCGCCGTCGGCCACTCCCGCCTCGACGAGGCGCTGCTGCAGGACGGTCGCGAGACGCGGATCCGGTCCCAGCGGAAGGGCGGACACCGTTCCCGGCCTGCTCGCAGCCACCCGCGCGATGTCCACCTTCACGTGGTAGCCGACGGACAGCAGCAGCGGGACGATGACGGCCGGACGGTCCGGCGGGAGCGACGCCACGACGTCCACCAGGTCGGGGACCTGCACGTCCACGTACGCCTCGAGGACATCGAGTCCCGGCCGCAGCGCGGAGATCCCGGCCCGCACGGTGTCGATCTCGCGGCGTCCCTGCACGTTGTCGGTACCGTGTGCACAGGCGATGAGGACGGGGGCGGTGCTGGAAGGCTCGGTCATGGCAGCCATTGAAGCACTGACGGAGGGACTTGCGCGCTCAGGCGGCACCGCGGGCTTCGGCCCCGGAGGCTTCGGCCACACCCACTTCGACCACGCCGTCCACGCATCGCACCGGGTACGCCCGGAGTCCCTGCCCACCCGACAGGCAGGCGCCGGTGGCGAGGTCGTAGACCTCCTTGTGCAGCGGTGAGGCGATGGTCGGCACTGCACCGCGCGAGCCGACGATGCCCCGGGCCATGACGGCCGCCTGCGTCCGGGGGTCGATGTTGCCGACGGCGTGGACCCGGTTCCCCGGGAGCCGGAACAGGGCGATCTGCTCCCCGCCGACGAGCGCGGCCTCACCCCAGCACTCCTCGAGGTCGTCGAGGCGGCAGACCGCCACCCAGGCCGAGACGGCGGTGGGGCGCTGGAGTACGAGTTCGGTCATGGCGTTCTCCTGCTGATGTGGGGTGCTGATGCGGGGTGCTGATGGCGAGGGGGCCGGTGCGTTGAGCACAACGCTAGGCCGGGGACGTGTCGCCCAGGTCCCGGGGCTGTTGCGCCCGGGTAACTTGCACCTCACCGGCCCTGCGCCCGCCCGTGAGCGCGAAGTTAACTTTGCGATACATCCGCGACACACAGGAGTAATTGCCCCTCCGTACGGTGGAACCAGACGCGGGACCACCCCGGCCCGGATGGAAGGCACACCATGAGCGAGAACCGATCATCACGGCCCTCCGGGGACGTCCCCGCAGTGCCGGAACGGCGCATCGTCGTCGTGGGCGGGGGACCTGCAGCACACCGGTTCGTCGAAGCCCTCTGGCGGCGCGGCACCGACGGCCTCTCCGTCACCGTGCTCACCGAGGAAGCGTACGCACCCTATGACCGCGTGGCGCTGAGCAGCGCGCTGACCGGCGACGTGGACCTCAGCCTCGGCGAACAGCTCATGTGGCGCGAACCCGCCATCCGGCTCGTCACCGGTGAGCGGGCAGTCCGGCTCGACCTCGCGGCGCGGTGCGTCGTGGGAGCCTCCGGAGAGAAGTACGCCTACGACGACGTGGTCCTCGCCACCGGATCGGACGCCGTACGGCTGCCCCTGCCGGGCGGCGAGCACGCGGCGGTGTACCGCACTCTCGATGACGTCCAGTGGCTGCGCACGGAGACCGCCCGCCTCGCCGCCGGCCTCGGCCGGCCCCCGCGCGCCGTCGTCATCGGCGGCGGGCTCCTCGGCCTCGAGGCGGCCGGAGGGCTTCAGCAGCTCGGCGCCGAGTCGACCGTGGTCAACCGGGCCGGCTGGCTCATGAACGCACAGCTCGACCAGGGCGGGGGACAGGCACTCGGGCGCCTCATCGAGGCGAAGGGCCTGGGCATCCACTGCGGCGGTGCGCCGACCTCCATCGAGACGGACGACGGCGGGCGGGTCACCGGCGTCGCGCTGAGCGACGGGTCCGTGCTCCCCGCCGACCTCGTGGTGTTCGCCGTGGGCATCCGGCCGCGCGACGAACTCGCGAGGGAGGCCGGGCTCGAGGTGGCGCCCCGCGGCGGCGTCGTCATCAGCGCAGCCTGCGAGACCGCCCTGCCGGGTGTGTGGGCGATCGGCGAGGTGGCGAGCTACGAGGGCGTCAGCATGGGCCTGGTGGCGCCGGCGAACGCCATGGCCGAGGTCTGCGCGGACGGTATCCTCGGGGGCCTGTCCTCCTTCCCCGGCTTCGACACCGCGACCAAGCTCAAGCTCTCCGGCGTCGAGGTCGCGAGCTTCGGTGACGCGCTCGCGGAGACTCCGGGCAGCCTCGAGATCGTCTACGCCGACCCGGCGAGGGGCCTGTACCAGAAGCTCGTGGTCACGGACGATGCCCGGACGCTGCTCGGCGGCATCTTCGTCGGTGACGCCGCGCCCTACTCGGCACTCCGGCCCCTGCTGGGCCGCGAGCTGCCCGCCGAGCCCGGGGCCTACCTGTCCTCCGCCGGTGGCGGCGAGGCTCCGCAGTCCGACCTGCCCGACGACGTCATCCTCTGCTCCTGCAACAACGTCACCGCCGGCGCGTGCCGCTCAGCGGTACACGGGACGGGGGACGGGGAGCCGGCGCTCGACATGCCGTCGCTCAAGGCGTGCTCGCGTGCCGGAACGCAGTGCGGCTCGTGCGTGCCGATGCTCAAGAAGCTGCTCGACAGCGAGCTCACGAAGGCCGGGCGCACCGTCTCGAAGGGCATCTGTGAGCACTTCGCGATGTCGCGGCCCGAACTGTTCGAGGCCATCCAGGCCCTGGACCTCGCCTCCTTCCACGACATCATCCGCCGCTTCGGAGCATCGGAGGAGGCGAAGGCCGGGCAGGGCTGCGACATCTGCAAGCCCGCCATCGGCTCCATCCTGGCCACGCAGCGCGGGGAGTACGTGCTCGACGGCGGCCGCGGCACGCTGCAGGACACGAACGACCGCGCGCTGGCCAACATGCAGCGCAACGGCACCTACTCGGTGGTGCCGCGCATCCCGGGCGGGGAGATCACGCCGCAGAAGCTCGCCGTCATCGCGCAGGTGGCCGAGCAGTTCGGCCTGTACGTGAAGCTCACCGGGGCCCTGCGGATCGACCTCTTCGGCGCACGGCTGGAACAGCTCCCGGAGATCTGGAAGATCCTCGTGGAGGCGGGCTTCGAATCCGGCCAGGCCTACGGCAAGGCCCTGCGGAACGTGAAGTCGTGCGTCGGGTCCACCTGGTGCCGCTTCGGCGTGCAGGACTCGGTGGCCATGGCGATCGACCTCGAACTGCGCTACCGCGGGCTGCGCGCCCCCCACAAGTTCAAGATGGGCGTCTCCGGGTGCGCCCGGGAGTGCGCCGAGGCGCGGGGGAAGGACGTCGGCGTCATCGCCACCGACCAGGGCTGGAACCTCTACGTGGGCGGCAACGGCGGCTTCCAGCCCGCTCACGCACAGCTCCTCGCCCAGGACCTCGACGGCGAGACGCTCATCCGCTACATCGACCGGTACCTCATGTACTACATCCGCACCGCCGACCGCATGCAGCGGACGGCCCGCTGGATGGACGACCTCGACGGCGGCCTCGACCACGTGCGCGACGTCGTCATCCATGACTCCCTCGGCATCGCCGAGGACCTCGAGGCAGCGATGGCCCGCCATGTGGAGCACTACGAGGACGAGTGGGCGGCAACGCTCAAGGACCCCGACCGGCTCCGCCGCTTCCGGTCCTTCGTCAACGCCCCGGACGCCGCGGACCAGTCGATCGTCCTCGTCGAGGAGCGCGGCCAGCGCCGGCCGGCCACCCCCGCCGAGATCGAGGCGCAGGCCCGGCGCACGAACCTCGGAGCGGCGGTCCCCGTCCGCACCGCAGCAGGAACCGCACCAGGAACCGAGGGCTGAACCATGCAACTCGAGATCGATCTGGCCGGAAGCCGCGTGGTGGTCCTCGGGGCCGAGCGGGCCTCGCGCAGGGTGGTGGCCCGGTACAGGGCCGCAGGGGCCGACGTCGACCGGCGGGAGACCGCGGAGGCCTGCACGGACGCGGTGCTCGCCGGCGCCGCGCTCGTGGTCGTGGTGGGCGACGTGGTGGGAGACGCGGTGGGCGACGCCCCGGAAGGCGCGCACCCGGACGATGCCGTGGACGCCCTGCGCGCCCGGTGCCGCCGCAGCGGCGCACTCTTCGTGCGGGAGGCAGCTGCGCAGGGGGGTGGCACCGTGACCCTCGTCGGTGGCGGGCCGGGCGCCCTCGGACTCCTGACCCTCGACGCGGCCGCGGCGCTCCGCGAGGCCGACGTCGTCCTGTACGACAGGCTCGCCCCCACGGATGCGCTCGCGGAGCTCGCCCCGGCCGCGGACCTCGTGGACGTCGGGAAGCTGCCGGGCCACCACCGCGTGCCGCAGGCCGGCATCAACGATCTCCTGGTCCGGTACGCGCTCGACGGCTCCTCCGTGGTCCGCCTCAAGGGCGGCGATCCCTTCGTCTTCGGGCGGGGGAGCGAGGAGCTCGCGGCATGCCTCGCGGCCCGGGTGCCGTGCCGCGTGGTGCCGGGTGTCAGCTCGGCGATCTCCGTCCCCGCGGCCGCCGGCATCCCGGTCACCCACCGGGGCGTCAGCCACCTGTTCACGGTGGTATCCGGTCACGCGCCCCTGAGCGACGAGGAGCACGAGCACCTGGCCGGCCTCGGCGGCACCATCGTGGTCCTGATGGGCGTCTCCACGCTTCCGCAGCTCGTCGCCGGTCTCGGCCGCGCCGGGATGCGCCCGGACATGCCGGTCGCCGTCGTCGAGCGCGGGTACAGCGCGTCCCAGCGCACGACGGCGGGCACCCTCGCCACGATCGTCACGGCGGCGGGTGCCGCGCGGTGCCAGTCCCCGGCCGTGCTCGTGATCGGGGAGGTGGTGCGTGTGGGCCTCGACCTGCAGGGCGGTGCCGCGCACCTCGCCCGCCTGACCGAATCGCTGGCGTCATGACCGAGGCGATCCGCCTGGACGGGTCGGCAGGGCAGCTGGCCGGCTTCCGCATCGGTGTGACGTCGGACCGCCGCTCGGGGGACCTGATCGACGCCCTCGAGCGGCGCGGCGCCTCGGTGTTCCACGCACCGGCCCTGAAGATCGCGCCCATCGCCGAGGACGTGGAGCTGCTCTCGGACACCGCTGCCATGGTGGCGGCGCGCCCGGACCTCTTCATCATCACGACCGCCTACGGCATGCGCCGCTGGTTCGAGGCGGCGGACGCCGCCGGGCTCGGCGACGACCTGCTGGACGTCCTGGGGAACGGCCGTATCTACGTGCGCGGGCCGAAGGCCCGGGGAGCGGTGCGCGCGGCAGGGCTCGACGACGTCGGCATCAGTTCCGACGAGACGACGGCGACGCTGGTCGACGAGCTGCTGCAGCAGGACCTCTCAGGCCTCACCATCGGCGTGCAGCTGCATGCCTACGCCGACGCGCACCAGCTGGCCCGGCTCCGTGCGGCGGATGCGACCCTGCTCACCGTCACGCCGTACCGCTGGATCAAGCCCGAGGGCTCCGAGCGGCTGCCGAGGCTGATCGAGGCCGTCTGCGCCGGGCAGCTGGACTGCGTCACCTTCACGAGCGCCCCCGCCGTGGACGCGCTGTTCAACACGGCCGCCGAGCAGGGCCTGCAGGAGGAACTGATCCAGCGGTTCCGCCGGAGCGTCCTCGCGGCCGCCGTCGGGCCGGTCACCGCCCAGCCCCTGCTCGACGCCGGCATCGAGCCCATCGTGCCCGACCGCTACCGCATGGGCGCCCTGATCCGCCTCGTCTGCGACCACCTCGCCGAACACCACGTCGAGCAGCTCCGGACCCGCTCCGGCTACGTGGAGGTACGGGGCAGGTCCGTCCGGGTGGACGAGGTCCAGGTGGAGCTGGCACCCGCGCAGCTCGTGCTGTTCAAGGCGCTGCTGTCGGCGCGCGGTGCCGTCCTCAGCCGTGACGCGCTGACGCGCCTCCTCGCACACACCGGGGCCGGCCATGCCCTCGACATGAACGTGAACCGGCTGCGGAAGTCCCTGCCGGACCCCGGCCTGGTCGAGACCGTGGTCAAGCGCGGGTACCGCCTGCACGTGTAGGGTCCAACCGCTCCGCCGCGTCCACCCGGTGACGATGCCCGTCATGATGCCCGTCACGATGCCCGTCATGATGCCACGGCGAAGTGCTGCTCGATGACGGCCCGGATATCGTCGTGGCAGCCTCCGCAGCCGGTTCCGGCCCGCGTGCCCACCGAGACGTCCTGCACCGTGGCGCAACCCGAGTGGACGGACTCCTGCACCGTGCCCCGCGTGATCCCCGCACACCGGCACAGGGTCGCGTCGGGTCCGGGAGGCCGCACCGCGCTCGCGCCCTCGATGCTGTCCAGCCGCAGGAGGCTGGAGCGATCGGCGGGCAGTTCGCTGCCGCGTTCGAAGAGCAGCACCAGTTCCGCGCCGGTCCGTGGCATGCCCACGCACACGAGGCCCGTCAGGACGCCGTCGCGCGTGACCATCTTCGCGTAGCGGCCGTGCCCCGGGTCCGACCAGACGGCCACGGCGAGGCCCGGTTCCACGGTCCACGGGTCGGCGTCCGTCTCACCCGCGGTCACGGCGTCGACCCCACGGGCCTTGAGGACCAGGACGGCGTCCCGCCGGTCGGGCAGGCCGACGGCGGGCGCGGGGACCCCGGACAGTTCCGCTGCGAACGCCCGGCCGAGCTGGTCCGCCTGCTGCCAGCCCGGGCCGATCAGCCCCTGCGGAGTGGTGACACCGATGCATGCCGGGCAGGATCCGTCCCAGCAGCGCACCTCGGCGCAGTCACCGATCGCCCAGATGTCCCGGGTGTCGAGCGCGCGGAGTTCGTGGTCCACGAGGATCCCGGCGGCAGTAGGGAGATCGCAGCCGTCGGCGAGTTCGGTACGCGGCCTCACGCCGCAGGCGAGCACCAGGGCGCCCCCGTCCACCTGAGTGCCGCCCTCGAGAGTGAGACCCGAGAAGCGCCCGTCCGTGAGGGTGATGCCTGTGGACGTGCCGGCCACCACGGTGATGCCGGCCCTGGTCAGGGCCGCGGCCAGGACCCGTGAGCCCTCCCCGAGGAACCGCTCCATGGGAGCCCTGCCGTTGTGCACGAGCGTGACGCGCCCTCCTTCCTCGGCGGCGGCGAGGGCTGCCTCGATGCCGAGGATGCCTCCGCCCAGCACCACGATGCGCTGCCGCACGGCCAGGGCCGCCGACACGGCGCGCGCATCGGAGAGATCCCGGAGGAAGCTCACGCCCGGCGGGAGGGGGAACTCGTCGTGGAGCCCCTCGAGCCGCGGCAGGAGAGGGCGTGACCCGGTCGCGAGGACCAGGCGGTCGTAGCCGAGAGCCTGTCCGTCGTCGAGCAGGACCCGCCGGAAGGGCCGGTCCACCCTCGTAGCGCGGGCGCCCAGCCGGACGTCCACACCCACGGCGATCAGCGCCGCCGCATCGGCGAGCCGGATGGCGGACTCCCGCGTGCGGCCCACGGCGACGTCGGCGACGAGCACCCGGTTGTAGGCGGCGTCCTGCTCCTGGCCGATCACCGTCAGCGCCACGCGTCCGGCGGCGACGAGCGGCTCGAGGTGCTCGATGAGCCGCGCGGCGACGGGCCCGAAGCCCACGACGACGATCCGTTCCGGAACAGGTGCGGCGTTGCTCATGCGATGGCCTCCAGCTGGTCGGTGAATGCACGGGCGGACAGGGACGCGACCCGGACCGGTGTCGTCTTGAACTCGGGCATGCCCGAGACCGGATCCGTGGCGCTTCCCGTGAGCCGGTTGGCGCTCTCCGCCTCCGCGTAGTGGAAGGCGAGGAAGACGGTGTCCTGGCGGATGTCGGTGGTGAGGTCCGCCAGCGCCCGGGCGTCACCGTGGGCGCTGGTGACGACGACGGGGTCGTCCTGCGCGATGCCGAGGTCCTGGGCGGTGGCGGGATGGAGCTGCAGGCGTGCCACCGGCTGGGCGGCGAGCAGTCCGGGGACCCGCCGGGTCTGCGTCCCGGACTGGTAGTGCTCGAGCAGCCGGCCCGTGGCGAGCAGGAGCGGGGTAGGGACCCGCCCGTCGAGGGCGGCCGGCCGTGGAGCCACCGGCACCAGCGCGGCGCGTCCGGTCGGATGGGCGAACGCGTCGAGGAACAGGCGTGGAGTGCCGGTGCTCCCCGCAGGGTAGGGCCAGTACGCGGCCGCTCCGCCGTCGAGCACGCCGTAGTCGAGCCCGGAGTAGTCGGCGATCCCGCCGGCGCTGGCGCGGGCGAGTTCATCGAACATCGTCGCCGGGTCGTCGCTGAAGAGAGACGGAGCCTCGAGCAGCCGGGCGAGCTCCTGCATCAGCCACAGCTCGCTGCGGGCGCCGGCGGGAGGGGTAGCGGCTGCGCGTCGGCGCAGGACCCGGCCCTCGAGGTTCGTCACCGTGCCCTCCTCCTCGGCCCACTGGAGGACGGGCAGCACGATGTCGGCCAGTGCTGCGGTCTCGGACAGGAAGAAGTCCGAGACGACGAGGAGGTCGAGCGACCGGAGTCCGTCGATCACCGCCGAGGCATTCGGTGCCGAGACCGCGATGTTGGCGCCGTGCACGAAGAGGCATCGGGTGCCGTCCGGCCGGCCGAGGGAGGCGAGGAGTTCGACGGCGGGCAGTCCCGGCCCGGGGATGGCGTCCTCGGGTACCCCCCAGACGGCGGCGACGTGCGCGCGGGCCGCAGGGTCGGTGATCTTCCGGTAGCCGGGCAGCTGGTCCGCCTTCTGGCCGTGTTCCCGGCCGCCCTGCCCGTTGCCCTGGCCCGTCAGTGTCCCGTAGCCGCTGTGGGGCGTACCGGGCAGGCCGAGGAGGAGCGCGAGGTTGATCGCCGCGGTGGTCGTGTCGGTGCCGTCCGCATGCTGTTCGATGCCCCTCCCGGTGAGGATGTAGGCACCAGGACCGCCCTGCGCTCCGCT
The DNA here is from genome assembly GCF_054510975.1 of Arthrobacter rhamnosi. Taxonomy (NCBI): domain Bacteria; kingdom Bacillati; phylum Actinomycetota; class Actinomycetes; order Micrococcales; family Micrococcaceae; genus Arthrobacter; species Arthrobacter rhamnosi. Next base: position 296,875 of record NZ_JBTNDN010000001.1, on the reverse strand, counting down.
GTGCGCTCCCTGCGCCAGGAGCCGCGCCGTCGCCCGGATGGCGGCGGCAGGGACGCCCGTGATGCCCTGCACGCGCTCCGGCCACCAGCGGGCCAGCCCGCGCGCGACGTCGTCGTACCCGCTGGTGCGCGCCGAGAGGTAGCGGCGGTCCTCGAGGCCTTCGGCGACCACCACGTGCGCGAGGCCGAGGAGGAGTGCGAGGTCCGTGCCGGGCGTGGGCTGGAGGTGGACGCCTCTGCCCTGATCGGTCAGGCGGGCGGTCGCGGAGCGGCGGGGGTCCACGACGATCAGGCCCGCGGCGGCCTGCGCCCCCCGGAGGTGCTGGACGAACGGCGGCATGGTGTCCGCGGTGTTCGAGCCGAGGAGCAGGACCACGGACGCGGCGTCGAGGTCCTCCAGGGGGAAGGGGAGGCCGCGGTCGACGCCGAACGCGCGGTTCCCGCCCGCTGCCGCCGATGACATGCAGAACCGGCCGTTGTAGTCGATACGGGACGTGCGCAGTGCGAGCCGGGCGAACTTGCCCAGCGTGTACGCCTTCTCGTTGGTGAGTCCGCCGCCGCCGAACACCGCGACGGAGTCCCGGCCGGACTCCGCCTGGATGCTGCGGACCCGGTCCGCGATCAGGTGCAGGACGGCATCCCACTCCGCTTCCCGCAGCACGCCGTCGGTGCCGCGGACCAGGGGTGCGGTGAGCCGGTCCGGGTGGCTGAGCAGGTCCGCGGCGGACCAGCCCTTCCGGCACAACCCGCCGCGGTTGGTGGGGAACTCCCGGCCGGTGACCGTCACGCCGTCGTTCCTGCCGGGGCGGCTCGCCGTGACGGTCATGGCGCACTGGAGGGCGCAGTAGGGGCAGTGCGTCGGCTGCCCGGTCCCGGCCTGCTCCACCGGTCAGACCTTGCCGAGCGTCGAGGAGCGGCGGAGGTAGAAGAACCAGGTGACGGCGAGCATCAGGACGTAGCTGCAGACGAACCCGTAGAACGCGCCCTCGTAGCTGCCGGAGGCGCCCTTCGAGGCGTTGAGGACCTGCGGGATGAGGAAGCCGCCGTAGGCGCCGACCGCCGAGATGAGGCCGAGGGCCGCCGCCGACTTGCGGGCCGTGCTGATGGATTCGCGCAGCTCCGCCGATCCTGCGGCGGCGCCGCGCCGGGCGAAGATCACCGGGATCATCCGGTAGGTGGCGCCGTTTCCCGATCCCGCGGCGGCGAAGAGCACGAGGAACAGACCGAGGAAGAGCCAGAAGTTGGCCAGCGGGAGTGTCCAGACGACGGCGAGGGCGACGGCCGCCATGACGGCGAACGCCCCGACGGTGATGAGTGCTCCGCCGAACCGGTCCGCGAGGCGCCCGCCGAAGGGCCGGGCGAGGGAACCCACCAGGGGGCCGAGGAACGCCAGGCCCAGTGTGACGGGGCCCATGGCGATCGTGGAGAAGGTGGGGAAGGTATCGGCGATCAGCTTCGGGAAGACACCGGCGAAGCCGATGAAGGACCCGAAGGTGCCGATGTAGAGCAGCGCCATGATCCAGAGGTGCGGTTCGCGGACCGCGGCCAGGGAACCGGCGAGGTCGCTCTTGGCGCTGGACAGGTTGTGCATGTACTTCCATGCGCCGAACGCGGCGACGAGGATCAGGGGCACCCAGAGCAGGCCGGCGAGCGGGAGATTCAGGGTGGCCGCGGCGCCGAGCACGACGGCGACCGGGACCACGAGCTGGGCGACGGCCGCACCGAGGTTGCCGCCCGCGGCATTCAGGCCCAGGGCCCAGCCCTTCTCACGGGCGGGGTAGAAGAAGGTGATGTTCGCCATGGAGCTGGCGAAGTTGCCGCCGCCGAACCCGGCGAGCGCCGCGACGGCGAGCATCACGCCGAACGGGGTCTCCGGGTTCGAGACGCAGAGCGCGAGTCCGATCGTCGGGATCAGGAGCAGGAGGGCCGAGATGATGGTCCAGTTCCTGCCGCCGAACCTCGGCACCATGAAGGTGTAGGGGATGCGGAGGGTGGCCCCGACGAGGGACGGCATGGAGATCAGCCAGAAGATCTGCGACGTCGAGAAGGTGAACCCTGCCGCGGGCAGGTACACGACGACGATCGACCAGAGCTGCCAGACCACGAAGCCGAGGAATTCGCAGGCGATGGACCACTGGAGGTTCCGCTTGGCGATGGACTTGCCGACGCTGTTCCACTGCGCGGTGTCCTCGGCGTCCCAGTTGTCGATCCAGCGGCCGCTGCGATGCCCCAGCGGTGGCGCGCTCGCCGGAGCCGCCGGCGCGGCGGCCAGGGGCGTTGATGCTTCGTCAATGCTCACGGAGTCCTCCAGGGGATGGGTGGTCCTGCTTTCCCCTGACGCTAGTGAGCGCGCATTTCCGGTCCTTGCGTGCTGCGTAAACGCTCCGTGACGTTCACCTATCCGAGGCCCCGGACCGTTGTGAGATCTTCGGCGGAACCGGCTCCCCGCGGATCGTCGTCGAGGCGCACCGTCCGCTCAAGATTGGTTCAAGCTTCACGGACCGAGCACCCCGCGGCCGGCGGGCGGTCTCCGGTATGCCTACAATCAGTGGCGGCGCTCCCGTTCCTGCCACTGCGGATGCCCGGCACGGAGCTTTTGTCGACCCAGCGGGAAATGGATGGTTATGAACAGCAGGATCGCGCCCCACGAGGCGTTCCCCGACGTCGGCTCCCTACCGACGGAGCAGGTCGAGGTGTTGAACAGCAAGGTCCACCGTGAATTGGACTTCGAGTACGCGACCGACGGGGAAGCGCACGCCGAGACCGAATTCCGGCTCGAGGAAGTCAACGAGGAACTCGACCTGCGGGACATGCTCGAGACCTGATACCCGCGCGCCGCTTCAGGTCGACATGGCAGGTCAGCCCGTCGGATCGGCCGGTCGGATCGGCCGGTCGGATCAGGTGATCGATGAGGCCGGGCTCGCCTGAGGGCTGTGCCGCTCCAGCACGTCCAGCGCCGCCAGGGGTGACAGGTCGGCGATGGCAGCGACCGCGGCCAGGGACTCGCCGTTGCTGATGGCCGATGCCACTGCGCTCTGGAGTTCCTCCGGCGGGTCGATACCGGACAGCTCATCGTGTGAAGCAGCGGTGTCCTTCCGTGCCGCAGCCACCACCCGATCAAGGTCTTTCAAGCTCACAGGCTCCTCCTAGCACGCGTCCCGGTGGTCCTAAGTGTGCACGAGCGGACCCTGGCGCACGGCGGTCGCGGGCGCAGGCGACAACACTTGCCACTGCGGCCGCGCCATGGTTCCGGCGTTGCAGGTCCGGGCGGGTGGAACCGGTCATCGCCCGCTCATCACTCGAGGAGCGGTGCCCTCATCGGTGTCGCCGGTCCTGCCGGCCGGGGGAGAGCGGCGACGAACTGCAGGATCTCCCGGGCCACGGGCGTAGCAGCACCCCGATGCACGGCGTGGGGTTGGCCGGGTATCTCCACTACCGTGCCCCGCGGGGCTGTGCGACCGAGCCGACGGCACCAGGCACGGCCCGCGATCGGATCGAGCGATCCCCGGAGGATCAGGACCGGCTGGTCCACCCGGACGAGTCGGTCATCGAGACGGTAGCCGAGCATCACGGGCAGTTCCTCCAGGTACCAGCGGATGCCGCACCGGAGGTACGCTCCGGCGACCAGCGCAGTGGTGGAGGGCTTTTCCAGGAGGGTGTCCAGTGCGAGGGTCATGGCGTTGCGGACGGCGGAGGGATGAGCCGTGTCCGTCACCGGACCAATGAGGACGACCAGAGCGACGAGGTCGGGGCGCTGCAGCGCCAGCTCCGTGACGAACTGCGCACCCATCGAGTGCCCCACGAGGACGCAGGCGGAAAGCCGTGCCTCCTCGAGGGCCTGCCCGATGAGGTGCGCGTAGTCCGCCACGCCGAGCGGCCTCGACGGTCGGGGAGTGCCGCCGAAACCGGGGAGGTCGAAGACCGCGACCTCACCGTGGTCGAGCAACTCGGCCCGTAGCCGGTCGAAGTAGCGGTGTGACATCCCGATGCCGTGGACCAGCACGAACACCGGTCCCGGCCCGCTCCCTGTCCTGCTCGACCGGTGCAACCGGTACTCCGCGACCTCGACCCCGGCCGCGCCCCTGCTCGCCGCGCGTCCTCCCGCACGGGGCGGCAGGGCGGATGGACGAACGGTCACCCGAGGGTCGACAGGGCTCGTGGAACGCTCTCGATGGTGATGGAGGTGGCGGCTTCCACCGATTTCACTTCTCCGTCGATCTGGTACGGCATGGGCTTGAGCGTCGAGAACCGGTACTGGGAATAGCTGGGCTGGTCGCCCAGCCCCTTCGTGGCTGCGCGCACGGCGGTCAGCAGGATGCGCCACTTGGCCGCATGCGGGAAGATGATCACCTCGAACTGGCCGTCGGTGGGTTGCTCGTCGGCTTCGCTCAGCGTCGCGTACTTTGCCATCTGCGAGATGTTCGCGAAGATCAGGCTGTCGAACTTCCGGCGTCGTCCATCGGTCTGGCGGATTTCGAAGGGCTGGAACTTGCGGAAGGTGCGAGCGACGGAGAACATCTCCTTGAGGGCGCCTTTGCTCCCTTTCTCCAGGTCGATCGCCATGACCGGGGTCAGCCCGAAGCCGATGTAGGAGTGGGCGTGGACCGGTTGTGACCCAGGTACGTCCATGCTCAGGCGCAGTACGTCGATCCTGCGCACGTGGCCCTCGATGATCGCCTCGGCCAGCGGCTTGCGTCCCGTCACCCGGCGGTGGTCGTTCGCATTGCCGGCGGCGAGGACCGCGCATACGACGTCCTCCCTACCACCGGCCATCACACCGTTGACGACCTCGTTGTATCCGCCGTCCCCACTGACCGACACGACCAGGGCATTGGGTGCCGAGGCCGCCTCGCGCGCGAGCTCGATAGCGTGGCCGGCGTGCTCGGTGGGCTGCAGTCTCACCTCCGACTCCGGCAGTGCCGGGACCAGTTCGTCCCGGAGTTCAGCGGCGAGCTTCGGAGCGTCCCCCGTGCTGTTCGGGTTGAAGATGATCGTGATGGTATCGAACCGGCGCGGTGCAGTCATAGACAAACCGTATAGTAAGCCGCCTTCGTTCCCCGTCCGGCCCTTCCCGGACACGGATAAGGCTCCGGAATCTATACTCCGGAGCCTTATCCCTGCGCTTGCGCGCCATACCCTGGTGATTCAGGGCTGGTCAGGCATGCGTTGCCTTGCGGTCGCTGCGACGGGTGAGGAGCAGCGCCAGGGCGACCATGCCCACGCCCAGCAGGAAGTGGAGCCAGTTGTCCGCACCGTTGAGGGGTACGAAGTTGCCGGCCGAGTTCTGGTCGATGACCAGGCCGTAGATCCAGAGGACGAGGTAGATGATCCCCCCGTACAGCAGGTAGGACCGCGCTCCGCTGACGGTGCGGGCCATGGCGATGCCGGCAGCACCGAAGAGCAGGTGCACGATGTTGTGCAGGACCGAGATCTGGAACAGGCCGAGGAGCAGGGCGCCGGACTCGTGCCCGGCGAAGCTGAGCTGGTCGTACTGGCTGGTGATACCCGGGACGAAGCCGAGGAGGCCGACGAGCAGGAAGACTGCGCCGACGGCGAGGGCCGCTTTCTGGACGTTGGTGCGGGTGCCCGCTCGGGGCGTACTTGCTGTAGTCATGATTGTTCTCCCAGTTGAGTGAGTGGTGCATGCGGCGGCTGCTGGTGGTTGTTCGGGCAGCAGACGTCGAAGGATGGGTGAGACCAGGTGCAGCGGCCATCCGTCCTGATCCGACGACGGCCGTCACCCCCATACTAGTAAGCTTGCTTCGTTTTTGCGCGCGACGCGCTTCAGGAGAGGGAGAGGACGAAGGAGAGAACGAATCCGGCGGCCGTGCTGAGGGCTACTGCCGGCCCCCCGTGTTCGTAGGCTTCAGGCATGAGGGTGTCCGCCAGCGAGGCGATGACCGCGCCGGCGGCGAACGCCAGGGGCAGCGAGATGGTCTCCGGGTCGGCGCCCGAGAGTGGTCCGGCGCCGACGACGACGGCGACGACCAGTAACACCGCGCAGATGCCCCAGAGGCCGAGGATCGTCCGAGGAGACCTGCCCTGGCTGCGCATCGAGGACGCTCCCACGAGTGCTTCGGGCAGGTTGGAGACGAAGATCGCGGCCAGGAGAGCCAGCCCGCCCGTGCCTCCGCCGAGTGCGACGCCCAGGGCGATGTTCTCGGGGACGCCGTCGAGGGTGACCGCGGCGAGCAGGGCCAGGCCCGCCGCACCCCGGGTGGACGCCGCCGTGGGGGAGCGGTCGGAGGCAGCGGCATCGGTGTCGAGCTTGGCGCTGCCCTCGTACTCGTCCGCCGGGACCGATCGGTCACCCTGCTGGGCCCAGCGGTCGAGGAACGCGCTCAGGGCCGTGAAGACCACGGCGCCCGCGAGCAGTCCGACCGCGGCGCGCCAGATGCCCCCTTGCTCGAAGGCGTCCTCGAAGAGTTCGAAGGTCAGGGCCGTGATCAGGGATCCTGCGGCGAAGGACAGGAGGATCGCCAGGACGCGCTTGGGCAGTTCGAAACGCAGACCGATGAAGGCACCCACCACGAGGGCGCTGGAAGCAATCACGCCGAACAGCAATGACGTTGCCATGCCGCAAGTATAGGAAGGCAGCCGGAGGGCCGATAGGGGAGCCGGCGGCCGGCATCAGGAACCGGGTGCGACGACCTCCGGCGTGTGTCGCGAGGTGACGTCCAGTTGTGGCAGGACCTGCTCCGCCATCGTCGCGAGGAAGAACTCCTGCTCCTTGCCGACGTTGTGCAGGTAGATCTGGTCCGCCCCCTGCTCCGAGATCGCCGCGAGGAGGTCGACGAGTTGACCGGGATCGTCGGTGACGAAGACGGACTCGGCCACGGCGGCGGGGGTGACGTGCTCGGCGGCCTGGTCGTAGTGCTCGGCGGTCTCGAGGTCCCAGCACAGGGGTGGTGGGAAGACATTCGTCCGCCATTGGTCGTGGGCGATGGACAGCGCCTCCTCGCGGCCGGGTGCCACGCTCACCTGGGTCTGGATGACGACGTCGCCGCGGCCCCCGGCGTCCCGGTAGGCGCCGATGACTTTTCGCAGCTCGTCCATCGGCTGCAGGATGGTCGCGAGTCCGTCCGCCCATGAGGCCACCCAGGCGGCGGTTTCCCGGGTGACTGCCGCTCCGATGAGGGGCGGCGGGGTGTCGGGCAGCGACCATACTCTCGCCCGGTCGACCGTGACCAGGCCCTGGTGGCTGACCTCCTCCCCTGCCAGGAGCGCCCGGATGATGTCGATGCACTCTGCGAGGCGCGCCTTGCGTTCCGGTTTCGAAGGCCACCTCTGCCCCGTGACATGCTCGTTCATCGCTTCCCCGCTGCCGAGCGCCGCCCAGAACCTGCCGGGATACATCAGCTCCAGGGTGGCGATCGCCTGGGCGGTGATGACCGGGTGGTATCTCTGGCCCGGCGCGGTCACGACGCCCAGCGAGAGCGACGTGGCCTCGAGTGCGGACCCCAGCCACGTCCAGGCGAAACCCGACTCGCCCTGGCGCTCACTCCACGGGCTCAGATGATCCGAGCACATCGCGGCGGTGAAGCCGGCCTCCTCTGCCTTCTTCACATTGTCGAGGAGTTGCCGGGGTCCGAGTTGTTCATGCGAACAGTGGAAGCCGAGCTCTGTCACGGAAGGTACCTCTTTCCTGGTCTGACCGGGCGGGTGTCGTCATTCCAGCTTCCGCAGGTCCGCACCCGAGGACAAGGGCGCAGCCGGTTCCGCTCCCGGGGGAGGACCTGCTATGGGCCACCGCCGGTCGTGGGGACGCCCGGTTGCGCGGCAGTGGCCCGCCGTCGGACAGCAGCACCGCATCGGGAGCCAGCACATCCATCAGGGCCTGAAGATCTCCGGTGACCAGCGCGTCCAGGAACGCCGTGAGGGCCACGGTGGTGCTTTCGGCGCCCATCGCCGTGCGGTCGACGGCGGAGAGCAACGTCCGGGCGCGGACGGCGATCTGCCGGACCGCCGCCGCATTCCTGCCGACCGCCTCGGCGATGGCCTGATAGGGCAACCCGAAGACATGGTCTACTGCGTCGGAGCCGGCACCGCGGTCCGCCGCGATGCCGCCGCGTGCTGTGCCGACTTGAGTTCGAAGAACTCGCACAGCGCTGCCGCTTCGGTCAGCTCCTCCGCAAGGTCGCGCAGTTTCCCTGCGCTCATCGTGAGGTCCCGCTCGCGGGGTCCGAAGTTGACTTCCCACGTCGGGTCACCAGGAGCGACGGGGTGAAGGTAGACGTCCGACGGCAGATCGGTCATCCGCATCACGACCAGTCCCGTATCTGCACCTGCTCCGCCGTCGTGCCGGAGTACCTCGATGACGCTCGTCGACGTCGCGCCGGTCGCCGTGAATTCACGTACCCACCGCTGAAGTAGGTCCTTACTGCGATAGGGCACGACGAAACTCCTTGAGATGGTATGAGGACAGTCTACGAGGGCCCGGCCATGCGAGCCCCATCGGCGCCGCCCGGCTCCTGGATCGTTTTTCCATCCCCGTGACCGGCGGTTTAGGGTGGAACGTCCTGTCACCCGCAGCACCGCGGATTCCGCTGCAGCCGGTCCGACCACCCTCCGAAGAACGGCCCTTCCATGCCCGCTGACCACCAGCTGTCGAAATCCCTGAAACCGCGGCACCTGTCCATGATCGCCATTGCCGGCGTGATCGGCGCCGGACTCTTCGTCGGATCCGGTGCCGCGATCCAGCAGGCAGGTCCGGGGATCCTGGTCGCCTACCTGGCCGCAGGACTGGTGGTCATCCTCGTCATGCGCATGCTCGGCGAGATGGCAGCAGCCAACCCGGAGACCGGTTCCTTCTCCACGTACGCGGACAAGGCGCTGGGTCGCTGGGCGGGGTTCAGCATCGGCTGGCTCTACGCCTGGTTCTGGATCATCGTCCTCGGCATCGAGGCCACGGCCGGCGCCGCCATCATGCACCGCTGGGTGCCGGGCATCGACCAGTGGGTCTGGGCGCTGCTCCTGATGGTCCTCCTCACCCTCACCAACCTCGGTTCCGTGAAGTCCTTCGGGGAGTTCGAGTTCTGGTTCGCGTCCATCAAGGTCACCGCCATCGTGCTGTTCCTGCTGTTCGGCCTCGCGGCGATCCTGGGACTCGTCCCCGGAGTTCCTGCCCCTGGCCTGGACAATCTGGTCGGCAACGGCGGCTTCATGCCCAATGGGCCGGGCGCGGTGCTGGCAGGCATCCTGGTGGTCGTCTTCTCCTTCTTCGGCGCCGAGATCGCGACGATCGCGGCCGGTGAATCGGAGAACCCCGTCGACGCGGTCAAGAAGGCCGTGAAATCCACCGTCTGGCGCATCCTGGTCTTCTACATCGGGTCCATCGCCATCGTGGTCACCCTGCTGCCGTGGAACTCCGCCTCCGTCGCCAAGAGCCCCTACGTCGCCGTGATCGAGCTCTTCGGAATCCCCGGGGCCGGCACCATCATGGACATCGTCGTGCTGACCTCCGTGCTGTCCTGCCTCAACTCCGGCCTCTACACGGCCAGCCGCATGCTGTTCTCGCTCTCCCACCGCGGCGACGCCCCGGGCGCCTGGATGCGCATCTCCGAGCGGGGCGTCCCCGCGGCGGCCGTGCTGGCCTCCACGGTCGTCGGCTTCATCACCGTCGGCCTCAACTACATCGCCCCGGACACCGTCTTCCTCTTCCTGGTCAACACCTCGGGAGCCATCGCCCTGTTCGTGTGGCTGGTGATCGCCGCCTCCCAGCTGATCTTGCGGCGCAGGATGGGTGCGTCCGCCCAGCACCTCCCGTTGAAGATGTGGCTGTTCCCGTACCTGACCTGGGTCGCCATCGTCAGCATCGTCGCCCTGCTGGTCGGCATGCTCGTCCTGGATTCGACCCGGGAGTCCCTCCTGCTCTCGCTGGCACTGGCCGCCGTCGTCGTCGGGATCGGCCTCTGGCGCTACCGCTCGCGCGGCGAGGGGACCCCGCGCGAGTCCGACGCCGGTGGGTCCGCCCGGACTGTGCCCGCGGAAGCCCGCCGCGGCGCCTGACGGGGACTGCGGCGGGAGCGCCCGGCTTCCCTCCGCGGCACCGGGGCGCTGGTCCCGCTACCTAGAGTGATGCCATGAGTCTCGAACGGGACAGGCGGTCGTCGACGCGGCGTTGGGCGCTCGTACCGTCGACATCGGCAAAGGTTCGCAGCCCTGGACCGTGCTCGCGGACCCGGAAGGCAGCGAATTCTGCGTCCTGGGACCCAGGGAGGAGGCCGGTGCCGGATGCTAGGTCCTGACCGGCTCCTGCTTCGTGCCGGAGTAGGGAACAAGCATGGAGGGCCTGCGTGCCTGAGCGGTGCAGCGCTGCAGACCGGGGGATCTCGTTGGGTCTTGCGGTGCGCCGTCGGCACGCGGGACCCTAGGCTGATCGCCGGCGGCCGGACGGGCCGGCGAGGACCCACTCCGGGAAAGGAGCAGCTCCGATGAAGAGTGCGTCAGGAACTCGAAAGGCGGCACGAGCATGAGGATTCTGGTCACCGGCTCCACCGACGGGCTCGGGCTGGCAGCAGCGGAAGCGCTGCTCGGGGACGGACACGACGTCGTCGTGCACGCCCGCAACCAGGACCGGGCGGCCGCTCTCGAAGCCCTGATCCGCGGAGGCGCGGACCTCGTGGTGGGGGATTTCGAGGACCGGGACGCGGTGCTGCGCATCGCAGGGGAACTGAGCGGAGCTGAACCGCTGGACGCGGTGATTCACAACGCAGGGGTCTGGAGCGGGCGGGCGGTCTTCCCCGTCAACGTCGTCGCGCCCTACCTCCTGACCGCGCTGCTCCGGGGCCCGCGGCGCCACGTCTACCTGAGCAGCGGCTCCCACTACGGTGGGCGCGCGTCGCTCGACGGCGTGGACTGGCGCGGGGGCGTACCCGGCTCCTACGGGGACAGCAAGCTCTTCGTGACGACGCTCGCCGTCGCGCTCGCCCGCCTGCAGCCCCGACTGCTCAGCAACGCGGTGGACCCCGGCTGGGTCCCGACCAGGATGGGCGGACCCGATGCCCCCGACGACCTCGAGCTCGGCCACCAGACCCAGGTATGGCTCGCGACGGGAGACGATCCGGACGCCCTCACGAGCGGCGGGTACTGGTACCACCGACGGCGGCGCGAGCCACACTCGGCGGTGCACGACGTCGCGTTTCAGGACCGGCTCCTCCAGGCCCTGGCGGAGGAGACCGGCGTGCCCCTGGCGCCCGAGCTCTGATCTGGGCCCGGTTCCTGAGAAGGCCCGAGACCTCCGGAACCGCCGGATGAAGTATGCGTCAGTAGGACGGAGCCGCGGGGAGGCCGAAGTGCTCCTCGAGCGTCGGTGTCCCGGCAGCCCTCATCGCGAGGGACACGTCCCTGCCGACGTAGCGGTAGTGCCAGGACTCGGCCGAGAAGCCGGTGATCCCGTGGAATCCCAGCGGGTAGCGGAGGAGGAACCCGAAGTCCGCCGCGTGCACCGCCGTCCACCGGGCGGCGGCGGTATCGCGGAAGCACAGGACGAGTGAGCACGCGCCGTCCGCCTGGCCAATGTCGAACGCGAGCCCCGTCTGGTGCTCGGAGTAGCCCGGGCGCGCCGACACGGTATCCGCCGCCGCGGCATCCCCGTACTCACCCACCCAGTGGGCGTACGTCGATTCCTGGTCGGCGAAGGAACGGTAGCCGCTGAGGAGGACCAAGCCGACGCCGTCGTCCTCCGCCGCCGCGAACATCTCCTCGACGGCCGCGGCGGTGTCGGAACGCAGGAGCGTATCGCCGGCGGTGGCCACCTCGGGCAGGCGCAGCCCGGTGGGAGCGTAGTCCAGCGGTACGAGGGGACGCCGTTTGTTCACGACGACGTCGACGGCGCCCGGATCGGAGTGCAGGTCCGGGGGAGGGGACGAGGGGCGGGCCGCTGCCTCCGCGCCAACGGGCACGGGCGCGGGCTCCCGCTGGGCCGGCGCCAGAAGGTCACTGGTGGGGGCCGGAGAGCCGGCCCGGGAGGGGTCCTGCGACGCCGCGACGGCGCTAGTGGAGGCAACAGTTCCTGCAGGGCCGGGCGCGGAGCAGGCCGCGAGTCCGAAGCACAGGAGCACCAGAACCGCGCACGGCACGACGCGCATGGTCAGGTTTTCCGCAGGAGCATGCGCCGGACCGAGTGGTCGGCGTCCTTCGTCAGGACGAGCTGCGCGCGGCCGCGCGTGGGCAGCACATTGGCGACGAGGTTGGGTTCGTTGATGCGCTGCCAGATCCCCTTCGCCGTCTGCCGGGCTTCCTCGTCGGTGAGGTTCGCGTACCGGTGGAAGTAGGACTCCGGGTCGGCGAAGGCACTGGACCGCAGGGACTGGAAGCGGTCGATGTACCACTGCTCGATGTGGGAGGTCTTCGCATCGACGTAGATGGAGAAGTCGAAGAAGTCGCTGAGCGCGAGGCCGGTGATGCCGTCGGGCCGCGGACGGGCGGGCGCGAGGACGTTGAGGCCCTCGACGATCAGGACGTCCGGCCGCCGGACCACCACTTCCCGGCCCGGGACGATGTCGTACGTGAGGTGCGAGTACCAGGGGGCGCGCACCTCGGCCGCCCCGCTCTTGATCTCACTGACGAAACGGAGCAGGCGGCGCCGGTCGTAGGACTCCGGGAAGCCCTTGCGCTGCATGAGTCCGCGCCGCTCGAGCTCGGCGTTGGGGTACAGGAAGCCGTCGGTGGTGATGAGTTCCACATCCGGGGTGTCGGGCCAGCGCCGCAGCAGTTCACGGAGCACCCTCGCCGTCGTCGACTTGCCCACCGCCACGGATCCGGCGACGCCGATCACGAAGGGCGTCCTGGTGGTCGTCTCCCCGAGGAACGTGTTGGTGGCCGCGTGGAGTTGCCCCGCCGCGGCGGTGTAGAGGTTCAGCAGGCGGGAGAGGGGAAGGTACACCTCGCGCACCTCGTCGAGGTTCAGGGTGTCCCCGAGGCCCTGCAGGCGCTGCACGTCCTCGACGTTGAGCGGGCTCTCGATCTCGTTGGACAGGCGCGACCACATCTGGCGGTCCAGCTCGACGAAGGGTGTGATGGATTCGGCACTGGTGGCCTGTTGCGTGCCCGTGCTTCTCTCACTCACCCGTCGATTCTGCCCGGTGCCCTGCGCATTAACAAACGGAGCCACCGGTACGCTTGATGCCATGTGTGGAATTGTGGGATACGTAGGCCGGGACCACGGCCAGGAATCATCGGTGCTGGACTCGATCGCCCCGGCGTTCGGCCAGGAGCCGGCCGACGGGCAGCACGGAGCGCTCGACGTCGTCATGGAGGGCCTCCGGCGCCTCGAGTACCGCGGGTACGACTCCGCGGGCGTGGCGGTGATCACCGCGGACGGCATCGAGTCCCGTAAGAAGGCCGGCAAGCTGACCAATCTCGTGGAGGAGCTGGCCGCCGATCCGCTGCCCCGCTCGATGACCGGTATCGGCCACACCCGGTGGGCGACGCACGGCGGACCCACCGACCAGAACGCGCACCCCCACCTGGCCGACGGCGGGAAGCTCGCGCTGATCCATAACGGAATCATCGAGAACTATGCCGAGCTCAAGGCCGAACTCACGGGTGAGGGCCTGACCTTCATCTCGGACACGGACACCGAGGTCGCGGCCGGGCTCGTCGGTTACCTCTACCGCGGACTCGTCGAGAGCGGCGCCCAGGGCGATCTGCTGACCCTGGCCCTGCAGCAGGCCTGCCAGCGCCTCGAGGGTGCCTTCACCCTGCTCGCCATCCACCAGGACCAGCCGGGCACCGTCGTCGCCGGACGCCGCAACTCACCGCTCGTCGTCGGACTCGGCGACGGCGAGAACTTCCTGGGCTCCGACGTCTCGGGCTTCATCGACTTCACGCGCCGCGCCGTCGAGCTCGGCCAGGACCAGATCGTCACCATCACGCCTGACGACGTGACCATCACCGACTTCCTCGGTGCACCCGCCGAGGGCACCGAGTTCCACGTCAGCTGGGACGCGGCCGCTGCCGAGAAGGGCGGCTTCGACTCCTTCATGGAGAAGGAGATCCACGACCAGCCGGACGCCGTCGGCCAGACGCTCCTCGGCCGGTCCGACGCCTCGGGCAGGCTCGTGCTCGACGAACTGCGCATCGACGAGTCGATCCTGCGGTCCGTCGACAAGATCGTCGTGCTCGCCTGCGGCACCTCCGCCTATGCGGGCCAGGTGGCGAAGTACGCCATCGAGCACTGGTGCCGCATTCCCACCGAAGTGGAGCTCTCGCACGAGTTCCGTTACCGCGACCCGATCGTGAACGAGAAGACCCTGGTGGTCGCCATCTCGCAGTCCGGCGAGACCATGGACACGCTGATGGCCGTCCGGTACGCCCGCGAGCAGGGCGCCAAGGTCGTGGCCATCTGCAACACGAACGGCTCCACGATCCCGCGCGAATCGGACGCCGTGCTCTACACGCACGCCGGCCCCGAGATCGCCGTCGCCTCGACCAAGGCGTTCCTCGCGCAGATCACCGCGGCCTACCTGCTGGGCCTGTATCTCGCCCAGCTGCGCGGCAACAAGTTCCGTGACGAGATCGCGGACGTGCTCGCGGACCTCTCGGAGATCCCCGCGAAGATCCAGGCCATCCTCGACGACGCCGACAAGATCAAGCAGCTCGGCGCGGACATGGCGAACGCGAAGTCGGTGCTCTTCCTCGGCCGCCACGTCGGCTTCCCCGTGGCCATGGAGGGTGCACTCAAGCTCAAGGAGCTCGCCTACATCCATGCCGAGGGCTTCGCCGCCGGTGAGCTCAAGCACGGTCCGATCGCGCTCATCGAGGAGGGCCAGCCCGTCGTGGTGGTCATGCCGTCCCCGCGCGCCCGGGACTCCCTGCACGCCAAGGTGGTCTCCAACGTCCAGGAGATCCGCGCGCGCGGTGCCGTCACGATCGTCATCGCGGAGCAGGGCGACACCTCGGTCGAGGCCTACTCCGAGCATGTCTTCTACGTGCCCGCGTCCCCGACGCTCCTCGCACCGCTGCTCACCACGGTCCCGCTGCAGATCTTCGCGCTCGCCCTGGCCAGCGCCAAGGGCTACGACGTCGACCAGCCGCGCAACCTGGCGAAGTCGGTCACGGTTGAGTAGTCCGGTCCGGATGCCGCCGCGGTTCTCCGCGGCGGCATCCCGTCGGTGCGCCGCATGATCGTCGGTATCGGCGTCGACGTCGTGGACATCGAACGCTTCCGGCAGCAGCTCGAGCGGACCCCGGCCCTCGTCGAGCGGCTCTTCGTGCCGTCCGAACGCGGGCTCAATACCCGGTCCCTGGCTGCCCGCTTCGCGGCCAAGGAAGCCATCGCGAAGGCCCTCGGTGCGCCGGTGGGCATGAACTGGCAGCACTGCACCATCGCCGTCGACGAGGCCGGTGCGCCGTCGGTGGTCATCGACGGGACCGTCGCCGACGCCGCACGGGCCCGGGGCGTCGAGACCTGGCACCTCTCCATCAGCCACGACGGGGGCCTTGCCACAGCCATGGTCGTCGCGGAAGGCCGCATCCCGTCCGGCAAGAAATAGTAACCGTACTGATCATCGGCCCGCTTACCGCTAAGCTCGATCATATGCTTTCAGCCTTTTCCGGTGGTGACGTCCGCTCTGCGGAGGCACCACTCATCGACGCCGGCCAGGGGAACGCCCTGATGCAGAAGGCTGCCCACGGGCTGTTCGGCGTGGTGCTCGGCCTGCTGCGCGCCGACGGGCGCGGCATCTACGGAGCCACCGCCGTCGTGCTCACCGGGAGCGGCAACAACGGAGCCGACGCCCTGTACGCGGGGGAGCGGCTCCTGCGCCGCGGCGTCGCGGCGACCGCGATCCTCACCGCCGACCGCGTGCACGCAGCCTCGCTCGAGGCCTTCGTCCGCGCGGGCGGGACGACCGTCCGGCTCGACGACGCCGATCCCTCCGAGCTCGCCGCCCATGCCGCGGCCGCCGACGTCCTGATCGACGGGATCCTCGGGACCGGCGCCAGCGGAGGGCTCCGCGGAGCCGCCGCCGCCTTCGTCGAGGCCTTCAACGCGGCAGCCGGTCCGCGCGGGACGCGCTCCACGATCGTCATCGCCTGCGACCTGCCCAGCGGCATCGGCACGGACTCGGGCCGCGTCGAGGGGCCCGTCCTCTCCGCCGACGCGACCGTCACCTTCGGGGCGGCGAAGCCCGGCCTCCTGA
This sequence comes from Arthrobacter rhamnosi, assembly GCF_054510975.1. Taxonomy (NCBI): domain Bacteria; kingdom Bacillati; phylum Actinomycetota; class Actinomycetes; order Micrococcales; family Micrococcaceae; genus Arthrobacter; species Arthrobacter rhamnosi. Next base: position 280,731 of record NZ_JBTNDN010000001.1, on the reverse strand, counting down.
TCGGTGAGGGCGCCGTGGCGGCCGGCGAGGTGAACGTTGTCGACATCGGCCTCGATTTCTCCTCCTTCGTCCCCGTGGCCCGGACCCTGCTCGCCTCCGACGCCGCCGCCCTGCTGCGCCCGCCCCGCGCCGGGGACCACAAGTACTCGCGCGGTGTCCTCGGCGTGGCCGCCGGATCGGCCCGCTACCCGGGAGCCGCCGCACTGGCCGTCGGTGCGGCCCTCGCGACCGGAGTCGGCATGGTCCGCTACCTCGGTCCCGACGCCGTCGCCGCCCTGATCCACCAGCGGAACCCGGAAGCCGTGGCGTCCGCCGGTTCCGTCGCTGACGCCCGATCCCAGGCATGGCTCGTGGGGCCGGGTGCCGTGGACGACGACGACCAGCGCCGGCGCGCCGTCGATGCCATCGCCTCGGGTCTGCCCACGATCGTCGATGCCGGAGCGCTCGGCGCCGTACCCGAGCGCGGGGGTCCCCAGGTCATCCTGACGCCCCATGCGGGGGAGCTGCGCCAGCTGCTGGCCGAGCGCGGCCTCGACGCCGAGCGGTCAGAGATCGAGGCCGAACCCGCGCACTTCGCGCTGCGGGCCGCCGAGACGACCGGCGCCACGGTGCTGCTCAAGGGGTTCACGACCGTCGTCGCGGCGCCGTCCGGGGCCCTGTTCGTGCAGGCCGATGCGACGCCCTGGCTCGCCACGGCCGGTTCCGGGGACACGCTCTCCGGGATCATCGGCGCGCTCGCGGCGACCCTCGCGGAGGACGACGGTGCGGCGGGCCGGATCGGCGTCGCGCAGGAGGACCTGTGGGCAGCAGTCGCCGCGGCGGGGGCGCTGATCCACGGAAGCGCCGGCCGGCGCGCCGCACTGCGCGGCCCGGTGGTCGTCTCGGACCTGCCCGCCGACATCGGCGCGGTCGTCGCGGGCCTCCTCGAGGAGCGTCGCCTAGCGATGTGAGGGACGCAGTTAACCGCACCGACAGACGAATGCGCTATGTATGAAGCAGGGAATCGGGGTCCGAAGACCCCGGCGACTGCGAGTATCACCGTGGCTGCCCCCGAGGCGCCCACGGCAGAAGACATCAAGGAGAACTCATGGAACTATGGCCCGGCGACGCGTATCCCCTCGGAGCGACCTATGACGGCACGGGAACGAACTTCGCGCTGTACAGCGAGGTGGCGGACCTGGTCGTCCTCTGTCTCTTCGACGACGACGGGACGGAGACCTGCGTCGAACTGAAGGAGGTCGACGGCTACGTCTGGCACGGGTACCTGCCCCACGTGACCCCCGGACAGAAGTACGGCTACCGGGTCCACGGACCCAACAACCCGGCCGAAGGACACCGCTGCAACCCCAACAAACTCCTTCTGGACCCGTACGCGAAAGCCGTGTCCGGGGACCTCGACTGGGACCAGGCGCTCTTCGGCTACAACTTCGGCGACGAGAACTCCGTCAACAACGAGGACTCCGCCAAGCACATGATGCTCGGCGTCGTCGTCAACCCCTTCTTCAACTGGGATGGCGACCGCATGCCGCGCACGCCCTACCACCAGTCCGTCATCTACGAGGCCCACGTCAAGGGCCTCACGCAGCTGCATCCGGACGTCCCCGAGGAGCAGCGCGGCACCTACGCCGGCATCGCGCACCCCTCCGTGATCGCGCACCTGCAGAAGCTCGGCGTCACGGCGATCGAACTCATGCCCGTGCACCAGTTCGTCAACGACAGCACGCTGCAGGAGAAGGGCCTCTCGAACTACTGGGGCTACAACACCATCGGATTCTTCGCGCCGCACAACAAGTACACCTCCACGGGCGACCAGGGCGAGCAGGTTCAGGAGTTCAAGGCCATGGTGCGCGAACTGCACCTCGCCGGCATCGAGGTCATCCTCGACGTGGTCTACAACCACACGGCCGAGGGCAACCACATGGGCCCCACCATCTCCATGCGCGGTATCGACAACGCGTCCTACTACCGCCTGGTGGAGGACGACAAGCAGTACTACATGGACACGACGGGTACGGGCAACTCGCTCAATGTCGGCAACCCCCACTCCCTGCAGCTGCTCATGGACTCGCTGCGCTACTGGGTCACGGAGATGCACGTCGACGGCTTCCGCTTCGACCTCGCCTCCGCCCTCGCCCGCGAGTTCTACGAGGTGGACCGCCTCTCGGCCTTCTTCGAACTCGTGCAGCAGGATCCGATCGTCTCGCAGGTCAAGCTCATCGCCGAGCCCTGGGACGTCGGTCCCGGCGGCTACCAGGTGGGCAACTTCCCGCCGCAGTGGACGGAGTGGAACGGCAAGTACCGCGACACCGTCCGCGACTTCTGGCGTGGGGAGCCCTCGAGCATCGGCGAGTTCGCCTCGCGCCTGACCGGCTCGGCCGACCTCTACGAGCACAGCATGCGGCGCCCCGTGGCGTCGATCAACTTCGTCACCGCGCACGACGGCTTCACCCTGCGTGACCTCGTGTCCTACAACGAGAAGCACAACGAGGCCAACGGCGAGGACAACAACGACGGCGAGTCGCACAACCGCTCCTGGAACGGCGGCGTCGAGGGACCCACCGACGACCCCGAGGTACTGGCGATCCGGGTGCGCCAGCAGCGCAACTTCATCGCGACGCTCCTGCTCTCGCAGGGTGTCCCGATGCTGCTCCACGGTGACGAACTGGGCCGGACACAGGAGGGCAACAACAACACCTACTGCCAGGACTCCGAACTGAGCTGGGTGCACTGGGACAAGATGGACCAGCCGCTGCTCGAGTTCACTGCCGCCGTCAACCGCCTGCGGTCCGAGCACCCGACGTTCCGTCGCCGCCGGTTCTTCGACGGGCGCCCCGTGCGCCGCGGCGAGGGCGAGGCACTGCCGGACATCGTGTGGCTGGACACGTCCGGCGAGCTGATGGCGCCCGAGGACTGGAACAGCGGCTTCGGCCGCTCGATCGGTGTGTTCCTCAACGGACAGGGCATCCAGGGCCGTGATGCGCGCGGCCAGCGCATCGTCGACGCCAACTTCCTCCTCTACTTCAACGCCCATGACGAGGCCGTGGACTTCACGATTCCCTCCGACGAGTACGGGACCTCGTGGGACGAGGTGATCGACACGGCCGGCAAGTATGCCGACACCGAGGCGATCCCCGCCGGCGCCACGATCTCGATCGAGGCGAAGTCCATGGTGGTCCTGCGGGCGCACTCCGAGGTCGAGGACCTGGACCACTCGGTCGCGGCGTCCCTGGCGATCCTCGCCAACGAGGTCACCGCCAAGACCGGAACCCCCTAGCACCACCCCGACAGGTACATCCCATCCACCGTCCCAGGAGGACCCCCACGTGTTGACCCCGAAATCGACGTACCGGCTGCAGATCCGGAGCGAGTTCGACCTGCATCGGGCCGCGGCCCTGGTGCCGTACCTGCACGACCTCGGGGTGGACTGGGTGTACCTGTCGCCGATCCTGACGGCGGAGAAGGGGTCCGGCCACGGCTACGACGTGACCGACCCCACCTCCGTCGACCCCGACCGCGGCGGTCCGGGCGGCCTTGCAGCACTCAGCAAGGCGGCCCGGGCCGCGGGCATGGGGGTGCTGGTGGACATCGTCCCGAACCACATGGGCATCGAGACGCCGGCCGACAACGCGTGGTGGTGGGAGCTCCTGAAGGAGGGCCGCGGCTCACGCATGGCGGAGGCCTTCGACGTCGACTGGGACGCAGGGAACGGGCGCATCCGGGTTCCGGTCCTGGGCGACGGCGACGGCGAGCTCGACCAGCTCACCGTGGTCGACGGCGAACTGCACTACTACGACAACCGCTACCCGATCGCCGAGGGCACGGCCCATCCCGGTGATACGGGTGCCGAGGTCCACGCACGCCAGCACTACGAACTCGTGAACTGGCGCCGCGCCGACGCCGAGCTGAACTACCGGCGCTTCTTCGGGGTCAACACCCTGGCGGGCCTGCGCGTCGAGGTGCCGTGGGTGTTCGAGGAGAGCCACAGCGAGGTGAAGCGGTGGTTCGACGAGGGGCTCGTGGACGGGCTGCGCATCGACCACCCGGACGGACTCGCCGACCCCAAGGGCTACCTCGACGACCTCTTCACCCTGACCGGCGGTGCCTACGTCCTGGTGGAGAAGATCCTCGAGCCGGGGGAGAAGCTCTCGGAGGACTGGGCCACCGAGGGCACCACGGGCTACGACGCGCTCGCCGACATCGATCGGCTCTTCACCGACCCTGCCGGGGAGCACGTCCTCACGCAGTCCGTGCCCGTGGAGCCGTTCCACGAGATGATCCACGGGACCAAGCGCGGGATCGCCGACGGCATCCTCCGCTCCGAGGTGCTGCGCCTCGCGCGGCTCGTGCCGGCAGGCGCGAACCTCGACGCAGGCTCCGCGGCCGATGCGATCGCCGAGCTGCTGACCTGCTTCCCCGTCTACCGCAGCTACCTCCCGGGCGGCGCCGACCACCTCGCCGAGGCGGTGCGGGACGCCCAGGTGCGCCGTCCCGATCTCGCGGACACCATCACGGCGCTGCACCCGCTCCTGAACCCCTTCCTGGACGGGGCGGACGGTGCGGACGGGCTGACGGAACTCGCACGGCGGTTCCAGCAGACCTCGGGGATGGTCATGGCCAAGGGCGTCGAGGACACGGCGTTCTACCGCTACTCCCGGCTCGTCTCGCTCAACGAGGTGGGCGCCGATCCTGCGATCTTCTCGCTGAATCCGCTGGAACTCCACCGGCGGCTGCTCGAGCGGGAGACGGACAGCCCGCTGGCCATGACCACGCTCAGCACGCACGACACCAAGCGCAGCGAGGACACCCGTGCCCGCATCTCGGTCCTCTCCGAGGTCGCCGGCGAATGGACCGGCCTCCTGGCGCAGCTCGAGGAACGCGCACCCATCGGGGACCCGACCTTCGCGCCCCTGCTCTGGCAGTCGCTTCTCGGAGCCTGGCCGCTCAGCAGGGAACGCGCCCACGCCTACGCGGAGAAGGCCTCGCGTGAGGCGGACCTCAGCACGCACTGGACAGCCCCGGACGAGGACTTCGAGCGCGGCCTGCACGCCGCCGTGGACGCCGCGTTCGACGACGACGCCGTGTCCACGCTTCTCACGGCCTTCGTCGAGCGCATCCAGCAGGCGGGGTGGTCGAACTCCATCGGCCTGAAACTGCTCCAGCTGACCATGCCCGGCGTGCCGGACGTGTACCAGGGCACGGAGTTCTGGGACACCTCCCTCGTGGATCCGGACAACCGCCGCGAGGTGGACTACGACGCACGCCGGCAGGTGCTCACCGACCTCAACTTCGGGGCACTGCCCCCGCTCGGGGCGGATGCGCACGCGAAGCTGCTCGTGGTGACCCGCGCCCTGAAGCTGCGCCGGGACCGCCCCGAACTGTTCACCGGGTACACCGCCGTCCCGGCGTCCGGGCAGGCTGCGGACCACGTCTTCGGCTTCGATCGCGGGGGCGCCGTGACGCTGCTCACCCGCCTGCCCCACGGACTCGCGCAGCGCGGCGGATGGGGCGGAACGACCATCGAGCTCCCGCCCGGCAGCTACACCTGCGCCCTGACCGGTGCCGCCGTCCGAGGCGGCACCGTACGCGCGGCCGACATCTTCTCCACCTTCCCCGTAGCCCTACTGGTCCAGGAGGACGCATCATGAGCTCACCGTTCGACGTCTGGGCGCCCCGCGCCGAGTCCCTCACCCTCGTCGCCGACGGCACCGAGTACCCCATGACCCAGGGCGAGGGCGGCTGGTGGCACCCGGACAAGGCTCCGGCGGCCGACGACGTCTCCTACGGCTACCTCGTCAACGGATCCGGCACGCCCGTGCCCGATCCGCGCTCGCGCCGCCAGCCCGACGGCGTCCACGAACTCTCGCGCACCTTCGACCCGTCCGCCCACGACTGGCAGGACGAGTCCTGGCAGTCGCCTGGCCTCAACGGCGGCGTCATCTACGAGATGCACCTCGGCACCTTCACACCGGAAGGGACGCTCGACGCCGCCATCGGGAAGCTCGACCATCTCGTCGACCTCGGTGTGCAGTACGTCGAGCTGCTGCCGGTGAACGCCTTCAACGGCACCCACAACTGGGGCTACGACGGCGTCCTCTGGTATGCCGTTCAGGAGACCTACGGCGGGCCGGCCGCCTACCAGCGCTTCGTGGACGCCGCCCACCAGAAGGGTCTCGGCGTCATCCAGGACGTCGTCCACAACCACCTGGGCCCGAGCGGGAACTACCTCGGCCTCTTCGGCCCGTACCTCACCGAGGGGATGTCCAACACCTGGGGCGACTCCCTGAACCTCGACGGACCGCAGTCGGACGAGGTGCGCGACTACGTGGTGGAGAACCTGCTCATGTGGTTCACGGACTACCACGTGGACGGACTGCGCCTGGACGCCGTCCATGCCCTCCACGACGAGCGTGCCGTCCACATCCTCGAGGAATTCGCCGAGCGTACCGACGAGTGCGCCGCCGAACTCGGCAAGCCGCTGTTCCTGATCGCGGAGTCGGACCTCAACAACCCGCGGCTCATCTCGGGCCGCGACGTGGGCGGGTACGGTCTCGCGGGCCAGTGGAGCGACGACTTCCACCACGCGGTGCACGTCAACCTCACGGGGGAGACCGAGGGGTACTACCTCGACTTCAACTCGGTCGGCGCCCTGGCGAAGGTCCTGGAGAAGGGCTTCTTCCACAACGGGACCTACTCGTCGTTCCGGGAACGCCACCACGGCCGCGAGATCGATCCGTCCCGCGTCTCGCCCCTCCAGCTCGTCGTCGCGGCCCAGAACCACGACCAGATCGGGAACCGGGCCGCCGGCGACCGCATCAGCGCCACGCTGAACCCGGCGCAGCTCGCGCAGGCCGCCGTCCTGACCATCCTGGGACCCTTCACCCCGATGCTGTTCATGGGGGAGGAGTACGGGGCGTCCACGCCGTGGCCGTTCTTCACCTCCCACCCGGAGCCGGAACTCGGCAAAGCCACCGCCGAGGGGCGCCTGAAGGAATTCGAGCGCATGGGCTGGAAGCCCGAGGACGTCCCCAACCCCCAGGACCCGGCGACCTTCGCCTCGGCGAAGCTGGACTGGGCGGAGGCGGAGCAGGGGCACCACGCCGAACTGCTCGCCACCTACCGTGAACTGATCCGCCTGCGCCGCTCCCGCCCCGAACTGCGCGACGCCGACTTCGGCAGCATCTCGGTGGACTTCGACGAGGAGCACCGCTGGATCGTCCTGCACCGCGGCAGCACCGCCGTCGTCCTGAACCTCGGCGACGCACCGGTCACCGTGCCCGTGCGCGGGGCCGATGCGGAGGTCCTGCTGTCCACGGTCGACGGGGTGGGGGTGCTCGACGACGGCGTGCAGGTGCCGCCTCACGGCTCGCTCGTCCTCAGCCTCTCCGCAGGGTAGCTCGGGGACTCTGCAGGGGTTCGGGCAGGACCGGGGACCGGATCGGCCAAAGGGTCCGAGGACTCCGTCATACTGGGCTGGGACTCCTTCCCGGAGGGAAGGCCGGTCGCGTCCCTGCAGCGGAACGGGACCGGGGAGCACGAGGCGGCAGGAACACCATGACCCTGGACATCACGACACTGCGGGTGGCGTTCGGCGCTCTCGCCGTCACCCTCTTCGTGCTGTTCTACACCGTCGCCTTCCGCCAGACCCGGTCCGCCTACAGCGCCTGGTGGTGCGCCGCCATCGCGTTCTTCTTCACGGGCTCCTCCGCGTACCTGCTGGACGGCACCGCCCACCAGATGTGGGCCAACCCGCTGGGCAACACGCTGCTGGTGATGGGTGCCACCAGCGTCTGGGCCGGTGCGCGGACCCTCCGCACCAGCGAACCCGCGTGGCTCCAGCTGTCGGCGGCTCCGCTCCTGACCCTGCTCGCCTCGGTGGTCGACAGCCCCGCGACGAACACGTGGTCGGGAGGCCCGGTGTTCCTCGGCATGATGTCCCTGACCATCGGCCTCGCCTCCTGGGAGCTGTGGCGCCTGCCCGGCAGCTACAGCAGGGTGCAGGCGCCGCTGGCGTTCGCGTCCGGGTTCCTCGCGCTCCTCTACCTGGGGCGGTGCATCGCGTTCGTCGCCGGCGGCCAGGACGGCTACGTCTTCACGACCTACTTCGGTTCGGGGATCACCACCCTGATCACCATGCTCCTCCTCGTCGTCGTGTCCTTCAGCGCTGCCGCCCTCAGCGCCGAGCAGATCGCCACGGACCTCCGCAGGCGCGCGGACAGGGACTCGCTGACCGGGCTCCTCAACCGCGCGGGCTTCCTGGACCTCGCGCGCGTCCAGCTGGACCGGCTGGCGCGCACCAGCAGCCCCGGGACGCTGATCCTCGCGGACCTCGACTTCTTCAAGGCCGTCAACGACACGCACGGGCACGCCGCGGGGGATGAGGTGCTCAAGGCGTTCGCCGAGGCCAGCACGGACACCGTCCGGTCCACGGACCTGGTAGGACGCTACGGCGGCGAGGAGTTCGTCTTCCTGCTGCCCGGCGCGTCCCTTGCGCGGAGCGAGGACATCACCCGGGAGGTGAGCAGGGCCCTGCGCGGACACTCGACGCCCGGAGGCGTCCAGATGCCCACGGTGAGCTACGGCGTCGCCGCTCTCGAGGCAGCCGGCTACGATCTCGATGCCTCCATCGCCGCCGCGGACCGGGCGCTGTACGCGGCGAAGGCCGGCGGGCGGAACCGCTCCGTCCGGGCGGTCCGCCCTCCGCGCAGGACCGGGTCGGCGGAGCAGGTCCAGGCGCACCTCCGGCTCCAGCAGGTCCAGGCGCCTGAACTCCGCGGGGGACGCTCGCCTAGGATGAAGGGATGACCTACCACCCCGCTGAAGACCGTTATGAGAAGATGCCCTACCGCCGCGTGGGAAAGAGCGGCCTGCACCTGCCCGCCGTGTCCCTCGGACTGTGGCACAACTTCGGGGACGACAAGCCCTTCGACACGCAGCGGGACATCCTGCGCCGGGCGTTCGACCTCGGCGTCACCCACTTCGACCTGGCCAACAACTACGGGCCGCCCTACGGAAGCGCCGAGACCAATTTCGGGCGGCACCTGAAGGACGACTTCCGGCCGTTCCGCGACGAGCTCGTCATCTCGAGCAAGGCCGGCTACGACATGTGGCCCGGCCCGTACGGGGACTTCGGCTCGCGGAAGTACCTGCTGGCGAGCCTGGACCAGTCGCTCGAGCGGATGGGCCTCGACTACGTCGACATCTTCTACAGCCACCGCCCGGATCCCGGGACCCCGCTCGAGGAGACGATGGGTGCCCTGGACACGGCCGTCCGGTCCGGTCGCGCCCTGTACGCGGGCATCTCGTCCTACTCGCCCGAGCGAACCCTGGAAGCCGCAGCGATCCTGAAGGACCTGGGCACCCCGCTGCTCATCCACCAGCCCTCCTACTCGATGCTCAACCGCTGGGTGGAGAACGGGACGCCGAACCTTCCCGAGGCCCTCGAGACCGTCGGCGCCGGTTCCATCGCGTTCTCCCCGCTCGCGCAGGGGCTGCTGACGAGCCGCTACCTCGACGGCGTGCCGGCGGATTCGCGGGCGGCTGCCGCCAAGTCGCTGTCGGAGGACCACCTGTCGGAGGACAACCTCCGCCGCGTGCGCGGCCTCAACGGGATCGCGGAGCAGCGCGGACAGAGCCTCGCCCAGATGGCCATCGCCTGGATCCTCCGTCCCCAGGCCAAGGGCACGCCCATCACGTCGGCGCTCATCGGTGCGTCCAGCGTGCGGCAGCTGGAGGACAGCCTGGCGGCGGTGCGGAACCTCGACTTCACGTCCGAGGAGCTGCGCGCCATCGACGAGTTCGCCGTCGATTCGGACATCAACCTGTGGGCCCGGGCGCTCGACGCCTGATGCCCCGGTCCGGACGGCGGTCCCGGCCCGCCGTCCGGACCACCGTCCGGCGCCGCCGAGCGCCACGAAGCCCGGGGTCGGACACAATGGGGGCATGACTCCCGGAACACCGTCCCCTGATCCGCTGCTCGGCGCCTGGGCCACGCTCGGCGAGCCCCGCCTGACCGGCGAACTCGCGCGGTCCGGTCTCGGCTGGGTGGGTCTCGACGCCCAGCACGGCCACTTCGACGACCGCTCCCTCCGCGACACCCTCGGCGGCCGGTCGGCGGACGCAGCCCCGATGCTCGTGCGCGTGGCCGCCAATGACGCCGCGCTGATCGGCCGGGCGCTCGACGCCGGTGCGGACGGCGTCGTCGTCCCCCTCGTCAGCGTCGCCGACGCCGAAGCGGCTGTGGCGGCGAGCCGCTACCCGCCGCACGGCGTCCGCAGCTGGGGTCCGCTGCAGGGCAGCCGGCCGGCGTACGGCCCCGGGTCCGACGGCGGACCCCACGACGTCCCGCTGTGCGCGGTGATGGTCGAGACCGCCGCCGCGCTCGACGCCGTCGAGGAGATCGCCTCCGTGCCCGGGGTGGACATGATCTTCGTCGGTCCGTTCGATCTTTCGCTCGCCCTGGGACTGGACGTGGAGGACCTCCTGGCGTCCACCGATGACAGCGCGCCGCTCGGACGGATCGTCCGTGCCTGCAGGAACGCCGGGATCCTGGCCGGCGCCTACGCCGGAACACCCGGACGGGCCGTGCTGCTCGCCGGGGCGGGCTTCTCCTGGATCGCTGCCACCACGGACACCGCTCTCCTGCCGTTCGGCGTCGAGGCGGTCCGGCGCCAGGTGCACGGCGACGCCTGAGGGGCGTAGGGGGGGACGCGGGCAGGCTCAGCCGGCCCAGGACGCCTTCAGCGCGGGGAATGCCTCCTCGTAGCCTGCGAGGACCCTCGTCGCCGCATGGAACGAATCGACCAGGGGGTGTCCGGCCAGGGCCCGCAGCGCGGCGTCGCGGTCCCGGTGCACCGCCGCCCGGATCGTCTGCTGCTCGACGGCCTTCACCGCGGACATGAGACCGAGCTGGTGCGGGGTCAGGGGCGCGGCGGGAAGCGGCCGTGCGCCGTACGCGTCCACGACGGACGGAACCTCGACGACGGCGTCCTCCGGCAGCCCGGGGAAGGTGGACCCGTTACGGACGTTCAGGACGAGTTCCGAGCGCGTGCCCGTGAGCAGCGCCCGCATGACCTGGAGGGCCACGCGCTCGTAGCCCCCGCCGGCGAGGTCCGCCTCGTCCCGCTCCTCGTCCGCCGCACGCGCCTCGGCGAGGTAGCCGGACTCCCGTTCCCGCCGGGCGTCCTCCCACACGGCGAACGGATCGTCGGCCGCAGCGAGGTTCGGATAGAGGCCACGCTGCTGATCCCGGAGGATCTCCCCGCGCGTTCGATCCGCGCTGCGGATCGACAGCAGGGCCTCGCGGTGGAAGTAGTAGTAGAACAGGTACTCGTTGGGCAGGGCGCCGAGGACCCGCAGGAGGTCCGGACCGAACAGGCGGCCCTCCTCGAAGCCGGACAGGCGTAGCGGATCGGCGAGCAGTCCGGGGAGGCGGTCGCCCGCGCCGTCGTCGAGCCCCCGGAGCCAGCCCAGATGGTTCAGCCCTACGTAGTCGACGCCGGCGAGCGAGCCCTGCAGATCCACCTGCGCCGCCCGTGCGGCCCGCGTGATGAGTCCCGATGCCGAGTCGCAGATGCCGATCACCCGGGAGCCGAGGACGGTGGAGGCCGCTTCCGTGACCATCCCGGCGGGGTTCGTGAAGTTGATGAGCCATGCGTCCGGAGCGAGGTCGCGCAGGGAAGCGGCGACACGCATCATGTCCGGGATGGAGCGCAGGGCGTAGGAGATGCCGCCCGCGCCCACGGTCTCCTGCCCGAGCAGCCCGGCGGACAGGGCCACACGCTCGTCGAGGATGCGTCCCTCCGTTCCGCCGCTGCGGACCGCGGCGAAGACGATATCCGCACCGGGCAGTGCGTCCTCGAGGCGTTCCTCCACCCGGACCGACGGTGCGGGGCCGCCGCCGGTCACCGGCATGGCGTCGAGCACCCGGGCGATGGCATGCGCCCGCTCCGGCAGCGCGTCGAGCAGGACGACGTCGGACACGAGCCCGGCGAAGGGTCCGCCGGCGAGGGCGCGGTACACGAGGGGCACCCGGAAGCCTCCGCCGCCGACGATGACGAGGGTGGCACCGGTTCCGTCCGCTGTGGGCACCGTTCGTCCTGCTTCCGTCGTGGCCTGTTCTCCCGCGCGGGAGTCGCCGTCGTCGGGCTCCGCACGTTCCGGTGCTGCCGCCCGCGTCCGGCGTTCTGCAAGTATTGTGCCGTACATGTCCCAACAGCACCGTTTCGATCCGCTGGCGGCTCTGCGCGGCCCCGACGGACCCGAATTCGACCTCCTGCTCGCCGGGCAGGTGTTCTTCGACATCATCTTCACCGGCTTGGAGCAGCTTCCGTCCCCGGGCACGGAGGTGTGGACCGACGGCATGGGGTCCGGACCCGGCGGTATCGCCAACCAGGCCATCGCCGCGAGCAGGCTGGGACTGCGCACCACCCTCTCCGCGGCCTTCGGCGACGACGGGTACGGCCAGTTCAACTGGGACGTGCTGCAGGACCAGGAGCACGTGGACCTCTCGCGGTCCCGTGTCTTCGGGCAGTGGCATTCCCCGGTCACGGTGTCCCTGTCGGTGCACCACGACCGCTCGATGATCACGCACGGACACCCGTCCCCGCTGCGCGCCACGGAGCTGATCGGGACTCCGCCGTCGTGCCGGGCCGCCATCGTCGGACTGGAGCAGGAGATGGAACCGTGGGCGCTGACTGCCGCGGCCGGCGGCACGAAGCTGTTCGGTGATGTCGGCTGGGACCCGGCGGGGGAGTGGGCGCCGGAGACGCTCTCCTCGCTCGAGCATTTCTACGCGTTTATGCCCAATGCCGGCGAGGCCATGGCGTACACCCGGACGGAGGACCCTTGGGCGGCCCTCTACTCCCTCGCCGACCGCGTGCCCGTGGCCGTCGTGACGGTCGGCCAGCAGGGTGCGATGGCCATCGACTCGCTCACGGGTGAGGAGGAATGGGTGCCCGCCCTGCCCGTCTCCGCCTACGATCCGACCGGGGCGGGCGACTGCTTCGGCGCGGCATTCGTCATGGGCGACCTGGCGGGGTTCCGGCTCGCCGACCGCCTCAGCTTCGCGAACCTCTGCGCCTCGCTGTCCGTGCAGCACGTGGGTGGCTCACTGGCCGCACCCGGGTGGGGTGACATCGCCGACTGGTGGCGCCGGGTCAGCGCGGGGCGCGACGGCGTCCGGAAGCAGTGGCTGCGCCGCTACGCCTTTCTGGAGGACCTGGTCTCCGACGTGCCCGTCGAGGCGGTCCGCCGGGCGACGGCGACCATCGCGCGGCACTCCGACGCGTCGCCGTCGCGCATGCCCACCTGGCGCGGGGAGATGCCCGGCACCCTGTGACGGGGGTCCGCCGGGGTACCGGCTACCCCCGCAGGGCGGCCGCCTCCCCGAGCCAGCGCGTGTACCGTGCCCAGGGATCGTCGACCCCCGCGGCGAGACGGCCGATATGGTCCTCCACCTCGGGCGCGAGCGTGAACCACTCGGAGCGGTCGAGGCGCCAGGCCGCGAACTGCTCGTGGCGGCGGTGCTCGACGAGCCGGTCGCCGCGCTCGAACGCGAGTACCTCGTCATGCCAGATCCGGGCCAGCCGCCGGCGCGGGTTCGCCGTCGTCCCGATCTTGACGCGGTCCTGGAAGCGGATGTAGTAGACGACGTCGACGCGTGGGGGCGGCAGTCCGTCGTCGAGGACATCACCGACGCGCCACTCGCAGGCCGCGCACGCCCACCCGGACGGGTACCGTACCCCGAGCCGCGACCCGCAGGCGCGGCAGGGCGCCGGCAGCAGGTCGGTGGTGCCCCACTCCGTCCCGGCCCACTCGACGACCAGCTCCACGTGGGCGGGGCACAGCGGGAAGGGCGTACTGCCGGAGTCGCGCCCGCACGGCCGTCCGTCATCACCCGGGAGGACGCACGGGTGGCCGCTCGGCCGGGAATCGGACACGGAGTCGATCTTCCATCCCCGGCCCGCCCCGCGCAACCCGGATCCAGCCGCTCCCGAACGGCTGCTTCCGCCGGAACGCCCTCACGAGAACTGGCAGAATGGGCTGAGTGACTTTCACCGAACGTGCCGCAGAAATCGACCTCGACGCCCTTCGGCACAACATCCGCCACCTCCGCGACATCGCCCATCCGGCCCGCGTGATGGCCGTCGTCAAGGCCGATGCGTACGGCCACGGCGCCGTTCCGGTAGCGCGGGCCGCCCTGGAGGCGGGCGCGGCCTGGCTCGGAGTCGCCCACGTCAGCGAGGGCGTCCGGCTGCGCAAGGCGGGCATCGAAGCCCCGATCCTCGCGTGGCTGCACACGTCCGGGACCGACTTCGTCGCCGGCGTCGAGCACGGGCTGGACCTCGGGATCTCCGGGTGGGAGCTGGAGCACGTCACCGCGGCGGCCCGCGAACTGGAGCGGCCCGCGATCGTGCATCTGAAGATCGACACCGGGCTGGGCCGCAACGGCTGCCCGCCGGACAAGTGGGACGCCCTGCTCAGCAGGGCGGCGCAGTACCAGGAGGAAGGGCTGATCCGCGTCGTCGGGATCTTCTCCCACCTCGCCGTCGCGGACGAACCCGCGCGGCCGGAGACCGACCTGCAGGTGCAGGCGTTCCGTGAGGCCGTCGCCGCCGCGGAGAACGCGGGGATCGACGTCGAAGTCCGCCACCTGGCCAACACCCCTGCGACGTTCTCGCGGCCCGACTGCCACTTCGACCTCGTCCGCGTGGGCCTCGGCATCTACGGCCTCTCGCCCTTCTCCGACCAGGGGTCCGCCGACCTCGGACTGCAGCCCGTCATGACGCTCAGCACCACCGTCTCCAACTGCAAGGAGGTGCCCGCCGGCCAGGGGGTCTCCTACGGGTACGCCTACCGCACGCAGAAGCCGACGACGCTCGGGCTCATCCCCGTCGGCTACGCCGACGGCGTCCCGCGCATCGCGACCGGCGCGCCCGTCCTGGTGGGCACCAGGATCTACCCCGTGGTCGGGCGCATCGCCATGGACCAGCTCGTCATCGACTTCGGCACCACGGGCCTGGTCGACTCGCCCGACAGCCCGCTGGGCAAGCGGGCCGTCCTGTTCGGCGGGACCGGCTCTCCCCCCGTGGAGGACTGGGCTGCCGCCGCGCAGACCATCAACTACGAGGTGGTCACCCGGATCAGCGGCCGTGTCGAGCGCGTCTACATCGACAGGGCCCGGGACGGCGCACAGGATGGCGCACCGGACAGTGCCCGGGACAGCGCACAGGAGGCGGGCCGTGACGCCTGAGTGGGCCCGGACGTACGCCGTCGGCTCCGCCGCCGAGCTGCAGGGGCTCGCCGCCGCGCTCGCCCCCCACCTTCGTCCGGCGGATCTCCTGGTCCTGTCGGGGGAGCTCGGCGCGGGCAAGACGACCTTCACGCAGGGACTGGGGCGGGGACTGTCCGTCGAGGACCGCATCATCTCGCCGACCTTCGTGCTCGTCCGCCAGCACGCGGCGACGGCCGGCGGACCGGGCCTCGTCCACGTGGATGCGTACCGGCTGGACAGCGCCGCTGCGGTCGACGACCTCGACCTCGAAGCCACCATGGCAGCCAATGTCACCGTCATCGAATGGGGAGCCGGCCGGGTGGAGCACCTGAGCGACAGCTGGCTGCGGGTCGACATCGTGCGGCCGCTGGGAAGCACCGACGCGGCGTCCGGCGGTCCGGTGACCGACTTCGACGACGACGGCGAGGACGAGGTGCGCACCGTCACCCTCTCGGGCTTCGGCCCGCGCTGGAGCGGACGGCAGCCGGCACTCCCGCTCGACTAGGCTGGATGAGTGCTTCTTCTCGCCCTCGACACCTCCGCCGCCGCCACGGTCGCGCTCCTGCGCGACGACGACGTGGTCGCGCGGTTCGGCAGCGCCGACACGCGCTCCCATGCGGAGGTCCTCGCCCCGGCGGTGCAACGCATCCTGGCGGATGCCGGCGTGGCCGGCGCGGACCTCGACGCCGTGGTCACGGGCGTCGGACCCGGACCCTTCACGGGACTGCGTGCCGGACTCGTGACCGCCCGGACCCTCGCCTTCGTCTGGGGCGTACCACTCCACGGGGTCATGAGCCTCGACGCCCTGGCCTTCGATGCCACCGTGAGCGGCGCCATCCCGGCAGGGAGCGAGTTCCTCGTGGGAACGGACGCGCGCCGGGGTGAGGTCTACTGGGCCGCGTACCGCGCGCCGTCCAGCAACGGCACCCGGCCCGGACGGGACGCCCACCCGGCACTGCCCGAACTCCTCGACGGCCCCCACGTCGGTCCGGCGGCCGGCCTGCCGAAGGGCCTGCCGCTGGTGGGCCGGGCGGCGGTCCTGTACCCCGACGACGTCGACGGGGTCGGGGCCCTCGCCGATCCCGACGCGGCCTCGCTCGGCCGCGTGGCCCGGCTGCGTCTCCTCGCGGGGGAGCCGCTGCAGGACACCTCCCCGCTGTACCTGCGCGAATCCGATGCCCAGGTCCCCGGACCCCGGAAGCAGGCGACGGCATGAGCTCCGACGGCACCGGCTCCGACGCGGGCTTCACGGTGCGGGACATGGCCTTCGAGGACATCGAGACCATCGGGCGGCTGGAGAACGAGCTGTTCCCGACCGACGCCTGGCCGCTCGAGATGTTCTACACCGAGTTTTTCCAGCCGGACACACGCCGGTACATCGTGGCCGAGGTCGACGGCGACCCGGTGGGGTACGCGGGCCTGATGGTCATCGACACGACGGCCGACATCCAGACCATCGGCGTGCTGCCGGGCTTCGAGGGCCGGGGCATCGGACGGACTCTGCTCACCGAACTGCTCGCCGAGGCCCGGCGGCGCGGCGCCGACAACGTGATGCTCGAGGTGCGCGCCGACAATCCCCGCGCCCAGCAGCTGTACACGCGGTTCGGTTTCCGGAAGATTCACACCCGGCGCAACTACTACAGGGACGGCATCGACGCCTGGATCATGAGGCTCGTCCTGCCGGCCGCCGAAGGAGGCGAGCAGTGAACACCGCCGATCCAGGGGGCCCTGCAACCGCAGGGGATGCCCCTGGTCCCCTGATCCTGGGCATCGAGTCCTCCTGCGACGAGACCGGTGTCGGCATCGTCCGGGGCACGCAGCTGCTGACCAATACGGTGTCGTCCTCGATGGACGAGCACGTGCGGTTCGGCGGAGTCATCCCCGAGATCGCCTCCCGCGCACACCTCGAGGCGTTCGTGCCGACGCTCCAGGCCGCGCTCGACGACGCCGGTGTCACCCTCGACGCGATCGACGCCATCGCCGTCACGGCCGGGCCGGGCCTCTCGGGTGCGCTCATGGTCGGCGTCTCCGCGGCAAAGGCGCTCGCAGTCGCCACCGGCAAGCCCCTGTACGCGATCAACCACCTCGTGGCGCACGTGGGGGTCGGGATGGTCGGCGGCACCTTTGCCGGAGGCCTGCCGCCCAACCTCGGCGCGCTCCTGGTCTCCGGCGGGCACACCGAGATCCTGCGCGTGGGGAACATCGCGAGCGACGTCGAACTGCTGGGATCCACGATCGACGACGCCGCAGGCGAGGCGTACGACAAGACGGCGCGCATCCTCGGCCTCGGCTATCCCGGTGGGCCCGCCATCGACCGGCTGGCCCGGGAGGGCAACCCGAAGGCCATCCGCTTCCCGCGAGGCCTGTCGCAGCCGAAGTACATGGGGACGGCCGAGGAGCCGGGCCCGCATCGTTACGATTGGTCCTTCAGCGGTCTCAAGACCGCCGTCGCCCGCTCCGTGGAACAGTACGAGGCCGCGGGGCTGGAGCTCCCCGTCGCGGACATCGCCGCGTCCTTCCAGGAGGCCGTCGTGGACATCATCACGTCGAAGGCCGTCCTCGCCTGCCGGGAGCACGGCATCACCAACCTCCTCCTGGGCGGTGGAGTCGCAGCCAACAGGAGACTCCGTGAGCTCACGGCGGAGCGCTGCGCCGCCGCGGGAATCACCCTGACCGTCCCGGCGCCGTCGCTCTGCACCGACAACGGGGCGATGGTCGCCGCCCTCGGGGCGCAGATCGTGCTGGATGGCGGCCGTCCGAGCGGCATCGCCTTCGGGACGAACCCGTCCCTGCCGGTCACGAGCATCGTCCTCCCGGAGGTCTGATCCTCCCGGACGCCTGAGACCCGGGAGGGCAGGGCGTTCCGGACCCGCCCCGGTGGTCGGGGCCGGAACGCGCAAGGACCGGACCCCCGAAGGAGTCCGGCCCATCCGCGGAACTGCTGGGACTAGAGCGTGCCCCGACGGTTGATCGGGTCGCGGTCGGTCAGCGTGTCGTCCTCGAGGCCCTGGCTGTCCGAGGGGACGCCCGAGCCCGGGATCCCGTCCACGGCGGGAACGGCGTCGACGTCCGTGTCGGTTCCGACGGGGGTGGTCGCGGGGACGGACGTCTCGTGCGCGAGAGGGGTGGTCGTGGTGACCGGGACGGTGGAGACCTCGGTCTCGGTCTCCTCTTCCTTCCCCTTGTTCGCTGCTGCTGCGGCGACTCCTGCCACGGCGGCAGCCGCCGCGACACCTACTCCTGCGGCAACCTTGCCGGACACGCCGGCCTTGCCGCTGTCGCCGCGTGACTGCTCCGCGTCAGCGACGGTGGGAGTCCCGGGCTGCCCGGCCACGGTGCCGCGCCAGGCGCCGGTGGAGTAGCTCTCCGACTCGATGAATGCCTTGAACTTCTGGAGGTCGGCCTTCGCCTGGTTCTCCACCACGTTCAGCTTGTCGCCGATCTTCTCGACGAGTCCCTCGGGCTCGTATTCCAGCACCAGGTTGACGCGGGTCGTCCCGCCGAGGTCCTCGAAGGAGACGGTGCCCGCATTGGTCGCACCCTCCGTCGCCGCCCACGAGACCTTCCGGTCCGGTACCTGCTCGAGGATTCGTGCTTCCCACTGGCGGCGGATCCCGCCGATCTCAGCGACCCACTCGAGGCGGTCGTCGCTGAGCTGGGTGATCTGCTTGATGCCGCCCATGAAGTGCGGGAATTCCTCGAACTGCGTCCACTGGTTGTACACGGTCGTCACTGGAAGATTCACTACAACGGTTTCTTCGACCTTCGTGGCCATCTTGCCCTCCTTGGCTGGTGGGGTACGTTCGCTGATTCATCAGCATGCTTAGCATATGGTGTGGGCCGGGGGTATGGCCAGCCCCTACCGTCGATGCCCGACCAGCCGCGCGACGATTCCTGGCCCCGGCCGAGGTCGGCATGCCGGCGGATCGAACGCCTGCTGCCTCCGGGTCCTCAGGAGGGCAGGTCGCCGACGTCCGCATACCTGCGGCGCCAGTCCCTGCCCTCCTCCCCGCCGTACTGCGTCCAGTACTCGCGGCCCGAGCTGATGACGCCGTCGGTCACGGTCCAGATCGACACGACGCGGAAGATGCCGACGTCCTCCTGTGGCACCTGGACCTCGGACACCACCACCTCGCCGGCGTGGTAGACGTTCAGGACGTCGATGCTCCAGCCGTTCGGACGCTCGGAATTCACGGCCACCATATTGTCCCGGCCGCGGATGACCTCGCGCGTGACGGGCCAGAACACCTCCACGTCCTCGGCCAGTACCTGACCGACGGCCTTCCAGTCCCTGCTCCACACCGACGACCAGTACCGCCGGATCACCTCGGTAGATTCCATGGGCCGATGCTACCGCCGATGCTACGGCCGGGCGTCGCCGCTCAGGGCGCCCAGGTGCAGCGCGACGTTCGCCTCGAAACCCTCGACGGTCCGTGCGACGGCGTCCGCCGGCGGAGTGTCCCAGATGTCCTGGTTGAAGAGCTCCACCTCGATGTCACCGGCGTACCCGGCCGCCGTGACGGCACGGGTGATCGCCGCGAAGTCGATGACGCCGTCGCCCGGGTAGTGGCGGGACAGCAGGACGTCCGCGGCGAGGGGGGTCTTCCAGTCGCAGACCTGGTAACTCGCGATCCGGCCCTCCGCGCCTGCCCGCGCAACCTGCCCGGACAGCTCCGGATCCCACCAGACGTGGAAGGTGTCGACGACCACTCCGACCACGGAGGAGGGGAACGGCGAGGCGAGATCGAGGGCCTGCTTCAGCGTGGAGATGACGGCCCGATCGGAGGCGTACATCGGATGGAGCGGCTCGAGGGCGAGCGTCACCCCTGCGGCCTGGGCGTCGGACGCCAGCTCCCCGAGGGCGTCCTGCACCATCGCGCGGGCTCCTGCGAGGTCCTTCGATCCCTGGGGAAGACCGCCGGCGACCATGACGAGGACCGCGGCGGAACCTGCGGCGCCGGCAGCCGCGAGCTGGGCGGTCTCCTCGATCGCCCTGCGGTTGTCGTCCATCGCGGCGCGGCGTGCCCGGCCCTCCGGCACGGTGAAGAAGCCGCCGCGGCAGAGGCTGGAGAACCGCAGTCCCGAGTCGGCGAGCAGCCGTGCGGCCTCGGGCAGCGAGGCTGCCTCCACGGAGTCCCGCCACAGGCCGATGCCGGCGATGCCGGCATCGGCGGTCACCCGGAGCGCCTCGCGAAGGGGGGCGTACTTGATGGTGGCCTGGTTGATCGACAGGCGCTCGTTCGGCGTCATGCCGCCACCCCGCTCACGCGCAGCAGTGCGTGCCAGCGTTCACGGGCCAGCTCGGGTTGTTCGAGCGCCCCGCACTGGTTCGCGAGGCGGACGATCTCCGACAGGTGCGGCAGGCTGCGGGCCGCGTGCAGCCCGCCGACCATGCCGACGCCGGGTTGGTGCCCGTTGAGCCAGCTGAGGAAGGCCACGCCCGTCTTGTAGTAGAACGTCGGCGCCGCGAAGATCTGGCGTGAGAGTGCTTCGGTGGGCCCGAGGATCCGTGAGTACGCGTCGGAGTCGCCGGCGTCGAGCGCCTGGACGGCCGCCGACGCGTGCGGACCGAGTGCGGCGAAGGCGCCGAGGAGTGCGTCGGAGTAGCCCGACGAATCCCCGCCGATGAGGGAGACGTAGTTGAAGTCGTCTCCGGTGAACATGCGTGCGGGAGCGTTGAGCTGTGCACGGACCGCCCGCTCCGAGTCCGCATCGAGCAGGCTCATCTTGACGCCCGCCACCTTGTCGGGGGAGTTGGCGATGATCTTCAGCAGGGTCGAGGACGCCGTGTCGGTGTCCGCCGAGCCGAAGTAGGTGCCGAGTTCGGGGTCGAAGGCGCTGCCGAGCCAGTGCAGGATCACGGGGGCGCCGGCCGCTGCCAGCACCTCGGAGTACACGCGCTGGTAGTCCTCGGCGGTCCGTGCGGCGCGGGCGAGGTGCCGGCTCGCCATCAGGACCACGGACGCGCCTGCGTCCTCGGTGAAGTGGAGCTGGTCCTTGTAGGCGTCGATCACGGCGTCGAGGGAGATCACGCGGTCCTCGACGTGGTCCGTGTTCACACCGGCCACGAGGGCGCCGCCGACGGAACGGGCCTCGGCAGCACTGCGCGCTATGAGTTCGCGGGTCGCGGCGGGGTCGAGCCCCATGTTGCGCTGGGCGGTGTCCATCGCATCCGCGACGCCGAGCCCCCAGGACCACAGGTGGTGCCGGAACGCGAGGGTCGCATCCCAGTCGAGGTCCGCTGCAGCGCCGGGCACGTTCTCCGCCGTCGTGCGGGGGACCACGTGCGCCGCCGCATACACGGTCCGGCTGGTCAGGGGCGCGGTCGGCTTGGAGAACGACGGCGCGGGCTGGAGTTCGACGGCGGATGGAGTCCCCGCCGCATCGACGAGGGTGATCATGCCAGCGTGACCGCTTCCTCGAGGGGGAGCACGGCAGTGCGCACGTCCTGCAGTTCGAGGCGGCGTCCGGAGCGGGAGCTCTCGAGCCCCTGCTCCGCGAGGTACATTCCGCGGGCACCGGCGAGGAAGTCGTACGGGTGCGGCCCGTCCTCCAAGACGTGGCGCAGGAACTCCTCCCACTGGGTCTTGAAACCGTTCTCGAACACCTCGTTGGTGGGGACGTCGATCCAGTCGGCGTCGTAGTCGTGCGTGTCCTCGAGGTCCGGGTTCCAGACCGGCTTCGGCGTGGCGTTGCGCGGCTGGATCTTGCAGCCGAACAGCCCCACGACGGCCGAGCCGTGCGTGCCGTCCACCTGGAACTGCACGAGCTCGTCGCGGTTCACCCGCACGGTCCAGCTCGAGTTGAGCTGGGCGACGATGCCGCCCTCCAGCTCGAAGACGGCGTAGGCGGCGTCGTCCGCCGTTGCCCGGTAGGGGTGGCCCTGCTCGTCGACGCGCTCGTCGATGTGCGTGACCGCGCGGGCGTAGACGGACTCGACCCTGCCGAAGAGGTTCTCCAGGACGTAGCTCCAGTGCGGGAACATGTCGACGACGATGCCGCCGCCGTCCTCCGTGCGGTAGTTCCAGCTGGGGCGCTGGGCGTCCTGCCAGCCGCCCTCGAAGACCCAGTAGCCGAACTCGCCGCGCACCGAGAGGATGCGGCCGAAGAATCCGGAGTCCACGAGGCGCTTGAGCTTCTGCATGCCCGGCAGGTACAGCTTGTCGTGCACCACTCCGTTCTTGATGCCGGCCGCTTCGGCGAGGTTCGCGAGTTCGAGGGCGTCGGCGGCCGTCTCGGCCGTGGGCTTCTCGGTGTAGATCGCCTTGCCGGCCGCGATGGCCTTCCGGATGGCTGCGGACCGGGCCTTGGTCACGAGGAAGTCCGCGTAGATCTCCCAGGTCGGGTCCGCCAGGACGCTGTCGAGGTCGGTCGAGTAGTGCTCGATGCCGTGCTTCGCGGCGAGTTCGGCGAGCTTCGCCTCGTTGCGGCCCACCAGGATCGGCTCCACCTGGACCCGGCTGCCGTCGGAGAGGAGAACTCCTCCCTGGTCCCGGATGGCGAGGATGGAGCGGACCAGGTGCTGCCTGTATCCCATCCGTCCTGAGACGCCGTTCATGATGATTCCGATTGTCCTCGTCGACATTGATGCTCCTCTTGGCTCCGGCAGCGCGGAAAGCGCTTACCGAGAGTGTAGGGGAAGAAGTAGGGAGGGGCAATAAGCGACGGGGAGGTCAGGTGCCGTCGGTGCGGCGGGGGATGTCACGGCGGGTGCACTGGTCGGGGCGGACCCACGCTTCCCGGGCGATCGAGAATTCGATCCACTGGGCGAGGACGGCGGAGCCGGTCCACGCCATCGCGAACCCGCGCACGGTCTGCCGTGAGCCGTTCGGGTACTCGAGGTCGACCCAGAGCGCCGGAGCGGGGGAGACGGACTCGGTGATGGGCCCGGGAGGCGCTTCCAGCTGGAGCGGGGGTACGAACACGTGCGTCGTCGGCGGAAGTCCGTGCCAGCCGGCCGCCCTAGCCACGGGGGCCTACCCTGGCGGGGGAGTGCGACGGCGGCGTGTCCATGCGACCACTCTACGAGGGGGCCGATCCACCAGGGGCAGGCGCGGATCAGGAGCGGGGGCAGTGCCGGGAACGGTTCCCGGTGTGGCGAGGGGAGTGGTGTCGGGAGGAAGCTCCGGCTGGCAGGAAGCCGTCAGGCCGCGCGCGTCTGCGGCTTCAGCTCGCGGCGGCGGCAGCGCGCCGCGTCCACCCAGGCCTCACGGGCCCGGGAGTATTCGATCCACTGCGCGAGGACCGACGTCGCCGTCCAGGCCATGGCGAAGCCCTTCTGTGTCCGCGTGGAGCCGTCGGGGTAGTCGAGGTCGACCCAGAGCGCCGGTGACCTGAGGGGCTCGGTGATGCCGCTCTCCGGCGCCTGGAGCTGGAGCGGTGGACGGTACCTGTCGGCGCTGGGTGGGATGCCGTGCCATCCCGGTCGTTCTGCCATGCGACGAGGGTACGCCGCGGCTCCGACACGAGGGGCGTTCACCGCTGCATGAGGATTCCCTTCGCTGGTCCCATCCGGGTCGTGCGGGAGCGCTCGGGATGCTGGTGCGGGGATGCTTGTTGCGGTGGCGTTCCCGCAGGCGCGGGGCTAGGCGGTTCCCGGCGTGGCGAGGTGTCCGGGCCGTGAGGTCGTACCTTGTCGCCGGGTCTCTCGATAGGATGAGCGCGACGATGTCACCGTCGCCGCATCGCGGACAGTCCGGTCCGGAGGGGTGGCACCGTTCCGCCGTTGATCCACCATGTGGAAGGTACCCGCAACGCCATGACGAAGAACGATTTGCAGAAGATCCGCGTTGCCGCCGCGGACAAGGAGGACGTCGAGTTCGAGCTCGACCGTGCTGAGCTGGTGTTGAAGGAGGCCGTCGCGGAGGCCATCAGCCACGGCGAGGACATCCGGGCCGTCGCGGAGGTCGCCGAACTGCCCCTCGACGACGTCGTGAAGCTGGCGGCCCCGGACGTCGAACCGGACCCGATCCGGCCCCTCTGAGCCCAGGCCTACCGCCGGGGCGTGCTGCCCCGGAGAATCGTCTCGGTTCGGATGGGCTCCGGACCGTCGCCGGCATCCGGTGCGCCGTGCGCCGATCCCGTGGCCAGCTGGAGGGCGCGGCGGCCCACCTCCTCGAGGGGGATGCGGACGGTGGTGAGGGCGGGCGTGATGTCCCGCACCGTCGGGATGTCGTCGAAACCTGCGACGCCGATGTCCTCTCCCGGCGCGATCCCGGCGTCGCGCAGTGCGGACACGACGCCGACGGCCATGACGTCGTTCACCGCGAACACCAGGTCCACCCGGGCGCCCGACGCCAGGAGGTCCTGGGCGCCGCGATAGCCCCCGTCGCGCGTGAAGTCCGAGTGGATGACGCGCTCGGCCGGCAGGGAGATCCCGTGCTCAGCCAGTCCCTCCGAGAAACCGTCGAGACGTTCCTGGGCCGTCCGGATCTCGGCCGGTCCGGCGATGACGGCGAAGTCACGGTACCCGAGCTCGGCCAGTGCGACCGCGAGGTTCCGGGCCCCGCCCCGGTTGTCCAGGAGCACCGTCGCGAAGGGGGCTGCGTCCTGGCTGATGAAGGCGACTTTCCCGCCGGTGTCCTCGAAGGAGGACAGCTCGCTCCGCAGCTGGACCTCGAACGCCGACCCCGTGGTCCTGGAGCCGGCGAGGATCATCACGCGGGGACGCTGTCCGCGCAGTGCCCGCACGGTGTCCAGTTCGCGCTGCGCGTCGCGGCCGGTGACGGCGATGGTCACCACGAGCCGTTCCTCGCTCGCCGCATCGATGACTCCGGCCGCGATACTCGAGAAGTAGGGGTCCGCGATGTCAGCCACGAGCAGGGCCACGGTGGTGGTGCTGCCCTTGGCCACGGCCTGCGCGAAGAGGTTGGTCGTGTAGCCGAGCCGCTGGGCCGCCTCGACGACGCGCTGCCGGTAGTCCTCGTTCACCTTGCGCGCACTGCCGTTCAGGGACCGCGACGCCGTCGCCAGGGAGACTCCCGCTTCCCTGGCGACGTCGTGCAGCGTCGCGGGACTCTTGCTTGCCGGTGCCGACATTGCTCTCCTGACGGTGTGGGCATCGACCGCTCCGGCGACACCCCGGGGAATTCCGGAAAGGGCTATTCTCGCACGGCGGGGATCTGCGCCGGCGCCGCCGTGCCCCGCTCGGTAAGCGCTTTCTCTGGTAGTGTGTCCGGAACCGCATTCCTGTAGCTGTTGGAGGATCCGTGCCCCCGTCGAGTCCGGCCCCCGAACCCGCCGCTGCCGTCCGGAGGCCCCTGCGGGCCGCGATCCTGGGCACCGGCGCAGTGGCGCACCTCCACGCCGAAGCCCTGCATCTCCTGCCGGGCGTGGAGCTGGTCGCCGCCGCCGATCCGTCTCGGAGCCACCTCGCGGCCTTCGCCGAGACGTACGGACTGCCGTCCCGCTACCCGTCGCTGGAGGATCTCCTCGGAGGGGAGAGCATCGACGTCCTCCATGTCTGCACGCCTCCGGGAGGCCATGCCGAGCAGGCGGCAGCGGCGTTCGCGGCGGGTGCCCATGTCGTCGTCGAGAAGCCCGCCGCGCTCAGTCTCGCCCAGCTCGATGCCATGGTCGACGCCGGCCGCGCAGCGGACCGGAACCTCGCCGTCGTGTTCCAGCAACGCTCGGGCACCGCCGCCGCCCACGTGAAGGGGCTGCTGGACTCGGGCGTCCTCGGGCGCCCGCTCTCCGCGCTCTGCCAGACGCAGTGGTACCGGACGGCCGAGTACTTCGCCGTCCCGTGGAGGGGTACCTGGGCCACGGAGGGTGGCGGCACCACGCTCAGCCATGGCAGCCACCAGGTGGACCTGCTCGCATACCTGCTGGGGGAGTGGTCCGCAGTGCACGCGACGATGTGGCGCCTCGACCGCGACGTCGAGACCGAGGACCTCTCGCACGCGTCCCTCGTCTTCGCATCCGGTGCCGTCGCGTCGGTGGTGTCCACGGTCCTCGCGCCACGGCAGTCCAGCCTCCTCCGCATCGACACGGAGAACGCGACGATCGAGCTCGAGCACCTGTACGGCCACGGCCACGCCCACTGGACGATCACCCCGGCGCCCCACGTCGATGACGGGACGGCGGCATCCTGGGCGCTGCCCGGCCAGGAGGTGCCGAGCGGGCACGACGCCCTTTTCGCAGGGATCTACGCGTCGCTCACCGAGGGGCGGGGCATGCCGGGCATCGCGGCGCATCCGGCCCGCGCCCTGGAGATCGTCACCGGCATGTATGCCTCCGCGCGGGAGGGCCGGTGGATCACGAGGGAGGACCTGGCGGACCCCGCGCTGCGCGGGACCCTGTCCGGGCAGGTGATCGAGGGCCGGCCCGGGGTCCTGTCCGCCGGTCCGTCATGACCGGCCCGGTAACCCTGACGGCGGAAGGGCGCAATGCCGGCGTCCTGCACGACGGCGCGGGAGAACCGGACGAGCACTCGCCCCGGCCCTTCCTGCATCCCGTACCGACACCCGGCGGGCTCCCCGTCAGCGATTACCGACCCGCGGACCACCCCTGGCACTGGGGCCTCGGCCTCGCCGTCTCGAACATCGCAGTCGCCGGGCAGGCCCACCCGGTCAACCTGTGGGGCGGCCCGACCTACAGGGACGAACAGGGCTACGTGCAGCTGCCGAACAACGGCTCGCAGCGGGTGCGCACGACGGCGCGCGAGCGGGACGGCGTGGTCCAGCACATCGACTGGTGTGCGGCGGACGGGAGCAGCTTCCTGGCAGAGGAGCGGACCTGGCACGCGGAGAGCCTGACCGCCGCCGGTTCGGAGTGGATCCTCACCTCCGTGCGGAGCAGGTGGGCCAACACCAGCGGCGGGCCCCTCGCGTTCGGCAGCCCGACGACGGCGGGCCGCCCGGACGCGGGCTACGGCGGTTTCTTCCTGCGCCTCCCGGCGTCGTTCGACGGAGCGGCGATCATCGCAGGATCGGCCGACGGCGTCGGTTCCCTTCCCGAAGCCGAGGCCATGGGGGGCAGGCGCCCCTGGCTCGGGCTCCGGTCGGATACCGCGTCGGTCCTCATGGTCCCGGCGGCCGGCAACCCGGGAAGCCCCACCCCGTGGTTCGTCCGCAGCACGGGCACCCCCATGCTGTGCGCGGCGCCGTTCTTCTCCCACGAGGTGCGCCTGGGGGCCGGCGACGTGATCGACTGGAGCTGGTCGCTCCTCACAGCGGACGGACCTGTGCCGGACGCGGGGTTCGCCGCGGCGGCCCGGCAGGCAGGGGTGGCCGGAGGAGCTGCAGGGGTGGTCCGGCCCTAGGTACCTCGCGGCCGCCGCGCCCTCGTGGCGACGGGGCACGGGCTGCCGGGCAGGGTGCCGCTCGCGGCCGGGGGCTAGGAGCGCCCCCGGCCCGGCTCCGGTGCGCTACAGCCCGAGCGGCTCCAGGGCGGGCAGCTCGGCCCGGGCCCGCGAGCGAGCCTCCGCCGCCGTCGGTGCGGCTACCGCGATGCCGGCGATCCGCTGCGCCTCGGCGAGGGTCACGCTGTTCAGGACCGCGCCGACACCGGCGAGGGCCCGGGGCGTCATGGACAGGGTCGAGACGCCGAGTCCCACGAGGACGACGGCGAGGGCGGGATCCGCTGCAGCCTCGCCGCACACACCCACGGGCTTCGCGTGCCCTTCGGCGGCGCTGCCCTCGACGGTCAGCTTGACCATGCGGAGGACCGCGGGCTGCCAGGAGTTGTTGAGGGCGGCCAGGGAGCCGAGCTGGCGGTCCGCGGCCATCGTGTACTGCGTGAGGTCGTTCGTGCCGAGGCTCGCGAAGGACACCGCGCCGAGGATGGCCTCGGCCATCAGGGCAGCCGACGGGACCTCGACCATGACGCCGGGCGTCTGCAGGCCGGCATTGCTGCACAGCTTGGCGAAGTCCGCGGCTTCCTCGGCCGTGGAGATCATGGGTGCCATGACCCACACGTCCGCGGTGGCCTGGGAGGCGGCCTCCGCGATGGCGCTGAGCTGGCGCTCGAGGACCCCGGGGGACGTGAGGTCGGTGCGGTAGCCGCGGACGCCCAGCGCCGGGTTCGGCTCCGTGGAGTCCGTGAGGAAGGGGAGTGGCTTGTCGGCGCCGGCATCCAGTGTGCGGACTACGACCTTCTTGCCGGGGAAGGCGTCGAATACGCCCTTGTACGCCTCGATCTGCTCCTCCGCCGTCGGCTCCGTGTCCCGCTCGAGGAAGCAGAACTCGGTGCGGAGCAGGCCCACACCCTGCGCCTTCGCTTCGGCGGCCTTCACGGCATCCTTCGCTCCACCCACGTTGGCCAGCAGGGGGACCTCGTGCCCGTCCGCGGTCACGCCGACACCGTCGAAGACCGTGAGTGCTGCCGCGGCGGTCCGATAGGCCTCGGCCGCGGCCTCCTCCTCCGCTCCGGGATCGAGCGAGATGGTCCCGGCCGCTCCGTCCACGAAGACGACCGTCCCGTCGGCGATGTCGTCGACGCCGGACGCAGCCACGACGGCGGGGAGTCCGAGTGAGCGGGCGATGATGGCCGTGTGCGACTGCGGACCGCCGCCCGAGGTGACGAGGGCGAGGACCTGCGCGGGATCCAGGGTGGCCGTGTCGGCAGGGGCGAGGTCCTCGGCGACGAGGATGAAGGGCGTGTCCGACGACGGGATGCCCGGCGCGGGCAGCCCCCGGAGCTCGGCGACGATCCGGGACCGCACATCGAGGACGTCGGCGGTTCGCTCGGCCATGTAGCCGCCCAGGTTGTGGAGCATCTCGGCGACGGACGCGCCCGCCTCCCAGACCGCGCGGGCGGGGGAGGCGCCGTTGTTGATGAGCTTGGTCGCGGACTTCAGCAGCATGGGGTCTGCCGCCATGAGCGATGTCGCCTGCAGGACGGCCTGCGCATCGCCCTTGGCGATCCCCGCCCTGCGCTTGAGCTCCTCCTGGACGGCCTTCGACGCGGCCTTCAGGGCGGCGACGGCCTCTTCAGGAGCATCGAGGGCGTGGCGTTCACCCGGGGGAGGTTCGCTGACCGATCTCGGCATATGGCGGATAGGGCCGATCACGCGTCCGGGGCTCACTCCGACCCCTGCGAAATTCTCCATCGAACGTCCTCGTTTCCTTGCCGTGTGGTCTCGGTCTAGCACCATTGTGCCGCCTGAGGCAAAAAGTTTTGTGACCCAGTTCATATAACACTGCTATAGGTGCTACGGTAGCAGGCATGAAAAAAGTAGGCGAACCAGCGCCTAAGGTTCGGCTCCTCAGGGCGGCCGCGGCACTGCTCGCCGAGTCCAACGGCGAGCCCGTGTCGACCCGGCAGATCACCCAGGCCGCCCGGGTCACCGCTCCGACCCTGTACCACCACTTCGGTGACAAGGAGGGCCTGTTCGACGCCGTCGTCGCCGAGGGTTTCTCCGAGTACCTCGACGCCGAGAGAAGCCTCCCGACGTCGGGACAGCCCATCGAGGACCTCCGGATGCACTGGGACAACCACGTGCAGTTCGGCCTCGACCACCCGCACCTCTACCTGGTGATGTTCGGCAACATCCAGCCCGAGCGCCGGCCGTCGATGGTGGCCAGTGCGGAGGCGTTCCTCGAGGAGGTGCTGGGGCGGGCGGCCGCCGCAGCGCGCCTCGTGGTGTCACCGCACGAAGCCGCGCGCAGCATGCTCGCCGCCAACATCGGCGTCACGCTCATGCTGATCGCGGAACCGGCGGCGAAGCGCAACCTCGAGTTGTCCGCCATGACCCGGGAGGCCGTGATCTCGGCCGTGGCCACGGATTCCGAGGCCGATCCCACCACGGACACGGAGGGAACGCCCTCGGTGGTCGTGGCGGCCATAGCGCTCAACGCCGCTCTGCAGTCCTCGCACCCCGACCAGCTCTCCAGTTCGGAACTGAAGCTCTTCCTCGAATGGCTCCAGCGCATCTCCAGCCGGTCGGCAAGCTGACGCTCATCCCTCACAATCCATCCCTCCCCGCAGAGCTGCGGGGACAACGGTAAGGAAAAAAGTGGCAACACAACTAGAAGCGAGGTCCGGCACCAGCGCCCGGGTCCGCGTGCAGAAATTCGGGACGTTCCTGTCCGGGATGATCATGCCCAACATCGGCGCCTTCATCGCCTGGGGTATCGTCACGGCCCTCTTCATCGAGAAGGGCTGGCTGCCCGTTCCGCAACTGGGCGGCTACGGCGAGACCGACGGCGTGGCGAACGTCGGGCTCGTGGGACCGATGATCAACTACCTGCTGCCCCTCCTGATCGCCTACACCGGCGGCCGCATGGTCTACGACGTGCGCGGCGGCGTCGTCGGTTCGATCGCCACCATGGGCGTGATCGTCGGTGCCGGCATCCCGATGTTCATCGGAGCCATGATCATGGGCCCGCTGGGTGGCTGGACCATGAAGAAGATCGACGCCCTCTGGGACGGCAAGATCCGTCCCGGCTTCGAGATGCTCGTCAACAACTTCTCCGCGGGCATCTGGGGGGCCCTCCTGGCGCTGATCGGGTTCTACGGCGTCTCGCCGCTGGTCCAGGCCTTCAGCACCGGCGCAGGCAAGGTCGTCCAGTTCCTGGTCGACAACGGCCTGCTGCCGCTCACCAGCATCTTCATCGAGCCCGCGAAGGTCCTGTTCCTCAACAACGCCATCAACCACGGCGTGCTCACCCCGCTGGGCGTCCAGCAGTCGCTGGAGCAGGGCAAGTCCATCCTGTTCCTGCTCGAAGCCAACCCGGGTCCGGGCTTCGGCATCCTCCTCGCCTACATGTTCTTCGGTCGCGGCGCAGCCAAGGCCTCCGCGTCCGGTGCTGCCATCATCCACTTCGTGGGCGGTATCCACGAGATCTACTTCCCGTACGTGCTGATGCGCCCGCTGCTGATCCTGGCCGCGATCGCCGGCGGCATGACGGGTATCGCGACCCTGAGCATCACGAACTCCGGCCTGGTGGCGCCCGCCGCCCCGGGATCCATCATCGCCGTCTTCGCCCAGACCTCCCGTGACAGCTACGTCGGCGTCGCCCTCGCCGTCCTGCTCGCCACGGCGGTGTCCTTCCTCGTCGCCTCGGTCATCCTCAAGACCGGGAAGAACCAGGACAACGACGACATCGCTGCCGCCGCCACGAAGATGGAAGGCCTCAAGGGCAAGAAGAGCTCCGTCGCGGGCAACTTCCGCTCCTCGGCAGCCACGGACGGGCCCATCCGCAACATCGTGTTCGCCTGCGACGCCGGCATGGGCTCCTCGGCGATGGGTGCATCGGTGCTGCGCAACAAGATCAAGGCGGCCGGCTTCCCCGACGTCAAGGTCTCGAACCTCGCCATCGCCAACCTGAAGGACGACTACGACGTCGTCGTGACGCACCAGGACCTCGCCGCCCGCGCCGAGCCCCTGACGCAGAGCGCGACGCACGTCTCCGTCGACAACTTCATGAACAGCCCCCGCTACGACGAGATCGTCGAGCTGGTGCGCGCCAGTGCTGCCGCTGAGGGCGGGGTCGACCCCAAGGCCCCGATGCCCGCCGACGTGGCAGCCGACGCCGATACCGGGACCGCCTCCCATGACGTCCTCGCCGAGGAGAGCGTGGTCCTGCGCGGCCGGGCGACGACGCAGGAGGACGCCATCAACGAGGCCGGCCGCCTGCTGGTCGACCGGGGTGCCGTGGATTCCAGCTACGTCGCGGCGATGCACGAGCGCGAGAAGTCCGTTCCCACCTACATGGGCAACTTCCTCGCCATCCCGCACGGCACCAACGCGGCCAAGGACCTGATCCGCCGCTCCGCCGTGTCGATCGTGCGCTACCCCGAGGGCATCGACTGGAACGGCAAGCAGGTCAAGTTCGTGGTCGGCGTCGCCGGCGTCAACAATGAGCACCTGTCCATCCTGTCCGCGATCGCCCGCGTCTTCTCGGACAAGGACCAGGTGGCCAAGCTCGACGAGGCCACGACGGTGGACGAGGTCCTCGCCCTCTTCGGAAAGGTCAATGCCTAGTGAAGGCAGTACATTTCGGTGCCGGCAACATCGGACGCGGCTTCGTGGGGCTCCTGCTCCACGAAGCCGGGTACGAGGTGGTCTTCGCCGACGTCGCGGACGCCCTGATCGACCAGCTCGCCTCGACGCCGAGCTACGACGTCCACGAGGTCGGCGAGGACCCGGCGGTCAAGACGGTCGACAATTACCGTGCCCTGAATTCGCGGTCCCAGGAGGACGACGTCGTCGGCGAGATCGCGACGGCCGACATGGTCACCACGGCGGTGGGCCCGAACGTCCTGAAGTTCGTCGCGCCGGTGATCGCCCGGGCGATCGCCCGCCGGAGCGAGGACCTGGCGCCGCTGCAGGTGATGGCGTGCGAGAACGCCATCAACGCGACGGACATCCTGCGCCGCGAAGTCGAGCAGACGTACGACGGCGCCGCACTGGACCTCGCGTCCAGGGCGGTCTTCGCGAACACCGCGGTGGATCGCATCGTCCCCAACCAGGCGGCGGGCCAGGGCCTCGACGTCACGGTGGAGACCTTCTTCGAGTGGGTCATCGACCGCACCCCCTTCAACGGGAACGCACCCGGGATCCCCGGGGCGACGTACGTGGACGACCTCGAGCCGTACATCGAACGGAAGCTGTTCACGGTGAACACCGGTCACGCGTCGGCGGCCTACTTCGGCTACGCGGCCGGGGTCGAGAAGATCGCGGACGCCATGGCGGACGACGCCATCGCGGCGAAGGTGCGGGCCGTGCTCGACGAGACGAAGCAGCTGCTCGTCGCCAAGCACGGGTTCGACGACGCGGAGCAGGAAGCCTACGTGCAGAAGATCCTGCGGCGCTTCATGAACCAGCACCTTCCGGACACGGTGGTGCGCGTCGGCAGGGCGCCGCTGCGGAAGCTGAGCCGCAAGGAGCGCTTCGTCGGGCCGGCCGCCGAGCTGGCCGAGACCGGGGTGCACCCCGCGGCACTGCTCGAGGCGATGCGGGCCGCACTGGCCTTCTCGGCTCCCGACGATCCCGAGGTCGCCGCGCTCGCCGAGATCCTGGCCACCCAGGAGCCCGGCGAGGCCACGACGTCGATCACGGGCCTGCCCGCGGATCACCCGCTGTACGGTCCGGTCCGCGACCTCATCGCACAGCATGCGCCCGGCCATCACGCGGAGCACGGCTGATCGCGTAAGCACAGGCACAAGCACAAGCACAAGCACAAGCACAAGCACAAGCACAGGGAAAGGGAGCAGCTGCGGCTGCTCCCTTTTTCTTCGCCGTCCCTTGACGACAGCAGCACTCTGACCATAGCGTGATGAGGAAAGCGTTTTCCAAATAGAGGATTCAATGATGAGTTCGGCACAGAAAACAACGGTCTCGGCATGCCTGGCGCTCGCCACGGGGACCCTCCTCACCCTCAGCGGACTCTCCGTCCCCGCTCTGGCGCAGGGGCCCGCCAACGCGGCTCCGATCGGAGGAGTGCAGCTCGAGTACCTGGACCGGGGCCTCGTCGGCGCCGCCACCCCTCAGGGTGTCTTCCTCTCCTGGCGGCTCAGGGCGACGGAGGCGACGGGCGCGACGGCGGACGGCCTCACCGGGACGGACTTCACGGTGTACCGGGACGGCGAAGCCATCGCCACGGTCACGGACAGCACCAACTACCTCGACACGGCAGTGACCGATGCAGATGCCGCCGCGAGCGCGCGGTACAGCATCGGCGCCGTCGTCGACGGCGTGGAGGTCGAGGTGA
This sequence comes from Arthrobacter rhamnosi, assembly GCF_054510975.1. Classification (NCBI taxonomy): domain Bacteria; kingdom Bacillati; phylum Actinomycetota; class Actinomycetes; order Micrococcales; family Micrococcaceae; genus Arthrobacter; species Arthrobacter rhamnosi. The sequence goes on along the minus strand of NZ_JBTNDN010000001.1, from coordinate 246,804 downwards.
GTGCCGACGTCGCCCCCTGGACCCAGGCCTACACCGACCTCGCGCTGTCGAAGCCGGCCGACGGCGTGACGCCGACCGGTGAGGCGTACACCTACTCGGCGAACGACATGAGTGTCGGGGACGTGGACGGGGATGGCTCGTACGAGTACTTCGTCAAGTGGTACCCCTCCAACGCGAAGGACGTATCCCAGCTGGGCTATACGGGCAACACCTACATCGACACCTACACGGCCGAGGGCCGGCTGCTGAGCCGGATCGACCTCGGCGTCAATATCCGCTCCGGAGCCCACTACACGCAGTTCATGGTGTCCGACTTCGACGGCGACGGCCGGTCCGAGATGATGCTCAAGACGGCCCCCGGGACGAAGACCACCGCCTACGGGCCCACGGGCGAGGTCACCTCGGAGAGCTACGTGACGCTGCCGGAGGCGGACCTGGCCGCAGGAGTCACGTCTGCCGACGATTACCGGCTGAGCGCCGCGGACTACTACGACCACGTCGTCACGATGTTCAAGGGCTGGCAGGACCACCCCGAGGTCGTCGCCGGGAACTGGCCGGCGACGCTGGAGGAGGCCTTCGGTATCGGGCAGCGGTACGACTACCCGCTGTCCGACGCCGACGCCCGCGCGATGGCGGACTACTTCGTGGACGTCTATGCACCGTCCCGGAGTGCGAGGAACACCCTCCGCGCCTTCGAGGGATTCGTCGTCGACGGCCCCGAGTACCTGAGCGTGTTCGAGGGCGCCACCGGTGCCGAGCTGGAGACCGTTCCCTATGAGCCCGGCCGCGGGGACGATGGCCTGCTGTGGGGCGATTACGCCATGGCGCGCATCGAGCCGGGCAACCGGGTGGACCGCTTCCTCGCCGGCGTCGCATACCTCGACGGCGAGCATCCCTCCGCCGTCTTCGCCCGCGGCTACTACACGCGTGCCGACATCGTCGCCTACAGCTGGGACGGCGAGCGGTTGACGCAGGACTGGCAGGTGGACTCCGGCCACGTGCCCATGTCCAATCCCTTCAACGACAGCCCGCACGGCGGAACGGGCAGCAGTGAGGAGTTCGGCGCCCTGGCCGGCCAGGGCTTCCACTCCCTGAGCGCCGCCGACGTGGACGGCGACGGACGGCAGGAGATCGTCTACGGCAGCGCCACCCTCGACGACGACGGATCCCTGCTGTACAGCTCCTTCGACACGCTTCCCGCCGCCAGCGCCGCTCCCGGTACGGAGGCGAAGCTGGGGCACGGAGACGCCATGCACGTGACGGACATCGATCCGGACCGCCCGGGCCAGGAGATCTTCTCCGTCCACGAGGGAGCGACGGGCGCACCCTATGGCTGGGCGATGCGGGACGCGTCCGACGGTGAGGTCCTGTTCGGCGGCTACACCGGCAAGGACACCGGGCGCGGCATGATCGGCGACATCGATCCCTCCGTTCGTGGCATCGAGAACTGGGCCGTGGGCCTGCGCTCGGCCTCCGGTCGGCTCCTGCCCGGCAACGGCCCGGGAACCAACATGAGCATCCGCTGGGCGGCCGACGGCACCACGCAGCTCGTCAACGGCGCCGGCGACCAGACTCCGACCGTCGACGATGCCAGACGCGGACGCCTGCTGACGGCGACCGGTACCCGCACGAACAACGGCACCAAGGGCAACCCCTCGCTCGTGGCCGACGTGGTCGGTGACTGGCGCGAGGAGTTGCTGGTGCGGAACACGGACAGCTCCGCCATCCGGATCTTCACGAGCACCGAGGTCACGGACCGGAAGCTGTACACCCTGATGCACGATCCCCAGTACCGGGCCGAGATCGCTCGTCAGAACACGGCCTACAACCAGCCCGCGTACACGAGCTTCTACCTCGCCTCGGACACGGATTTCACGGCCGTGCCGGTGCCCGATGCCTTCCTGCCCGGCGCACTGCCGGCCCTGCAGCGGCAGCTCGAGCAGCTCATCTCCACGGGTGACGTGTCCGGACCCGCGGCGCAACAGCTGCGCGCGTCCCTGGACCAGGCGCAGCGCGCCGTCGAACGGGACCAGGCGGGCAACGCGGCCAGGGCCCTGGAGAAGTTCCTCGACCAGCTGCAGCGGACGAAGCCCGGCACGGTCTCCGAGCAGGCCCGCACCGAGCTCGGATACCAGGGGTCGGTGATCCTCCCGACGCTGCAGTAGCGGCGTCGGTCAGAACATCCGGCAGGATCGCGTGCCGTACGACCACGCGGTCCTGCCGGACCTGTTTCCAGCGCTTGTACGCGCTGCATCGCCGACGTCGGCCGGGAGCGGAAGGTGCCCGTGATCGCGGCGTTCGGGCGCCGGTCCGCCCGGGGGAGTGCCGCAGGCCTGTGCGTACCCAGGACGTGCCGCTGGGCTCGGCCGACCCGCGGCCGGTAGATTGGAGCGTGTGAGCCGAACCCCCAACGACCTGCTGTCGATCGTCTACTCGAGCACCTCGGCGCACCCGTTCAGGGACGAGGAGCTCAATGCCCTGCTGGCCCTCAGCCGGGAGAGCAACGCCCGTGCTCAGCTGACGGGGATGCTGCTCTACCGCAGCGGACGGTTCCTCCAGGTCATCGAGGGCCCTGCCGACGTCCTGCGTGAGCGCATGTCCATCATCGCCGCCGACCCACGCCACCTGGACGTCCACATCCTTCTCCAGGAGACCATCGACGAACGGAAGTTCCCGGACTGGACCATGGCGTACGAGCCGGCCTCCGAGGTGGCTGCGGACGATATCCCCGGGTACCGCACCACCTTCTCGGACATCGAGGGCGAGGACGACCCGCAGGAGTCCGTCGCCGCCCTGCGCGAGCTGATTCGCTGGTTCCAGGACCGCGCCGGCCAGATGCGCTGACCCGGACCGGCCCCTTGCGCCGACCCGCAGCCGGGGTGCCCACGTCGGACGTCACCGCTGCCTCAGGAGCCGGTGAGCTCCCGCACGAACGCGAGGTGCTCGACGTCCTGGAAGGCGCCTCCCTGCTCGTGCCCGTTGTACGGGTACACCTTCATGCGCTTGGGCCCGGCGTAGTGGTTGTGCGCCGCGAACACGCACGACGGCGGGCAGACGTCGTCGAGCAGACCCACCGAGAACATCGCGGGGATCGTGCTGCGTGTCGCGAAGTTGACGCCGTCGAAGTAGCTGAGGGTGTGGAAGACACTGTCGACGGCGTGCCGCCGCGTTCCGAGGTACGTCGCGATCTCGGAATAGGGAGCGGTGTCGACGATCTCGGTGGCGCGCCGCATGTGCGAGAGGAACGGGACGTCCACGATGGCGCCGACGGGCGGCGTGTCGTTCACCCGCTGCGTGAGGGCTGCGGCAGCCAGGGTGATGCCACCGCCCTGGCTGCCTCCGGAGATCACCACGCGGGACGGATCGACGGCGGGGTGCGACTGGGCGGCTTCGACGGCGTGGACGGCATCGACGAAGAGCCGGCGGTAGTAGTAGGTCTCCGGGTTCTCGACGCCGAGCGTCATGAAGCCGCCCAGGTGCGGACCCGCCAGGGGCCCGTCGGGCGTGTCGCCCGTCCGGTGTCCCGCGCCCTGTCCGCGGAGGTCCATCACGAAGTGCGCGAAGCCGGCGCTGGGCAGGCCCGTCCATTCGCCGAGCAGGCCGCGTCCGCCGCCGTAGCCGATGAACGTGACGACGGTCGGCAGGGGACCGGGAAGGTGGCGTGGCGTGAGCAGCCAGCCCTTGACGGGCTGGCCGTCGTAACCCGCGAACGTCACGTCCTCCGTGATCAGCTGCGTATACCCCGCGTCGACCTCCGCGAAGGACGGGCGTGCTGCGTGGACGCGCTGCTCGGCGAGGGTCTTGTCCCAGAAGGCGTCGTAGTCGGCGGGTTCGTCCCGCTCCGGCAGGTAGCTGCGCAGCTCGGACAGGGGGAGATCGAAGTGAGGCATAGGGTGCATCCTTTCACGGCTTCGATAAGCGAAGATAGAGCGCGGACAAGGTCGCCGGGATCAGGCTGTTGACCATTGATACGATTCAACCTACGCTGTGGGATAACGCTTTCCCAAGGCGTCCCACGATGGCTGACGAAGAAGTTTTCCAGGAGGACAAAGATGTTCCGCACACTCTCACGGCGCACCCTGACAGGCGTTGCAGCCCTGGCCGTTACCGGCCTGGCCCTGACCGGTTGCGGCGGTGGCGGTGGCGAACCCGCAGCGCTGGACACCGAGGAAGAGATCACCCTCAACTACACGTTCTGGGGCAACGACGATCGCGCCGCCCGCTACGACAAGGCCATCGCGGCGTTCGAGGAGAAGTTCCCGAACATCACGATCAACGACACGTTCACCGACTACCCCTCGTACTGGGAGAAGCGCCAGACCGAGGCTGCGGGCGGCGGGCTGCCGGACGTCATGCAGTTCGACTACACCTACCTCCGCCAGTACGGCGACAACGGCCTGCTGCTGAACCTCGAGGACTACTTCGGCAACGGCATCACCACCGACGCCATCGACGAGAGCCTGCTGTCCACCGGCAAGCTCGAGGACGGCACGTTCGCCATCCCCACCGGCTACAGTGCGTGGTCCGTGTTCCAGAACCCGGCACTGCTCGCCGAAGCCGGTGTCGAGCCCTACGAGGGCGGCACGAGCTGGGACGACTACGACGCGTACATGGCATCCGTGACCGAGGCCACCGGCGGCAAGGTGTACGGAGGAACCGACACCACCCAGCGCATCCAGGACCTCGAGCTGAAGCTGCGCCAGGAGGGCCGCGAGCTGTTCACCGAGGACGGGAAGCTGAACTTCACGCAGGAGGAGCTCGCCGCGCACTGGACCGAGGGCCAGGAGAACCGCGACAAGGTCACGGTTCCGCAGAGCAAGCTCGAGGAGATCAACCCGGTCTCCGGCTTCGGTGGGAACCTGACCACCAGCGAGATGAGCTGGAGCAACTTCCTCGGTGGGTACCTGGGCGACTCCGGTGCCGAGGAGATCACCCTCGTCGCCCCGCCCACCGACAACCCGGATGAGAAGGACCTCTACCGCAAGGTCGGCCTGATGCAGGCCGCATCCTCCTCGACCGAGCACCCCGAGGCAGCGGCGGCCTTCGTCGACTTCCTCATCAACAGCCCTGAGGTCGGCGAGATCTTCGGTGCGACACTGGGCATCCCCGCCTCGGAGACGCAGCTCGAGGGTGCGAACCTCGAAGGACCGGACAAGGCCGTCAAGGACTACCTCGATTCCATCTCGGACCGTGTGGGCGATGCTCCGGCCGCACCCGTCGCCGGCTTCGGCGCCATCGAGCAGACCTTCTGGGACCTCGGCAAGTCCATCGGCCTGGGCGCCGTCACCCCGGAGGACGCCGCGAAGCAGTTCTTCGACGAAGCGTCCGTCACGCTCGGTAGCTAGGCAAAGGAGCTCCATCATGACAACGGACTCGGCGCACGCGCCGGCACCAGCCCGCACCGCCGAATCCGGCGCCCGTCCGGCGGCCCGCCGCCGGACGGGCGCGCCCCGGCCCCGCCGTTCCCGCAACCGCGACACCGTGGCGGGCTACGTCTTCCTCTCCCCGTGGCTGCTCGGCTTCATCGGCCTCACCCTCGGCCCCATGGTGGCGTCGCTCTACCTGGCGTTCACCGACTACAACCTCTTCACCGCTCCCGAGTGGACCGGGCTCGAGAACCTCACCCGCATGGCCGGGGACGAGAAGTTCTGGAGCTCGGTGAGAATCACCCTGATCTACGTCCTCGTCGGCACGCCCATCAAGCTCGCAGCCGCACTCGGCGTCGCGATGCTCCTGAACTACAAGGCACGCGGCACCGGCTTCTTCCGCTCGGCGTTCTACGCCCCCAGCCTCATCGGAGCGAGCGTCAGCATCGCCATCGTGTGGCGGGCGATGTTCTCCACCGACGGGCCCGTCGACGGCACGCTCAATCTCTTCGGCATCAACCTCGGAGGGTGGATCGGCAACCCGTCGCTCATCATGCCCATGATGATCCTCCTCGCCATCTGGCAGTTCGGCGCCCCCATGGTCATCTTCCTGGCCGGGCTCAAGGGGGTTCCCGCCGAACTGTACGAGGCGGCCTCGGTGGATGGCGCCCGCGCCTGGCGCAAGTTCCTCAGCGTGACCGTGCCGATGCTCTCGCCGGTGATCTTCTTCAACCTGCTGCTCGAGATGATCAACGCCTTCCAGGTGTTCGCCTCGGCGTACATCATCGGCTCAGGAACCGGTGGCCCCGGCGGGGCGACGAACTTCTACACGGTCTACCTCTACACACGGGCCTTCGCCAACAACCAGATGGGCTACGCGTCCGCCATGGCCTGGGTCCTGCTGCTCGCCGTCGGCGTCCTCGCCTTCATCCTGTTCCGCACCTCCAGGAGCTGGGTCCACTACGCAGGAGACTCCAAGTGACCACCATCGAATCGAACCCTGCCGTCCCGGTGCCCGTGGATCCCGACGGACCCGCGCCGTCGGCCCGCCGGCGTCGCCCGCTGCGACGCCACATCCCGACCATCCTCTGGATCATCGGCATCGTCGCCCTGACCGCGCTCGTGCTGTACCCGCTGCTGTGGATGGTCTCCGCCTCGCTGAAGCCGAACTCCGAGTTCGGCAGCAACCAGGGCTTCTTCCCCGAGAACCCGACCTTCGACAACTTCGTCAAGGTGATGCAGGGCATCGCCGGCATCCCGACCTGGAAGTTCTTCCTCAACTCCCTGCTGCTCGGTGTCGGAGCGGTCATCGGCACCGTCATCTCGTCGTCGATGGCCGCGTACGCCTTCTCGCGGATCAATTTCCGCGGCAGCAAGGTCCTGTTCGCCGCCATGATCGGCACCCTGCTCCTGCCGTTCCACGTGCTGATCATCCCGCAGTACATCATCTTCCGGAACCTGGGGCTGATCGACACCTTCTGGCCGCTGCTGGCCGGCAAGTTCCTCGCCACCGAAGCCTTCTTCGTGTTCCTCATGGTGCAGTTCATCCGCAACCTGCCGCGTGAGCTGGACGAGGCCGCCCGGATCGACGGCTGCGGCCACGGCCGGATCTTCTTCTCCATCACGCTGCCGCTGATCAAGCCCGCGCTCATCACGTCGTCGATCTTCGCGTTCATCTGGAGCTGGAACGACTTCCTCGGCCCGCTGCTGTACCTGAACTCGCCGGAGAAGTACCCGCTGCCGCTCGCCCTGCGCATCTTCAACGACCAGACGAGCACCTCGGACTACGGCGCGACGATCGCGATCTCCGTGCTCGCCCTCCTGCCCGTCATGCTGTTCTTCATCCTCTTCCAGCGCTTCCTCGTCGACGGCGTCGCGACCCAGGGCCTCAAGGGATGAGCCGGCGCCAGCGCGAGGCGGCTCGGGGGCGCGAAGCCGCCGCCGACGGCAGCAGCCTGCGCTGGCCCGGGGCGACCGCGAAGTTCGCCCTCTTCGGTGAGGTCCTGGAGGTGGGGGTGCTGTGCTGCATCGCCGGCCTCGGGATCGTCACGATCCCCGCGGCGTTCGCGGCCGGATCCGCCCACCTCCACCGCTTCCTGCGGGCCGAGGACTCTTCGCTCCGGCAGTTCGCCGCGGACTTCACCGCTGCGCTGAGGACCGGGTGGCTCGTGGGACTGGGTGTCGCCGTCGTGGTGTCCCTCCTCCTGCTGGACATCGTCGTCGCCGGTTCCCGGCTCCTGCCGGGCTGGCAGGCCGTCCTCGGGCTTGGCGTCGTCCTGCTCGCGTCCGTGCTGGTGGGCCTCGCCGGAACGACGGCGCGCTGGCACGCCGCGGGGTCGTGGCGGGCCGCCGGACTGGAGTGGGTCCGCGACGTCCGCCGTGATCCGGCGGGGGTCCTCTGGCTCGTCGCGGCGGTCGCCCTCGCGGCGATCGTCGCCTGGCAACTGCCGCCGCTCGTGGTCCCGGCCGTCGGGTGCCTGGTGTTCGCGGCACTCGCGACCTCGGTGCGCGAGCGCCACATCTGAAACGCCGTACCTGAGACGCCGTACCTGAGACCTTGTCCGACCAACCGACCACCCCTGGAGTCCGAGTGCACTACGGCGGCGACTACAACCCCGAGCAATGGCCCGAAGAGGTCTGGCCCGAGGACATAGCACGCATGCAGGAGGCCGGGGTCACGATGGTGAGCATCGGCATCTTCTCCTGGGCGCGCATCCAGCCGTCCGAGCACGTGTTCGACTTCGACTGGCTGGACCGCGTCATCGGCCTCCTGCACGACGGCGGGATCGCGGTGGACCTGGCGACCGCGACGGCGTCGCCCCCGCCCTGGGCGACCGTCGCCTATCCGGAGATGCTGGCCGCGGACGAGAACGGGACGCCCTACTGGCACGGCAGCCGCCAGCACTATGCGCCGTCCTCGCCCGCCTACCGCAGGCTCGCCACCGAACTCGTCACCAGGATCGCGGAGCGCTACGCAGGCCACCCCGCCGTCGTCCTCTGGCATGTGAACAACGAGTACGGCTGCCACCTGAACGTGGACTATTCGGATGCCGCCCGGGATGCCTTCCGCGGCTGGCTGGAGACGCGGTACGGTTCGGTCGCTGCGCTCAACGAGGCATGGGGCACCATGTTCTGGTCCCAGCGGTACGGATCCTTCGCCGAGGTCTTCCCGCCCCGCCACGCCCCCTACAGCCACAACCCGGGGCAGCTGCTCGACTACCGCCGGTTCACCTCCGACATGCTCCTCGAGTGCTACCGGATGGAGCGGGACATCATCCGCGCGGCCGGCGCCACGCAGCCGGTCACCACGAACTTCATGGGAGCGTTCAAGCCCGTGAACTACGCCCAGTGGACGCCGGAACTGGACGTCATCAGCGACGACCTCTACCCCGACCCCAATGATCCGGAGGGGTTCCGCGACGGCGCCTTCCACGGCGACCTGATGCGGTCCCTCAAGCCGGGGACGCCCTGGCTGCTCATGGAGCAGGCCTCCAACGCGGTCAACTGGCGCCCCTCCAACGCCCCGAAGGCGCCCGGGCAGCTCGCGGCGCAGAGCATGCAGGCCGTGGCGCGAGGAGCCGACGGCGTCCTGTTCTTCCAGTGGCGGCAGTCCCGGGCGGGGGCCGAGAAGTTCCACTCGGGGATGCTGCCGCACGCCGGCACGCAGACACGTACGTGGCGGGAGGTGGTGGCACTCGGCGGCGAACTGGGCCGCCTGCCGGACCTTCCGGCCGACGACGGCTCCGCCAGGGTCGCTCTCCTGCTCGACTGGGAGAACTGGTGGGCCATCGAGAACCCGGACCACCCCACCTCGCTCGACTACCTGTCCCTCGTCCGGGGCTGGTACGACGCCGCACACCGTCTCCACGTCCAGGTGGACATCCTGCCGCCCACCGCCGACCTCGCGCAGTACGACGTCGTCCTCGCCCCGCACCTCTACCTGCTGACGGGGGAGTCCGCCGGGAACCTCACGGCATTCGTGGAGCAGGGCGGGCACCTGCTCGTCACAGCCTTCAGCGACGTCGTGGACGGGAACGACCGCTTCCGGTCGGGCGGCTTCGGCACGCAGGTGCGGGACCTGCTGGGGATCGTCGTCGAGGATTTCGGTGCCCTCGTCGCGCCGGGCTCGGCGGGTCCCGGCCAGCAGCACGCGCGGGTGGCCGGCGACGGGTTCGGCTTCGCGGGGTCCTTCCTCGCCGAAGAGGCGCACGTGGTGGACGCCGAGGTCCTTGCGGCCTTCGACGGAGGCCGTCAGCACGGCGGGCCCGCCCTGACCTCGCGCCGCTCCGGGGCGGGCACCGCCTACTACCTCGCCACGGTGCCCGACGACGACGGCGCGCGGCAGGTGCTCGGGCACCTGTTCGCAGCGGCGAAGGTGCGGCCGGTCCTCGAGGGACTCCCACCGATGGTCGAAGCCATCCGGCGCGGGCCGCTGCTGGCCGTCATCAACCACGGTGCCGAGCCTGTCCGCGTCGACGTGCAGGGGCGGGACGTGCTCACGGAAGCCGCGGTCCGCGACCTCACGCTGGAGCCCTTCGGGTACGCGCTGATACGTCCGGACCGCTGAGCCCGGCTCCCTCCGGGACGCCCCGACGTCGGGGGTCCTGCGGTACACCGCGCGGACGGGACCCGCAACAGGCTGCGGCGGCCGGAGCCTCCGCTGCGGGGGAGGAGCGGCGGCGCCTACGCTCGGAGCATGGACCAGCCGACTGAAGAACACCACATGAAGGATCTCGGCAGCACGGAGGGGATCGATCCGACCGACGTCGGCCAGATCCAGGACGGGCCGCTGACCGCGGCGGACGAGGTGGACCTCATCGCCAACCAGGTCGTCCCGGCGGACAACCCCTCCCCGAAGACGCTCGCCGCGAACCTCGGCCTCGAGGACGCACCTGCCGACAATCCCACGACGGACGACCGCTTCACCGAAGGCTCACGCTGACCCGGTCGCGCTGATCGATCCGTCACCCCGGCCGCGTCACCCCGACCGCCCGGCGCCTAGTCGCGCAGCTGCTGCACCATGTCGAGCACGACGGCACGGAGGTCGCCGTCGTTCTCCTCCGCGACCCGCCGCTGGCGCTGGTACCCGGCTCCACGCTGCAGGATGCCCTCCACATCCGCGAGTTCGCTGCTGCAGCCGAGCTTCGCGGCGATCGGCTCGAGCCGGTCGAGCACCTCGACGAGGTGCTCGGTGACGAGCTTCTCGTTGCCCTCGGCGTCCAGGATGATGATGGCGTCGAGCCCGTAGCGAGCAGCCCTCCACTTGTTCTCCTGGATGTGCCATGGCTGCATGGTGGGGATGCTGCCTCCGGCGTCGAGGGTTTCCGAGAACTCGTGGACGAGGCACTGGGTCAGGGCCGCGACGGCGCCGACGTCCCGGAGGGTCGAGAGCCCGTCGCACACCCGCATCTCGACGGTGCCGAGGTTGCCGACGGGGCGGATGTCCCACCGGATCTCACTGACGGCGTCGATCACTCCCGTGGTGAACATGTCCTGGACGTAGGACTCGTAGCCGGCCCAGTCGTCGAAGTGGAACGGCAGGCCGGCCGTGGGCAGCTGCTGGAACATCAGCGCCCGCTGTGAGGCATAGCCCGTGTCCTCACCGCCCCAGAACGGCGACGACGCCGAGAGCGCCTGGAAGTGCGGGAAGTAATTGGTGAGGCCGTCCACCACGGGCAGGGCCTTGTCCCGGGAATCGAGTCCCACGTGCACGTGCACCCCGTAGATGACCATCTGGCGGCCCCACCACTGCGTGCGGTCGATGAGCTTCGCGTACCGCTCCTTGTCCGTGACCTGCTGGGCACGGGGAGCGCTGAAGGGGTGCGATCCGGCGCAGAAGAGCTCCACGCCCATCGGGTCGGTGACTTCGCGGACGGCGGCGAGCGAGCGCGAGAGGTCTTCCTTCGCTTCCTCGACGGTGGTGCACACCCCCGTCACGAGCTCGACGGTGTTGAGCAGGAGTTCCTGCTTGATGTGCGGGTGCTCGTCGTCGTCCTGCAGTTCCGGGTGGTTCGCACTGACGCCGCGCAGGACCTCGTTCGCCACGGAGGCGAGTTCGCCGTTGTAGCGGTCCACGAGGGCCAGCTCCCACTCGACGCCGAGCGTTGACTGGGCTGACTGCGCAAAGTCGATCTTCAAGGGCTTGCTCCTGGAACGGTGCGGGATGGGGGCGCCTCGGCATCGCGCCGTCGCGGAAGAGACTGGTCCCAATATTAGTGCCTGGCGGGCAGGTGCAGGACGGCTGTGGTGGCCCGGCGGACCGCGCGGCTGGAAGAATGGTCGGGTGCCCATCCTGAACAAAGACATGACCCTCTGCATCTCCCTGGCCGCGCGACCCAGCAACATCGGGACGCGCTTCCACAACTACCTCTATGAGGAGCTGGGGCTGAACTACATCTACAAGGCCTTCACCACCACGGACCTGCCGGCCGCCATCGCCGGTCTGCGCGGGCTGGGGATCCGGGGCTGCGCCGTCTCGATGCCGTTCAAGGAGGACGTCATCCCCCTCGTGGACGCCCTGGACCCGTCGGCGAAGGCCATCGACTCGGTCAACACGATCGTGAACGACGACGGCGTCCTCACCGCCTACAACACCGACTACCTCGCGGTGGAGCGGCTCCTGCGCGAGCACGCCGTACCGACGACGCACTCGGTCCTCGTGCAGGGATCCGGGGGCATGGCCAAGGCCGTCGTCGCAGCACTGCGCGACTCCGGCTTCACCCGGGTGACGGTCGTGGCCCGCAACGAGCGGACGGGCCGGGCGCTCGGCGAGCTCTACGGCTTCGACTGGCAGCGGGAGGTGGGGGAGTCGACGGCGGACCTGATCCTCAACGTCACCCCCCTCGGCATGGCAGGAGCGGACGCGGACGCCCTCGCGTTCCCGCAGTCCGCCATCGACGCCGCCCAGGTGGTGTTCGACGTCGTCGCCTCCCCGTCCGAGACACCGCTGATTCTCGCCGCCCGGGAGGCAGGCAAGCCGGTCATCACGGGCGCCGAGGTCGTCGCGCTGCAGGCGGAGGAGCAGTTCGTGCTCTACACCGGAGTCCGGCCCACACCGGAGCAGGTCCGGGCTGCCGGGGAGTTCTCGCGCCGGCAGCCGTAGGGCCCGGGCTGCCTTCGACGGGCCTCAGACCCTCAACCACCGCACGCCGTGCGGCTCGAGGGTCAGGCCCGTGCGCAGGTGCGCGGGCTCTCCGCTGAGAAGTTCGAGGGCGCTCTCCGGCAGGCCGGAGAGTGTCCCGGCGCTGATGTGCTGCGGAGTGTCGGCGAAGTTGGCGAGCACGACGACGGTGGACTCCTCGCCGTCGAGCAGGCCGGGGCGCTGGTAGCCGAGGACGTGGGCGTTGTGCGTGGTGAAGGGCAGCAGGCGTCCGCCGGCGAGCTCCGGCGTGCTCTTCCGGACGTCGATGAGGTGGCGCAGCCACGGGAAGACCGTCCCGGCGTCGGTCGTCGGGTCCGTCCGGGTCGCATAGCGCTCCGCGGGGTAGGTGGGCCGGCCGACCCACCGGCTGTCCTCGGCCTTGGCCGGATCGTCGAGGTACCCGTAGTCGTTGAGCTGGCCCACCTCGTCGCCGAGGTAGAGCAGCGGGATGCCGCCGGTGCTCAGGATGATCGAGTGGGCGAGCAGGATCCGGGCGACGGCGGCCCCGTCGCCCGCCTCCAGTCCGGCGAGGGACGCCGTGGTGCCCGAGATACGGCAGTCCCCGGTGCGGGGGTTGTCCTGGAAGGGCACGCCGCGGGCGAAGCTGTCGGGGAACCGATTGACGAAGAAGGCGTTGAGGAAGCGGCGGTGGTCGTGCCCGTTGATGCCGAGTTCGGCGGCGTCCTCGTCGGAAAACGTCCAGCCGATGTCGTCGTGGCTGCGCACGTAGTTGACCCAGGCGGTGCCGGCCGGGATGTCGTGCCGGCGTTCGAGGGCCTGGGCGAGCAGGGAGACCTCCCGCGTGGCGAGCGAATTCCAGATCAGCGCCATCTGCAGTGGGTTGTAGCTGAGCTGGCACTCGCCCGGGTCGATGTACTGCACCACTTCGTCGGGGTGCACGATCGCCTCGGACTTGAACAGCAGCGAGGGAGCTGCGAGCCGGCACACGGCGTTGAAGGCCTGCAGCAGGAGATGCGCTTCGGGGAGGCTCTCGCAGGTGGTCCCGAGCTGCTTCCAGATGAAGGCGACGGCGTCCATCCGCACCACGTCGACGCCCTGGTTCGCGAGGTAGAGCATCTCGCCGGCCATGGCCCGGAAGACGCGCGGGTTCCGGTAGTTGAGGTCCCACTGGAACGAGTGGAACGTCGCCCAGATCCAGCGTCCGTCCTCGAGCTGCACGAACGAGCCCGGGTGGTCGTCGGGGAAGATCTCCCGGACGGTCCGCTCGTAGGCGTCGGGCATGTCCCGGTCCGGGTAGATCCAGTAGAAGTCCCGATACTCGGGGTCACCGGCGACGGCCCTGCGCGCCCATTCGTGCTCGTTCGAGGTGTGGTTGAAGATGAAGTCGACCACGAGGGCGATGCCGTTGCCGCGCAGCTCCCGTGCGAGGTCCGCGAGCTCCTCCATGGTGCCGATTGCGGGGTCGACGTCGCGGTAGCTCGAGACGGCGTACCCGCCGTCGGAGTTCTCCTCCGGTGCCAGGAACAGGGGCATCAGGTGGAGGTAGGTCAGACCGAGGTCGCGGAAGTAGGGGATGCGCTCGCGCAGCCCTGCCAGGTTCCCCGCGTACAGGTCCACGTAGCAGACGCCGCCGAGCATCCGGTTCGAGGAGAACCAGTCGGGCGCCATCGCCCGGGATGCGTCGAGAGCCTTCAGGTCCTGCGGGCGCTCCTGCCAGGACGCCGCGGCATCGAGTACCAGCGGCAGCAGTTCGGCGTCCCCGTCGGGGCCGTAGATGCGGTGGAACAGCGACTGCAGCCGGGGGAACTCGGCGTCGAAGCGCGCCTCGAAGGACTCCCACTCGGCGTCCGGCGTCCCCGCCCGGCGAGCGGACCGGAGCTCCGCCCGAATGCGGGTTTCGGACAGGGCGTGCGCGGGACTCATCCGGCAAGCCTATTCCAGCCGCGCGGCGAACGTCGGCGCCGTTTTCCCGGAGGTTCAGGCGGAATGGTGGCCTTGGTGAAACGGAATGGTGGCCTTGGTGAAGTTGTGGCTGTACTCTCGACCCACCACACCCCCTGGAAAGGTCGCAATGATGAGACGTTTTCTCCGCAGTTCCGCCCTGCTGGCCACGACGGCAATCGCCCTCTCGGTCGCCGGAGTGGCCCCCGCCTCGGCCATCACGGGAGGCGAGCCGGATGGCGAGGATCACCCCAATGTCGGGCTGATCCTCTTCTACGACGAGAGCGGCGGACGGTTCCGCTGCTCCGCTACCCTGATCGAACCCACGGTCCTCCTCACCGCCGCGCACTGCACCGACGGCACGGTCGGGAGCACCCTGGTCACGTTCGACTCCGTCGTGGCCGAGGCGCCACCGTCGCCGTTCCCGACCGCCAAGGATCCCTCCGTCGGCTTCACGGACGCGGAGATCGCCGCCGCGGGCTATCTCTCGGGTACCGCCTCCACCCACCCCGCCTATTCGGACTTCACGGACGTCGCCAACTGGAACGATGTCGGCGTCATCGTCCTGGACGAGCCGGTCACGGGCATCGAGCCGGCGACCGTCGCTCCGCTCAACTACCTCGACCAGTTCAAGTCACCGAAACTCAACAGCACCATCTTCGAGGTCGTCGGATACGGTACGGAGGTCCGCAAGCCGGAGGCCGGACCGCAGAAGCCCCAGCCCATGTCCTACCCGCTCATCCGTCGCAACACCACGTCCCCGGGACAGAAGCTGACGCCGCAGATCCTGCAGCTCCAGGGGAACCCGAACGACACCAGGGGCGGCGGCGGAACCTGCTTCGGTGACTCGGGCGGCCCCGTCTTCCTGGACGGCTACCTCGTCGCCGTCACCAGCTATGGCTACACGTCGAACTGCCGGTACCTAGGCGGGTACCAGCGCGTGGACATCCCCGTCGTGCAGAACTGGCTCGATGACTACGTCACGCTGAACTAGGACACGCACAGCACAGGAGCCGGTTCCCCCGCGGAACCGGCTCCTGTTGCGTGTCAGGCCCTGGTCCGCGGCGGTTCTCGCAGCACCCGTGATTCCTGCCCCAGCATCCCTAGGCGTGGTCCCGGCGCCGTCGTGCATGGGTTTCCGGCGCCACCGTCCCTGATAACCGGCGTGTCGCAGCACGACACGCGACTCAGGCGCTGAAACCCGTGCACGACGGCGCGGCGGGACGCGGCGCTAGCTGTGCTCAGCGCCTGCCGCCGCAGCCTTCTCGGCGTCCTTCACGGCGCGCAGGGCCTCTGTCTCGTGCTGTACTTCGGCTTTTTCCTGATGGATGAGTTCCGCGAAGAGTTTTTCCATCTCCTTGGCCACGCCGGCGGCCGAAGCGGGGTTCTGGCCGGTCACCAGCCGTTCGTCGACCACCACCATCTCCTCGAAGACGGGGGCGGAGACGTGGGTAGCGCCCTGCTGCTCGAGCCGGTCCGCCAGGAAGAAGGGGATGACCTTGTCCTTGCCTGCGGCGACCTCCTCGTCGTTGGTGAAGGCGGCGACCCTGCGGCCCTCGACGAGGCGGAACCCGTTCGCCAACTCCACATTCACGAGGCCGGCGGGTCCGTGGCAGACGGCGCCCACGAGGCCACCGGCGTTGTACACCCCGGCCACCAGGTTCTGCAGGCCCTCGCTGTCCGGGAAGTCCCACATGGTGCCGTGGCCACCCACGAGGTAGACGGCGTCGTACTGGTCGGGATCGACGACGTCGACGCGGGCAGTGTTGTAGAGCCCGGCGCGCGTGGTCTCGTCCTCCGTGAAAGCGACCTGGACAGGATCTTTCGAGTCCACCTCGTCCTGCGGGGGCTGCCCACCCTGGATGGACGCAAAGTCCACGAAGTGCCCGGAGTCCTTGAAGACTTTCCATGGGTGTGCCGCCTCGGCAACGTTGTAGCCGGTCTTCTCTCCGGTATCGCCGATCTCGGAAACGCTAGTCAGTATCATGAGGATTTTCTTCATGACGTGCTCCTTTCGTCCACCGTCCACCCTACGCCGGGACTCCGGGACGGGCCGCGGCCACCCGTCCGTGCGGGATCAGACCGCCTGCTGTTCCCCGTACTTGGCCTGGACCGCTTCCCAGTCGCCGGTCTGTGCGATGGGATCCATCCACAGGATCTCCCAGCTGTGACCGTCCGGGTCGGCGAAGGAGCGGGAGCGCATGAAACCGAGGTCCTGCGCCTTTCCCTCGATCGCGCCGGCGGCCACGGCCCGGTCGACGAGGGAATCGATCTGGGCGGGTTCCTCCACGCTGATGGCGTTGATGACGGCGGAGGTCGCCGTGGCATCGGCCACCGGCTTGTCCGTGAACTGCGCCCAATGGCTGTGGGTCAGGATCATCACGTAGATCGTGTCGCTGATGACGATGGCACCGGCGTCGTCGTTCGAGAAGTTCGGGTTGAGGGTCCAGCCGAAGCTGGTGTAGAAGTCCTTGGACCTGGCGAGGTCGCTGACGGGAAGGTTGATGAAGACGCTGGTAGCCATGGCGGTACTCCTGTTCTGGAATGGCCTCGGTGGGCCCTTGGTACTTCTTGGACGGATGCTAGGGCCGAAAATCATCGGTGGGAAGGGGCCGCTCTCCGGCGCACCCCTTGCTAAGGAGGCTGATCGGTACCAGAGTGAGGTGGAAAACCCGAGGGAAGGCCGAGCATGAGTACTTCTGCCGAGCACGTGTCCGACGCAACCACGGCACAGAGGGAGCCGGAGCTGAAACGGGTCCTCGGGCCGAAACTGCTCCTCCTGTTCATCGTCGGCGACATCCTCGGAGCGGGCGTCTACGCCGTCACGGGAACCATGGCGGGTACTGTCGGGGGTCTGGTCTGGCTACCCTTCCTGCTCGCCTTCATCGTGGCGACGCTGACCGCCTTCTCCTACCTGGAGCTCGTCACGCAGTACCCGCAGGCCGCCGGTGCCGCTCTCTATACCCACAAGGCGTTCGGCATCCACTTCGTCACCTTCCTGGTGGCGTTCGCCGTCGTCTGCTCGGGGATCACCAGCGCCTCCACCTCCGCGAACGTGCTGGCGCAGAACTTCTTCGGCGGCCTCGAGGTCAACGGCTGGATGAGCATGCCCGGGCAGGGCGTGATCACCGCCGTCGCCCTGGGCTTCATGCTGCTGCTGGCCGTCATCAACCTGCGCGGTGTGGGTGAGAGCGTCAAGTTCAACGTGGTGCTGACGCTCGTCGAGATGACGGCGCTGTGCATCGTGATCGGCGTCGGCTTCCTCGCCATGGCGCAGGGCACCGGCAACGTGGGCGAGATCTTCGTGTTCACCGACTACCAGGACAAGGGCATGTTCCTCGCGGTGACCGCTGCGACCTCGATCGCCTTCTTCGCGATGGTGGGCTTCGAGGACTCGGTGAACATGGTCGAGGAGGTCCAGAACCCCGAGCGGATCTTCCCCCGCACCATGCTGACCGGGCTCGGGATCGCCGTCATCCTCTACATGCTGGTCGCGGTCTCCGTGGTCACGGTGCTGAGCCCCACCGAGTTGGAAGGCATCCGGGAGGCCGAGGGCGCGGCCCTGCTCGAGGTCGTGCACAAGGGATCGCCCGACTTCCCGATCGACAAGATCTTCCCGTTCCTCGCCGTCTTCGCCGTCGCCAACACCGCCCTGATCAACATGCTGATGGCCAGCCGCCTGATCTACGGCATGGCGCGTCAGGACGTCCTGCCGCGCCCGCTCGCCAAGGTGCTGCCGGGCCGCCGTACTCCCTGGGCCGGTATCGCCTTCTCGACCATCCTCGCCCTGGGCCTGATCCTGTACGTGACCAGCGACCCGGACAGCAATATCGTCGCCAACCTCTCCGGCACCACGGCTTTCCTGCTACTGTGCGTCTTCACCGTGGTCAACGTGGCCTGCTTGGTGCTGCGGCGCAAGAGGGACGTCAACCGCAAGGTGTTCTTCACGTCCCCTGGCCCGCTTCCCCTCGTGGCGGCACTCCTGTGCGCGTTCCTCGCCGGCCCGTGGGTGGGGCGCGACGTCGTCCAGTACCAGATCGCCGGCAGCCTCATGGCGATCGGCGTCGTCCTCTGGCTCGTCACGTGGCTCATCAACCGGAAGACCAACACCCGCGCCGGCGATCCCACGGCAGTCGAGAGCTGAGTCCACCGGGCGCTAGCATCGCTTCATGGAGATCCTCCGCTACGCGGCCTTCACCGATCGCCCCGACGGCGGCAATCCCGCCGGCGTGGTGCTCGACGCCGACGACCTCTCGGCCGGTCAGATGCAGGCGATCGCGGCCGAGCTCGGCTACGCGGAGAGCGCCTTCGTCTCGCGTCGCTCGCCGGGCAGGGCGACGGTCCGCTACTTCGCCCCCGAGGCCGAGATCCCGTTCTGCGGCCATGCGACGATCGCGACCGGGGTCGCGCTCGCCGACCGCGAGGGCGCCGGGGACATTCTCCTGTCGACGCCGGTGGGCCCGCTCGACCTGAGCACCACGCGGGTGGGCGATCGCTTCGTCGCCTCCCTCGTGACGGTCGAGCCGCGCGTGGAGGGGATCGACGCCGACATCCTGGACGAGCTCCTGCAGCACCTCCGCCTCACCGTGGAGGAACTGTCGGCCGACCTGCCCGTTCAGCTGTCCTTCGCCGGCAACACCCACCCGATCGTTCCGGTCCGCGACGCAGCCGTCCTGCGACGCCTCGACTACGACTACGACGGCCTCAAGGCGCTCATGATGGCGCAGGGCTGGGGTGCGACGGTCGCCGTCGTTCACCGGCTCGGCCCGGACGTCTTCGAGGCCCGGAACCCGTTCCCGCCCGGGGGCGTCCGGGAGGATCCTGCGACGGGTTCAGCCGCCGCCTCACTCGGCGCCTACCTCCGCGCGCGGGGGGATCTCACGCCCCCTGCCACGCTCACCGTGCACCAGGGCTCCGACGTCGGGCGCCCGTCCGTCATCACGGTCGACATCCCGCCGACCGGCGGCCTGACGGTGTCGGGCGGGGCCGTCCCGATCGGCGCGTAGCGGGCTTGGTCCGGCCGGTCGGTCAGGGCCCGGCGATGGGGGCTGTGAGCGCCTGCGCGGCGACGATGAGATCTGCAGGTGACAGTTCGATGTCCAGCCCCCGCTGGCCTCCGGACACGAAGACCGTGGGATGGTCGAGGGCGGACGCGTCGATCACCACGGGGGACGGATGCCGCTGTCCGAGAGGGGAGATCCCGCCCAGGACGTAGCCGGTCCGGCGCTGGGCGAGAGCCGGGTCGGCCATCGCCGCCTTCCGCCTGCCAAGCGCGGAGGCGAGGGCCTTGAGATCGAGCGAGCCGCTGACCGGGACGACGGCAGCCACGAGGGAGCCGTCGACGCTCGTCATCAGCGTCTTGAAGACCCGATCCGGGTCGACGCCCAGCGCAGCGGCGGCTTCCAGCCCGTAGGAGGATGCGCCGTCGTCGTGCTGGTAGGGGCGGGCGCTGAAGGCGATGCCGGCCGCCGAGAGGACGGCCAGGGCAGGGGTGCTGCGGGAACCGGTCGGCTTCCTGCCCACGGCACCTCCTTCCGGTTCTACGACGCTGTGACGACTTCCCGCACCGCGGCCAGGTCCCAGAGCTCGGGCTGACCCCAGACCCCGGAGAAGTCGCAGGCCACGATGAAGTCGGCCATGACCGGCCCCGTCAGGATGAGCCCCTCGACGTAATCTACGCCGTCCCGCTGGATCGGCTCCACCCCCCGGGCATACAGGGCCTCGAGGACAGCGGCGGTGTCCGGGGAGTCGTCCGTGGATTCGCCCGAGGAACCCTCCGTGGAGTCCGCGGCGCGGAGGGAGCTCCAGTACAGGTAGAGTCCCTCGACCTCGTCGATGGATACGAGCGAGCCGTCGGCGGTGACGGTGATGCAGTCGTGCAGGAAATCGTCGATGTGCTGCGTCATGGTGGTCCTTTGCAGTGTCGAGCAGTGGAGAAAAGAAGTGCTGAAAGCGAAGCTGGGTCCGGAGATGTGCCGGGGAGGAAGCGCCGACAGCGGATTGCCGGCGCGCAGCGGATCAGGGCGCGGAGGTACCGGCAGGGAGAGGTGAAGTCGTCAGGGCACGGCCGGGGCCGGCGCTGGAACTGGAGGCCGCACGGCGCGGGGAACCGCCTGCGGATGGCTGTGGAAGAAGGGCTTCCTGGTCGTTCATGCTGCACGCCCCTATCGGGGATGGTGCTCTGCTATTGGGTACCCGGTGCGATCACCAGGGCAACGAAGAGAAGAACCGAAATCAGCCGCCTTCTTCTAGACAACTCCCCCCACCCTACGCTTCTTTCCTCCGGATGGCGTGGAGAGGCTTCGCTACAGTACACACACAAGAGTCGGCTCGGGGTGCTCGACGACAAGGAGGACCACCATGTGGATCGGATTCATCGAGTTCGATGTCCTGCTCGGTGACGTGCACTCGCTGAAGGGAAAGCGGTCGGTGGTGCGCCCGCTCGTGTCGGACCTCCGCCGGAAGTTCGAGCTGTCCGTCGCAGAGATCGGGCACCAGGACCTGCACCGCCGGGCCGTCGTGGGGGCGGGGGTGGTCGGAGGCGACCGGCAGCATGTGGTGGACGTGCTGGACCGGGTGGAGCGATACGTCGCAGCGAGGCCCGAGGTCGAGCTTCTGAGCGCCCGACGACGCCTCCTCAGCAGCGAGGACTAGCAAGCGAGGATGCGCAGCAGGGGGGCGGTGGCCCGGCTCAGGCTCCTCAGGACGTCGCCAGGTGGTGCAGCGCCCCGTCGTCGAACGCGTCGAGCAGCGCCCGGATGTCCTTGTAGACCTCCACGGCTCCTGCCTCGCGCAGTTCCGCCTCGCTCGTGCCGCCCGAGGCCAGGCCGATCGTGGGGATCTTCAGTTCCGACGCCGCGAGGACGTCCCACACGGAGTCGCCGACGAATACGGCGTTCGCTGCCTCGAGTCCGCCGGCCTCCAGCGCCGCCGCCAGGATGTCCGGGGAGGGCTTGCTGTTCTCCGCATCCGAGGAGCTCGTCGCCGCGCTGATCGCCTCGTCCGCGTCGATGATCTCGCGGAGCACGCCCAGTTCCTGCTGCGAGGCGGAGGACGCGAGGACCACCGTGAGGCCGCTGTCCGCGCATCGGCGCACCAGTTCCCCTGCTCCCTCGAAGGCTCGCAGGGCCGGCCAGTAGGTGGAGAAGACGGCGCCATGCGTGGAGTCGAGCTCCTCGTCCTGCCCGGTGTCCCGGTCGTCGCCGAGGAGGTGCGCCACCAGCTTGTCGCCGCCCATCCCGATGGCCCGGTGGATCTCCGCCAGCGGGACGTCGTGCCCGAAGCGGCGGAATGCCTGCCACCAGGCGATGGTGTGCTGGTAGTTGGAGTCCACGAGGGTGCCATCCACGTCGAACAGCACACCGTGCCGTGCTTCCGATGATCCCGCTGTACCGTTCGCCATGCGCTGCCTCCCGCTCGTCCCGGATTCCCGTCCTCCCGAGTCTAGGAAGCCAGGCGCGCGGGTGGCAGCCGAGACGACCCGGTTGCGGCCGCGCGGAATGTGTGGCCCGGTGCCGCTAGGGGGCTGGAACGGGCTCGACGACGAGAGCCACGCGCTCGTCCCCGATGCGCGTCAGCACCAGGGTCGCCTTGTTCCGTCCCTTGCCGGAGCCGGTCAGCAACTGCTTGCGCACGTCCTCCGGGGTGGCCGAGATGCCGCGCTTCTTGATGTCGAGGACGCCGATGCCCTCGGAGCGGACCCAGGTCCTGAGTGCCTTGACGTTGTAGGGCCGTACCGCGAGCACCCGGTACGCCCGGGCGAAGGGGGTGTCCGTGAACGTGGGCGCGCAGATGTAGGCGATCATCGGGTCCAGCAGGTGCCCGCCCAGGTCCGCGGCGAGGTCCGCGACGAGTTCGGCGCGGATGACGGCGCCGTCCGGCTCGTACAGGTAGCCGCCGGGCTCGCCGACGGGAGCGGTCGGGCCGCTGCCGAACTCCGCGTCCGACACCATCTCCGCGGCCCCCCTCGGGCCGAGGACGAGGGCGGCGCGGCGGACGCCCTCGCGGCGGAGCGCATTGAACCACAGCGCCACCTCGGTGACGTCGCCGTCCACGGAGACCCACTGTGCCTCGCAGCCCGACGGGATGGACTCGTGCGGCATGCCCGGGCCCATCTTCACGCCCACCGGCTTCCCGCTGTCGGCGAGTTCCTGGACGAAGGACAGCGGGGGCGAGAACGCCTCGGGGTCGAAGAGGCGGGAGGTGCCCGACGACGTCGTCGTCCTGCGCGCCGGGTCGAGCCAGACGCCGTCGTACTCGGCAGTGTCCACGGCCGAGGCGTCGGCGTTGACCACGCGGGCGTTGGGGAAAGGCAGCAGGTTCATGGTCGCGGCGGCGGCGGTCGTCTCGTCGAGTTCGACGGCGGTGACCTGGCGGTCGAGGGTGGCCAGGGCCATGCTGTCGGCGCCGAGGCCGCACCCGAGGTCGGCCACCGTGACCAGCCCGGCGTCGACGAAGCGCTGCGCGTGGCGGGCGGCGACGGACAGGCGCGTGGCCTGCTCGAGTCCTGCCGATGTGAAGACCATGTGCTCGGCGAAGGGCCCGAACTTGGCGGCTGCCTTCGCCCGCAGGCGCGACTGGGTGAGGGCGGCGGCGACGGCGTCGGGGGAGTGGCCCGCCTTCCGCAGCCGCTCGGTGAGCCGCAGGCTGTCGGCTTCGGCGTAGGGGCCGAGGGAGTTCACCAGCTCCCAGCCTTCGGGGGTCAGGATGTCCGCGATGTTGTCCGAAGCCATGCAGCCAGCCTAGGCGAAGTAGACGCCGATCCTGTTGCCCCGGATGTGCTCCACCTGGATGTCCACGTCGTACACGTCGTGCAGCACCTGCGGCGTCATGATCTCCTCGGGCGTCCCCTGGTGGATGATCGCGCCGTCGCGCATCGCGACGATCGTGTCGGAGTAGCAGGACGCGAAGTTGATGTCGTGGATGACGAGCACCACGGTCTTGCCGAGGTCGTCCACGAGCCGGCGGAGCAGGCGCATCATGTCCACGGAGTGCTTCATGTCCAGGTTGTTCAGCGGCTCGTCGAGCAGGATGTAGTCCGTGTCCTGTGCGAGCACCATGGCGATGAACGCCCGCTGGCGCTGCCCGCCCGAGAGCTCGTCGACGAAGCGGTCCGCGAGGTCGGCGAGGTCGAGATAGTCGAGGGCCCGCTCGATGTGTTCCCGGTCCACCACGGTGGGCCGGCCGTTGTTGTGCGGGAACCGGCCGAACCCCACGAGGTCCCGCACCGAGAGGCGGACGGTGAGCTGGTTCTCCTGGCGCAGGATGGACAGCGTCCTCGCGAGCGCGGGTCCCGGCGTCGTGCTGACGTCCAGCCCGTCCACCTCCACGGTCCCGGCGTCCAGCGGGAGCAGCCGGCTCATCAGGGACAGCAGGGTGGACTTCCCGGCTCCGTTGGGTCCGATGATCGAGGTGACGCCGCCGCGGGGGAGGGTGCAGCTGACGTCGTCGACCACCGTCGCGGTGCCGTAGCGCTTGGTGGCGGAGGTCAGGGTGATCACCGGATGCGACCTTTCAGGAGGAGGGCGAGGAAGACGAGGCCGCCCGTGAACTCGATGACGATGCTGAGCGCCGTGTCGAACTCGAAGACCTGCTCGAGGACGAGCTGGCCGCCGACGAGGGCGATCACGCCGAGCAGGACGGCGAGGGGGAGTACGACGGCGTGCCGGAAGGAGCTGCACAGCTGGTAGGCGAGCGCCGAGACCAGCAGGCCGAAGAAGGTGGCCGGACCCACCAGGGCGGTGGAGACGGCGACGAGCACCGAGCAGATGACGAGGACCACCGTCACGGTGCGCCGGTAGTCGACGCCGAGGCCGACGGCGGTGTCCCGGCCGAGCGCGAGGACATCGAGGCGGTGCCGAAGGCGCCACGCCGGAATGCACAGCCCTCCGACGGCGATCGCGGAGAGGAGCAGCAGGGTCGGGTCGACGCGGTTGAAGCTGGCGAAGAACAGGTCCTGCAGGATGATGTACTCGCTCGGGTCCATCAGGCGCTGGAGCAGTGTCGAGGCGCCCCGGAAGAAGACGCCGAAGACGATGCCGACGAGCAGCAGGAGGTGCAGGCTGCGCCCGCCGCCCGTGAACAGCCACCGGTAGAGCAGCCAGGAGAACGCGACCATCAGCGTGACCTCGACGGCGAAGCGGATCGGTGCGCCGAGCGTCAGGAGCGCCGAGGCGCCGAGGGCGAAGGCCAGCGCGGTCTGGATGAGGATGTAGAGCGCGTCCAGGCCCATGATGGACGGCGTCAGGATCCGGTTGCCGGTCACGGTCTGGAACAGGACGGTGGAGACCCCGACCGCGACGGCGACGAGCACCATCGCCCCGACGCGGTTGAGCCGGCGCGGAAGCACGTACGCGATGTCGCCCTCGAGTCCGACGAGCAGGAACGCCGCGATGAGCGCGACCGCCGTGGCCCCGAGCACCCCAAGCCAGAAGGCGGGCGGGAGCGACCGGATCGGTGTCCGGCCGGATTGCACGACGGCGCTGGGAAGGGCGTTCGTCCTAGCGCGCACCGGCGTTCCTCCGAACGAGCAGGGCGATGAACAGCGCACTGCCGACCACCGAGACGATCACGCCCACCGGCACCTCGTAGGGAAAGCGGATCACGCGGCCGAGGATGTCGCAGGTCAGGACGAAGCCCGCGCCGAACACGGCGATCCAGGGGACCGCCCGGCGCACGTTGTCGCCGATCAGCAGGGAGACGAGATTGGGGACGATCAGCCCGAGGAACGGGATGGAGCCGACCACCACGACGACGACGGCGCTGATGAGGCTGACCAGCACCAGGCCGAGGTTCATGGTGCGCCGGTAGTCCAGTCCCAGGTTGGTGGTGAACTCCTCGCCCATGCCCGCCACGGTGAAGCGGTCGGCGCACACGTAGCCCACGACGGCGAGGGCGGCGACGATCCACAGGAGCTCGTAGCGGCCGCGGATGAGTCCGGAGAAGTCCCCGATCATCCACGTGTTGAGCGTCTGCAGCAGGTCGAAGCGGTAGGCGAAGAACGTGGTCACCGCCGAGATGACGCCGCCGAGCATGATGCCGACGAGGGGCACGATCAGGGTGTTCCGCAGGGGTATCCGCCGCAGCACGGACAGGAACAGCGCGGTCCCGGCCAGCGCGAAGACCGCGGCGATGCCCATCTTGGCCACGATCGGGGCGCCGGGCAGGAGCAGTGTCGCCACGAGGATCCCGGCGGTCGCGGCCTCCACGGTTCCGACGGTCGAGGGCTCGACGAACCGGTTGCGGGCCATGAGCTGCAGGATGAAGCCCGCGATGCTGAGCGCGACGCCCGCGAGCACGACGGCGAGGGTGCGGGGGACCCGGCTCACGAGGAAGGTCTGCCAGACACCGGTGTCGCCCGCGAGCAGGTCGGCGGGGGAGACGTCGGAGACTCCGGTGAAGAGGCTGATGAGGGCAAGCAGCAGCACGGCTCCACCGGCCGGCCAGAGGGCCGGCGATCGGGAACCGCGCTGCTGTGCCGGCCGCTGGGGCCGGAGGGAGAGTGCTGCCATGGGGGCGCCCGCCGCAGGTGCGGCGCAGCGGATCAGGCCGCGACGGCCTCGTTGACGGCCGACACCATGGCGTCGAGGTTGTTCAGGCCGTAGCCGATGAGGTACCAGCTGGCGGAGTCGAGGTAGGTGACGGCGTCGTTCTTCGCGGCGTCCGTCCCGTTGACGAGTTCGTTGTCCAGGACGGCGGAGGCGGCGGCTCCGGCCTCGCCGACGGCGGCGTCACGGTCGATGACGAAGAGGTGGGCGGGGTTGATCTCGGCGATGTACTCGAAGGAGACGGCCTCGCCGTGCGTGCCCTCGGTCTTCACCTCGGCGGCAGGTTCGACGCCGAGGACATCGTGGATGAGGCCGAAGCGGGACCCGGCGCCGTACGCCGTGACCTCGCCTGCGCTGGTCATGAGGATCAGGCCGTTCCCGGCGGACGCCGCGGCCTCCTTCGTCTCGCTGATCCGGGTGTCGAGGGCCGCCAGGCGCTCCGCCACCTCGTCCTCGGCGCCGAAGATCCGGCCGAGGGACTCGGTGTGCGCGGTGAAGCTCGCGATCGGCTCGGAGGCATCGACGGTCAGGTCGATGGTCGGCGCGATCTCCGAGAGTTCGTCGTAGGAATCGGCGACGCGGCTCGAGATGATGATCAGGTCCGGGTCGGCCGCGGCGATCGCCTCGAAGTCGGGTTCCTTCATGGACCCGATGTTGGTGATGTCGCCGCCCTCGTAGGCCGACAGCTGGGCGGGCAGGGTTCCCTGCGGGACGCCGTCGACGTCGACGCCCAGGGCGTCCAGGGTGTCGAGTGCGCCGAGGTCGAAGGTGAAGACGTTCTCGGGGTTCACCGGCACCTCCGTGGTGCCCTGCGCGTGGTCGATCGCGACGATCGACGTCGTCGCAGGCGCATCCGCTGCTTCGGAGGAACCACCGCAGGCGGTCAGGGCCAGGGTGGCCGCAGCGGCTGCGGAAAGGACGGCGAAGCGCAGGTGTGCCATGGGGTGAACTCCGGGAAGGGAAGGGCCGGCAGGCCGGGGATCGGAAGTAAGGAATGCCTTACCTTCTCGAATCTAGAGCGTGGCTCGGGAATTACGCAAACGAAGCATCACCTATTGCCTGTGGCGTCGGTCACAGGACGGGGCGGGAAGCGCGGCAGCTGGCACTCGCCTTGACCGAGTGCTAGCCGTTGCATACAGTCGGAGTTGGCACTCACTCCATGTGGGTGCTAATCCCGAGGGAAGCGTTCGCCGGCACCGCGACGACGGTTCACGCCCAGCCCGAGGGCCTTCATTCCATTGGTAACGAACGCAAAGGAGAGCCCGAGTGTCGGTCTCTATTAAGCCCCTTGAGGATCGCATTGTTGTCCGTCCCCTCGAAGCCGAGCAGACCACTGCTTCCGGCCTCGTCATCCCGGACACGGCCAAGGAGAAGCCCCAGGAGGGTGAAGTCGTAGCAGTCGGACCGGGTCGCGTCGACGACAACGGCAACCGCGTCCCCGTCGACGTCGCCGAGGGCGACATCGTCATCTACTCGAAGTACGGCGGAACCGAAGTCAAGCACGGTGGCCAGGAGTACCTGGTGCTCTCCGCCCGCGACGTCCTCGCAGTCGTCGTCAAGTAGTACCCGATTGGAAAAGCCCCGGCCCGCAGTGGCCGGGGTTTTTCTCGCTGCACAAGCCTGAAAGGAACCAACAATGGCAAAGCAGTTGGAATTCAACGACGCCGCCCGCCGTGCCCTCGAGGCCGGCGTGGACAAGCTCGCGAACACCGTCAAGGTGACGCTGGGCCCCCGCGGACGCAACGTCGTGCTCGACAAGAAGTGGGGCGCCCCCACCATCACCAACGACGGCGTGACGATCGCCCGCGAGATCGAGCTCGACGACCCCTACGAGAACCTCGGCGCGCAGCTGGCCAAGGAGGTCGCCACCAAGACCAACGACGTCGCCGGTGACGGAACCACCACCGCGACCGTCCTGGCGCAGGCCCTGGTCAAGGAAGGCCTCCGCAACGTGGCCGCCGGCGCCGCACCGGGTGCACTCAAGCACGGCATCGAGGTGGCGGTCGAGGCCGTCGCCAAGCGCCTGCTCGAGAACGCCCGCGAGGTCGTCGGTCAGCAGACCGCGAACGTCGCCTCCATCTCCGCCCAGAGCACCGAGGTCGGTGACCTCCTCGCGGAGGCCTTCGAGAAGGTCGGCAAGGATGGTGTGATCACCATCGAGGAGTCCTCCTCCACGCAGACCGAGCTGGTCCTCACGGAGGGCATGCAGTTCGACAAGGGCTACCTCTCGCCGTACTTCGTCACCGACGCGGAGCGCCAGGAAGCCGTCCTCGAGGACGCGCTCATCCTGATCAACTCCGGCAAGATCTCCTCGCTGCAGGAATTCCTGCCGCTGCTCGAGAAGGCCCTGCAGGCCGGCAAGCCGCTGTTCATCATCGCCGAGGACATCGAGGGCGAAGCGCTCTCCACGCTCGTGGTCAACAAGATCCGCGGCACCCTCAACGTCGTCGCCGTCAAGGCTCCGGGCTTCGGCGACCGCCGCAAGGCCATGATGCAGGACATCGCCACCCTCACCGGTGCGCAGGTCGTCTCGCCCGATCTCGGCCTGAAGCTGGACCAGGTAGGCCTCGAGGTGCTCGGTTCCGCTCGCCGGATCACGGTCACCAAGGACGCCACCACGATCGTCGACGGCGCCGGCAGCGAGTCCGACGTCGCCGACCGCGTGTCCCAGATCCGCGCCGAGGTGGAGCGCACCGATTCCGACTGGGACCGTGAGAAGCTCCAGGAGCGCCTCGCGAAGCTCGCGGGCGGCATCGGCGTCATCAAGGTCGGCGCGGCCACCGAGGTCGAGCTCAAGGAGAAGAAGCACCGCATCGAGGACGCCGTGTCGTCGACGCGCGCAGCCCTCGAAGAGGGCATCGTTGCCGGTGGCGGTTCGGCCCTGGTCCACGCCGGCAAGGCGCTGGACACCGATGCCGACGTCCTGGCACTCGAGGGGGATGCGGCCACCGCCGTGGGCCTCGTGCGCCGCGCGCTGGCCCAGCCGCTGCGCTGGATCGCCGAGAACGCCGGCCACGAAGGCTACGTCGTCGTCGCGAAGGTCTCCGACCTCGAGGACGGCCACGGCTTCAACGCTGCGTCCGGCGAGTACGAGAACCTCGTGGATGCCGGCATCATCGACCCCGTGAAGGTGACGCGCTCGGCCCTGCGCAACGCTGCCTCCATCGCGGCGCTGGTGCTCACCACGGAAACCCTCGTGGTCGAGAAGCCCGAGGAGTCCGACGACGAGGGCCACGGCCACTCGCACTAGGACGCCCGGGCCCCGGCCCGACCTGTCACCCAGCAGCACCCCGGTTCCTCCGAGCCGGGGTGCTGCTGTGTATCCGGGCCCTGGACGCAACGGCCCTGATACGACGGCCCGGGAGACGACGACGCCCCGGCACTCTCGCGAGTGCCGGGGCGTCGGGTCGGTGCTCGGTCAGGCGTCGACGACGATCGCCGTGACGACCGGCTGGCGGTTGTAGTACCGGCGCATCCAGTTGGCCGTTGCCCGCTCGATGATGTCCTCCGGATCCTGGCGGCGCCCGCCCTGACGGTTGGACGCGGAATCGCGGAGTGCCTTCTCCACGGCCGCGCCGGCCTTGTCGAGGTCCCCGTCGGAGCAGGAGAAGCCCTTGGTGAAGAACTCGGGGGCCTCGACCATGTCACCGTTGTCCGGGTCGATGATCGCGAGGACGGTGACGACGCCCTCCTCCGCCAGGCGGCGGCGCTCCACGAGGTCCTCCTCGGTGATGCCGCCGACGCTATCGCCGTCCACGAACACGAGCCCGGCCTCCACCTTGCCCGAGATCGTGGCACGGCCACGCACGAGGTCGACGGTCACGCCGTCCTGCGCGATGACGACATTGCGGGGATCGACACCGGTCGCTACCGCGATCGCAGAGTTGGCCCGCAGGTGGCGCCACTCGCCGTGCACCGGCATGACGTTGCGCGGCTTGACGATGTTGTAGCAGTACGCGAGCTCACCGGCGCTGGCGTGGCCGGAGACGTGCACCTTGGCGTTGCCCTTGTGGACCACGTTGGCGCCGATCTCCGTCAGGGCGTTGATGATGCTGTAGATGGCGTTCTCGTTGCCCGGGATGAGCGAGCTGGCCAGCAGCACGGTGTCACCCTCGCTGATGCGGATGGCGTGGTCGTTGTTGGCCATGCGCGACAGGGCGGCCATGGGCTCACCCTGCGAGCCGGTGCAGATCAGGACCACCTTGTGGTCGTCGCTGCGCTCGAGCTTCTTGAAGTCCACGAGCAGGCCCTGCGGGATCTTGAGGTAGCCGAGGTCCGCGGCGATGGTCATGTTGCGCACCATCGAGCGGCCCACGAAGGCCACCTTGCGGCGGTGGCGTTCGGCGGTGTCGATGATCTGCTGGATACGGTGGATGTGGCTCGCGAAGCTGGAGACGATGATCCTGCGCGGCGCCGAGCGGAACGCTGCCTCGATCGCCGGAGCCAGGTCCTTCTCGGAGGTCGTGAAACCGGGGACGTCGGCGTTCGTGGAGTCCGTGAGGAACAGGTCCACGCCCTCGGCGCCGAGGCGCGCGAAGGCGCCGAGGTCCGTGATGCGGCGGTCCAGGGGGAACTGGTCCATCTTGAAGTCGCCGGTGTGGAGCACCGTCCCGGCCGCGGTGCGGATGGCGACGGCGAGGCTGTCCGGGATGGAGTGGTTCACGGCGACGAACTCGAGGTCGAACCCGCCCAGGGTGCGGCGGTCGCCCTCCTTGACCTGGATGGTCTTCGGGGTGATGCGGTGTTCCTGGAGCTTGGCCTCGATGAAGGCGAGCGTCAGCTTCGAACCGACCAGGGGGATGTCCGCGCGTTCCTTGAGGAGGTAGGGAACGGCGCCGATGTGGTCCTCGTGTCCGTGCGTGAGCACCACGGCGACGACGTCGTGGAGCCGGTCGCGGATATAGGAGAAATCGGGGAGGATGACATTGACGCCCGGCTGGTGTTCCTCGGGGAACAGGACACCGCAGTCGACGATCAGCAGCTTGCCCTCGAACTCGAAGACGGTCATGTTTCTGCCAATCTCACCGATGCCACCGAGAGCGACGATCCGCATGGCTCCCTTGGCCAGTTCCCGTGGTGCTTTCAGTGCGGCAGGTCTTTTATTCACAGATTAGGTTTCTCTCGTTGGGTGAGGGAGACGGGG
This sequence comes from Arthrobacter rhamnosi, assembly GCF_054510975.1. Classification (NCBI taxonomy): domain Bacteria; kingdom Bacillati; phylum Actinomycetota; class Actinomycetes; order Micrococcales; family Micrococcaceae; genus Arthrobacter; species Arthrobacter rhamnosi. The sequence continues at coordinate 215,706 of NZ_JBTNDN010000001.1, read as the reverse complement.
CAGAGGCCGTCAGACGTTCGTCGTCGCGGCCGGCAGACCGGCGGCTCCATTCAGGTGGTCCCCGGCGTTCCCGGGGAGATACTCCTTCTAGGGTACGTGCTACGCGGGCGACCGGCGGATCGGTCCTCGAGGGCTCCCGACGCGACGGCAGGTTCCCGAACGGTAAACTGGAGGTTTGCGTCCGCCCATCTTCCAGGCCTCCGAGGAGGAACAGCGTGGCTTCCGCCCTGCAGACCCCGCCCTCTGCGGCCGCCCGGAATCGTCCGGACGGCTCGGCTGAGCGCCGGTTCCGGCCCGAGGTCCAGGGACTGCGCGCGCTGGCCGTCAGCATGGTCGTGGTCTACCACGTGTGGCTCGGGCGGGTGTCCGGCGGCGTGGACGTGTTCCTGCTCGTCTCGGCCTTCCTCCTCACCGTCACGTTCACGCGGCGCCTCGAGTCCGGGCAGCCACTCGCCCTTGCCGCGTACTGGCTGGGCCTGCTCAGGCGCCTGCTACCCGCCGCCGTCGTCGTCCTGCTGTCCGTCCTCGCGGCCACCGCCGTCTTCATCCCCGGTTCGCGCTGGCGGTCCGTCTTCGATCAGACCTGGGCGTCGCTAACCTACCGGCAGAACTGGCAGCTCGCGGGTGACGCCGTGGACTACTACGCCCTCGACCACAGCGCGGCGAGCCCGCTGCAGCACTTCTGGTCGCTCTCCATCCAGGGGCAGGTGTTCCTGCTCTGGCCGCTCCTGTTCGCGGTGTGCGCCGTCGTCGTCGCCGGCACCCGCCTGCGTCCCCGGTCCGTGCTGATCGCCCTGTTCGGCGCCGTCTTCGTGCTGTCGCTCGTGTTCTCCGTCCGGCAGACCGGAGCGGACCAGGCCGCGGCCTACTTCGACACCCGCGCCCGGCTCTGGGAGTTCGCGCTCGGTTCGCTGGTGGCACTGGTGCTGCCCCGCCTCGTCCTTCCCGTGCGGGTGAGGGTGGTGCTGGGCTGGGCCGGCGTGGCCATGATGCTGGCCTGCGGCGTCCTCCTGCAGGTGCAGCAGCAGTTCCCCGGCTACATCGCGCTCTGGCCGACCCTCGCGGCCGCCGCCGTCATCGCAGCCGGCCGGACGGACAGCCCTGCCGGCGTCGATCGGTGGCTGTCCTCGCCGCCCGTTCTCCGGCTCGGGAATGCGTCCTATGCGCTGTACCTGTGGCACTGGCCCATCCTCGTGATCTGGCTCATCGTCGCGGACGAACAGGAGGCAGGGCTGCTCGACGGCGGCCTCGTCATCGCGGCCTCGCTCGTGCTGGCCGTGCTCACCACGCGCTTCGTCGAAGAGCCGGTGCGCTCCTGGGCGTGGCCGTCCGGGCGGCGCAGGCGCACCGGCCTCGTGGCCGCGCTGGCCCTCGGCCTCGTGGCCGTGCCCCTCTCGGGCTGGGAGTACCGCGTCCAGGCGCAGGAGGCGGCGGTGGAGCAGCAGACGCGGGCAGACAATCCGGGCGCCGCGGCCCTGGTTCCCGGCTTCGAGTTCCGCGGCGCCGAGGACGCGCTGGTGAGGCCCCTGGCCAGCAGCCTCGGCGCGGAGTGGGCGGCCGTCGACGGGCCGTGCGCGCCGATGCCGGCCGACCCGCTGCTGTCCTCCTGCGTCCAGACAGGGGATGCGGCGACCGCGGAACGGATCGTCCTGGTGCTCGGCGACTCCCACTCGCAGATGTGGATGACAGCCGTCGGTGCGATGGCCGCCTCGAACAACTGGCTCGCCGTGTCGGTGCACAAGCCCAACTGCAGGTTCGTCGACTCGCCGGCGACGGTGGACCCCGAATGCCACGCCTTCAATGAGGCCGCCCGGCACTACGCGCTCGGCCTCGCTCCGGACGCGGTACTCACCGTCGGCACGCGCACGGACTGGAGTTCGCCGGCGGAGGAGGTCCCGGCCGGCTTCGAGGAGGGGATCGCGCCCCTTCTCGCAGCCGGTATCCCCGTCGTGGGCCTCCGGGACACGCCCCGGTTCGAGGAGGACATGGCGGAGTGCACGGCACGTCATGCCGCCGACCCGTCCGCCTGCGACGTCCCCATCTCGGAGGTGCTGGCGCCGTCGTCGCCCCTCACGGCCGTCGCGCACCGCCTGCCCGGGCTCGGACACCTGGACATGACGGACCTCGTCTGCGCCGAGGCCACCTGTGCCGGGGTGGTCGGGAACGTCCGCGTCTACATGGACCGCGATCACCTCAGCAAGACCTACGTCGAGACCATGATCCCGGCCTTCGAGGAACGGTTCCGGTCCGTGCTCGGCTGGTGACGTGAGCACTGTCACCGGAATAGGGCGCCCCGGTGATCCGTTCTAGACTGTCAGAGCCCGCCGGCGCATCCAGCCGAAGGCCCATACCCCCACCCGGTGATACCGAAAGAGGCGCAGCAGTGAGCCAGCAGTCCGGCCAGAACGAAACCCACGACCCCTTCGGATTCATCGGCCTGACGTACGACGACGTCCTCCTGCTTCCCGGCCATACCGACGTCATCCCCTCGGAGGCCGACACGTCGTCGCGGATCTCCAAGCGCATCACGGTGAAGACACCGCTGCTCTCCTCGGCCATGGATACCGTGACCGAGTCCCGCATGGCCGTGGCGATGGCCCGCCAGGGCGGCCTGGGCGTCATCCACCGCAACCTGTCCATCTCCGACCAGGCGGATCAGGTGGACCGGGTGAAGCGCAGCGAGTCGGGCATGATCACCAACCCGCTGACCATCGGTCCGGATGCGACCCTGCAGGAACTCGACGAGCTCTGCGGCCACTACCGCGTCTCCGGCCTGCCCGTCGTCGACGCCACCGGGCACCTCCTCGGCATCGTCACCAACCGCGACACGCGCTTCGTCCTCGAGCGGGACTTCCCGCGCATCCTCGTCAAGGACGTCATGACGAAGATGCCCCTCGTCACCGGGCGCGTGGGCATCAGCGGTGACGACGCCATCAACCTCCTCGCCACGAACAAGATCGAGAAGCTCCCCCTCGTCGACGACGAGGGCGTCCTGCGCGGCCTCATCACCGTCAAGGACTTCACGAAGGCGGAGCAGTACCCGCTGTCCACGAAGGACGACGACGGACGCCTCCGCGTCGGCGCGGCCATCGGCTTCTTCGGCGACGGCTGGGAGCGCGCCATGGCGCTCGTCGACGCGGGCGTGGACGCCCTCTTCGTCGACACCGCCAATGGGCACAGCGCGGGCGTGCTCGAGATGATCGCCCGCCTGAAGGCCGAGAAGTCCGTTGCGCACGTCGACATCATCGGCGGCCAGGCGGCCACCCGCGAGGGAGCGCAGGCCCTGATCGACGCCGGCGCCGACGGCATCAAGGTCGGCGTGGGCCCGGGATCCATCTGCACCACCCGCGTGGTCGCAGGGGTCGGCGTCCCGCAGGTCACCGCGATCTACGAGTCCGCGAAGGCCGCCATCCCCGCCGGCGTCCCCGTCATCGCCGACGGCGGCCTGCAGTACTCCGGCGACATCGGCAAGGCCCTCGTGGCCGGTGCCGACACCGTGATGCTCGGCTCGCTCCTGGCGGGTTCCGCCGAGGCACCCGGCGAGCTGATCTTCGTCAACGGCAAGCAGTTCAAGACCTACCGCGGCATGGGCTCGCTCGGTGCGATGCAGACCCGCGGCAAGAACACGTCCTACTCCAAGGACCGCTACTTCCAGGCGGACGTCTCCGGTGACGACAAGCTGATCCCCGAGGGCATCGAGGGCCGCGTCGCGTACCGAGGACCCCTCGCGTCCGTGGCGTACCAGCTCGTGGGAGGTCTGCGGCAGACCATGTTCTACACCGGCGCACGGACCATCCCCGAGCTGAAGGCCAAGGGCAAGTTCGTCCGCATCACGGCTGCGGGCCTCAAGGAATCCCACCCGCACGACATCCAGATGACGGTCGAGGCACCCAACTACGGCTCCAAGTAACGCACCCGCGTCTCCTCAGCCCCTCCCTCCGGGAGGGGCTGATGCCGTATGAGCGGGCTGCCGCAGCCCGAGGTCGCCGCCCGCCGCAAGCTCCGGCTCGGCCCCTACGCCCGCGCCGTCGGCCAGGTGCTGGTGGTCAGTGCCAAGGCCTCACCCGGTGCGGTCGCGATGAAGGTGGCCGGGTCGCTCATCTCGGCCGTCCTGCCGCTGGTCACCACCTATTTCGCCTCCCTGACGACGACGGCGCTCGCCGCCGCGTACGCGGGTGATCCCGACGCCGGGCGCTCCGCCATCACCTACGTGGTCGTCACGGCCGTCCTCGGACTGCTCTGGGGTTCCTTCACCAGCGTCGACCGCTACATCCAGCAGGTCCTGAGCTTCCGGGTCGGCGCCATCGTGGGCGACCGCATGTACGAGCGTTTCCTGGCCCTGGAGTTCTGGCGGTACGACGACAAGGAGACGGTGGACCTCTACGACCGGGCCCGCCGCTTCTCCGACTCCTACGCGAGGGTCCTCGACCGCATCGCGGCGATCTTCACGCAGCTCGTCTCGGTGGTCCTCGCGATCGGCGCGCTGCTCCTCGTCAGCTGGTGGATCGCCCTGATCGTCCTGGTCGCGATCATCCCCAGCGTCTACCTGCAGTTCCGCCTGTCGCGGGAGCAGATGGCGCACTGGAACACCCAGGTGGACTCCCGGCGGCAGCGGCGCATGATCGAGACCAACCTGATGAAGCCGCAGCACATCGCCGAGATGCGCCTCTACGGGATCGTCCGCTACCTGATGGACCTGCGCTCCACGCTGCGGGACGCCGACGAGAAGCGGCGGCTGGACTTCCAGAAGCGCTACATCCCGAAGCAGCTCCTCGCGGACGCGGTGCAGTACGGCGCCGAACTGCTGGCGCTCGTGTGGATCGTCGGGCAGATCATCGCGCGGGCCCAGCCCGTGGGGCAGTTCCTCTACGTCCAGCAGATCGTCACCCGGGCGCTCAGCACCGCGAACAACCTCGTGTCCTCACTGAGCTCGATCGACGAGGACCTCGCGAACCTCATTGACTACGAGCAGTTCATGGACTTCCCGCTGTCCACGGCGGCCCCCGGCCGACTGGAGGCGCCGCCGTCCGCCGTCGAACTCCGCGGCATCTCCTTCACCTACGCGGGCAGCGAGGCGGAGGTGCTCAAGGGCATCTCCATGTCCTTCGAGCGCGGCACGCACATCGCGATCGTGGGGGAGAACGGCGCGGGGAAGTCCACGCTCATCCGGGTGCTGGCAGGGCTGTACCAGCCGAGCAGGGGGGAGGTGCTGCTCGACGGCCGGAACCTGCGGGAGGTCCGTATCGACGACTGGCACCAGCACCTGGCCGTCATGTCGCAGGACTTCCTGCGGTACGAGTTCGCGACGGCGGCGAACAACATCTACTTCGGGGATGTCCACCGTCCGCGCGACGACGACCGCGTGCGCCGGGCGGCGGAGGACGCCGAGGCGGCGGAGTTCATCGGGAAGATGCCGGGCGGCTTCGACAGCTACGTCAGCAACTGGATGGAGGACCCGCGCGGGCGGAAAGGCAGCGGACTGTCGGGCGGGCAGTGGCAGCGCCTCGCCATGGCGCGGAACTTCTACCGGGACGCGCCCTTCATCGTGATGGACGAGCCGACGTCGGCCATCGACGCGCTGGCCGAGCACCGGATCTTCACGCGCCTGTTCGCGGACCGCTCACGGACGATCATCGCGATCAGCCACCGCCTCGCCACGATCGAGAAGGCGGACATCGTGTACATGCTCGAGGACGGCCGCGTGGTGGAATCCGGCACGCACCGCGAACTCGTGGCCCTGCGGGGCAGGTACTACCGCATGTTCGAGAGCCAGCTGCCGGACGCCTGACCGCCGAAGCCTTCCGGGGTCAAGGGGTGAGGGCTTCGACGATGCCCGCTGCTGCTCCGGTGCGGGTATTGCGGTAGCCGGTGCCGGCCCAGAGGTGCAGTCCCTGGAGGTCGTGGGAAGCCGCTGCCGCGGCGCGGAGCGGCGCGGTCATGTGGTGGATCTGCGGGTAGGCGGGTCCGCTGCCGGGATGGTCATCCATGAACCGGTTCCGCAGCCCGCGCGCGGGCCTGCCCGTGAAGGCCCTGGTGACCTTCGTTTCGGTGAACGCCGGGTCCTGGAGCGCTGACCGGTGGGCAGGGTTCGTGCCGGCTTCGTCCGCCAGGAGGAGTGCAGTGCCGAGCTGGACGGCGGCGACTCCGGTGTCGAGGATCGCGCGGACCTGCTCCCGGGTGCTGATGCCGCCTCCTGCGATGAGCGGCAGTTCGACCGCCCTCCTGATCGCTCGGATCACCTCAGGAAGGGGTTCGGTGCCGGGGTCCGCGGCGGGGTCGAAGGTAGCCCGGTGGCCGCCGGCGTCGGGCCCCTGCACGATGAGGATGCGGGCGCCGCGTTCCGCCGCCATGCGCGCTTCAGCCGGGGACGTGACCGTGACGGCGGTCAGAACGCCCACCTGGGCGAGCCCGTGCAGCACCTCCGTGTCCGGGCAGCTGAACGTGAATGACACCACATCGGGTCTCAGATCCCGGATGACGTCGAGCTTGCCGCTCCAGAAGTCGTCGTCCCATCGGGGAGGGCCCACGTGCGTGCCGTACCGGTCGGCGTCATGCTGCAATTCCTGCCGGTAGGCCTCGAGCTCGTCCTCATCGACCTCGTTGGCCGAGACGACGAAGAGGTTCACCCCGATCGGGCCCTGGGTGAGCGCCCTCGTGGCGGTGATCTGAGCCCAGAGCTGCTGAGGGGTCTTGTATCCGCCGGCGAGGAACCCCATGCCGCCCGTGTTCGTGACCGCAGCGACCAGGTCCGGTGTGGACGGTCCTCCTGCCATCGGCGCACCGATGATCGGTCGGCTGATCGGAAACGGCAGCGGTACGGGATCGAACATGGTCACGGAGACTGCCTGCGGGAGGTCAGGTCCGTGCCCGGGGCCTCGCAGCGGGAGGAGCTGAACGGGTGACCCCCGCGCGGGAACGGAATCGTACTGTCGAATGGAACACGGTCCACGGGCCCTCCGACCAACGCAGTGTCAGTGCACGTGGTCGGCAGGCTATCACCGCTTATCCCGGGTGAGCCATTGGGCCTTGGCGCGATCGGTGCGCGGGCCGGTTCCCGCGCATCATGCCCCTGGCTCTTGCCTGTTGCACATCTGAGGCGAGCCGGCGGCTTTTGTTGCTCCTCGACCCGCCCGCGTACTCGGCAGGGCCGCGGCGTGGACCGGCGCGTGCTGGTCAGTTCGGGACTGGACGACAGGAAGACGTCCAATGGCTACCTGCAGCGGGCCCAGGACCTCATGGCCGAAGCGGTCGGGGCGGACCGGACGTTCTTCTCGACCTGCGGCAGGTCACTGTCGGTGAAGGCGGCGATCCTCGCTGTCACCCACGGCGAGGGCGAGATCCTGATCGGCCGGGATTCCCAAAATACGTGGTCTCGGGACTGGTCCTGGGCGGCCTGCAGCCTCGGTGAATCCGGCCGAGCTGGGACAACGACCTCGAACTCGCCCACCCGAACCGGGCCCCTCGTGGTGGATCCTACGGGACCTGCCGGTAAGGATCCGCGGTGAACATGGCTCCAGCGCTCACGTGAGATCATGGCGGTAGCCGATGCTTCCATCCTTGCCGCGTAGCACCAACGCACCCGCCCGGCAGTGCATCGGGTTCATCGGTCTTCCAGGCGAGGCTCCATCGATGAGGGTCCCTGAATGCGGGTGGCGGGGTGTCCGCACCGGCCGACCACGAGGCGCTGAGGCCCGAACCACGCCGATGCGTCCAGGGCTGACTGGCTCCTGGAAGAGGTTGTGAGTTCCGGGTCGACGCCCAGGTTTCGACCGGACATGTAGATCAGAAGGAGATCGGTCGTGAAGAAGTTTTCCTGGCGGGCAGGGGTTGTGGCCGCAGTGGTCGTCCCGGTACTGGCTCTGAGCGCCTGCTCGGCACAGGGCGGACGGGATCCGGACGGCGGCAAGGCGGATCGCGGCGGGCAGGTAGCGAACACTCCGGAGATCAAGGTCGCGATGATCACCCATGCCGGTCCTGGCGATACCTTCTGGGACATCGTGCGCAAAGGGGCCGAGGAGGCTGCCGCGAAGGACAACGTCGACCTGCTGTACACCTCGGACCCCGAAGGCGGGCGGCAGGCCCAGCTGGTCCAGCAGGCTGTCGATCAGGGGGTCGACGGAATCGTCGTCACCCTGGCAAAGCCCGATGCGCTGAAGGATGCGCTGAAGAGGGCCTCTGACGCCGGCATCCCGATCGTCAGCATCAACTCCGGGGCAGACGTGTCCGCGGAATTGGGAGCCTTCACCCACTTCGGTTCGGATGAGGCCCTCGCCGGCGCGGCAGTGGGCGCCGAACTGGCGGCAGAGGGTAGCAGCCACCCGATCTGCGTGATCCACGAGCAGGGCAACGTGGCTCAGGAGGCCCGCTGCGCGGGTGTGAAGTCGAAGGTTCCCGGGAGTGAGATCGTCTATGTCACGGGAACGGACATGACCCAGGTCTCCTCGACGGTGACCGCAAAGCTGCAGGCCGCCTCGGATGTCGATGCCATCATCGGGCTGGGGGCACCCTTCACCCAGACGATCCTCACGGCCGTGGAATCGCTGGACCTGCAGGACGAGGTGAAGGTCGCTTCCTTCGACCTGAACGGGGAGCTGGTTCAGAGCATCATCGACGGCAAGGTCCTGTTCACCGTCGACCAGCAGCCGTGGCTGCAGGGCTACGGTTCCGTGGATGCGCTCTGGGAGGCCAGCCGCGGCGGCTTCCAGATCGGCGGCGGGCAGCCCGTCCTGACCGGACCGGCGATCGTCGACGCATCCAACGCCGAATCGGTGCTCCAGTTCGCCAAGGACGGCATCCGCTGAGGACGCGTCAGGACGCCGGGGACCTCGCATCGTCCCTGGCAGCAGCCCGATGAGGAGAATCACATGGCAACACTCGTAGAAATCCCCACGCTGGATGAACGCGTCGGCAGGCGCAGCGTCGTACAGAACCTGCTGGGCCGTCCGGAAGTCGGCGCCCTGGTGGGCGCCATCGTCCTGTTCATCTTCTTCTCGGCCGCAGCCCCTGTCTTCCTGCAGCCGAACTCCTTCGCCACGGTGCTCTACGGCTCCTCGACCTTCGGCATCATGGCGGTGGCCGTGTCACTGCTGATGATCGGCGGGGAGTTCGATCTTTCCGCCGGTGTCGCCGTGATCAGTTCGGCCCTGACCGCATCCCTGTTCAGCTGGTATTTCTCCCTGAACCTCTGGGTGGGCGTCGGCGTGGCCCTGATCGTTTCCCTGCTGATCGGTTTCGTCAACGGTTGGATCCTGATGAAGACGAAGCTGCCGAGTTTCATCGTCACCCTGGCCACCTTCCTCATGCTGACAGGGCTGAATCTGGCGCTGACCCGGCTGATCGGCGGCAGCGTGGCGACGCCGTCGATCGCCTCGATGGATGGTTTCGAATCAGCTCGGGCTGTCTTCGCCAGCAGCTTCACCATCGGCGGCATGGACCTGAAAAGCCCGATCCTCATCTGGATCGTCCTCGTGGTGATTGCGTCCTGGCTGCTGCTGCGCACGAGAATCGGCAACTGGATCTTCGCCGTGGGCGGAGACGCGAATGCGGCTCGTGCCGTGGGCGTACCCGTCAGGGCCACCAAGATCGGGCTCTTCATGGGCGTAGGTTTCTGCGGCTGGCTGCTCGGCATGCACAACCTCTTCGCCTTCGACGCCGTCCAGTCCGGTGAGGGTATCGGCAATGAATTCCTGTACATCATTGCGGCGGTCATCGGCGGTTGCCTGCTCACAGGCGGCTACGGCTCGGCGATCGGAGGGGCCATCGGTGCCTTCATCTTCGGCATGGCCAACAAAGGAATCGTCTACGCAGAGTGGAACCCGGATTGGTTCAAGTTCTTCCTGGGCCTGATGCTGCTGCTGGCCACCATCGTGAACCTGATCGTCAAACGCCGTGCGGAACGAACATAGGAAGGGCACGGCCGCTATGAGCAACGGGCAGAACCCGCCTACTCCCGCCCCGGTCCACCTCCTGGAGCTGGACGGCGTGGGCAAGCACTACGGCAACATCATCGCCCTGAGCGATGTCAGCATGACCGTCGACCAGGGGCGGGTGACCTGTGTGCTCGGCGACAACGGCGCCGGCAAGTCCACGCTGATCAAGATCATCGCCGGACTGCACCAGCACGACGAGGGAACGTTCAGGATTCTGGGTCAGGAGCGCAGACTCGCCAGCCCCCGGGAAGCGCTGGATGCCGGCATCGCCTCGGTGTACCAGGATCTTGCCGTTGTGCCGCTCATGCCCATCTGGCGGAACTTCTTCCTGGGCTCCGAGCTGACCGTCGGCAAAGGTCCGTTCAAGCGGCTGGACGTCAAGCGGATGAAGACGGTCACCAGGAAGGAACTGGCGGACATGGGCATCGACCTTCGCGACGTCGACCAGCCCATCGGTCAGCTCTCGGGCGGCGAGCGGCAGTGCGTGGCCATTGCGCGTGCTGTCTACTTCGGCGCCAAGGCACTGATCCTGGACGAGCCGACGGCGGCACTGGGTGTGAAACAGTCCGGCGTCGTCCTTCGCTACATCCTGCAGGCGCGTGACCGGGGGCTCGGCGTCATCTTCATCACCCACAACCCGCACCACGCCTACCCGGTCGGTGACAGGTTCCTGCTCCTCAAACGCGGAAGAAGCATCGGCTGCTACGACAAGAAGGACATCGAACTCGATGAACTCACAGGTCTGATGGCCGGCGGCGCCGAACTTCAGGAGTTGGCCCACGAGCTGGCGGAACTCGGCGGCCACACCGACGTCGTTCGCGAGGTCCAGTCCGACGCCGCCGGGACGGGTCGGCGGCCTGAATAGCGGTTGTGTCCTAATCGCTCCGGGTCCTACAGCGGAGCCCTCGAGGAGGTAGGGGCCGGGTCCGCGGGGAAACTGTCCGAGTCCTGTCACCACGACCCGGCCGCCGGCGTGGCGTCCGGTTCCATGCGGTAGAAGGACCGTCCGTTCTCGTGCAGCACCGCCGGCAGAGCCGACTCGCCGAGAGCCTCGGCTATGAGGGGAATATCGGTGGCGGCGAACGGCCGCCGGGCTCGGGTGGACGGCAGGTCGGTGCCGAACATGAGAGCGGTCGGGTTGACGGCGTGGATCGCGCGCAGGGCCTCGACGACGTCCAGCGTGACGCGCCCGAAACCCGTCGCCTTCACACGCATGCCTCTTCCCACCAGTCGGAGCAGGACCTCCCGATTGGCTCCACTCATTCCCAGGTGATCGATGCTGACCCGGGGCAGCTGCGCCAGCGTCGGTTCGAGTGCGTCCAGATCCGTTGCATCGACATACAGTTCGGTGTGCATGCCGGCGACCGCCGCGACCCGGGTGCTCAACCGTAGGAGTTCGCCGACGCTCTCGGACCCTCCGCGGTAGAGGTTGAAGCGCACAGCTCGAACACCGGCGGCGGCCAGTTCCTCTATCCCGGAATCAGGAATATCCGCAGGAAGATTCGCCACACCCGCGAATCCCGGTCCGAGCTCTCTGAGGGCATTCAGCAGGTAGTCCTGGTCGAAGCCCTGGAAGGACCCCGATACGACGACGCCGCCGGACATCCCGAGAGCCTTCGTCCGGGAGCGGTAGTGGTCCACGGTGAAGTCAGGAGGGAGGAACCCATCATTGGGTATCAGCGGAAACCTGGGATCGATGATGTGGAAGTGGCTGTCGAAGATGGCGTGCGTCATGCCTTATTGCTACTCCATCACTGGTTCATCTGCCTGGTCGAACCCGTGTGCGCCGTGCCGTTTCCGCTGACGGTTGCCCCCACCACCGGCCGGTGCCGTCGCGGGCCTGCCCTGCGATGATGGGGGACGACGGAGCTCGTTTCGGCAACGGGCCGTCTTGTTTCCCGGACAGTAGGAGGAGGGGTTTCTGTGGTTGCGAAGGCAGTTGGGGTGGTGGTGACCGGTATGGGTGCCATGACTCCTGTAGGGGGTACGGTCGACCAGACCTGGAACGAGCTCGTGGAGGGCCGGTCGGGCATCACGGTCCTGGATCAACCATGGGCGCAAGAGCTGCCGGTGCGCCTCGCCGGGCTCGTCGCTACGGATCCCGCTGCAATGCTGTCCACCAGGGAATACCGGCGGATGGACCGCTGCGGGCATCTGGCAGTCGTGGCATCGCGTGAGGCATGGGCCCAGGCCGGGCGGCCCGGCGTTGATCCCGACCGCCTCGCCGTGGTGATCGGATCCGGCTACGGAGGTCTGGGCACGGTGGTGTCACAGGTCCGGAACCTCGATACCGGCGGACCACGCCGGGTTTCCCCTCATACGTTGACGCATATGATGGTCAATGGTCCTTCTGCGTGGGTGTCCATCGATATCGGCGCCCAGGGAGGGGCCCGCACTCCAGTGAGTGCCTGCGCCTCCGGAGCCGAAGCGATCGCCCAGGGCGTCGAGATGATCTCCTCGGGTGCAGTGGACGTCGTCGTCGCTGGGGGAGTCGACGCCTGTGTGAACGAGCTGGCGATCAGCGGTTTCGCTCAGCTCCGAGCGCTCTCCACGAGCAACGATGATCCGACCGGGGCTTCTCGGCCTTTCGACCGGGACCGGAACGGGTTCGTGATGGCCGAGGGCGCCGGCATCATCGTCCTCGAGCGGGAAGACTTCGCCCGGGGGCGTGGAGCTGAGATTCTGGGGCGGATCGCCGGGGCCGCGGTCACGTCCGACGCCGGCGACATCGTGGCCGCCGACCAGGCGATACAGCACCGCGTCATGCAGAAAGCTCTTGCATCGGCAGGGCTTTCCGGATCCGATGTCGGCTTCGTCCATGCGCACGCTACATCGACCCCTGTCGGTGACCTTCTGGAGGCGGGCGCCATCGCTGCTGTCGTCGGAGAGGAAATCCCTGTCACCTCCACCAAGTCCATGACAGGACACCTGCTGGGGGGAGCCGGGACGCTCGGTGCCATCGTGACCATCCAGGCCCTCCGGACCGGACTGCTGCCAGGCACACTCAATCTCGAAAACCAAGACCCGGGAATCAACCTCAACGTCATCAAGACCACGATCGAGTGCGCCGGCTCGGAAACTGCCATCACCAACGCATTCGGCTTCGGCGGTCACAGCACCGCCCTCGTCATCGCTGCGGCATGAGAACCGGAACGGAATCCCCGGCGTGCAGATGCCTCTCCTCACGGCACGAGGATGATCTGTGACTCGCAGGGTAGCTCGACGCCATTCGGGGTCTCGAAGGCGATGGGCAGGGCCTGCGCACGGGACCATTGCGTGCTGTCGGTGACCTGCACATGCACATGCGGTTGTGTGCTGTTCCCTGAGTTTCCGACCTCGCCAAGCACCTGACCGGCTTCGACCAGGTCGCCGACACCGATGCGGACCGAATCCTTCCGCAGGTGGGCGACCAGCACGAAGGGCCCGCCGTCGCCCAGGGCGATCACGACGTGATTGCCGGCTATCGCGCTCGCACCCCGCTGGATGCGCTGCGCCTGTCCCGCCATGTACGAGATGAGCGTGAGTTGTGATCTTCGGGCCTTATGGTCGTCTTCGCCGTCATGGGCGATGACGACGGTGCCCCTGCCGGGTGCCACGACGGCCGCGCCGAACCCGAAAAACTTCTCCGGCCGTTCCGTCGCCACAACCGCCCGCCAGTTCCAGGGCGCTGACCGCCCGTAGGAATCAACGGGGATGAAGTCGATGGCGAAGGCCGTTCCCATCAGGTCCGTGCCGTGACTCGGCACTCTTCGCGCGGGGCTGTTCCGTGCCCGGAACCTACCCGTGAGCGGGTACTTCAACAGGACCGTACCGCCGTTCGGCGGAGGTGACACCATGCGCTTCATTCTCCTGCGCTGACCTCAGGGAAGCCAGACCGCGCCTCAGGAACTGATCTCCGGGCTGATGGACATGTAGCAGTAGCTGGTCAGCCCACGATGAAGACGGAACTGAGTCCGCTTGTGAGGAGACTGCTGGTGGCCAGGAGCGTGTAGGGGCCGGATGCCGGGCCGCCGACGGTGAGTCCAGTGAAGGTGGCGATGCCGTTGACGGCGTTCACGGTGGTGCTTCCGCCGAGGTTGCCTCGGGCTCCCGTTGCGCCTGTGCTGGTCCTGAGCTCGAGGGTCGCGGCAGCGGTACTCGTCGTCCTGTTGCCGTACTGGTCCACGATGGTTGCGGTGATGGTGGGAGAGAAGGGGACACCCTTGCGCACGTTGGTGGGGTTCTGCAGGAACTGGACCTGGGCCGGTGCGGCCGCGGTGATGGTCTGCTGTTGTGCGGCGGACGTGAGGTTCGCGCCGGTGACTGTGAGGGTGGGTGTTCCTGCGGCCGTATCGGCGTAGTACAGGGTGGTGCTCGTTGCTGCTTCAGGGATGGTGATGGTCGGGGTGCTGGTGGTTGTTCCGCGCGTGGTGGAGAAGATTCTCGTGCCGGCGGAGGTCGAGGTGAGGTTGAGCAGGGTTCCACCGGCAGGGGCGGGGGAAGGGTTGCCGAAGCTGTCCTCGAGCTGCACCGTCATCGGTCCTACGTTCGTGGTGCTCGACGCTTGTCCTCTGGCGGGTGCGGTGAGGTAGGTCAGACGTGCCGGGGCGGCTGCGCGAACGGTGACTTGCTGGCTTACGTTCGTCAGACCCGGCGCGGCGACGGTGACCGTTGGTGTGCCGGCCAGTGTGTCGCTGTAGTAGAACGTGGTGCTGGTGGCGCCGGCAGGAATGGTGATGGTGCCCGTGGTCGTCGCGCCCTGGGTGCTGGAAACCCTGGTGGTGCCTGGAGAGGTGGAGGCGACGGTCAGCGTCGTACCCTGACCGAGTGCGGTGACGGGCAGCCCGGCAGCGTCGCGTAACTGGACGGTGATGGGACCCAGGGTAGTGGTTGCCGTCGCGGTACCTGTGACAGCCGGACTGGTGATTGCCAGTTGCGTGGCAACCGGGCTGGTCAGGGTGATCGCCTGGGACGCGGCCGGGAGGCTGCCGGCTGTTGCGCTGATGGTGGCGGTACCGGCTCGTGTATCACCGTAGTAGAAGGTGAGCGAGGAGGACCCTGACGGGATGGTGGCAGTGGCTGCGGTAGCGGTCGCTCCCTGCGTGGGGGAGAACACTGCGGTTCCGGTGGTGGTGGAGGCGAGACGGACAGGGACTCCCGCAGCCGGCGCGACCACCGGGTTGTTGAAAGGGTCCTGGAGCTGGACGGTGAGAGGCCCCAGATCCGCCGTGGTGGAGGTCGTCCCGGAGAGGGGCTGTGTGGTGTAGGCCAGTTTCGAGGCTGGAGCGGCGGTGACGGTCTGTGTCTGGGACCCCGCGGTCACACCGGTGGCGCTGACCCGGACCACGGGGGAACCCGCCCTGGTATCGCCGTAGTAGAACGTCGCGCTCGAGGCTCCGTTGGGGATGGTGATGGTCGTGATGGGTTGCCCGTTGGGGCTGGCCGCGAAGGACGCGCTTCCGGCGGTGGTGGATGCGAGGGTGAGACTCAGTCCACCTGAGGAAGCGGTGATGGGTGTGCCGGCGGAGTTGACGCGCTGAACCGTGATGGGGCCCTGCCCTGCTGTTGCTGACGCGATGCCGTTCGTTGCGGCGGTGGTGAACACGAACACGGACGCGGTCACGGCGAAGCCCGTACTGGTAGCTGCGGGGATGCCGCTGCTGGTGGCGGTGAGTGTGTACCCTGTGCCTAGCTTGTCGAGGTGTAGGTCGCTGAAAGTCGCGGTGCCATCCGTGCCGGTCGTGGCCGTGAGGGTGCCGGTGAGGTTGCTTCCGCCGGGGTTCGCGCCGATCGCCAGGGTGATGGGCTGGTTCGGCGTGCGGACGGGCACCCCCTGCGTGGATTGCAGTGCCACCTGCACAGAAGGAGTGATCGTTCCGTTCGCTGCGACATCACTGGGCTGAACCGTGAAGACGAGTTTTCCGGCCGTGAGCGTGACGCTTCCGCTGGGATTGCTCGTGGACGTCCAGGATTTGTGGACTGCCGTCACCGTGTAGGTATGAGGCCCCGCGGTCGGGGGAGAATCTGTACAGCTGGTGGCTGTGATGCTGCTGCCCGGCGTCGTGCCGCAGGCAGGTGATCGAACGCCATTGGTAGAGCGGACCACGTAGTACGCGACCGGTGTCAGGACGCCGACCGGCGCGGTCCAGGATACCGGGACAGCCCCGGTGGTGGTCGACGGGACGGTGACGCTGGTCGGTGAGGCCAGGAACCCGGTCGAGACGCTTCCTGTTCCGCTTCCGGCACTGGTGTAGGCCGCCTGGGCTGCCGGGGACGCGGCGACCAGAAAGGAGAGGACAGCTGCGGCGCTGATGATGAATGCCAGTACGACGGCGACCGGTGGCACGGACAGTGGGCGTGAGGACTCCCGACGTGACCGCCTCCTGTCCGGAGCGGCGGATAAATCAGTCCTGGCATTCATGGGGGCTCGTCGTTTTCACGCTGTAGGAGGTTGCTGACCGGGAGTCACCGACACCCGTTGACTGGTGCAGGTGGAGGTGCACCGTCGGTGGTGCTCGAACTTACTGGCCTGCGGCATCAGGTGGGACGCCGGTATGCGCCCCACCCGAGGTGATCAGCGGGCGCTGAAGTACAGCGGGACGGTCGCGTTCTTGCAGGCGTCCTGATTGGTGGTGAGGTTGTTCATGGTGACGGTCACTGTTCCCGACACACTTGCGCCGGAGGCGATCTGGCCGGCAGTGATGGTCGGCGTGCCCACCGTGTAATCCGATGCCGAGCACCCCGGGACGTCCGTCCAGGCGGTGCCGGCAGGACCGGCGACCGTGACCGTGACCGCTGCGAGGTTCTGCGATCCGGTGCCGGGGTTCGTGACGGTGAACGGCACGGTCTGGGTCGGACCCCCGGGGGTCAGCGCGCCCCCGGCTGCGGTGCCTGCGGTGACCGTGAAGGGGGTGCTCGTGCCGGTGCTGACAGATCCTGTGCCGGCGCCCATCGAGGACCAGAACGCGAACGCACCGCTACCTCCCACGATGAGAGCCGCGGTGACAGCGGCGATTTTCTTCTTGCGGTGAGTGCGAGTCCGTGAAGTGGTCATGATGAAGCTCCTTGAATGAGACCGGAAGCGCATGCGAGACCTGTATCGATGAGACAGAAGGAGCTCGCCCCCTGAGCGGGACTGCCGGGATGAAAACCTGCTGAGAGCCAACAGGCGATGAAGATGGTGCGGATGAATCAGGTACTGGTACTGGGCTTCGAGGATGCAGCCTCAGCATCGTCGGACGTATGTCCGAGCGAGCCGAAGATGCGTCCCGCCTGCCGTCAATCGGTCCTGCTACCCCTATGCCGCAAGACTGATTGGACCCACCTTGGCAGCTCTCCCTAAGGGAATTCGGGGGAAACAGCGAAGGAAGCCCGAAGAAGGGCCGAAGGAGTGGTGGCCGTGCGCTACCGCCGTCCGGGCGTTGGGCACGGATGGAGCTGAGAGATCTGCTCACCCTAGCTGCGGCGGCATCGGCGGTTGTCGTTGTCTTGGTAGCAATACTGGGCATAATGGGCGCTTAGTAGTAGGCCGTGTTCGCAGGATGTGAGTCCGTTGGTTGGCATGGCAGTAGGAGTTATGGGGCATCTTGGAAGACTGGTTCCGGCTGCCCACCACTCCTCAAGGGGGACGGTCGTGTGGGAGTGGATCAGGTATCGTGCGCTCATCCTGGCTGTGTTGCCGTTCGCTGTCGGCGTTTCCCTGTGGTTCCTGTCGGAGAACGCTGGTGGATGGGACGGACTGGGATACTTTCTCGCACTTATCCTTTCAGTGCCGGTGCTGGCTATGATGGCTGCTTTCTCCGTGAGGTTTGCCTTCCGAAAGGATGATGATCTTCGCAGGCTGAAAAGAACCTCAAAGGTTGCCAGCATATTTTCGCTTTCCGTGTTCGGCAGTCTGGTTCTGATCGGCATCGCCGGAGTCGTCGAGTCGCTTTGGGTTTGAAACGGAGTGCCGGCTGATATTCCTCCCGTACGAGGATCCCATTGGGGATGCTTCATTGATCGCACTTTGAACGCGTTGGTTTCAAACATGTACGGGGAGTGGTGGAAGATGCGGTCGCCAGGACCGCGTTGCTTACCTGAATCTGCATGCCTCGTACTCATATCCCCACATTGCTTACTTAGATCGTCGTGTGCTTGTGCGGCGTCGGAGCAATGCGTCGGTACAGTTCCGGCAGGGGACTTATTCCGGATGCGTGCAGCAGCTCGTATTCCGTCCTCTTTCTTTGCTCCACTTCACGCTTGCGACCTAAGGGGACTATTTTGACTCAGCAGCCATATCAGAACACGCAGGACATCAGGGGCATCTCACCCGAAGCCAGCAAGGCCAAGACAACCAGCCTGGTGCTCGGCATCGTCGGCCTGTTCATTCTCGGCATCATCCTCGGACCGCTGGCCATCATGCAGGCCAACAAAGCCGAACGGCTGGGAGAACGCGCGACTGCAGGAAAAGTGCTCGGCTACATCTGCACCATTTTCGGCGTCATTGCGCTGATTTTCACCGTCCTCAGGTTCATCGGCTAGCGCACCAGCTCCGCGGCGCCCGGCGAAGTAGCGGGAGAACGCGGTATGGGGGGGGTAGGACACCTGCAATGGCGTCCCACCCCCCCATTCCTGCAGAACATCATTGAAGCCCTCCGTGGCGCTGAGGCAGTCGTGTCGCCGTCGTCAGGGCATGTATTCCATTTCGATTTTCTGTGTCCAGGATCCGAGGTTCTCCTGCACGAAGGCCCAGTCGATGTTCTGGCGGGTGAACTGCTCGTCGAACTCGATGACCGCGGGCTTGGCGCTCTCGAGTGCCTTTTCATTGACCGGCAGTGAGCCGAATTCAGCTGCCCATTCGCCCTGGACTTCACCGCTGCCAAGCCAGTCGATGAACTGCAGTGCCTCGTCCTGGTTGTCCGAGCCTTTGACGAGTGCGACCTGCTCCACAGCGTAGGGGACGCCGACTTCGGGACTCACCGCGCCGGAGGTCACACCGTAGGTTTCTTCACCTCCCGGGATGGAGGAGGAAGACATCTGGCCGAAGTCGACTTCGCCGGCGGTGAAGCGGGCGAAGAGGTCCAGGTCCCTGACAGCGGAGACACCGTTCTCGAAGTACTGGTCGATCTGCCGCCAGCCCTCGTCGCTGACACCGAGATCACCGGACTCGTCCCTGTATCGGGTGAGGATTCCCGCTATGACGAGCTGTGTCGTAGCTGCCTCCGTCCCGCTTCCGCGCTCGTACCGGTCTTTGTATTCATCCTTGGTCCACAGGTCGGTCCAGTCCTTCGGAGCGCCGGCTTCGGACACCGCGTCCGCGTTGTAGGTGAGTACGATGGCTTGTTCTACCAGCGGCCAGTACGCCTTCTCGTCTGCTGGGTCGGCGAGGGATTCATCGACCTCGGCGAACCACTTCGGCGTGTAGGGCTCAAGGACGTCTTCCTTTTTGAGCTGCTCGTAGTAGACGTTGTTCAACCCATATACGACGTCGGCGGTCGGGCTGCCCTTCTCGGCGATCAGCGTGTGCGTGGTGTGCCTGCCACCGGCACCGACGATCTCGATGTCGAACCCGGCCTCTTCCGCCTCCTTCTGCAACCATTCGCCCCGTCCATCGGAGCTCGAGTTCGTGTAGATGACCAAGGGCTTGCCTGCACCCGCTGTCGGTGCAGACCCGCGCTCGGAGGCGGGTCCGCCACAGGCTGTCAGTAAGGACGCTGCGGTAATGGTCAGGGCGATGAGAGTTGTTCTCTGGGACACGGTGGATTCAATTCCCTAGTAGCAACACTGCGTGCACCGATCCCATGCACAAGTGCTGTAAGTGAGCGTGCTGTGGGCCATCAGTGCACCACCTCACGGTCTCGTTCTTCAGTGAACAGCGATGACCAGGGCCTCGAACGGCAGGTTAACTTGTCAAGCACCTGGGCGACACCTCCCGAGAGGATCCTCTCCGTACGGAGTATCTGCTGGGCGTGGTGGTCGACCAGCCTTCGGTGTCGCCTCAGCGGTGACCTCTCCGCACCCTGCTGGTCTGTACAGGGAATACCGGCTCACGGGAGACTGACGCCGTGCGCACACTGACCTTCGCCATGAACCTGAGCGTGGACGGCTTCATCGCTGCGCCCGGCGACGACGTCGGCTGAGGCGTACCGAGCGACGAGCTGTTCCAATGGTGGTCCGACCGGGTGGGGGCGACGGGCCTGGCGCTGTACGGGCGCAGACTGTGGGAGACGATGAGCTCCCACTGGCCGACCGCCGACCAGCAGCCGGGGGCCACGCCGGCCCAGATCGAGTTCGCCCACCGCTGGCGGGACATGCCGAAGGTGGTGTTCTCCTCGACGATCAGGACGGTCGACTGGAACACCCGCCTGGTCACCGGCGACGCCGTCAGCGAGATCACCCGGCTCAAGGCCGGCGACGGCGGCCCCACGGACATCGGCTTCATGGACATCGGCGGTGCCACGCTTGCCGCGCCGGCCATGCAGGCCGGGCTGATCGACGAGTACGCAATCGTCACCCATCCGGTCCTGGTGGGCGGAGGCACGCCGTTCTTCACGGCCCTGGACGGCTGGGTGAACCTGAGCCTGGTGGAGACGCGGACGTTCCCCGGCGGTGTCGTCCTGACGAGGTACGAGACGAGGCGCTGAGCGCCCGACGTCGGATCAGCGCGGGATTCGGGCCACCCAGGGACCCGGTGGCGCTGCTTTCGACGTCTGGGATGCCCCGGTTAGGCTTTCACCATGCCACGATCGGCCGCTCTGATCCGAGGTGTGGGAGGGCCCACTGCCATGAGGATGGCGGAGCTACGTGCAGCCCTCGAGGACGAAGGACTCGAAGGTGTAGCGACCTCGCAGGTAGCGGGCAACATCGTCTTCGACCCGGGCGAACGTTCGACGGCGGCCTGCGCCGCCCTCATCCGACACACCGTGTGCGCGCGGTTCGGCCATGATCTCCCCGTCGTCATCCGCTCACACGAACAACTGGTCGATGCCGAGCGGCGCAACCCGTTCATCGGATCGCAGGAAGGTCGCTAGGTCATGACGGTGTTCCTCGACCGGACACCGCACCCAGCGACCAGCCTCGATCCTGCCGCAGGAGCACCGAACGTCTTCGCTGTGGACGGTTCCGAAGTATTCATCCGCTATGCCTCTGGCGTGGCGGGTTCGAAGCTCCAGTCCACGTGGTTCGAGAAACGGCTCGGTGTTGTCGGCACCGCCCGCAACGCGAATACCGTCACGAAGCTCATTCTGCTCACGGCCTGACACGACGGGTACCGGATCGAAGTGATTCCGCCTCACGCCCTCATCGGCGAGAACTAGGCAGGTTTGGCATACTCGGCCGCGCTCATGATCTCGTAGGCCACGAACGTCTCATCATTCTCGACCCAGGCATCATGGCCCGCGGGGATCGAATAGGCGTCACCGGCGTGGATCGTGGTGCGGGTTCCGTCTTCCATCTCCACTGCGAGAGTTCCAGCGGCGCAGACTCCTAGATGGTTGTTCTGGCAGCTCTCGGTGTGGACCACTGTCTTGACGGTCTCGGACCATCGCCAGCCGGGCTCGAAAGTGAACCTGCCCAGTGTGGCGTTGCCGAGGTTGACGACATCGACTTCGGTCTTGGGTGGACGACGCTTCTCATCGGGTTCGTTGAACGATTTAGTTTCAAGCGCATTGACAGTTATGGCGGGCATCTTGTCCTCCTCGGTGGGTTGCTTGTAACCGTTGCACCGGAGAAGAAACCACGCGCTCCGGGAATGAGGCTCGGCGGGCGCCGGTGGAGGCACTTGGTCAGGCCCGAACACTTGCGAGTGAGGCTAACAGCGTGCTCCCAGCCCTGGCGTATGTCAACGTGGGTGGAGCGCCCTGCTCTCGGCCGTTCCCTTGCAGCAATCGTCAGGTAGCCCAGCCCCGGGCTATGGCGTCCAGCGCGGAGTGGAAGGCCCCAGCCCAGTCGGTGCCCGGCTGGCCCATCTGTGCCAGCTCGAGGCTCACCAGTCCGTGCACCTGGCCCCAGATCGCCACAGCAACCATCTCAACGGGCGCCGGAAGCAGGGCACCGGACGCCTGCGCCGCCGCGACAGCTTCTTCGAGGGGTTCTATGGCACTGCCGGCCGCCTCCGGACTGGGCTGGCAGTCCACGAAGGCAGCCATGGCGCCGCCGAACATCAGTCGATACAGTGCGCGGTGCTCCAGTGCCCAGGCCCGGTAGGCGACACCCAACCCCTGTAGCCCCGCCGGGGCGGCGGCTACCTGTGATTCCCGGAAGGACCGGAACCCGTCGTCCACCACGGCGGTCAGCAACTGCGACTTCCCGCCGAACAGCGAGTAGACGGCGGTGGTGGAGGTGTGGGCGGCCGAGGCAACGTCCCGCATGGTCACCCGCGCGGGCCCCTCGCGATCCACGAGCTCAGCCGTGACCGCCAGCAGCTCCTGCCGCAGGGAATCGTTGTGGATCACAGGTCTTGCCATGCGTCCCATTGTTCCATAACCTTGTTTTGTAACAACGTTATCGAAGGTATGTCCATCACTAGCTAGGAGATCCCATGGTGCAGGTTGTCTTTCCGGGTCGCTATACCGCCGATCCCGGGCTGGAGTCAGTGACGGTGTTCCTGATCGGCATGCGTGCAAACCGGTGGTGGAAGGTGCGGGCGGTGGGCAAGGTGGCAAGCGCAATGCCTCGCATGCTTCAGCACCTGGCCGAGGATCCTGCGTCGGGAATGCTCGGATGTGAGCAGTGGTTCGGCCGGACCACCATGGTCCTCAGCTACTGGAAGAGCCCGGAACATCTCCGCACGTTCGCCGCTGACCGGGAGTCTCCGCATCTTGAGCCCTGGCGCCGGTTCATGAAGGAGACCGCTGGAAGCGGGGACGTGGGTGTCTGGCATGAGACCTACCAGGTCCCGGCCACCGGGATCGAGACCATCTACAATGGGATGCCGCTTTTCGGCTTGGCAAAGGCTACTGCCCACCTGCAGGTAGGAGCGGGGACCAATACTGCCAGGCAGCGAATGGGTCGGCTCGGGGCGACGAGCAGCCGAATGACGTCCCCGAACTAGCGACGTGTACGGGGCCGGGAGTAGCGGGTCAGGAGATCATTGAGCGCCAGGGTGGCGACGATGATCGACACGGCGACACCCGCGAGCATGACGTAGAGCCCGATCAGCATCACCATCGGCGAGCTCGCGTCGACCAGAAAGCCGATACCGCGCACTGCTCCGACAACCCACAACACAGCCACGGCAAGTAGCGCCGCA
Source organism: Arthrobacter rhamnosi (assembly GCF_054510975.1). Lineage (NCBI taxonomy): Bacteria > Bacillati > Actinomycetota > Actinomycetes > Micrococcales > Micrococcaceae > Arthrobacter > Arthrobacter rhamnosi. Next base: position 192,567 of record NZ_JBTNDN010000001.1, on the reverse strand, counting down.
ATCGACGGTAGGGCCCCCTTGTTGTCCCTGAACCATCGCACTTTCCGTCCTGCGCCATTCCCCCTGAGTGCCATGCTCCCAGTGTCCGACCCGCCGATAACAGAACGGGCGAGGTTGCGTCTCAGCTGGGCCACAATGTGATCGCGCCAGCGGAGATCGGCAAGGTGGGGCATGGGCGACTGTCGACACTTCATGAGTGGGAGCCTTCACCTATGGCTGAGACTCTCAGGACACATGAACAAGGGCTGATTCGGTGATTGTCCCGGTTCCACGGTCACCGCCAGCGTGAGGTGTGCACGCCGACAGCCGGCAGAGACACGACCACGGCAGCTACGACCACGGAGTGACCGCGCGCTTCTGTTGTTCGCCGTCGATGACGAGATCAAGTCGCTCGTCGAAGAACGCGACGTAGTCCTGCACGGCGGCTGCGTCACTCAGCGGGTGCTCGTACTGCCACGCGATGTCATCCACTTTCCTGTCGCCGACGATCGCGGAGTACCAGGTCGCATAACCCTTGTACGAGCACATGGACCTTGTCGAGCTGCGCTCGAGCGGCGCGACGACGTCCTCGATCGGAAGGTAATACCGGGCAGGCAGGGTCGTCTCGAACAGCATCCGCGCTCGGGTGGTGTCGGCGAGGACGTGGCCGTCGAGCATCAGCTGCACATGCCGGGAGGTGCCTCGAATGTCGATGCGACCGTAGGGGTCATGTGGATGGCTGATGATCTCGTCGTCTTCCTCGAACCAGCTGTCGAAGTCGGCGAACGCGAGGATCACGTAGTTGGCGAGACCGGGGTCGCGTGCACGGAATCCAGCTGCCGCAGCGTCCGTTCCCGCAACGCGCACCTCGACCGGCTCTCCCGGCGTCGTGCGCACATCGAACGGGATGCGCGGGTCGAACACGGGGACCTCCGACAGGTCGGGAAGCATGAATCCGACCGCACCGTCCTCGAGTGCCTCTGAGGTCCGACGCGAGATCTCGGCGCGGATGTCCTGGGTCGGCACGGCGTACCCGGGCACGACCCGGCGCGGCTCCCATACGAGCATCGCTCGCGTGGTGTCGACGACGGTCTGCCCGCCGAGCGTGGCGCGGATGCGCTTCACGGTCGGCTCGTATCTCAGCTTTTGGACCAACTGGCCCATTACATCCCGCATGCGCACGCCGGGCGTAGCGGCGTCGTCGTCGAGCGGGTCTTGTGAAGGGCCTGACATGCACTCACGGTAGACCTGCGCTGCCGCGTCCGGATAGTGGCGGATGGCCGTGCAGTCGTCTGGTGGCCTATGGAGGATCGACTGTCGGGTAGATCGTGGCGGGCTACGGCCCAGTCTCGGCTGCCACGAAGCTGTCCCCAGCCAAAACGGCTCTCGGCGATGAAGTCTTGAAGATGGCTCTGCACGAAGCGAACGAGGGTGTCTACGCCGTCATCACGAGGGAGACTGCTGAAGACGCCGGAGCTGCCAGCGCCCGAGCCGACCGTCCGCAATCCACCCCGTTACGGAGCGCTGTCGTTCAGACGCTGGAACATCAGGTGATCCTGCCACTGGCCGGCGATTTTCAAATACCTCGGTGCGCAACCGTACTGTTCGAAGTCGGTCTTGGCCAGGACCCTCCGAGAAGCAACATTATTGACCAGGGTCTCTGCCTGCACTCGGTGGAGCTTCAGCTGGGTGAAAGCGAAGGCGACCGCTGCTCGGACAGCGTCTGTCGCTAAACCCATACCTGTCTGATCCTCTGCGAGCCAGTACCCCATGCTGCACGACTGGAACGGACCGCGGACGATGCCGCTGAGTGTCAATCGGCCGGCAATCGCGCCGTCATCGTCCAGAACAACCCAGGGCATTGCCTCACCACGGGCATGACGGGCAAGTGCTACGTCAATGTCGGTCCGCTGTCCCGCCACAGTGAAGTAGTCATCCTCCCGAAGGGGCTCCCACGGTGCCAAGAAGTCTCGGTTGCGTACCTGCAACTCCATCAGCTCTTCGTCGTCACCAGGTACGACGACGCGAATCCGGGAATTCATGACCTCAACTTTCAGCCCCGTGTGAGGCGTTCGACCTGCCAGGGTCTGGTCGTGGTGGAGTTGTAGTGCAACACTGGCCGCATGGTCGATGCAGCGAAGGCATTCAGCGGTTTCTCCGTGCGGCAGATCCCGGAAGCGAAGGCGTTCTACGAGGGCGTACTGGGGCTGCCTGTCACGGAGGAGCACGGAATGCTTTGGATCGATCTGGGCGCCGATCACCGCGTCCTCGTCTATGCCAAGGGCGCCGCACATGAACCGGCGTCGTTCACGGTCCTGAACTTCCCGGTGACGGATGTCGATGCCGCGGTCGATGAGCTCGGTGCGAAGGGCGTGGAGTTCCTTCACTACGAGGGTGTGACAGACAGTAAGGGCGTGAACCGGAACGGCGGGCCGCTCATCGCCTGGTTCACCGACCCATCAGGCAACATTCTGAGCGTCCTGGCCGCGCCCTGACACCGCCGTACCTCACCGGAGGCTCCGACCTTCGACGGGTTGCAGCCGAGAACCTTGATGACATGGGGAACCTCATCGACGATCGTCCTCGGCAGGTCTCGAAACGGGCCAGCTCCAACGAGCTCATTCCGCACTACCAAGCGACGAACTCGCGCAGTGCGGCCAGGAGGCGGTCGACGTCGTCGTCGTCGTTGTACGGCGCCAGCCCGATCCGCAGGGCGGCGCTGTCCTCGAGGTCCAGGCGGCGGAAGGCTTCGTACGCGTAGAAAGAACCGGCCGGCGCGAGGATGTTCCGCTCCGCGAGGAATCGGTAGGCGTTCGCGGAGGACCGGCCCGGGAACGTCACCAGCAGTGTCGGTGTCCGGTCCTGGGCTCTGGAGTGCAGCACGACGGCGTCACCCAGTTCGGCCAGCCCTGCCTCGATGCGGGAGCGCAGGGCGTGCTCGTGCTCGTCGATCACGTGAGCGGATGCAAGAAGGCGCGCACGGCGGCCGGTTGCGGCGCCGGGTGCGATCGCGGCGAGGAAATCCACGGCCGCCGTGGCGCCGGCCATGATCTCGTACGGGAGGGTGCCGAACTCGAACCGCTCCGGCACCACGTTCGTGGACGGCAGCAGCTTGTCCGGCCGCAGCGTCTCCAGCAGTTCCGGGTCGGCCGCGAGAACGCCGCAGTGGGGTCCGAGGAATTTGTAGGGCGAGCAGGCGAAGAAGTCAGCTCCGAGCGCCTTCACGTCGACCGCCGCATGAGCGGTGTAGTGCACCCCGTCCACGTAGACCAGTGCGCCGACCGTGTGCGCGGCATCGGCGATGCGGCGCACCGGCGGTTTCGTGCCGAGCAGGTTCGACGCGGCGGTGATCGCCACCAGCTTCGTGCGCTCGGTGATCGCGGCTGCGACGGATGCTTCGTCGATCTCCGTGGTCTCCGGGTCGAAATCGATCCAGCGCACGGTGGCGCCGACCGCATCGGCTGCCTGCAGCCAGGGGCGGATATTGGAGTCATGGTCCAGGCGTGAGACGACGACCTCGTCACCCGGCTGCCAGGTCTTGGCGAGGTGGCGGGAAAAGTCGTAGGTGAGCTGCGTGGCGCTTCGCCCGTAGACGACACCGCCGGGATGCGCCCCCAGCAGGTCAGCCATCGCCTCCCGGAATTCGCTGACCGCCGAGTCGGCGTTCCTCTCCGAGTCCATGCGGACACCGCGGTTGGACAGCGGCCCGGTGATGGCGTCGGCTATCGCGGCTCCTACGGCGGCGGGAGCCTGTGTTCCGCCGGGCCCGTCGAAATGGGCGGTACCGGTGAGGAGGGCAGGGAAGTGCGCACGGAAGGCCGCGATGTCCAGGGTCATGTCGTTACTTTCTCAGGTGAGCCTCGATACGGGAACATCACGGGCGAGAGCCGGAATGGATTCGTTCGGAAGGTTGCTCTCATCACGAGGGGTGTCACTGCCCGATGGTGTGTCGACACGGGGTGTCGGCGGGCCCTGTCGTGGCCCGGCGGCGATACCGCGGGAACGCTCAGCTAACCTAGAGCAGTGACTTACGAGATCGAGATTGGCCGAGGCAAGCGCGGACGCAGGGCATATTCGCTGGACGACGTGGCGGTGGTGCCCTCCCGGCGGACCCGTGATCCGCTCGACGTCTCCGTGAACTGGCAGATCGACGCCTACCAGTTCGAGATGCCCGTGGTCGCGGCGCCGATGGACTCGGCCATGTCGCCGGCCACGGCCATCGCGATGGGCCGCCTCGGAGGCCTCGGCGTCCTCAATCTCGAAGGGCTATGGACCCGCTATGAGGACCCCCAGCCGGTCCTCGACGAGATCGCCGGGCTCAGCACCGAGAACTTCAGCCCCGCCGCCACCCGGCGCATGCAGGAGCTGTACGACGCGCCCATCCAGGCCGAGCTCATCACCAGCCGCCTGGCCGAGATCCGTGAGGCCGGTGTGACGGTCGCGGGTTCGCTCACGCCGCAGCGGACGCAGCAGTTCTACAAGACGGTCCTCGCGGCCGGCGTCGACATCTTCGTCATCCGCGGCACCACCGTGTCCGCCGAGCACGTGTCCAAGAACGAGCAGCCGCTCGACCTCAAGAAGTTCATCTATGAGCTCGACGTCCCGGTCATCGTCGGCGGCGCCGCCGGCTACACGCCTGCGCTCCACCTCATGCGCACGGGTGCCGCCGGTGTGCTCGTGGGCTTCGGCGGAGGAGCGACGACGACGACGCGCAGGGCCCTCGGCATCCACTCGCCGCTCGCCTCGGCCATCGCCGACGTCGCCGGTGCCCGCCGCGACTACATGGACGAGTCCGGCGGCCGGTACGTGCACGTCATCGCCGATGGCGGGATGGGTGCGAGCGGCGACATCGTGAAGGCCATCGCCATGGGTGCTGACGCCGTCATGCTCGGTTCCGCGCTCGCCCGCGCGGAGGAGGCTCCGGGCAAGGGCTGGCACTGGGGCCAGGAAGCGCACCACCACGAGCTCCCGCGCGGCGACAGGGTCAACATCGGGACCGTCGGCCCACTCCAGGAAGTGCTGTGGGGGCCGTCCCACCACACGGACGGGACGTCGAACCTGATCGGAGCGTTGCGCCGGGCCATGGCCACCACCGGCTACTCGGACCTCAAGGAGTTCCAGCGGGTAGAAGTGGTGCTCTCGCCCTATATCTCCAACGACTGATGGGATTAGAGTTGGCCTAGCTCCCCAGGGGCGCTCAACCTCCCAATGAAGGGTCTGGCCATGGCATCCGGCGCACTCAGTCCGCAGAACCGTGACGACGCGCTCCGGGCGCTGAGGGCGACCTCCGAGCCAGGGCAGGAACTCGACCTGCTGATCGTCGGGGGAGGCGTGGTGGGCGTCGGAGCGGCGCTCGACGCCGTCACGCGCGGCCTCTCCACCGGCATCGTCGAGGCCCGTGACTGGGCGTCCGGGACATCGTCGCGGTCGTCCAAGCTGATCCACGGCGGCCTGCGCTACCTGGAGATGCTGGATTTCGCCCTGGTCCAGGAAGCGCTCAAGGAACGCGGGCTGCTGATCCAGCGCATCGCGCCCCACCTCGTGAAGCCGGTGCCGTTCCTGTACCCGCTGACCAGACGGTTCGTGGAGCGTCCCTACGTCGGCGCGGGGATCGCCCTGTACGACGCCATGAGCATGAGCGGCGGCAACTCGCGCGGGGTCCCGTTCCACAAGCACCTGAGCCGGAAGGCCACGCTGCGCGCGGCGCCGAGCCTCAAGGACGACGCGATGGTCGGCTCCATCCGCTACTACGACGCGCAGGTCGACGACGCGCGGTACGTGGTCAACATGGTCCGCACCGCCCAGCACTACGGTGCGCGGGCGGCGAACCGCGTCAGCGTGGTGGACTTCCTCCGCGAGGGCGAGCGCGTCGTCGGCGCGCGGGTCCGGGACCAGGAGAGCGGCGACGAGTTCGCCATCCGCGCCAAGCAGGTCGTCAACGCCACGGGTGTCTGGACCGACGAGACCCAGGCCATGGTGACCGACCGCGGGCAGCTCAAGGTGCGGGCCTCCAAGGGCATCCACCTCGTGGTGCCGCGCGACCGCTTCCAGTCCACAGTGGGGTTGATCCTCCGCACCGAGAAGTCCGTGCTGTTCGTCATCCCGTGGGGCCGCCACTGGATCATCGGCACCACCGACACGGACTGGAACCTCGACAAGGCCCACCCCGCAGCGTCCTCGAAGGACATCGACTACGTGCTGGAACACGTGAACCGGGTGCTGAAACGCCCCCTGACGCGTGAGGACGTCGAGGGCGTGTATGCGGGTCTGCGCCCGCTGCTCGCCGGCGAGAACGACTCGACGGCCAAGCTGTCCCGCGAGCACGTCGTCGCCCACCCCGTCCCCGGGCTGGTGGTCGTCGCCGGCGGCAAGTGGACCACCTACCGTGTCATGGCCAAGGACGCCGTCGACGAAGCCACCCGCGCGCTCGACGAGAAGGTGCCCGAGAGCTGCACGGAGACCGTGCCGCTGCTGGGTGCGGAGGGATACCGGGCCGCGTGGAACATGCGGGCCCGGCTCGCCGACGACGCCGGAGTGCACGTCGCGCGCGTCGAGCACCTCCTGCAGCGGTTCGGCACCCAGGCCACCGACGTGCTGGACCTCATCCGGCAGGATCCCGGACTGGGGCAGCCGCTGCCGGGAGCGGACGACTACCTGCGCGCCGAAGTCGTGTTCGCCGTGACGCACGAGGGCGCCCGGCACGTGGACGACATCCTCACGCGCCGCACGCGGACCTCCATCGAGTCCTGGGACCGGGGGGTCTCCGCCGCGCCGGTGGTGGCCGACCTGATGGCGCCGTTCCTCGGCTGGAGCGACCAGCAGGTGGACCGCGAGGTGAAGCACTACCAGGCCCGCGTGGCTGCAGAGCGGCTCAGCCAGGAACAGCCCGACGACATCTCCGCCGACAGTGCCCGCATGGGTGTGCACGACATCGTCCCGCTAAGCTAGAAGGGTCGGGGAAGGCCGCGATCGGCAGCCGCACCCGGTGCGCGGCGGCCGGTTCCCGGACCTCCGATGCTGGCGGGAACTTCGAAAGGCATCCAGTGAGCGACCTGTCCCTTGAGCTGCACGACGCCGTACTCACCACCCCCGACCTCGTGATCCTGGAGATGGAGGCTGCCTCGAAGGAGGACGCCGCGGCGCAGCTCGCCGGGCGGATGCACGAGGCAGGACGCATCTCCGACCTCCAGGCGTTCCTCGACCAGGTCAACTCGCGTGAGCACCAGATGGCCACAGGGCTCCCGGGTGGGGTCGGGCTCCCGCACGCCCGCAGCGAATTCGTCAACCAGACCTCGATCGCCGTGGGCGTCACCCGGTTCGGGCACAGCCTGGACTTCGGCGCGGTGGACGGCCCGGCAACGCTCGTGCTCCTCATGGCGACGCCGGCCCAGTCCTTCTCCGAGCACCTCGAGGTCCTCGCCACGATCGCGCGGAGCCTCTTCAAGGAGAACTTCCGCGAGTCCCTGCGCCGCGCGCACGACGCCGAGGTGATCGCCGAGCTGATCAACTCGTCGCTGGTGTTCTTCGACCACTAGGTCCCGAGCGGTCCGGGGCGCCCCGGAGATCCCGGCCCGGACGGCCCCTGGACTCCACGTCCGGCGCCGGCGGCATTCGTTGTTCTACAACGGCACGAAGTACCTTTAAGGGGTGTTGAAGACCGCCCTCAAGCCTCGATGGATCCTCACGCTGATCCTCGCGATGACGATCGCCGCGGTCTTCGTGCTCCTCAGCCAGTGGCAGTTCAACTCCTCGAGGGAGGCGCCGCCGCCCGCCCCTAGCACCACGGAGAACGTCCGCCCCCTGGCCGGTGTCCTCCAGCCCGGGACGCCGCTGTCCGCTGCGAACGCCGACCAGATGGTCTCGTTCGAGGGCGCCTTCTTGGCCGATACCCGCGTCCTGGTGCAGGACCGGCTCCTCGGGAACGAGGAGGGCCTCTGGGTCCTCCAGGCCTTCGAGGTCGACGGGGCCGGAGTCCCGGCGGGCACGGAGGAAGCATCCGTCATCCCCGTGGTCCTCGGCTGGGTGCCCGATGCCGGGGACACCGTGTCCGTGCCGCAGCAGCAGGGTGCAGCCACCGTCGTCGGACGCCTGCTGCCGCCCGAGGCTCCTGAGGTGCAGCGTCCCGTGGAAGGGCAGGTCCCCACCCTGTCGACGGCAGAGCTGTCCAACCTGTGGGACCGGTCCTCGTACGCGGCCTTCGTCGTGGCGTCCGACGTGGCGGTCGAGGGCGTGGAGGTCCCGTTCGCGGCCGGACTGGAGCCGGTCGTCGTCGGCCCCCAGCCGCAGGAGACGCCCGTCAACTGGCTGAACATCTTCTACGCCGTGGAGTGGGTGGTCTTCGCCGGCTTCGCATTCTTCCTCTGGTGGCGCCTCGTCGCCGACGACTACCGCCGCACGCTCGAGGACGAGGCCGACGCGGCCGAGGAAGCTCGTTCCGCCCAGCCCGGCGCCGTCGAGCCCGCCGTCGTTCTCTCCCCTCCCGTATCCGATCATGAAAGCGGTGCCCACCGTGACTGAGCCAGCCCTTGACCCTGCCGGAACCGACCGCACGCCGTCGAAGGGGAAGCCGAAGCGTCGGTTCGGCGGCACCCACGCGCAGATCCGGTCGGCACTGACGTTCTACAAGGTGCTCGCGTACGCCACGGGCATCATGCTGCTCCTCGTCGTCGTCGAGATGGTCGCGAAGTACGGCTTCGACTCGGAGATCGTCGCGGGTGGCGGCGCCCCCCTCCAGTTCCTGCCCACGGTGGTCGCGGAGACCGCCGGCGGCCTCAACCTGTCGACGGCGGTGCTGATCGTGCACGGGTGGCTGTACGTGGTCTACCTCGTCGCGGATTTCCGTCTCTGGCAGTTTATGCGCTGGCCGTTCAGCCGCTTCGTGCTCATCGCGCTCGGCGGCGTGGTGCCCCTGCTGTCGTTCATCGTCGAGAAGCGGATCCACCGCCAGGCCGAGGACGACCTCGCGGCGCACCCCGAGGCCGCGCCCCGTTACTGACGGCCGGGCAGCCGCACCTGCCCCGCCGCCTCTTCATCGATGTGCGGCGCCGGTTCCCGCGGACTATTGTTGATGGGTGACTACCCCCGAGAACGGCTCTGAACACCGCCCTGTCCTCGTCGTGGACTACGGCGCACAGTACGCCCAGCTGATCGCACGCCGCGTCCGCGAGGCCGACGTGTATTCCGAGATCGTGCCGCACACGCTCAGCACGCAGCAGATCCTCGCGAAGAACCCCGCGGCCATCATCCTCTCGGGTGGTCCTTCCAGCGTGTACGCGGAAGGTGCGCCCCGGGTGGACGCCGACCTGTTCGACGCCGGCGTGCCCGTCCTCGGGATCTGCTACGGCTTCCAGGCCATGGCCAACGCCCTCGGGGGCACCGTCGCGAAGACGGGCCTGCGGGAATACGGCTCCACGGACGTCCAGTCCGACGGTGAGGCCCGGTCCATCCTCAGCGGCACCCCCGAACACCAGAACGCCTGGATGAGCCACGGCGACAGCGTCCAGTCCGCCCCGGAGGGCTTCGACGTCCTCGCCAGCACCGCAGGCGCCCCGGTGGCCGCGTTCGCGAACGAGGAGAAGGGCCTCTACGGCGTGCAGTGGCACCCGGAGGTCAAGCATTCGCAGCACGGCCAGGCCGTGATAGAGAACTTCCTCTTCCGCGGTGCCCGGCTCGACCCCAACTGGACCACGCGCAACATTCTCGAGGAACAGGTGGAGCGCATCCGCGAGCAGATCGGCGACTCCCGCGTGATCTGCGGACTGTCCGGAGGCGTGGACTCCGCCGTCGCCGCCGCGCTCGTGCAGCGTGCGGTCGGCGACCAGCTCACTTGCGTCTTCGTGGACCACGGACTCCTCCGCGAAGGTGAGGCCGAGCAGGTGGAACGCGACTTCGTCGCAGCAACCGGCGTGAAGCTCTACGTCGCCAACGAGCAGAAGCGGTTCCTCGACGCACTCGCGGGCGTCTCGGACCCGGAGACCAAGCGCAAGATCATCGGGCGCGAGTTCATCCGGGCGTTCGAGGAAGCCGAGCGCGCCATCATGCGCGAGGCGGAAGCCGAGGGCGAGCCCATCCGCTTCCTGGTGCAGGGCACCCTCTACCCCGACGTCGTCGAATCGGGCGGAGGCGAAGGCGCCGCCAACATCAAGAGCCACCACAACGTGGGAGGCCTGCCCGAGGACCTGCAGTTCGAGCTCGTGGAACCGCTCCGGACCCTCTTCAAGGACGAGGTGCGTGCCGTCGGGGCCCAGCTCGGCCTGCCCGCGGAGATCGTGGGACGCCAGCCGTTCCCCGGCCCGGGGCTCGGCATCCGCATCGTCGGAGACGTGACCGAGGAGCGCCTCGAGCTCCTGCGCAAGGCCGACGCGATCGCCCGCGCCGAGCTCACGGCGGCAGGGCTCGACAACGAGGTGTGGCAGATGCCGGTCGTCCTGCTCGCCGACGTGCGCAGCGTCGGTGTCCAGGGTGACGGACGCACGTACGGCCACCCGATCGTCCTGCGTCCGGTATCGAGCGAGGACGCCATGACGGCCGACTGGTCGCGCCTGCCGTACGACCTCCTGGCCAGGATCTCCAACCGGATCACCAACGAGGTGGACGGCGTCAACCGCGTGGTGCTCGACGTGACGAGCAAGCCGCCGGGAACCATCGAATGGGAGTAGGCGGACTCCGGAGCGGGATCGAACCCACTCCGGTCCGCACGGGCCGCGTTGCTATCCGCGGGGTCCGTCCGCTTTTCGGATAGCTTGGAAGACATGCCCATCTGGTCGAGATCAGCACGTGACAATGCAGGAAAGAAGGCGGTCGTGCCGGAGCAGGACCAGCGGGATGCGGGAGGGACGCCGGCGGATCAGCCGCACGCGGACCGGGGCGCCCGGTCGGAGCAGCGCCCGGCACCGTCCGACGGTGCCGCCCAGGACTTCCTCCTGCCGTGGCTCGAGGGCCTCGGACCTCAGGCGACGGGGGATACGCTGCTGCATTTCCGCCCCTCGGCCGGGACGAGCATCGACCTGACTCATGCGCACCCCTCGGGACTCGCGCAGCTCCTCGCCGGACGCCGTACGCGCCTGTCGACGCTCCTGCGCGATCCGGTCCAGTACAGCGCCGCGAAAGCCGCTGCCCGTGCCCTGCGCGCGAAGATCTTCGAACTCGGCACCGAGCGCGGCATCGACGTCGGATACCTCGCGGCCGGCACGGCGTCGTGGCGGTCCGTGGACGACTCCGGACGCTCCGAGACCCTGAACGCACCGATCCTCCTCACTGCGGTCTCCCTGACGGTGCACCCGTCGCAGGACGACTACGAGCTGCAGATCACCGAGCAGGCCCGGATGAACCCGGCCCTCGTGCGCCACCTGCGCCACCACCAGGGCCTCCAGGTGGATCCTCCCGCCATCGCCCGGCTCGCCTACGGCACCGCACGCTTCGACCCGCACCCGGTCCTGGAGCGCATGCGGACGCTGAGCGCCGACGTCCGCGGGATGTCCGTCGAACACCGGATCCTGGTATCGACCTTCGCCGACCTTGCCGGCGTCAAGGGGGATCCGGCCCTGCGCCCCGACCACCCGGTCCTCGCCGCCCTCATGGCCTCCGCCAGGGGCGACGCCGAAGCCGCCTCGGCCCTGTCGGGGAGCGCGGAGGAGCTGTCCTTCCCGCCCGCAGACGAGCGGGATCCCGCCGAGGAACTCCTGATCCTCGATGCGGACCGGGCGCAGCAGGAAGTGCTCGACCTCGCCTCCGCCGGCGTCAGCGTCGCCGTCGCCACACCTCCGGGCACAGGGCAGACCCAGACCGCCCTGAACGTGGCCGCCCGGTCGGCGGCAGCCGGCAGGCGCGTCGTCGTCGCGGCGGAGCGCCGTGGCAGCCTCAACGAATTCGTGCAGGACCTCGACGGCCTGAACCTCGGGTCACTCGTGCTCCAGGTCGGCAGCCAGACAGGTCCTGTACAGCTGCGCGAGGCCGTGATCCGTGCCCTCGTCCGCAACGAGAAGGCCGCCGAGCCGCAGCTCGAAACGCTGCATGCCACGCTGACCGGGCACCGCCACCAGCTGATGGAGCACGTCCGGAGCCTCCACAACGTCCGCAGCCGCTGGGGATGCTCGCCCTACCAGGCCATGCAGTCCCTCGCCGGACTCACCGCGCTCGACCCCTCGCCGTCCACCACGGTGCGGCTCAAGCGCAGCGTGCTCGATTCCATCGCCGACCGCAGGGACCTGACCGAGCGGCTCCAGCGGGCCGCCGAGCTGGGCAGCTTCAGCAAGGCCTCGACCGAGAGCCCCTGGTACGGGGCGCAACTGCTCAACCGCAAGGAGACCGAGCACGCGCACGGCCTCGCGGAGCAGCTGTCCACCGAGATCCCCGAGCTCCGGGCCAAGGTGCAGCGCGTCGCCGAGCATTCGCACATCACACTCGGCGGAACCTTCAAGGAGTGGGGCGAGCAGCTCGAACTCCTGGTCGCGGTACGGGAGAGCCTCGACAAGTTCACATCGGATATCTTCGACCGTCCCGTCACCGATCTGATCTCGGCCACGGCGCCATCGTCGTGGCGCAAGGAACGCGATATCGAGATGAGCTCGATGACGAGGTCGAGGCTGCGGCGCGTGGCCAAGGAGTACATCCGCCCGGGTGTGCACATCTCGGACCTGCACACCTCCCTGCTCGAGGTGCAGCAGCAGCGCACGCTGTGGACCCGCTACGCCCTCACCGAACGGCACCCGTCGGTTCCGACCGGCCTGGCGGAGATCCATGCGTCCTACCGTTCCGTGGAGGTCCTCCTCGCGGAGCTGACCGCGATCCTGCGGCCCACCGCGGGCGGCCCTGACCTCGCCGCGCTCGACCTGGACGGCCTCGAAGCCCTTCTGCGTGACCTCGCGCTGGACAAGGACACCCTGGAGACGCTGCCGGAGCGTACGCTGCTGCTCGACGAGATGCGCGAGCAAGGGCTCGGCGAACTGCTCGCCGACCTCGCCGCGCGGGAGGTCCCCGCCGAGCGCGTGGGGCCCGAACTCGAACTGGCCTGGTGGCAGTCCGCCCTCGAGGCGATGATCAGCGGTGACGACTATCTCGCCATGTCGGACGGCGACAGCCTCCGCAGGCTGGAGGCCGAGTACCGCCTCGCAGACAACGCCCACGTCGCGTCGGGGCCGGCCCGCATCCGGTGGACGCTGGCAGAGCGCTGGCGCGCCGCGGTGGAGGCCCACCCGGAGGATGCCGCACGCCTGCGGCAGGAACTCAAGGACGGCACGCTCACCCTCGAGGTCTTCGCGGCCCTGCACCCGGACCTCGTGGCTGCGCTGCTGCCCGTCTGGGCGGTCAGCCCGCTCACCATTCGGGGCGCCGTGCCGGAGGGGTACACCTTCGACACCGCCGTGATCCTCGATGGGGAGTCGATGTCGCTGCAGAGTGCGGTGCCCTGCGTGGCGCGGGCCTCCCAGGTCCTGGTGTTCGGTGACGATCGCCTCGCCGGCCCCACCCGCTTCAGCATCGAGGTGCAGTCCGCCGACCGCGCGTCCACACTCGAACCCCTGCCCAGTGCCTTCGACTCCCTGCGCGAGGTCCTGCCCGTCCGCGGACTCACCGAGATCTACCGCGGTGTCGACCGGGCCCTGGACACCTATCTCAGCGAATCGTTCTACGGCGGGAAGCTCTCCCGGCTTCCGCAGGCCTCCGAGGTGACGGGGGAGGGACGCGGCCTGGTGGTCGAATACCTCCCGAACGGCACCGGGATGCCGAGCTCCGAGCACGACGGCGTGGAGAGCGTCGCCGTCGAGGTGAACCGGGTCGTCGAACTCGTCTTCGAGCACATCCGCCGCCGCCCGAACCTCTCCCTGGCCGTCGTGACGGCCAGCGCCCGGCACGCGGCGCGGGTGGGGGAAGCGATCCGCATGCAGATGGCGGAATTCCCGTGGGCCGCCGGCTTCTTCACTTCGGGCAGGGAGGCTTTCCGTGTCGTGCCCGTCGAGCGCGCGGGCGGCCTCGTCCGCGACGACATCATCTTCTCGCTCGGATACGGCCGGACTCCGCACGGACGGGCGCTGCACACGTTCGGTCCGCTGTCCGGCCCGGACGGCCGCCGCAACTTCGTCATGGCGATGACGCGGGCCCGGCGCCTGCAGCATGTGCTGACGTGCTTCGAACCGTCCGACCTGGATCCGGACCGGCTCACCACGGGGGCCCTGGACTTCTTCGAGCTGCTCCAGCGGGAACTCGGCAGTGGCGCAGGGCGAAGCCCTGCCGTGTCCGGCGGGAACGAGGATCCGCTGGTGGCGGACCTCGTGGACCGGCTGCGGCACCGCGGCGCCGAGGTGTGGGACCACTATGCCGGCGTCCTGGACATCGTCGCGGTACGGCCGGCGGACCTCCGGGCGGACGGGAGCGCCGCTGCAGTACAGGACGAGCGCCCCGCTCCACTGGCCATCGAATCGGACGGCACCAGCCGCTACGGGTCGATGTCGGTGCGGGAGCGCAGCCGCCTGCGCCCCCAGGTCCTCGAGCGCATGGGCTGGCGGTACATGCCGCTCTGGACCATCGAGGTCTTCACGGACCCGGATGGTTGCGCGGAGCGTGCATCGGGCCTCATCGGGCTGCCGCCACGCGAGACCCCGGACCCGTCACGGACACGAAAGGAGCCCGCGGGCATGCGGAAGGACGAGCAGCACCCCGAGGGCGGGACGACCGCCGGCGGGCCCGCCGGGCCCGCCGGGGCCGGCGATGCGTCGCCCGTCATCCCGAGGACCGCGGGCGAGGACGATCCCCGGTCCTGGGGAGACGCCGAGAGCAACCACGACGAGTGGCTCAAGGAGCAGCGTCCGCCGCACTGGGGCTGATCGCCCGTCGGTAGGCGTCCATCGGCGTCCCTGAGCGCCCTTCAGGGTCCCGTGGTCAGGACGAGGTGGACGTCGCCCGAGCTGGAGGATGCGGCGAGGGCCTCGGCCTCCGCCGCGCGCGCGGCGACGACCACCAGCCCGCCGGCGTCCCCGGCGCCGGGCCAGGTGCTGCCCGTACCTCCGGGGGACGTCCAGAGCACGGCGACGGAGCGGGCCAGCACGGTGGAGTCCGCAGCGACGTCGTAGCCGTTGCCTGTACTCAGGATCACGTCGACGAGCTGGCCCGGGGCGAGCAGCTGGACGGTGGCGGGATCGGCCGGCCGGAGGGGGACCGCGACGGTGCCGGGTGCGGTGCCGGTCAGCAGTCCGTCCCCTACGAGGGCGGTCGACGCCAGGGGTGACCCCCGGGACAGGGGAGCGGCCAGCTGCTGACCCAGCACCTGCTCGGGCAGGCTGAAGGTGTCCCTGCTGAGGGCCTCTTCGGGTAGTTGGACGATGGCGACGTCGGCCTCCGTCAGGACCGCCCCGACCGCGAGGTCGTGCGATGCGGTGACCACCGACGCCGTCGGGTAGTCGTCGCCTACTGCCGCCTCGACGGCGACCCCGGCCGCCGCGCTCAGGAGCAGGCAGGCGAGGAGCCGCTTGTGGCGATGGACGAGCCGGCGGAGCCGGTACCGGAACGGGGCCCGTAACATGCGGCTGGACGGCGTCATGGATCGACCCTAGGCGGCAGGACCAGCAGGCCACTCCGGTGGTCGGGCTATGTGGACATCGCGCCCGTGGAACCCGCGTGCGCGCTCAGCCCCCGCAGGAAGCAGGACGACGGTGTCTCAGGACGATGCGGCGGCCTTGCCCGACGGGGACGCCGCGGCGGGGGACGGGGAGGACGCGGTCGTGCTCGGAGCCTTGGTGCTCGAGGACGACCCGGCATCCGTGCTGGACTTCGTGTCGCGGGAGTCCGTGCGGTAGAAGCCCGAGCCCTTGAAGACGACTCCGACGCTGTTGAACTTCTTGCGCAGAGATCCGCCGCACTCGGGGCAGTCGGTCAGGGAGTCGTCGGAGAAAGACTGCTGGATGTCGAAGGCGTGGCCGCAGTCCTTGCAGGCGTAGGCGTACATGGGCATGGATATCCTCCTGGACGAACTTCACGGTCCCCGGATGGCTCTGTCGGGCGACTGCTCTTGGCACTCTCCGGGGTCGAGTGCCAGTCTACACCGACGAGCCGTCCGTCCCGAAGCGGAGCAGTCCGTCAGGGGTGAAGACCCCGCCCAGGGGCTGGTCGTAGGGCTCGGACGGGACGGTCCCTGCCGGGAGGACCTCGGACCGGTAGACCACACCCAGCCGTGGGACCGCTCCTGGTGCGTCGAGCGGATAGCGTGCCAGGAAGCGGTCGTAGTAGCCCCCGCCCTGGCCCACGCGGTGGCCCGATCCGTCCACGCCCAGCGCCGGTACGAGGATGACGGCCACGTCGGGCACCTCGTCGAAGGAGAAACGCTCGCCCACCGGTTCCTGGACGGGCGCGCGCACCGACCGCTGCAGGGGAACCCCGGGGAACCAGGAGACCCAGGACAACTGGTACTCCGGTTCGCAGACGGGAACGACGAGGCCGAAGCCGAGGCCGTGCAGTTGCTCGAGCAGCGGCGCCGTATCCGGCTCCGGGTCGACGCCGAGATAGACGGCGACTGCCGGCCTCAGTTGCGGGGTGCCGCCCGGAGCGGAAGGGAGACTGCGGAGGTGCTCCACCACGACGCCGGCCAGGGCCCGCGACTGGTCCTGCCGGTCCGTAGGGTCCAGGGCTGCACGGGCAGAGCGCAGCGAGGCGCGCAAGCGGGCCTTCTCCGTATCACGAGTGGAAGGTGTCATGTCACCATTGTGGCAACGACCGGGGAATCCCGCGGCCGTTATGTAGTGTGGTCATCATGACTTTGCAATCACGTGTAACGAAGGCCGTTATCCCAGCGGCCGGCCTCGGGACCCGTTTCCTTCCCGCCACCAAGGCGATGCCGAAGGAAATGCTGCCCGTCGTCGACAAGCCGGCTATCCAGTACGTCGTCCAGGAGGCCGTCGATGCGGGCCTGTCCGACGTCCTGATGATCACGGGGCGGAACAAGCGCGCGCTCGAGGACCACTTCGACCGCGTCCCCTTCATCGAGCAGACCCTCGAAGCCAAGGGTGACCACGACAAGCTCGCCGCGGTGCGCCGTCCGTCCGAGCTCGGGGACATCCACTACCTGCGCCAAGGCGACCCGAAGGGTCTGGGGCACGCCGTCCTCCGCGCCAAGCTGCACGTCGGTGACGAGCCGTTCGCCGTCCTGCTCGGTGACGACCTGATCGACGAGCGGGATGCCCTGCTCGAGACCATGATCGACGTCCAGGCCAAGACGGGCGGCTCCGTGATCGCCCTCATCGAGGTGGACCCCGAACAGATCAGCGCCTACGGCTGCGCCGACGTCACGCAGATCGACGGTGAGAACCACGTCCGTGTCAACCAGCTCGTGGAGAAGCCCTCCGTCGAGGACGCCCCGTCGAACCTCGCCGTGATCGGACGCTACGTGCTCCACCCCCGGGTGTTCGAGGTCCTCGAGACCACGAAGCCGGGCCGCGGCGACGAGATCCAGCTGACGGACGCGCTGCAGACCCTTGCCGCTGCCGATGGCGAAGGGTCCGGCGTGTACGGCGTCGTCTTCCGTGGCCGCCGCTACGACACCGGTGACAAGCTGAGCTACCTGAAGGCCGTTGTGACACTGGCGTCGGAGCGCGAGGACCTCGGTCCTGACCTCCGCGCCTGGATCAAGGACTTCAGCAAAGACATCTCGGTCTAGCACGCCATGTGGTCGGCGAGCAGCTGGCCCGTGACCCTGAGGACAGGCGCCTTGTCCCTGAGGCCCATCCGCCACAGGGACAAGGCGGCCTGGACCGCGTTGCGTCACCGCAACGCCCAGTGGCTCGCGCCCTGGGAGGCCTCCAATCCGGATCCCGAGGGGTTCCTTCCCACCTACCACCAGATGGTGCGCTCCCTGTCGGCGCAGGCGCGGGCAGGATCGGCCTTGCCGTTCCTGATCACGGAGCAGGAGCCCGGTTCGCGGGAGGGTCGGCTGGTGGGCCAGCTGACGGTCTCCGGCATCACCTGGGGATCCGCCATGACGGCGACGCTCGGCTACTGGGTGGACTCCGATCGGGCCGGGCGCGGGATCGCTCCCACCGCGGTGGCCCTTGCCACGGACTACTGCTTCGGGGACCTCGGGCTGCACCGGATGGAGATCAACATCCGCCCCGAGAACCGCGCGAGCCTCCGGGTCGTGGAGAAACTCTCCTTCCGGGACGAGGGGCTTCGCCCGCGCTACCTCCACATCGCCGGACAGTGGGCGGACCACAGGAGCTTCGCCCTGACGGCCGAGGAAGTCCCGCGCGGTCTGCTGGCGCCGTGGCTGGAGAGCCGGCACCCGCGGTCCGACTGACCGCTCGAATGCCCCTCGGGGCATACTACGAGCCGACACACCGGGATCAATGCGGGAGCAGGGGGGCAACTGCTCCTACCGTTCTAGGTGTGGTCTTCTCCCTGGATAGCTCGTTGGTGCTCGCCGCAATCGTCGGATTGTGGCTGGTGTGGGTAGCACCGTTCGTCCTTCGAAAGACCGTGCCGGCAGCCGCCGGCAGAAGACGCCGATCGCCGAAAACCAGGACGGGTAGTCCTGGAGGGAGCATGATGACAAGAACCGCGCCGCAGGACGATGCCGCGAGACCGGGGGATACCCCGGAACCGCCCTCCACGACGGTTGCCCCGTCGCCATCTGCTGCTCAGCCGGGTCTCTCGCCCAGGCCCTTCACGCCGCGGTGGGGACGCATCGCCGTCGCGCTGGTAGGACTCCTCGCGCTCTGCGCCGCCCTCGTGACGCTCGTCCTCGGGGCCGTAGGCATCGTCAGCTTCTTCGTCCCTCTCGCCTGCGTCGGCCTCGCCGCTGCGGCCGTCGCGGTCCTGAGGCTGCTCGCCGTCCGCAGCCGGGAGGCGCGCGTGAATCGTGCCTTCGCCGATGCCATGGCACCCGTGCGTGAACCCGCCCCGGAACGCACCGGCGTCGCTCCGCCGGTTCCGTCTGCACCGAAGCGCCCCACCGCCCTGTTCGACGCCGAAGAGGCCGCCGAACGGCCCCTGACCGCCATGGAACGGCGGACGGCGGCGCTCGCGGGCTCGTCCGTTCTGAATCTCCACGACCAGACTGCGCCGGCCGAAGCCTCCGAAGGTAGTGAAACCTCCGGAGGTACCGAGGCCTCAGAAGGTACCGACGCGGCGCAGCCGACCGGCGCGACGGCGTGGGCCCCGGTCGAGGTACCCCGTCCCACCTACGTCGATGCGGCGAAGGCCGAACGCCAGGCGCCGGCTCCCCTGGACCTCCCCGAGGCGCCGAAGCCGTCGACCAGGACGCCCATCAAGGCATCGGAAGCAGCTGCCCGGGTCGCCGCGGCAGCCGACACCGCAGCGGCCAGCGCCGACTCCACGGACGCATCGTCCGGCTCCGATCCCGCCACCGGACGCATCAACCTCGACGACGTGCTGCAGCGCCGGCGCGCCTGACACCGCCGCGATGCCAGGGTCTGCCCCCGGTGCCGTCCGCAGTCCCCGCGTAGGCGCAGCGTGAGGGCGAGGGAGGCACGCGTCATCCGGGAGCAGGACACGATCGTGCTCCTCGAATCGGATGCGCCGTCGGAACTCCTGCGCTCTGCGCTCGCCGAGGCGGGATGGGAGCTGGTCTCCTGGCAGCCGGGACCGCTGCACCACCGGCCCGGCGCGGGCGTGACGGGGGTCTTCTCCCTCGAGGTGCGCAGGTCGTCCGACCGGGACGGCCGGAACGAAGCGGTGCCGACGCACGCCTGCATCACCTCCTGCTCCATTCACCATCCCGCCGCCCACGTCGCGGTGTTCCACCGCCGGGGCGCGGACCCGCTCTCGGTCTGGGTGCAGCCCGCCGATCCGCTGTTGCCGGGCCTCCCGCTGGCACTCGACCCCCTGCGCGTCACTCCCTTCGCGTTCGAGGCGGAGCACGACCCCTCCGAGACCGTGATCGAGACCAGGAGCTACCGGCCGCTGCGGCGGGCTGTGGTCCTGGCCCGGAACGGGGACGACCGCCGCTACCTGAAGGTTCTCCGCCGCCAGGAGTCGGGGCCGCTCGCGGAACGGCACCGCATGCTGCGCGCTGCAGGTGTTCCGGCCCCCGCTCTGGCCCGTGAGCCCGTGCAGGACGTCGTCGCCATGCATCCCGCTCCGGGCACACCGCTCGCCGAGCTCCTCATGCGCGACGGCGCGTCCGACGTCGATCCCTCCGCGTTGGTGCGGGTCCTCACCTCACTGCCTCCCGCCGTCCTCGGACTGCCGGCGCGGCAGCCCTGGTCGGCCCGGGTCCGGGACTACGCCGAAGGCGCGGTTGCCGCCCTGCCGGCAGATGCCCACCGGATCAGGCGACTGGCCGCCGGGATCGACGACCTCGTCCGTTCGACCGATGCAGGCCCGCTGGTGCCCACCCACGGTGACTTCTACGAAGGCAACCTTCTCATCACGGACGGTGCGGTGTCCGGGCTCCTGGACGTCGATGCGCTCGGCCCGGGCCACCTCGTCGACGACCTGGCCTGCTTCCTCGGCCATATCGCCGTCCTGCCCGGATTGCATGCCGGCTACACCCACGTACCCTCCGCGCTGCTGCAATTCCTGCGGGCCTTCGACCGTCATGTCGATCCCGTTGCGCTCCGGAGCCGCGCCGCGGCGGTGAGCCTGACGCTCATCGCGGGAGCACGGCGGGAGGCTGCGGACGGGGGAGGTGAGGCGCTGTCCCGGCTGGGGATCGCCGAGCAGTTCCTCGCCGAGGCCCGGACCCTGGGCTCCGTACGGGAGCGCGGCAGCGGCTAGGACCAGGAGGAACGCGCGGTCCCCTGCCGCCCGTGCCGCATCCGTGCGGTGCAGGTCGGCCGTCCTCAGGCCGTCGCCGGCGGGCGGCCCCTCGTATCCATCTGCAGGACCGGCGTGCCGTCCGCGTCCGAGAGCTCGAGCTGCACGGCGACGTCGAGCCCGGCGAGGGAGGTCAGGTGCGTGCCGCCGCAGGGGATCTCCGCCCGTTCCTCCGGGAGTCCGCAGACCCACCGGCGACGGTCGGTGAGGCCCGGTCCGTCCGCCTCGATGCCGATCGGTGCCCCGGTCGCCGTCCACGCGGCGAG
This sequence comes from Arthrobacter rhamnosi, assembly GCF_054510975.1. Classification (NCBI taxonomy): domain Bacteria; kingdom Bacillati; phylum Actinomycetota; class Actinomycetes; order Micrococcales; family Micrococcaceae; genus Arthrobacter; species Arthrobacter rhamnosi. Next base: position 171,565 of record NZ_JBTNDN010000001.1, on the reverse strand, counting down.
CGTCGCGTTCACCGCCGCGGCGGTGACATCCGTGTCCAGGTCCTCTCCGCTGAAGCCCTTCCTCCGCAGGGACTTGCCCAGGCGGTACCTGTCCACGGAGCCGAACTCCCCGATGACGGTCGTGTCGATCGCCAGTGCGTCGAAGTTCGGTGCGCCGAGCGCGTCCGGAGCCACGTCCTTCTTCCACCGCCCGGCCAGGGCCCGGTTCAGGGCCAGCGAGGCGAGGTGGCACCCGGTGTGCCCGGCGGACACGGCCGCGCGGTGCGCGCCGTCCACCCGCACGACGACGTCGTCGCCCTCGGCGGGTCCCTCGCCGTCGATCAGGTGCACGACGACGAAGGCCCAGCCCTCCGCGCCCTTGCGCACCGGAGCCTCGTCGCCCAGGTACAGGGTGGCCCCGTCGGTGGCTCCCACCACGCAGTCGGCCACGGGCCACGTGCGCGACCCTGCCTGGAGTTCGCCCCGATCCGGCCCCTGGTCCGGCCAGGCGGAGTCCACCGGATGAAAGGCGGTGGTGTCCAGCAGGACCGCGCACCGGCCGTCGTCGCGGACCTCGACGTGCAGGACGCGGGAGGCCGATTCGACGGCCCCCTGGGGATAGGTGACGCGCGTGTCGGTCCTCGGCAGGGCCATGGTGCTCCTCGGATGGTCGGTGCTGGTGGTGTTGCTGGCGGTGTTGCTGGCGGAGTTGCTGGGTGGTCGGTGCCGGTGCAGGCAGGGGCCGGGCAGCGCGGTTCAGGTGTCGTCGGGCAGGTGCGCCAACCGCTCGAGCAGGGGCTCTGTGCGGTAGGGGATGTGCTCGTGGAGGGCGAGGACGGTCTCGGTGCGGATCACGCCCTTGATCTTCAGGACCGATCGCAGTGCCGCCTGCAGATTGTGCGTGTCGGTCGCGGCGACGCGGCACCAGACATCACCCCGGCCGGAGATCTCGTGCACTTCCAGCACCTGGTTGAGGGTGCGCAGCCCGGCGATGACGCCGTCGAGCTCGCGGTGTGAGACCTCGATGGTGACGAAAGCGATGACGTCGTAACCGAGCGCCTCGAGGTCGAGCTCGCGGCCGCTCCGGCGCAGCGCCCCGGTGCGCAGGAGCCGGCGGATCCGGCTCTGCGCCGTATTGCGGGCGACGCCGAGGATCTCGCTCAACTCGCTCACCTGGGCGCGGGGATCACGCACCAGCTCGAGCAGCAGGCGCAGGTCAAGGTTGTCCAGCTTGCTCACAAAGCTCACTTCCCGTCAGTCGGCTTCGCCTGTGTTGCGCAGGACGCTCAAAAGGGCATCCAGGATCTTTGCAGGACGGTCGATCCAGCTCATCCTATAGAGGTCCGAGGCGAATCGCGCCCGGTGAGTTCCGACGCGTACGAGCAGGAAGAAGTGGGATGAGCGTTCTCAACGAACTCCGGATGAGGCCGGCAGCGACCGAGCGCCGCAGCTGGGACGCGTCCCTGGCCGCCCGCCTCGCGCTCGCCGTGACGGTGATCTCCACCCTCCTGATCGGGGCCAATCTCGCCACGCCGATCTATCCGCTCATCCAGGCCGGCCTCGGACTCACACCCTTCGCCGTCACCGTCGCCTTCTCGTCCTACGTCATCGCGCTGATCGGTGGGCTCGTCCTGGCAGGCCACTGGTCGGACCACATCGGACGGCGCGCGGCGCTGGTCCTCGCCATCGTCCTGGGGCTGCTCGGCGCTGCACTGTTCGCCGTCGCGACCTCGCTGCCGATGCTGGCGGCGGGTCGCGCCCTGCAGGGAGGAGCGGTCGCACTGGCCACGGGTGCGAGCGCCGCTGCCCTCCGCGACCTCCTGCCGACACGGCCGGACTGGGCCTCCAGATTCACGCTGATGGCCTCGGCCGGGGGAGTCGCAGCCGGTCCCGTGATCGGCGGGCTCCTCTCGCTCCTGCCGGCCCCGACCCGCACACCGTTCGTCATCTACCTCGTGGTGCTCGCCAGCCTCCTGGTACCGCTCCTGCTGCTCCGCGCCCGGCCCGCGATCCGGCCCGCCGCTGCCGACCGCCCGCTCGCGGCCCTGCGTCCCCGCAGGCCGGCGGTGTCACGGGATGCGCGCCGGTCCTTCTGGACCGCCTCCGCCGTCGGTTTCCTCAGCTTCGCCGTCTTCGGCTTCACCTTGAGCCTGGCACCCACCTGGTTCGCGGGGATCGCGGGCACCGCCTCCCGGCCACTCATCGGCCTCCTCGCAGCGCTCGTCCTCGGATCGTCGGCCGTCAGCCAGGTGCTGTCCCCCCGGGGCAGGTTCGTGGTCCCGGGAGGCCTCGCCGGCATGGCGCTCGGAATAGGGCTCCTGCCGCTCGCCCAGGCCATGGGCAGCCTGCCGCTGCTGGTCGGAGCATGCATCGTGGCGGGTTTCGGACAGGGCATGGCCTTCCGCATCGTTTTCAACGAGGTGTCGTTGAAGGTCGATCCGGCCCTCCACGCGCAGACCGTGAGCGCCGTGTACGTGCTCACCTATCTTGGGAGTGCCGTCCCCGTCCTCGGGCTCGGCGCGGCCGCCGGCATCTGGGGACTGAACGCCTCGGTCACGGTCTTCGCACTTGCGATCTGTGGAGTGTGCGCGCTGCTCGCGGCGGCATCACTGGTCTCCCGGACCCGCGCCTCGCGGTAGGCCTCCGCCGATCCGACGCCGATCCGACGCCGATCCGACGCCAATCCGGTGCCCTGCCGGCGCCCTGTCGGCGCCCTGGCATCCCACCCCGGGCGCCCGCGGTCCTGGGCGGGCAGTCCTGTTTGTAGGCTGTAGCCATGTCGAACACCGCCGCGCCGCAGCCTCCGAGTCAGTCCTCCGGTCCCCGTCCGGACGGCCCCGCGGCTGGTGCCGCGGGTAGCGCGCCACGCGTCGTCGTCGGCCTCGACATCGGTGGTTCCAAGACCCATGGAGTGCTGTGGCGCGACGGCACGCTCGCTGCGGAGGCCAGGGCAGGAAGCGCCAACGTCCAGAACGTGACGCAGGATGAAGCCGCCCGGAGCCTCGGCCGGCTCTTCCGCGAGCTCGTGCGGGAGGGGCAGGTCGGCGGGATCGACCGCGTCGTCGCCGGATCCGGGGGAGTGGACACCGCTGCGGATGCCGAGCGCCTCCGGGCCCTGATCGCTTCCCACGCGCCGGGAGCAGGGATCGACGTCGTCCACGACACGCGGCTGATCCTGGCCGCCGGAGGCGCACGGGTGGGCATCGCCGTCATCGCCGGCACCGGGTCCGTCGCCTGGGGCGTCGGGGAGGACGGCAGGGAAGCGCGCTCCGGCGGGTGGGGATACCTCCTCGGTGACGAGGGCAGCGGCTACTGGGTGGCGCGCGAAGCCGTGCGGCGGACGCTGCACCGCAACGACCTCGGCATGCTCCCGGATGCGCTCGATGAAGCCGTCCTCGCTCTCAACGGCGTGGGGACCCCGACGGAGCTGATCGGGCTCTTCCACTCCGGGGCCGGGCGGACCTACTGGGCCGCGCAGTCCAGGGCCGTCTTCGATGCGGCGCGCGACGGGCATCCCGACGCGGCGGACATCATCGACCGCGCGGCCACGGACCTCACCCGGCTCGTGCTCGACGTCGCGAGCGTGATCGGCGTGCCGGGGCCGGTGGTCCTGGGCGGGGGCCTCGCGATGCACCAGCCGGACCTGCAGGACCGCCTCCGCGCCCGTCTCGCGGCGGAGGGCACCACCGAGGTCGTGTTCCTCGACAAGGACCCGGTGATGGGCGTCCGGTTCCTTGTCGAGGGTGCCCGGTAGGACCGGATGCCGGCGCCGCCCCCGGGATCCCGGGCGGGCCGGGCGCACAGGAGCCGACCGCGGAATGCAGCCGGGACCCATACACGGCCTTGCCTGCTGCGAACTCATGGTTAGACTCAGAACCTCCGACAGCTTGAACTGACCGCTGCGCCCCCGGGCCAGCAGAAATCCAGACGGCAAGCCGGAACCGCCTCGTGCGGCCCGCGGGTGCAGCCCGGCCGAGAAGCTCCTGCCACGAAAGGCGCAGCTGCCATGACATCCTCCGACCAGGCTTCCGGCCGGCGCCCCATGATCGAGTTCCGCAACGTCACCAAGACCTACGACGGCGGACGCCCGGCGGTGGACGACCTCACCATGGACATCGACCGCGGCAGGATCACCGTGTTCGTCGGACCGTCCGGCTGCGGCAAGACCACCTCGCTGCGCATGATCAACAGGATGGTCGAGCCCACCGCCGGCCGGATCCTCCTCGAAGGCCAGGACGTATCGCAGGGGAAGGCCGCGGAACTGCGGCGCTCCATGGGGTACGTCATGCAGTCCTCGGGCCTCCTGCCGCACCGCTCCGTGCTCGACAACATCGCGACGGTGCCGCGCCTCAACGGGGTCGGGAAGGCCGACGCCCGCAGGCGCGCCCAGGAACTGCTCGACGTCGTCGGCCTGTCCGCCGACCTGGGCAGCCGTTATCCCGGCCAGCTCTCCGGTGGGCAGCAGCAGCGCGTCGGAGTGGCACGCGCCCTCGCGGCCGATCCGCCCGTCCTCCTCATGGACGAGCCCTTCAGCGCGGTGGACCCCGTGGTCCGCGCCGAACTGCAGGAGGAACTGCTGCGCCTGCAGCGGGACCTCGCGAAGACCATCGTGTTCGTGACCCACGACATCGACGAGGCGACGATCCTCGGCGACAAGGTGGCCGTGTTCGCCGTCGGCGGCCGCCTGGCCCAGTACGCGGCGCCCGAGGAGATCCTCCGGGCACCCGTGGACGATTTCGTGGCGGGATTCGTAGGACGCGACCGGGGCTTCCGCCACCTCTCCTTCCAGGAGGGCGGCAACCTGATCATCCACCCCGTCGAGACGATCGAGGTGGGCCTCCTCGCGGACCCCACCGTCTCGGTGCGTTCGCCGTGGACCCTGCTGGTGGATGCCCGGGGCCGCCCCCACGGCTGGGTCCCGCAGGCCACCCGCGGCAGCATCACCCGGCAGGCGGACGCGGTCCCCGGCGGGTCCCTGTACCGGCGGGGGGACACCCTGCGGCGCGCGCTCGACGCCGCGCTGTCCTCGCCGTCGGGGCTGGGCGTGGCCGTCGACGACGACGGACGGGCGATCGGCGTCGTCCATGCCGCGGAGATCTTCGAACTCATCGAATCGGCGCGGCTGGACCGTGGCCGCGCCGAGCACAACACGGCGGTCTAGCCATGGACTGGTTCCTCGCCAACCTCGATTTCGTCTGGCTGCACACGCGCCTCCACCTGTTCCAGGCGATCGTGCCGCTGCTCCTCGGTGTCCTCGCCGCCGTGCCGATGGCCCAGCTCGCCCGCAGGAATCCCGTGGTGGGATCCGTCCTGCTGACCGGCTCGTCCATCCTCTACACGATCCCGTCCCTCGCCATGTTCGTGTTCCTCCCCGTGGTCCTCGGCACCAAGGTGATCGACCCCGTCAACGTCATCGTGGCACTGGCGATCTACGCCTTCTCCCTCCTGGTCCGGTCCACCCTCGACGCGCTGAACTCCATCGACGACGGCGTACGACAGGCCGCCGTCGCGATGGGCTACACGCCCGTCCGCCGGTTCCTGACCGTGGACCTCCCGCTGTCGCTGCCCGTGCTGTTCGCCGGACTGCGCGTGGTCTCGGTCACCAACATCTCGCTCGTCAGCGTCGGCGCGCTGATCGGGGTCCCCAGCCTCGGGACGCTGTTCACGGACGGGCTGTTCCGGTCCTTCCCGACCGAGATCGCCGTCGGGATCGGCATCATCCTGCTGTTGGCGCTCGTCCTGGACCTCCTCCTCGTCCTTCTGGAACGCCTGCTGACACCGTGGACGCGCAGGGTCCCCGCCGGCGGCAGGCCGGCGGAGGAGATCGTCGCGCTCGAGGCGAAGGTGGCGGGCGCCTGATGGACTACTCGAGCAGCAACCTCCTGGTGCAGATGGCGGAGTGGCTGACCGCTCCTGCCAACTGGGAGGGCGACCGCGGCATTCCCACGCGCGTCGCCGAGCACCTGGGTTACACCGGGCTGACCATGCTGATCGCCCTGACGATCGCGGTACCGATCGGGCTCTACGTGGGGCACACCGGTCGCGGCCGCGTGGTGATCGTCTCCGGCGTGGGGATCCTCCGCGCCCTGCCGACGCTCGGCATGGTGTTCCTGTTCGTACTCCTCGCGGGCCTCGGGCTCATGCCGCCCATCTGGGCGCTCGTGCTCCTCGCCGTCCCTCCGCTGCTGAGCGGGATCTATGCCGGCATCTCGTCCGTGAACCGCACCGTGGTCGATGCCGCTCGGAGCATGGGCATGACCGAGTTGCAGATCCTGTTCCGGGTCGAGGTGCCCAACGGCCTGCAGGTCATCCTCGGCGGAGTGCGTGCGGCCGTCCTGCAGGTCATCGCGACCGCAGCCGTCGTCGCCTTCATCAACCTCGGGGGACTGGGGGTCTTCCTCGTCGAGGGAACGCAACTCGCGGACTACGGGCGCCTCTTCGGCGGCGCAGTGGTCATCACCGTCCTCGCGATCGCCGTCGATCTGCTGATGGGACTGCTGCAGAAGCTCGCCATCTCACCGGGACTGCGGACGTCCGGCCCCGGAAAGACCCAAGGATCTGGCCGGCAGAAGGCCGTCGCCAGTGCACAAGGAGGAACACCATGAAGAACCTGTCAGCACAACGCGCCGGACGGCGCGCTTTGATGGGACTGGCGGGCGGCCTCACGGCCACGCTGGCGCTGACCGCCTGCGGGGCCAACAGCGACCCCCAGGGCGAGACGGCGGAGACCGCCACGGCAGGCCGCTCCGTCGTCGTCGGTTCGGCTGATTTCCCCGAGAGCCAGATCATCGCCGAGATCTACGCGGGCGCACTCACCGCGGCAGGCGTCGAAGCGACCACCAAACCCAACATCGGCTCGCGCGAGATCTACTACTCCGCCGTCGAGGACGGGTCCGTCGACATCATGCCCGACTACAGCGGCAACCTGCTGCTGTTCGCCGATCCCAAGGCCACCGCCGAGTCCGCCGAGGACATCGTCGCGGCCCTTCCCGACGCCCTCGCCGCGAAGTCGCCCGACCTGAAGCTCGACGTGCTCGAGCCCTCGCAGGCCGAGGACAAGGACGCGCTCGTCGTCACGGCCGCGACCGCGGAGAAGTACGGCCTCGAGTCCATCGCGGACCTCGCGGAGGTCTGCGGGGAGATCACGATCGGTGCCCCGAGCACCTTCCAGGAGCGTGCCTACGGCCTGCCCGGCCTCAAGGCGAAGTACGACTGCGAGCCCGGCGGCTTCGAGGCCATCAACGACGGCGGCGGCGAGGTCACGCTGAAGGCACTGCTGAACGACGACGTGCAGGCAGCCGACATCTACACGACGACGCCGTCCATCGAGGACAACGACCTGGTGGTCCTGGAGGACCCGAAGAACAACTTCATCGCCCAGCAGGTCCTGCCGCTCGTCAACACGGAGACCGTCGGCGAGGAGGCGCAGAACGTCCTCAACGAGGTGTCGGCCCAGCTGACCACGGAGGACCTTCTGTCACTCAACCGCGAGGTCAGCGGGGACGAGAAGCGGAACCCGGCGGACGCGGCTGCCGACTGGCTGGCGGAGAAGGGACTTGCGGGCTGAGTCCTGCGGACCCGTTCCCTGCAGGGGCCCGGTGTTCGGCATTGCTATGCCGCGCACCGGGCCCCTGCTGTGGCATCCTGATCAGATGGCCACGTACAAGCAGTCGGAAAAACTCCGTAACGTCCTCTACGACATCCGGGGGCCGCTGCTCGAACACGCCATGACCATGGAGGCCCAGGGCCACCGGATCCTGAAGCTCAACATCGGCAACCCGGCGCCCTTCGGGTTCGAGGCGCCCGACGCCATCCTCGTGGACATGATCCGCAACCTGCCGAAGGCCCAGGGCTACAGCGACTCCCGCGGCATCTTCTCCGCGCGCACCGCCGTGGTGCAGTACTACCAGAGCCGAGGCATCAACTCGATCGACGTCGATGACGTCTACCTCGGCAACGGCGTCAGCGAACTCATCACGCTCTCCATGCAGGCCCTGCTCAACGCCGGCGACGAGATCCTGATCCCGACACCGGACTACCCCCTCTGGACCGCGTCCGTGGCCCTCGCCAGCGGCACGCCCGTCCACTACCTGTGCGACGAGGAAAGCCACTGGTGGCCGGACCTCGAGGACATGGCCTCGAAGATCACCCCCAACACCAAGGGCATCGTCCTGATCAACCCGAACAACCCGACGGGTGCGGTGTACCCGAAGGCCATCCTCGAGGGGATCGTCCGCCTCGCCCGCGAGCACGGGCTCATCCTGTTCGCCGACGAGATCTACGAGAAGATCCTCTACGACGACGCCGTCCACATCAACGCTGCGTCGGTCGCCGGCGACGACGTCCTCTGCCTCACCTTCAGCGGCCTCTCGAAGGCCTACCGCATCGCCGGGTTCCGCAGCGGCTGGATGGCCATCTCCGGGCCCAAGCGCGACGCCGCGAACTACATCGAGGGCATCAACCTGCTGGCCAACATGCGGCTGTGCGCCAACGTCCCCGCGCAGCACGCCATCCAGACAGCGCTGGGCGGCTACCAGAGCATCAACGACCTGATCCTGCCCGGGGGGCGCCTGAAGCAGCAGCGCGACAAGGCCGCGCAGATGCTCAACGCGATTCCCGGCGTGAGCTGCGAGGTGGCGCAGGGCGCCCTGTACCTCTTCCCGAAGCTCGATCCCGAGGTCTATCCCATCAAGGACGACGAGAAGTTCGCCCTCGACCTCCTCAAGCAGCAGAAGATCCTGATCTCGCACGGCAGCGCCTTCAACTGGGTCACCACGGACCACTTCCGCATGGTGACACTGCCGAGTGTGGAGGTCATCGAGGACGCCATCGGGAGACTCGCCGACTTCCTGTCCACCTACAAGCCCTGACCGTCCCGGGACGCCCGACGCAGGAGAATCCATGGCACCGAAAGCCGCCGGCACTGCGAAAGCCGCCGGCACTGCGAAAGCCGCCGGCACGGCCGACACCGCCGAACTGCGGCGGCTGCTGCTGGCGGGCCCGGACTTCGTGCTGGACGCCGTGGACCCGCACTCCACGCCGGGGTTCGACGGCGGCAAGAAGGCCGGGACCGCTGCACTCGCCGCCGGTGCGGATACCCTCTCCTTGCTGCAGGAGAAACTCTTCGCGGAGAGCCGCACCGGAAGCGGCATCGCCGTCCTGCTCCTCCTGCAGGGGATGGACACCTCGGGCAAGGGCGGGATCGTCCGCCACGTCGTCGGGCTGGTCGATCCGCAGGGCGTGCAGCACTCCGCGTTCAAGGCTCCGACGGAGGAGGAACGGAGCCACGACTTCCTCTGGCGCGTCCGTCGGCAACTCCCGGAAGCAGGCATGATCGGGGTTTTCGACCGGTCGCACTACGAGGACGTCCTGGTCCATCGTGTGCGGGGCCTCTCGCCTGCCGATGAGGTCGAGAAGCGCTACGGGGCCAGCCGGGCGTTCGAGAACGAGATCGCGGCGTCCGGCACCCGGATGCTGAAGGTCATGCTGCACATCAGCAAGGACGAGCAGAAGGCCCGGCTCGCCGAACGGCTCGACCGCAAGGACAAGTACTGGAAGTACAACCCCGGCGACGTCGACGAGCGCGGGTACTGGCAGCAGTACCAGGAGGCCTACCAGGCGGCCATCGAGCGGACGAGCACCCCGGAGACCCCGTGGTATGTGGTGCCCGCCGATCGCAAGTGGTACGCCCGGCTCGCGGTGCAGCACCTGCTCACCGCGACCCTGGAGGACATGCAGTTGAGCTGGCCGCCGGCGACCTTCGACGTCGAGGCCGAGAAGAAGCGCCTCGCCGCGTCCTGATCCGCTACCCCTCGGCCTTGTCCCGCGCGGCCGCGAGCCTCACCTTCGCCCCTTCCAGCCACGCCTCGCAGCGATCGGCCAGGGCCTCGCCGCGTTCCCAGAGGGCCAGCGACTCCTCGAGGCTCACGCCCCCCGCCTCCAGCCGGGCCACGACGGCCACGAGCTCCTCCCGCGCCTGCTCGTAGGACAGCGTGTCCACGTCCGGGCGGCGTGCCTCCGGCCGGCCGGCGTCCGGTTGGCTGTTCTCGGGCTGGCTGTTCTCGGGTTGGCTGTTCTCGGGTTGGCTGTTCTCGGGCTGGGTGTTCTGGCTCATGGTGTCTTCCTCATCTGCTGGTGGTCGAGTGTCCGGGGACCGGGGACCGGGGACCGGGGACTGTCGGGTGGCCCGGGTCATCGGGTGCCGGACGGCGAGGACGCTTCCCGGGCGACCGCGCCGAACCTCCCGCCGGCGACCCGGATGCGCAGGGTCTCGCCCGGCTGCACGTCCGCCGGCTCCCTGACCACGTGCCCGTCGGCCGTCTGCACCACCGCGTACCCGCGGTCCAGTGTCTTCTGCGGCGACAGGGACCGGACGCGTTCGCGCAGGTGATGGATCGAGTCCGCCTCCCGCTCGACTGCGGCGGAGATGGAGCGCAGCGCGCGGGATCGAAGCCGCTCGACGTCGGCTTCTCGGACGTCGATCATTCCTTCCGGTCGTGCCAGCGACGGGCGGGACCTCAGGTTGGCGAGGCTCTCGCTCTCGCGGTGCACCAGGACCCGGATCGACCGCTCGAGCGCGGCACGCGCCTGACCGATCCGGCCGAGTTCCTCCGAGACGTCCGGCACCACGCGTTTCGCCGCGTCCGTCGGCGTCGAGGCGCGCAGGTCCGCCACCTCGTCGAGCAGGGGCCGGTCCGCCTCGTGGCCGATCGCGCTGACCACCGGGGTGCGGGCCATGGCGACGGCCCTCACCAGGGATTCATCGCTGAACGGCAGGAGGTCTTCGAGTGCCCCGCCGCCCCGCGCGATGATGATCACGTCGACCTGCGGGTGGGCGTCCAGCTCGGCGAGCGCCGCGGTGACCTGGGCGACGCTGCTGACGCCCTGGACGGCCACCTCGCGCACCTCGAACTCGACGGCCGGCCACCGGAGCGCCGCGTTGCGCATCACGTCCTTCATGGCGTCGGAGTCCCGGCCGGTGATGAGCCCGATGCGGTGGGGGAGGAGGGGCAGCTGCTTCTTGCGGGCCGCTGCGAACAGTCCTTCGGACGCCAGGGCCTGCCGTAGCCGCTCGATCCGCGCGAGGAGGTCGCCGATCCCGACGGGCCGGATGTCGATCGTCTGCATCGACAGGCGCCCCGTCTTGACCCAGAAGTCCGGTTTGAGCCGCGCCACGACCCGGGAGCCGCGATCGAGCGGTGCGGAGACCCGGTCCATCACGCTGCCGTAGACCGAGAGGGACAGGGACACCTCCGAGTCGACGTCGCGGAGCGTGATGTAGCACATGCTCGCGCGGCGGTTGAGTTCGATCACCTGCCCCTCGACCCAGGCCGCGGGGGCGCGGTCGATATGGGCCTTCAGTTTCTCGGACAGGAGATGGAGCGGCCATGGCGCGTCCGGTGACGTCTCCGCTGCCGTCGCCGGGACCGTCGACGCCGGCCGGGGCGTGCCTACAGCGGGCTGCGCGCGGATTCCCTCGCTCGTCATCGGTGTCCTGTCCTTCGGGAGGCGGTTGCCTCCGGGTGTTCCACGGGAGAATGCACTGTCCATCTCTACCACCCCCGACCCACGGCATCCCGCCCGGCAGGACCACGCGGGCCGTGCCGGCTCTCGCTGGAGCGGGCATAATCGGAGGTTCGACCTCCAGTAAAGGATTCCATGCGGACGTTCGTCTCTGCCCTCCTGGGCCTCCTCGCGCTCGTCGTCGCCTCGGGCGGGCTGGTGTCGGCCTGGCTCGACGAGAACCTCGTGGAGGAATCCGGGTTCATCGCGCTGGCGGCTCCGCTGGGGGACGACGCCGACTTCCAGACGGCGCTCGCGGAGTCACTCGCGCAGGAGGTGACGGCGGGTACCGCGCTGCCCGAGCAGCTCGGTTCCCTCGTCGAACCACTCGTCCGGGATGCTGCGGGGGCGGTCACCCGCTCATCCGCTTATCCGGCCGCCTGGGCCGAGACCCTGCGCCTCTCCCACGCCGTCACCTTCGCGCAGGCGCCCGATCCCTCGGAAGCGGCACCGGCCGTCCTGACCCTCGATCTCGGGCCGGTCGTCGGGCTCGTGGCGGACAGCGTCGGGACAGGTCTGGGCGTGGACATCCCGATCCCCGAGGACACCACGGTCGAGGTCGGCTCCCTGGCACGGGGCGGGCTCCTGCACGGGATCGCGGATCTGGTGCAGGACTGGCGGCTGTACCTCGCGGGTGCCGGGGTGCTGGCGCTGCTGGCCCTCGTGATCGCACGACGGCGGGGCACCACGCTCGCGCTCCTGGGCCTCGGGGTCGCGGGCATCGGTGTGCTCGGCATCCTCGCGGGGGACTGGGTGCCCGACGCCGCAACCAGGGCACCCGGTACGGGCGCCGTCGCCGACGTGTTCATCCGGGGGCTGGCGCAACGGGCCGGAGCCGACATCGCGGACTCCAGCGTGCCGGTGCTCGTCGGCGGCGTCGTCGCCGTCCTGGTCGGTGTGGTCGGGCAACTCGCCGTCGGCCGCGGACGCAGGGCTCAGCTTCCAGCGGAGGGGCCGCCGGTGGACCGGGTCGCGCATTCGCGACCCGGTAGAATCGGGGAATGACCAGTACCACCGTTCAGGTCCCCATGCCCACCATCCCGCGCAGGCGCCGCTCTCCCGAGGACGTGCTCGCCGCCGCGCCGGTCGGGGAGAAAAAGGTACTGCTCGCAGCGCCCCGCGGGTACTGCGCCGGCGTGGACCGCGCCGTCATCGCCGTCGAGAAGGCGCTGGAGCACTACGGGCCGCCCGTGTACGTGCGGAAGCAGATCGTGCACAACCTGCACGTCGTCTCCACGCTCGAGGCGAAGGGCGCCATCTTCGTGGACGAGACCGACGAGGTCCCCGAGGGTGCCCTCGTGGTCTTCTCGGCCCACGGCGTCTCACCCGCCGTCGTGCAGTCCGCGGAGGACCGGGGACTGCGGACCATCGACGCCACCTGCCCCCTGGTGACCAAGGTGCACAAGGAGGCCCAGCGCTTCGCCCGTGACGACTTCGACATCCTCCTGATCGGCCACGAGGGCCACGAGGAAGTGGAGGGCACGGCGGGCGAGGCCCCCGAGCACATCCAGATCGTCAACGGCCCGGAGGACGTCGACAAGGTGCAGGTGCGCGACCCCGAGAGGCTCATCTGGCTCTCGCAGACCACCCTGAGCGTCGACGAGACCATGCTGACCGTGAACCTGCTCAAGCAGCGCTTCCCGACCCTCCAGGACCCGCCCAGCGACGACATCTGCTACGCCACGTCGAACCGCCAGGCCGCCATCAAGAAGATCGCGCCGCAGACGGACCTCGTGATCGTCGTCGGGTCCGCCAACTCCTCGAACTCCGTCCGCCTGGTGGAAGTCGCGCTCGAATACGGGGCCAAGGCAGCCCACCGCGTCGACTTCGCCAACGAGGTCGACGAGTCCTGGTTCGAGGGTGTGGCCACCGTCGGCATCTCCTCGGGCGCCTCCGTGCCGGAGAACCTCGTGCAGGACGTGCTGCGACTGCTCGCCGAGTACGGCTACGGACAGGTCGAGGAGGTCGTGACGGCCCAGGAGGACATCATCTTCTCCCTGCCCAAGGAGATCCGGGCCGCCCTGAAGGCCATGGGTGACCCGTCGCAGGGTCGTGGCGGCCGGGGCCAGCGGCAGGACCGCACGCTCAACTGATCCTCCCGGCGCTCCCTACCCGTCGGTCCCGTCGAGGAGCTCGTGGGCCGTCAGGGAGCGGGGAGTGGCGTCGATCGCGGCCTGGCCCGGGCCGCCCGGCGCACCGGCGCGCTGCGCACGGGCCGTGCCGAGCAGACTCACGTCGGCCCCTGCCTCCCCACCACCGGCCGCCGCATCGACGACGTCCAGGGATGCCGAATCGAACGCCCCGATGCGCCGGGCCGTGGGAAGCACGCGGGATTCGAGGGCGCCCACAAAGGAGTTGTAGCGTTCCACCGAGGTCTTGAGGGACGCTCCCAGGCGGGTGACGTGCCCACCCATGGTGCCCAGGCGCTCGTACAGCTGCTTCGACAGGTCGAAGAGCTCACGCGCGTTGTCGGTGAGCACGGCCTGCCGCCAGCTGAAGGCCGCACCCTTGAGGATGCCGAGCAGGGACACCGGTGACGCGAGGGCGACGTTCTGGCCGAAGGCGTAGTCGAGCAGTTCGGGATCGGCACGCAGGGCTTCGGAGAGCACCGACTCGACCGGGATGAAGCAGATGACCAGCTCGGGGGAGTTCGCGGCGCCTTCCCAGTACTTCTTCCGCGCCAGGGCGTCGATATGGGCGCGGAGCGCCTTGCCGTGCTGCCGGAGCAATTCGGCGCGCCGGGCCTCGAGGGCGGCCGTGTCGGCGTCGTTGCCGGCCGTGCCCGCAAGCTCCTGCGCGGCGAGGAAGGCGCTCAGGGGCACCTTGGCGTCGATGACCAGTTGCTTGTCGCCCGGAAGCTGCACCACCATGTCCGGCCGGGCGCGCTCGCCGTCGTCGCCCGCGCTGAAGGACACCTGCTCCAGGAAGTCCACGCGTGAGAGCATGCCGGCTGCCTCCACGACGCGGCGCAGCTGGATCTCACCCCACTGGCCGCGTGCGCTGTTGCTGCGCAGGGCGCCGGCGAGCGAGGAGGTCGTCGAAAGGAGGCGTGCATCCGCTTCGCGTGCCTCCTCGAGCTGCCGTGCGAGTTGCCCGTACTGTTCCAGGCGGTCGCGCTCGAGCAGGCCCACCTGCCGCTGCACCTGGGTCAGCTTCTCCGCGACGGGAGCGAGCGCACGCAGGACGTCGTTGTCCGTGGACGTCTTGCCGGTCAGCTCGCGGTTGTGCTGCTGCAGGAGGTCGCGCTGGGCGACGGCTGCCGCCAGGTCCGTCGTCGTGCTCCCGAGGCGCGCTGTCGCGTCGTCGAGCTCGGCACGGAGGTCCGCCGTGCGCGGGGTGAGATAGCGCGCCACCAGGAAGGCGCCGACGGCGCCCCCGAGGACGAAGGCGAGGAGAACGAGGAGGACGGCCGTGGTGCTCATGTCCACACTGTCGCAGGAACCTCCGACATTCGGCGGACACGACACCGCCGGGCGGCCCTCGGCTGCCCGGTAGACTTGTCTCCCGTGGCTCTTACTATCGGCATCGTCGGACTGCCCAACGTCGGCAAATCAACCCTCTTCAACGCGCTGACGCGCAACAACGTCCTGGCGGCGAACTACCCGTTCGCGACCATCGAGCCGAATGTCGGCGTGGTCAGCCTGCCGGACCCGCGCCTCGCCCAGCTCGCCGAGGTCTTCGGGTCGAAGCAGATCCTGCCGGCCACCGTCTCCTTCGTCGACATCGCCGGCATCGTCAAGGGGGCCTCCGAGGGTGAGGGCCTCGGCAACCAGTTCCTCGCGAACATCCGTGAGGCCGAGGCCATCGCGCAGGTCATCCGCGTCTTCGACGATCCGGACGTCATCCACGTCGACGGCAAGGTCGACCCCCGCTCCGACATGGAGACCATCAACACCGAGCTGATCCTCGCCGACCTGCAGACGCTCGAGAAGGCCATCCCGCGCGTCGAGAAGGAAGTGAAGATCAAGAAGCGCGAGGCTGCACAGCTCGCCGCCATGCAGGCCGCGCAGGCCGTCCTCGAACGCGGTGACACGATCTTCTCCTCGGTGAAGAGCGACAAGCTCGAGATGGACCACCTGCGTGAGCTGAGCCTGCTCACCGCCAAGCCCTTCATCTACGTCTTCAACGTCGACGACGCGGTGCTCGGGAACCCGGAGCGCCAGGAGGAGCTCCGCCAGCTCGTGGCCCCCGCGGACGCCATCTTCCTCGACGCCAAGCTCGAGGCCGACCTCGTGGAGCTCGACGAGGCGGAGGCCCGCGAGATGCTCGAGATGAACGGCCAGGAGGAGTCGGGGCTGGATCAGCTGGCACGCGTCGGATTCCATACCCTCGGACTGCAGACCTACCTCACCGCCGGTCCCAAGGAGACCCGCGCCTGGACGATCAAGAAGGGTGCCACGGCCCCGGAGGCGGCAGGGGTCATCCACTCCGATTTCCAGCGCGGCTTCATCAAGGCCGAGGTCGTCCACTTCGAGGACCTCATGGAAGCCCGGACGATGGCCGAAGCCAAGTCCCGCGGCAAGGTGCGCATCGAGGGCAAGGAGTACGTCATGGCCGACGGCGACGTCGTGGAGTTCCGCTTCAACGTCTGACCCAGGCGCGCTCCGCCAGGAGATCGAGGATGGTGCGGTACCGGTCGGCACGAGTGCCCACGAGTGCCTGGGCGTCCACTCGTCGCGTGGTCGAAGGCATCGGTTGCTGACCCTTCCGCTTCTGCCCTACGCTTCGGCATAGCTGGGGTCGGACGGTGAGCGCTCCTGGGCCGACGCCTCCCCGGGCCCAGGCATGAGAGGGGCGGCCTGATGTCGTGGCGTCAATGCGCAGTGATCGCATCCTCCCTTCTGGTGGGGTCGGCACTCATCACTCCGACAACGGCACGCACCACAGCGACGACCGCGCCCGAGGCGGCAGCGCCCGAGGCGGCAGCACCCGAGGCGGCACCATCTACGGAGGCGGCGGTGGTCCAGGGGTGGGGTGCACCTGTGGCGGGCGACGAGTTCAATTACACCGGTGCGCCGGACGCGACCAAGTGGAGGATCTACAACAGCGCCGGGCACGCGGGCAAGGGTACCCGGAGTCCACGGCAGGTGACCGTGGACGGTTCCCGGATGGTCATGACCGGAACCTCGGATGGCACGACCGCCGGCATGAGTGCCAAGTTCGCACGCCAGAAGTACGGGCGGTGGGAAGTCCGGGCAGCCGGGTCCGGTGATGACGAATACCATCTGGTCTCCATCCTGTGGCCGGACAGTGGGAACTGGCCCTGCGACGGCGAGGTCGACTACGCGGAGACGACGGGCGACTGGAACGTCATCAAGTTCTTCCACCACCATGGCTGTTCGAATGCGCAGACGTCGGCGTCCAAGGCCCTGGACGTCACGACGTTCCACAACTACGCGGTCGATTGGTCCCCGCGGGGGATCGTCGGGTACATCGATGGGGTGAAGTGGTTCGAGGACAACGACCCCGCGCACCAGCCTCCCGGTCCGATGCACCAGACGCTGCAACTGGACTGGTTCCCGGACGGCACCGCTGACGGCGCCGGCGAGATGCGAGTGGACTGGGTCCGCGTGTACGGAGCCGCCGGCCGGTAGGAGTCCTGGTCAGGTCGCCCGTGGTGCTCCGAGGAAGATCCGGGAGAGCGGCGTCCGGTGGAGGATCATCGCCACGGACCACGGCAGGACCAGTGCCGCGATCAGTACCCAGAACTGCCGCTCCGTGTCGGGAACAGGGAGCAACCACAGCACGTACGTGTGCGTCAGCACCACCATCAGGCAGCCCGCGGCGAGCTTCGTGGACAGTGCGTGAGCCCATGCCGGCAGCCGTGAGAACACGCCCTCGAGGATCAGGAGGAGGCCGGAGCTGATCAGCACCGCGACGACGACGCTGAGGACCGGAGTGCCGAGCTCGTTGTACTTCAGGTCCAGCGGGGCCGATGTCCCGGTGAGGACAGGTGCCGCACCCGCCAACAGGCACACCGTGCCGCACAGGATCGGTGCTTCCACCCGGGTGCGGACGTGTCGGAGGGCCTGTCCGGCGAGCAGGAAGACGAGCGCGGAGCCGGCGACCCCGAGTGACAGGGGCAGCGGGGCGAGGACGTCCCCGTACAGGTGGAGGACCACCGTGATCCCCGCGATCAGTGCGACCCGCAGGACAAGGGGTACGCGCTCCAGTGCCCGGAACATGACGGCCGAGAGGAACAGTGCACTCATGAACCAGTAGGCACCGAAGGGTCCCGCATTGAGGGATCCGCCGACGAGAGGCAGGATCACGGCGTCACTCGTCAGGGTGCCGCGGTGGAGGTGGATGGGGACATGAACGAGGAGCGTTCCGACCAGCCACGCGCAATAGGGGACCATGATGGTTCGAAATCGCTTCCCGGCTTCCGCCGCGACGGGCCGTGGCGCGCCCGGTTCGCGGCTCTTCCAGAGGTACCCGGAGAGCAGGAGGAACGCAGGGACGTGCCAGGTGTAGAGGCCGGCGTCGACGAGCGGGCCCGACCAGACGTGCCCTGCGACGACGGCGACGACCGCGAGGACCCGGAGTGCGTCGATGGCTCCGGATCGGGTCGCTGGAACGGCTGGTGCTCGTGCAGACAGGGTCGCCAAGGATGCCTCGAAGGTCGAATTCGTCAGTATCAAGGCTAGGCGAATCCCCGCGTGCAATCCGGCTCACACCGCAGCTACCGTCGACGTATACTCCCGCTGCGCACGCCGCACGGAACGACCTACTCGATGCCCTGCCCGGCACCCGAAGGAGTCCAGCCGAGGGCGGGCCCCAGTTTCTCGGCCATGTCGGTGAGGATCTGGACGTAGTCCCCGTGGTCGAAGCTGAAGGGCAGGGCGAACGCCACCTCGTCGACCTCCTGGAACCCCGCATGCGCATACAGCTGCTCGGCGATCTCATCGCTCGTCCCGATGAGGTCCGGGGCGAACAGCATTCCTTTGGGCCCCTGGGGTGCGCGCGTCCGGGGGAGGCGTTGGTCGACGTACCGCTGGTACTTCTCCCGCTGGTCCGACGACGCCGAATCGGTCGGGATCACCACCAGGCCCTGCGATACCCGGGCCGATCCGAGGGCAGGGGATGACGCGGCGGCAGCTTCGCGGTAAGCACGGATCTGGGATTGCTGGATGCGGGCGAAATCCGGTTCCTGATCATTCTCGGGGAAGATGACGCTGCTGGAGAGCAGGTTGAAGCCGTTCGCCCCGGCCCAGACAGCCGATTTCCTGCTTCCCGCGCCGTACCAGAGGCGTTGCCGCAGCCCGGGCGAGTGAGGCTCGACCCGCGAGGAGAATTCCTCGACGACCCCCTGCCGGCCGGAGAAGTCCCGGACCGGTTCCCCTGCGACCAGACGGGCGAGCCGCTCCACGCGTGCGTAGCCGAAGTCCTCCACCTCCCAGGAGTCCGGGTACAGCTCGTGTTTCACGGTGTCGTAGTGCATCGGCTCACCGACGCTCAGGCCAGGGTTGATGCGTCCGCCGGCGAGCAGATCGACGGTGGCGAGGTCCTCGGCCAGGCGCAGGGGGTTCTCCCAGCCCAGTGGGGTCACGGCTGTTCCGATCTCGATCCGGGAGGTGCGCTGGCCCGCGGCGGCCATCATCGCAATGGGGGAGGAGATGCCGAACTGCAGATGGCGGTGGCGCAGCCAGGCGCTGTCGAAGCCCAGGCGCTCGCCGAGTTCGATGATCCGCAGTGTCGCTTCGTGCCCCGCAGCCGGATCCGCCGGATCGAACAGGCCGATGGTGAGGAATCCCAGCTTGCGGAGCGGGCGGGTGGAGTCGGGCATGGACTTCCTCTTCACATCGGCGGACGGCTGATCCCCAGACTATGCGGCAGGCTTCCCGCCGGTCACCACATGCGGCTGGTGGTTTCCGACACGAATCCGCGGCCGTCGGAGAACCAGTGGATCGTCGGGCTGTTCCGGGCGGTCGGCGTCGTGAGCTCCGCGAAGAGGTCCGCGTTGAAGCGGTTGCTCAGCTCCGGGGAACTCAGCACGGTGTCCGGGGTGATGACGAACACGGGTCCCTTCAGCCCCTTGCTCTGGATGGACAGGTGAACCTCGGCGTGCTGGTCCAGCCGTACCTTGAGCGCTCCGATCGCGGCCTGGACATTCGCGTCGTCGTCCCAGACCGCTGCGTGCCTGTCCACGAAAAGCCACGCCATGATGACTCCCTGTCCGTCCCGACCGAGGCTCCGCGGCGGCCCGTGCGCTCCCGCCACCCCGGCAGCCGCTGCCGCCGGGCCTCCCTAGCAAAACACCGAGTCGAGGACGATATCAAGGGGCGGCACGGAGCGGGCACCAGGGGGCGGCACCACGTCCAGCCGGGAAGGACCGGGGAAAGGCCCGGAAACATTTGGTTGCATCTCGATAACAACACGGGAGCAGTCCGGGCAAGGGATACCTGCTGGTAACAAAGTGCCCCTAGGCTTTTGCACACGTGAGTGGCGTCACCCCCCCCGGGGTCGCGTGTCGGCTGTCATGCAACACCGCGTGAAGCTGGAACCACACTAGGAAATAGGAGGCGGAATGCGTTTCGGACGTACTTCCAAAGCTGTGGGGGTCGCTGCTGCTGCAGCGCTCGCACTCAGTGCCTGCGCTGCCAATACGGGTACTGAGACACCCGAGGAGAGTGCCGAGGGCGAAGCATCGGGCGGCAACATCCGCGTCGTGGAGGTGAATGCCTTCAGTTCGTTCAACTCGAACAGCTCCGAGGGCAACGTGGACATCAACGGCAAGATCGCCTACGCGACCCACTCCGGCTTCGTCTACATCAACAACGATCTCGAGGTCGTCGAGAACAAGGATTTCGGTTCCATGGAGGTCCTCTCCGAGGACCCCCTCAGCGTGAAGTACACGGTCAACGAGGATGTCACCTGGTCCGACGGCGAACCGGTCGACGGCGGCGATCTGCTGCTCTCATGGGTGATCGGCTCGGGCTACTTCAACGATGCCACCACCGACGACGCAGGCGAAGTCACCTCGGGTGCCACCTACTTCGACTACGCCGGTGACACGAGCGGCCTCGGCCTCACCGAGCTCCCCGAGATCGGCGACGACGGCCGCTCGATCACGCTGAACTACTCGGAGCCCTTCGCGGATTACAAGGTCGCCTTCGGCCTCATGAGCGAGGGCGGTATCTCCACTCCCGCCCACGTGCTCGCGGAGAAGGGCGGTCTCGCCGACGAGGACGCGCTCATCGAGCTCATCCAGACCGCACCGGCAGGCGACCCCGAGAAGCCCGTCGAGCGTCCCGAGATCCAGGCTCTGGCCGACTTCTGGAACACGGGCTTCGACACCAAGTCGCTGCCCACCGATCCGCAGCTGTTCCTCTCGAACGGTCCCTTCATCGCGTCGGCCATCACGCCGGACCAGTCGATGACGCTGACACGCAACGAGGACTACACCTGGGGCCCGATGCCGAAGGTGGACGAGATCACCGTCCGCTACATCGGTGAGGCCCCTGCTCAGGTCCAGGCGCTGCAGAACGGCGAGGTCGACATCATCGCCCCGCAGGCCTCGGCCGATACCGTCGAGCAGCTCGAAGCGCTCGAGGGTGTCACCGTCGAACGCGGCAACCAGCTGTCGTACGACCACCTCGACCTGAACTTCAGCGGCGTCTTCAAGGACGAGAAGGTCCGTGAGGCCTTCATGAAGACGGTGCCTCGCCAGCAGCTGGTGGACTCCATCATCAAGAAGCTGAACCCGGACGCGGAACCCCTCGACTCGCAGCTGTTCCTCACGGACCAGGAGCCCTATGAGGAGTCCGCCGCGAACAACGGCTCGGAGGCCTACGCCGAGGTCGACATCGAAGGCGCCAAGGAACTGCTCGCCGGAGCGACGCCCGAGGTCCGGATCATGTACAACCGCGACAACCCGAACCGTCTCAACTCCTACACGCTGATCGCCGAGTCCGCCTCCCAGGCGGGCTTTAGGATCGTCGACGGTGGCCTCGGTGCCTCCGACTGGGGAGCAGCGCTCGGCAACGGCACCTACGACGCGACCATCTTCGGCTGGATCAACTCGGGTGTCGGCGTGTCCGGTGTCCCGCAGATCTTCAAGAGCGGCAACGGCTCCAACTTCAACGGGTTCTCGAGCCCGGAGGCCGACAAGCTGATGGACCAGCTGATCGTCGAGACGGACCCTGACAAGCAGGACGACCTGCAGATCCAGATCGACAAGCTGATCTGGGACTCCAAATACGGACTGCCCCTGTTCCAGGTGCCCGGCGTCGACGCGTACAGCGACAACGTCACCGGCATTGAGTACATGCCGAACCAGACGGGCGTCTGGTGGAACCTGTGGGACTGGGAAGTCGTCCAGTAGCTCGCCCACTGGAACAAGCACATTCCTAGGAGAAGGCGCCGGGACCGGGGAACTCGCCCGTCCCGGCGCCTTCTCCATGTGCCGCGCCGCAGTCGCACCGCCGACTCCAGCCCCTGCACTACACTTCAGCGAAAGCACGGGAACACCCACCCGCATCCGATCGTGAGGCGTGAAAACCCATGGTGACCTACATCGTCCGACGTCTGCTGACGGCCGTCCTCATCCTCTTCGGCGCGTCCTTCGTCGTCTACCAGCTCACCGCCCTGTCAGGGGACCCGCTCGAGGACCTCCGGGCGAGCAATGCCCCGAACCGCGAGCAGCTCATCCAGGCCCGCACGGAACTCCTCGACCTCAACACCCCGGCCCCCCTCCGGTACTTCGGCTGGCTGGCAGGTGCCGCGAAGTGCCTGGTCCCCTTCGCCGCCTCCTGCGACCTCGGCGCGAGCATCCAGGGCGAATCCGTCACCACCTCGCTCGCGAGGGCCATGGGGAACACCATCACGCTCGTCACCACCGCCACTGTCCTCGCCATCATCATCGGCATCTCCCTGGGCATCATCACGGCCCTGCGGCAGTACAGCGGCCTGGACTACGGCGTGACCTTCATGTCCTTCCTGTTCTTCTCGCTCCCGATCTTCTGGCTGGCCGTCCTGCTCAAGGAATTCGGCGCCATCGGGTTCAACAACTTCCTCGCCGATCCGGAGATACCCGGATCGACGATCATCGTCGTGGCGATAGCCAGCGGACTCATCTGGGCGCTGTTCGCGAGTAGATCGTGGAAACGCAAGGGCATCGCGTTCCTCCTGGGCGCCGTCGTCGCCGCGGTCCTCCTGTTCGTCCTCGACCTCGTCGACTGGTTCTCCAGCCCGGGGCTCGGACCCATCATCATCCTCATCACCGGAGTCGGCATCGCCATCGGCGTCGTGCTGCTCACCGCCGGCCTGCGGAACCGCAAGGCCCTGTTCTCGGCGCTGATCATGGTGGCGCTCGGCCTCGTCGCCTACTACGTGGTCAACCCGATCCTGAATGCCGCGACCGCCTGGATGATCGTGGTCTTCGCGATCGTCACGGTGCTCGTGGGCCTGGCCGTCGGCTACCTCATGGGTGGGTACGACCGCGGACAGAGCATGCGGGCTGCCGCGCTGACGGGCCTGCTGATGGGCTTCCTCATCGTGGTGGACCGGTTCATGGTGACGTGGCCGTCCTACGTCAGCAACCCGCGCGTGCGCGGGAGGCCGATCGCCACGGTGGGAGCCGAGACCCCTGGCCTCGACGGCACGTTCTGGGTCAACGGCCTGGACACGTTCACGCACCTCCTGCTGCCCACCCTCGCACTGCTGCTCGCCTCGCTCGCGAGCTACAGCCGGTACTCCCGTGCCTCCATGCTGGAGATCATGAACATGGACTACATCCGCACGGCCCGCGCGAAGGGACTCAGCGAGCGGACAGTGGTCATGCGCCATGCCTTCCGCAACGCGCTCATCCCCCTGGCCACCCTCGTGGCCTTCGACATCGGGGCGCTCATCGGCGGCGCGATCATCACCGAGCAGGTGTTCGCCTTCGCCGGGATGGGGCAGCTCTTCGTGCAGGCGCTGCAGCGCACCGACCCCGATCCCATCATGGGCTTCTTCCTGGTGGCGGGCATCCTGGCTCTGGTGTTCAACCTCGTGGCCGACATCGTGTACTCGTTCCTCGATCCTCGCGTAAGGGTGAAAGCATGACGACGCAGAGTCCCTCGGACGTCCCGGACCGTTCGACGTCGACCGTCACGGGGCCGGTGCATGCCGATGAGACGCCCGATGCGGATCCCACGCCCGCCGCAGGTCCGACGCCGGCTGCGGATCAGGAGGCCAAGGGCCTGTCCCAGGGCCAGATCGTCCGCCGGAAGTTCTTCGACAACACGGCCGCGATCATCAGCCTCGTCGTGTTCGCCATCATCTTCCTGATGGCGTTCACCTCCGTGGGCTTCGCCGGCATACCGGGCTGGTGGAAGTACAACCACACGGAGTTCCTGCCCCTGCTCGGCGGCGGCGCGCCGACCATCACCGGCCCGTTCAGCTGGGGCGACCACCCCTTCGGCCAGGACTCGATCGGGCGCGACTACTTCGCCATGACGATGCGCGGGACGCAGAACTCGATCATCATCATGTTCATCATCGGCGTGCTCGCCGGCCTGGTCGGCGTCGTGATCGGTGCGTGCTCGGGGTACTTCCGCGGCTGGCCGGAAGCGGTGCTGATGCGCTTCACGGACATCGTCATCATCATCCCCGTGGTCCTCGCGGCTGCGACGCTCGGTCAGGCGGTCAACCGCTACGTCGGCTCGGGAGCCCAGATATGGCTTCTCGGTCTCTTCCTCGGGCTCGTGCTGTGGACCGGCCTCGCACGGCTCGTCCGCGGTGAGTTCCTGACGCTCCGTGAACGCGAGTTCGTCGACGCGGCCAAGATCGCAGGAGCATCCAACAGGCGGATCATCTTCAAGCACATCCTGCCCAACGCGGTCGGTGTCATCATCGTGAACACCACACTGCTCATGTCCTCGGCCATCCTGCTGGAGACGGCGCTGAGTTACATCGGCTTCGGAGTGAAGGCACCGGACGTGTCCCTGGGCCTGATCATCAGCCAGAACCAGGAAGCCTTCCAGACCCGCCCGTGGCTGTTCTGGTTCCCCGGCCTGTTCATCGTGCTCATCTGCCTGTGCATCAACTTCATCGGCGACGGCCTGCGCGACGCCTTCGACCCGCGGCAGAAGAAGTTCAATGCCGGCCGGGCCAAGGACGCAGAGAAGCCCGCAGCCGCGTGAGGACGTCGCTAGGGTGCCAGGTACAGCGAGACGGCAGTCGCTGCAACCAGCAGCGCGGCCGCGGCGAGGTGCCGCCAGTTCCACGTGCGGCGCACGGGTGCCGGCTGGTCGACGTCGACGGCGCCGCTCTCCACCAGGTCCTGCCAGCGGGAGCGGACCAGGTAGGCGGCGTAGCCCGAATCGGTGTTCTTGAGGTCCCCCGGACGGATCGACCGGCCGGGGCCATAGCTGGTGGAGGGCAGATTCGTCACGTGCTCGGGCTTGCCGGCATGGGTTCCCCAGACTCCGGGAGCGGGCGCCGCCCAGGCCGTGAAGGAGCCCGACGGCGTCACCAGCTTGAGCGCGTACTTGGTGTCGACGTCGATCAGCGCGGCCCAGGGTACGCGGACGGTCGCCAGGGGATTGCGGAGGGTGACCGAGTCCTCGGCGAACACCACCGCCGGGTACCAGAACAGCCACCATCCGACGTACGCGATGCCGAGAAGCGGCCAGCCTGCCGGCAGGCCGGCCGGCCCCTCGGTCGCGACGACGGACACCAGGCCACCTCCGGCGACGAGTACGGCGATGCCTGTGAACCATCCACTCGTGCGCGGCTTGAAAACGGTGGCCCCGGCCACGTCGATCGAGCGTCCCATGGCTCCATAGTCCCAGCACTGCAGCCGTCCGCGGCAATCCAGGAGCGCCCGCGGTCCCGCGGCGTCTCCGTCACGAAGGAGATCACGTCATGAGTACTCAGGTCATCGGTGGCATCGGAGACTCCGGCGCGGACCGATCGTCGTCCCAGGGGCCCGTCCTCGAGGTGCGGAACCTCAGTGTCGACTTCGGCGTCGACAAGAAGTGGGTCCCGGCGGCCATCGACCTCAACTACGAGGTGAAGGCCGGCGAGGTGCTCGCCATCGTGGGGGAGTCCGGTTCCGGCAAGAGTGCCAGCTCCATGTCCCTGCTCGGACTGCTGCCCTCCAACAGCCGCGTCACGGGTGAGGTGCTGCTCAACGGCACATCCGTCCTGACGATGTCACCCGCCAAGCTGCGCCAGATCCGCGGCAACGACGTAGCCGTCATCTTCCAGGAGCCCATGACGGCGCTGAATCCCGTCTACACGGTGGGTTTCCAGATCGTGGAGACGCTGCGCCTGCACAATGAGATCTCGCCGGACGAGGCGAAGCAGCGTGCACTCCGCCTGCTGCAGCTGGTGGAGCTGCCCGATCCGGACAAGGCCTTCCGGTCCTACCCCCACCAGCTCTCCGGAGGCCAGCGCCAGCGTGCGATGATCGCCCAGTCGCTGTCCTGCGATCCCAAGCTCCTGATCGCCGACGAGCCCACCACGGCCCTCGACGTCACCGTGCAGGCCGAGATCCTGGACCTGATGCGCAACCTGCGGAACCAGCTCAACAGCGCGATCGTCCTGATCACGCATGACATGGGCGTGGTGGCGGACCTCGCCGACCGGATCGCCGTCATGCGCAAGGGGCGCATCGTGGAGACCGGCACCGCCGAGCAGATCTTCAACAACCCTCAGCACGAGTACACCCGGGAGCTGCTCGCCGCCGTTCCCCACCTGGGGCAGGGGGACGGGAACGACGACGTCGACATCACCGCTGCGCTGGCGGCGGCGACGCACACCGAACTGCAGACGGTGGACCGCGACGAGCTCGCGCGACGCGAGCAGGAAGTGCTGGCCCAGCTCGCCGAGGACTCGGCGGTGGCGCACCCGGCCGCCGAGGCAGTGCTCGAGCTCGTCGACGTCGCCATCGAGTACCCCAAGCAGGGCAGGGTCCCCGCGTTCCGCGCCGTCGAGGGCGCCAATCTCACCGTCCACCCGGGCCAGGTCATCGGTCTCGTCGGGGAGTCGGGCTCGGGCAAGACGACGATCGGCCGGGCCGCGGTCGGGCTGCTGCCGGTCGCGGAGGGTTCGCTGAAGGTCGTCGGCACCGACATCTCGGGCTTCCGGCCCACCTCGAAGGAACTCGTCAAGGTGCGGCGCCACGTCGGCATGGTGTTCCAGGATCCGTCGTCGTCGCTGAATCCCCGGCTCCCGATCGGTGAGAGCATCGGTGAGCCGATGTTCCTCGCCGGCGAGGCCAAGGGTGGTGCGCTGCAGAAGCGCATCGAGAGCCTCCTCGACCAGGTCGAGCTCCCGCGCTCCTACCGGAACCGGTATCCGCATGAACTCTCCGGCGGGCAGAAGCAGCGCGTCGGGATCGCACGCGCGCTGTCGCTCAAGCCGAAGCTGATGGTAGCGGACGAGCCGACGTCGGCCCTGGACGTGTCCGTGCAGGCGAAGGTCCTGGAGCTCTTCCAGAACCTGCAGCGCGAACTCGGGTTCGCCTGCCTCTTCGTCACGCACGACCTCGCCGTCGTCGATGTGCTCGCCGACTACATCTGCGTGATGAAGCGCGGCCGGATCGTGGAGCAGGGCACCCGCGACCAGATCCTGCGCAGCCCCCAGGACCCCTACACGCAGCGCCTGCTCGCGGCCGTACCGCTGCCGGATCCGGAGAAGCAGCGCGAACGCCGCGAACTGAGGTCCAAGCTCCTGGCCTCTACCGAGTAGCCGGCCCCGCTCACCGTCCGGGCCTCCCCGGTTGAGCGGGTAGTGTAACGGCACTAGTCTGCTATGGGCCCGAGAACGGGCCCGATGTCAAGGCGTTCGGCGAAACCCCGGGCATCTGGAACGCGAGGTGTTGCCATGTCTGGCCGGATTCTCCACCTGACCCGACGGGTCGGCATCGCCCTGGGGCACGTCCTGGTCTACGTCCTGATCTGGGCGGGGCTGGCCCTGCTCATCGCCGCCGCGGGCATCCGCTTCTACTGGGGCACGATCTCCGTCAGCCAGATGCTCATGAACCTCGTCTCCGTGGAGACCGACGGGGGCGGCGGGTCCGTCGTGTGGATCGGCATCCTGGGCGTCGGCGTCGCACCCGTGCTCATCACCGTCGGGATCGCCGTGTGGCAGCACTACCGGCGCCGCGCGCGCCGCCGCAGGGACGAGGTGCGCCCCGCGCGCCGCTCCGGCGGAAACGAGCTGCACCGCGCGCGCCACCGCGGGGGCGAGGCGCCCCGTGTGGGCGGCCGGCAGTGGATCCTGCGCACCGTCTCCACGGCCCTGGTGGCCGCGGTGGTCCTCGGCGGGGCCACGGCTTTCTCCACGGCGGTGGGCATGGGGGACTACATCAGGGCGGCGAACTCCGACTACGACCTCGGCGACTACTATCGGGAACCGGTCGTGACCGGCGACGCGGACAAGCGCAACCTGGTACTGATCTACCTCGAGTCCGGTGAGGCCACCCTCGAGGACGAGCAGCTCTTCGAGAAGGATGCATTCGCCCCCCTCAAGGAGGTCACCCGTGCCACCGACGGCTGGCAGAGCGTGGAGGACCTCCAGCAGTACGAGGGCGGGGGCTGGACCATGGCCGGCCTCGTCGGGACGCAGTGCGGCGTCCCGCTGAAGGGAGCCGACACCGCCGCGGGTAGCAGCGCGCCCTCGAACGACCTCGGCGGCGGCGCCGACACCTACCTGGGCGGGCTGACCTGCGTGGGCGACGTCCTGGCCGATCACGGTTACACCAGCACCTTCCTGGGCGGTGCCAATGCCTCCTTCGCCGCGAAGGACGTCTTCCTGGAGACCCACGGCTACTCCGAGGAGAAGGACCTCGCAGACTGGCGGGCCGCCGGGGAACAGGCGAGGAGCTTCCGCGGCGACTGGGGCCTGAGCGATGAACGCCTGATGGCGAACGCCCGGGACGAGATCGACCGGCTGCACGCCGAGGCGGAGCGCACCGGCGAGCCGTTCAACCTGTCCATGCTGACCCTGGACACCCACGAGCCGGTGTTCGTCTACGACTACTGCGACGTGGACACCGAGAACGTGGTCACCTCCGTGTACTCCTGCTCCATGACGCAGGTCGCCGGATTCGTGGACTACATGCGGCAGAAGGGCTACCTCGAGGACACCGCCGTGGTGATCACCGGCGACCACCTCAAGCACATGAGCGCGGGTGACGCGTTCCACGAGCAGCTGGACCACCACGAGAACCGCACCGTCTTCAACCGGGTCTGGGTTCCGGGCGGCACGCCTGCGCTGCGCCCCCGCGTGGACCAGCTGAATCTGTACCCCACCATCCTGGAGGCCGCCGGCCTGACCCTGCAGGACTCCCAGGCCGGGCTGGGCGTGTCAGCCTTCGCCCCCGAGGTCCCGGCCGGCTCGGCCCAGGGGATGGGCCCGGCTGCCTACAGCGAGCTGCTCAACTCGCTGTCCCCGTTGTTCTACGCCAGGGCCTGGGCAGGCCTGGACTCCGCCCCGTAGCGCCGTCTGTCCCTCCTCGCGAGCCCCGGCAAGGCCTCCTCGCGAGCCCCGGCGAGGCCTCCTCGCGAGCCTCCGACGCGCCTTCCTCCGCGCGCCCGGCAGGTGCCCCACTCGTCCTTGCCTCCGGACCCGTTATCAAAGCGTGATGCCGCGCCCTTCTCGCCGCTGGCCTGCGGAAACACGGGAAGGACCCGCCGAAGCTGAAAGCCGGCTGGGAGCCTTCGCCGACAGGATGTTCAGGGAAGCAACAGAACGGGCATAGAATCTTCCGGTGTGAGTTTGCTCTCGCTACCTGCGGGACAACTTTCCGGCCACATCAGCGCCGGAACAACCCAAATAACTAGGAGGCGGAATGCGTTTCACGCGCACTTCCCACATGCTCAGCGTCGCGGCCATCGCCGTCCTGTCGCTGAGTGCATGCGGCGGCGGAAGCACTGAATCCAGCACGGGCGGCGGCACCACGGACGCCGTCATCGTGGTGGACGGATCCGAGCCCCAGAACCCGCTGATCCCCACCAGCACCAACGAGGTGGGCGGCGGAGCGATCCTCGACCTCATCTTCGCGGGCCTGGTCAGCTATGACGCGGACGGCAAGCCCCAGAACGAGATGGCGGAGTCCATCGAGACCGAGGACGCCCAGAACTACACGATCACGCTCAAGGAGGGGAAGACCTTCACCAACGGTGACCCCGTCACCGCGAGCTCCTTCGTGGACGCCTGGAACTACGGCGCCGCCGCGAAGAACGCGCAGCTCTCGAGCTACTTCTTCGAGAGCATCGAAGGCTACGACGAGGCCAGCGCCGAGGGCTCCACCGTGGAGACCATGAGCGGCCTCACCGTCGTCGACGATCAGACGTTCACCGTCAAGCTGGCGCAGCCCGAGTCCGACTGGCCGCTGCGCCTGGGGTACAGCGCGTTCTTCCCGCTGCCCGCCGCGGCACTCGAGGACCCTGCAGCCTTCGGCGAGAACCCGATCGGCAACGGACCCTACAAGTTCGCCTCCGAGGGCGCCTGGCAGCACAACCAGCAGATCGAACTCGTTCCGAACGAGGAGTACGAAGGCCCGCAGGCCGCCCAGAACGGTGGCGTGACGTTCAAGATCTACCAGAACGACACGACGGCGTACCAGGACCTGATCTCGGACAACCTCGACGTCCTGAAGACGATCCCGACGAGCGATATCAAGAACTTCAAGAACGACCTCGGCGAGCGCTCCATCGAGTCGCCCTACGCGGGCAACCAGACCATCGCCGTGCCGTACTACCTCCCGAACTGGGACGGCGAGGCGGGCAAGCTGCGGCGCCAGGCGCTGTCGATGGCGATCAACCGCGACGAGATCACCGAGGTCATCTTCAACGGCGGTCGTGAACCCGCGAAGGACTTCACCGCTCCCGTCCTCGAGGGCTACAGCGCGGACCTGCCGGGCAGCGAGAACCTCGAGTACAACCCGGACGAGGCCAAGAAGCTCTGGGCCGACGCCGAGAAGATCGCGCCCTACGACGAGTCGCAGCCCCTGACCATCGGCTACAACGCCGACAAGGGCGACCACAAGACGTGGGTCGAGGCCGTGGTGAACAACATCAAGAACAACCTCGGGATCGAGGTTGCGGGCAAGCCGTACGCGACCTTCAAGGAAGCGCGCACGGAAGCCACGGAGGAGACCCTCACGGGTGCCCTGCGTGCCGGCTGGCAGGCCGACTACCCGTCGCTGTACAACTTCCTCGGACCCATCTACGCCACCGGCGCCGGGTCCAACGACGCCCGCTACAGCAACCCGGACTTCGACCAGGAGCTGACCGAGGGACTCGCCGCCAGCTCCGTCGAGGAGGGCAACGAGGCCATGAACAAGGCCCAGGAGCAGCTCCTGGAGGACCTCCCGGCCATCCCGCTGTGGTACCAGGTCGCCCAGGGCGGCTGGAGCAACAACGTGGACAACGTCGAGTTCGGCTGGAACGGTGTTCCGCTCTACTACGCCATCACCGGCAAGTAACCCGTAACGGACTCGGGGCCTGCCCGGCGGGCAGGCCCCTTTTCCGTGCTCCAACGAAAAGGTGCAACACCTCATGAGCCTTCCCCACCTGCGTCCCGTCCGGACGCCTGCCGCACCGGGAGGTGCGCGCTGATGGCCTGGTACATCGTCCGACGCTTCCTGCAGCTGATCCCCGTCTTCCTCGGCGCCACGCTGCTGGTGTACTTCCTGGTCTTCAGCCTTCCCGGCGATGCCACGGCCGCCATCTGCGGCGAGCGCGGCTGCACCCCTGCCGTCGTCGCCGGACTGCGTGAGCAGTACAACCTCGACCAGCCCTTCTGGATCCAGTACCTGCTGTACCTGAAGGGTGTGGTGACGTTCGACCTCGGCACCAACTTCTCCGGCCGGCCCATCGCGACCATCATCGCCGAGGTCTTCCCGACCACGGCGAAGCTCGCCGTCATGGCCCTGGTCATCGAGGCCGTCTTCGGCATCCTCTTCGGCCTCATCGCCGGCCTGCGCAAGGGGAAGCTGTTCGACTCCTCGGTCCTCGTCCTGTCCCTGATCGTGATCGCCGTGCCCATCTTCGTGCTCGGCTTCCTCATGCAGTTCCTCATCGGCGTCAAGCTGCAGTGGACCAATCCGACCGTGAGCGGCGACGCGACGTTCGCCGAACTCCTGCTGCCGGCCGTGGTCCTCGGACTGGTGTCCTTCGCCTACGTCCTGCGCCTGACCCGCACCAGCATCATCGAGAACGTGAACGCCGACTACGTGCGGACGGCGACGGCCAAGGGCCTCAGCCGCAATCGGGTCGTCGTCGTGCACGTGCTCCGCAACTCTCTGATCCCTGTCGTGACCTTCCTCGGCGCCGACCTCGGCGCCCTAATGGGCGGCGCGATCGTCACCGAAGGGATCTTCAACGTCAACGGCGTCGGCAACACCCTCTACCGCGCCGTGCTGAACGGTGACGGACCGATGGTCGTCTCGATCGTCACGTTCCTGATCCTCATCTTCTGCCTCGCGAACCTGCTGGTGGATCTCCTGTACGCGTGGCTGGACCCAAGGATTCGATATGCCTGAACCAACAACACCCATCGAGATCGCCGCGACCGCACCCACCCCGGCGGCACGCACCAAGCGGTCCGCCTATCCGATCGAGCACTTCGTCGCAGACCCCGACGAGACGCCGGTACGGGCTACGGACAGCGCCGTGTCCGACGCCGCGCCCCGCAGCCTCTGGGGCGAGGCCTGGCGCAGCCTGCGGAAGCAGCCGCTGTTCATCATCAGCGCGATCCTGATCCTCGCGGTCATCTTCGTGGCGCTGTTCCCCGGGCTCTTCACGCACGAGCCGCCGAACGAGAACTGCCTGCTCGAAAACTCCGACGGCGGTCCCGCACCCGGGCACCCGCTCGGCTTCACCGTCCAGGGCTGCGACATCCTCTCCCGCGTGGTCCACGGCACGCAGTCCTCGCTGACCGTCGGTCTGTTCGCGACGCTCGGCGTGGTCCTGATCGGCGGCCTGATCGGCGCGCTGACCGGGTTCTTCGGCGGCTGGATGGATGCCATCCTCGCCCGCGTGGGTGACATCTTCTTCGCCCTGCCGCTCATCCTCGGGGCGATCGTCGTCGTGCAGCTCCCCGTGTTCCAGCAGAACCGCAACGTCTGGACGCTCGTCGTCATCCTCGTGGCGTTCGGCTGGCCGCAGATCGCCCGCATCACGCGGGCGGCCGTCATCGAGGTGCGCAACGCGGACTTCGTCACGGCCGCTCGGTCGCTCGGTGTCTCGCCCCTGGGCGCCCTCGTCAAGCACGTCATCCCGAACGCGCTCGCGCCGGTCATCGTCATCGCGACGATCTCGCTGGGCACGTTCATCGTGGCGGAGTCCACGCTGTCCTTCCTCGGCATCGGACTGCCGCCGGACGTCATGTCCTGGGGCAATGACATCTTCTCGGCGAAGCCGTCGCTGCGCAGCAACCCGATGGCCATCTTCTGGCCGGGCCTCGCACTGTCGATCACCGTTCTGAGCTTCATCATGCTGGGCGATGCCCTGCGTGACGCTCTCGATCCGAAGGCACGCAAACGATGAGCTCCAGCATGGGAACCAACCAGGGCGGCCGCCGCGCCGCCCCCACCGCCGCAGCGGCTCCGACGCCGTCGGGCGGCCCGCAGCCGCTGCTCGAACTCCGGAACCTCGCGATCACGTTCGCGACGTCGAACGGGGACGTCCCGGCGGTGCGCAATGCGCACCTGACCGTGATGCCCGGCGAGACCGTCGCGATCGTGGGGGAGTCGGGCTCGGGGAAGTCGACGACGGCCCTCGCCGCCATCGGCCTCCTGCCCGCCAACGGGCGCGTCTCCGAGGGCAGCATCATCTTCGACGGCGAGGACATCACGCACGCGTCGGAGAAGCGCATCGTCGAACTCCGCGGATCGTCGATCGGCATGGTCCCGCAGGACCCGATGTCCAACCTGAACCCGGTGTGGAAGATCGGGTTCCAGGTCCGGGAGACCCTCCGTGCGAACGGACTGCCCAGTGGTCCCTCGGACGTCGCGAAGGTGCTCTCGGAAGCGGGGCTGCCCGACGCCGCCTCACGCGCCAACCAGTACCCGCACGAGTTCTCGGGCGGCATGCGCCAGCGCGCCCTGATCGCGATCGGCCTGTCCTGCCGGCCCCGCCTGCTCATCGCCGATGAGCCGACGTCGGCCCTGGACGTGACCGTGCAGCGGCAGATCCTGGACCACCTGGACACCATGACCGAGGAGCTTGGCACCGCCGTGCTGCTCATCACGCACGACCTCGGCCTCGCCGCCGAGCGGGCGCACAAGGTGATCGTCATGTACAAGGGGCAGGTCGTCGAGGCCGGTCCCGCGCTCGAGCTGCTGACCAACCCGCGCCACCCGTACACGCAGAAGCTCGTGGCCTCCGCGCCGTCGATCGCGTCCCGTCGCATCGAGTCGGCCAAGAAGGCCGGCATCGAGACCGGCGACCTGCTGGCTCCCGCTGCAGCGAAGAACGCGGCGAGGAACACGGCGCTGGACACGGCGCTGGACAGGGTGATCGAGGTCGAGGACCTGACGAAGGTCTTCAAGATCCGCGGCAGCTGGGGCAAGTCCACCGACTTCACCGCCGTGGACAAGGTCTCCTTCTCGATCGCGCGCGGCACCACCACCGCCGTCGTCGGTGAGTCCGGCTCGGGCAAGTCGACGGTGGCGAAGATGGTCCTGGGGCTGGAGGGGGCGACGTCGGGCAGCATCCGCTTCGACGGCGTGGACATCACCACGCTCGGGCGGAAGGAGATGTTCGACTTCCGGCGCCGCGTGCAGCCGATCTTCCAGGACCCCTACGGCTCGCTCGACCCGATGTACAACATCTACCGGACCATCGAGGAGCCGCTCCGTGTCCATGGGGTCGGAACCGCGAAGAGCCGCGAGAAGAAGGTGCGCGAGCTGCTCGACCAGGTGGCGCTGCCCTCCGCGATGATGCAGCGCTTTCCCAACGAGCTCTCCGGCGGGCAGCGCCAGCGCGTGGCGATCGCCCGCGCCCTGGCACTCGATCCCGAGGTGGTCATCTGCGACGAGGCCGTCTCGGCCCTCGACGTGCTGGTCCAGGCGCAGATCCTGAACCTGCTCGCCGACCTGCAGTCGGAGCTCAGCCTCAGCTACCTCTTCATCACGCACGACCTCGCCGTGGTCCGGCAGATCGCCGACCATGTCGCCGTCATGCAGAAGGGCACGCTCGTGGAGCAGGGGACCACCGACGAGGTGTTCGACAACCCGCGGACCGCCTACACCCAGGCACTGCTCGCGGCCATCCCGGGCGCCGGACTCGTCCTGCCCCCCGAGGTCGCGTAGCGGGGGTCGCGCAACCGGTAGCTGCATCACGCAGGCGCATCATCCGGCTGCAGTCCTCGGCTGCGGAACACGAACGACGACGGCGGTCCTCCCCCGGGAGGGCCGCCGTCCTTGTGCGCCGAGAGCGGACACGGGCCGCCGTCGGCCCCGCGCATTAGGTCTGTTTTTACCTCTCGCCTAGACTGGTGGGAGGGCGAGCACTGCAGCCGCCGACAATTTCCCCGCAGTAGATACTGAATTGAGTCCTTACGCATGTCTGAAACCACAGGCAACACCGCTGTCCGCAGCGATCTCCGCAACGTAGCCATCGTGGCTCACGTTGACCACGGAAAAACCACCCTGGTCGACGCCATGCTGAAGCAGACCAACTCGTTCGCTGCGCATGGCGACGTCGCCGACCGCGTCATGGACTCGGGCGACCTCGAGCGCGAGAAGGGCATCACCATCCTCGCGAAGAACACCACGGTGTTCTACGACGGCCCGTCCGCCAAGGGCGAGACGATCACCATCAACGTCATCGACACCCCGGGCCACGCCGACTTCGGCGGCGAGGTGGAGCGAGGCCTGTCCATGGTCGACGGCGTCGTCCTCCTCGTCGACGCGTCAGAGGGCCCCCTGCCCCAGACCCGCTTCGTCCTCCGCAAGGCCCTCGCAGCCAAGCTCCCCGTGGTCCTGCTGGTCAACAAGACCGACCGCCCGGACTCCCGCATCGAGGAAGTCGTCAGCGAGTCGATGGACCTCCTCCTCGGCCTCGCCTCCGACCTCGCGGACGAGGTCCCCGACCTCGACCTCGACGCGATCCTCAACGTCCCGGTCGTCTACGCCGCCGCCCGCGCCGGTGCAGCCTCGCTCGAGCAGCCCGCGGACGGGACCGTGCCGTCGAACGACAACCTGGAGCCCCTGTTCCAGACGATCATCGAGCACATCCCCGCACCCCGCTACAACCCCGACGGTGTCCTGCAGGCACACGTGACCAACCTGGACGCGTCGCCGTTCCTCGGCCGCCTCGCCCTGCTGCGCATCTTCAACGGAACGCTCCGCAAGGGCCAGACCGTCGCCTGGGCCCGCCAGAACGGCGAGCTGAAGTCCGTGAAGATCACGGAACTCCTCGCGACCAAGGCGCTGGACCGTGTCCCCACCGAGTCCGCCGGACCCGGCGAGATCGTCGCCGTCGCCGGTATCGAGGGCATCACCATCGGCGAGACCCTCACCGACGTCGACAACCCCCAGCCGCTGCCGCTCATCACGGTCGACGATCCCGCGATCTCGGTGACCATCGGTATCAACACCTCGCCGCTCGCCGGCAAGGTCAAGGGCGCCAAGGTCACCGCCCGCCAGGTCAAGGACCGCCTCGACAAGGAGCTCATCGGCAACGTGTCGCTCCGCGTCCTGCCGACCGCGCGTCCCGACGCGTGGGAGGTCCAGGGCCGTGGCGAGCTCGCGCTGGCCATCCTCGTGGAGCAGATGCGCCGCGAGGGCTTCGAGCTCACGGTCGGCAAGCCCCAGGTGGTCACCAAGACCATCGACGGCAAGATCCACGAGCCGATGGAGCACATGACCATCGACGTGCCCGAGGAGTACCTCGGCGGCGTCACCCAGCTCATGGCCGCCCGCAAGGGCCGTATGACCAACATGGCCAACCACGGCACCGGCTGGGTCCGCATGGAGTTCATCGTCCCCGCGCGAGGCCTGATCGGCTTCCGCACCCGCTTCCTGACCGACACCCGCGGTGCCGGCATCGCGGCGTCGATCTCCGAGGGCTACGAGCCGTGGGCCGGTGACATCGAGTACCGCACCAACGGTTCGATGATCGCCGACCGCGCCGGCGTCGTCACCCCGTTCGCCATGATCAACCTGCAGGAGCGCGGCTCCTTCTTCGTGCAGCCCACCTCCGAGGTGTACGAGGGCATGATCGTCGGCGAGAACTCCCGCGCCGACGACATGGAGGTCAACATCACGAAGGAGAAGAAGCTCACCAACATGCGTGCAGCGTCCTCCGACACCTTCGAGAACCTGACCCCGCCGCGCAACCTCACGCTCGAGGAATCCCTCGAATTCGCCCGCGAGGACGAGTGCGTCGAGGTCACGCCGGAGAGCATCCGCATCCGCAAGGTCATCCTCGACGCCAACGAGCGCATGCGCGCTTCGCGTTCACGCGCCCGCGCATAACGCCGGCACCACCAGCAGAACAGTGGCATACGACGACGCCGGTTCCTCCCCAGCAGGGGAGGGCCGGCGTCCGTCGTTGGCGGAAAGGGCCGGAGCAGGCGGTTCCGCGCCCAGGCCCGGGGATGATCGTTCCCGTACCGCGCCTGCCGCAGCGTATGCACGCGCGAGTGCGCCGGCAGCCCGTCGGGCTCGCGTACGGCCCGCCGCCATGGCGGGCGCCGGGGGAGCGGGAACCACCGCCGCTGTCTTCGGCACCCTGCTGCACGGGCACCTCGTCTTCGTGGGAGGCGTTCCCCTCCCCGTCGGCGCGCTCGGTGCGCTCGTGCTCGCCGGCAGCCTGTTCCTGCTGTGCGGGCTCTGGGCGAGGAACGTGGTCCTGACGGCGGTGGCGGGCGCGGTCGCCTACGGCGTGGTGGCCCTGCTGTCCACCTCGTCGAAGACGCTGATCCTCACCGGGGCGTCGCCCACCGCTCCGGGCTCGGCCCTCGCGGGCAACCTGTGGCTCTTCGGCGTCCTCGCCGTGACACTCGCCGCGGTGGCGATCGGGGCCGTGGTCCTCGCTCCCTCGCGGCTAGGCCGGCGCACAGCGCGCTGACGGGGGCGGCGTCCGTCCGCCGGACAGCCAGTGGACGGATTCCGGATCACAGCGTCCCCGGGGTTCCTGCGCACCGCGGGGCCCGGCGGGGCGGAGCGGGCGGCACGGCCCGTGCCGCGGTGACATCCGCGAGCCGGACGACGTCGTCGCCCCTGCGGGTCCGTACCGTGCACGTGGTCCCGTCGCGCGCGACGAGGTCGCCCAGGGAGTCGCTGAACCCGTCGGCGACGCGGCGGCGCACCACCACCCTCGTGTCGAGGGGGAGAGTCGCAAGGAAGGCTGAGGGATCCTGCACCTATTCAGGGTAGGCCCCTCCCGGTCCGGGCAGGGTGCACGGGCGCCTGCCACCGTGGTCCTGTCGCAGCGAAGCATTGCGTTAAGCTGGGAACCGCACCGAGGGTGCGGCAGCCGACCCCGTTCCATAGAAAGGCGTGGGAAGTGACCTACGTAATCGCGCAGCCCTGCGTGGATGTCAAGGACAAGGCCTGTATCGAGGAGTGCCCCGTCGACTGCATCTACGAGGGTGAGCGGTCGCTCTACATCCACCCCGATGAGTGCGTCGACTGCGGCGCCTGTGAACCGGTCTGTCCCGTGGAGGCCATCTACTACGAGGACGACACCCCCGAGCAGTGGGCCGAGTACTACAAGGCCAACGTCGAGTTCTTCGACGACCTCGGCTCGCCCGGCGGAGCGGCGAAGGTCGGCAACACGGGATTCGACCACCCGATCATCGCGGCCCTGCCGCCCCAGAACCAGCCCGCCTAGGTGGCGGCCGGCGAGCCGACCTCCTTCGGCCTGCACCTGCCCGACTACCCGTGGGACGCGATGGCGCCCTACCAGGACATCGCGGCGCAGCACCCCGGGGGAGTAGTGAACCTGTCCATCGGGACTCCCGTGGATCCCACGCCGGAGCTCATCCAGGCCGCCCTCGCCGCGGCTGCCGACGCCCACGGGTACCCGACCACCCACGGCACACCTGCCCTGCGGGAAGCCATCAGCGCGTGGTTCGCGCGCCGCAGGGGAGTGCCCGGGCTCGACCCGAAGGACATCCTGCCCACCGTGGGGTCCAAGGAACTCGTCGCGTGGCTGCCCCTGCTGCTGGGACTGGGGGAGGGCGACGTCGTCGTCCGCCCCGCGGTGGCGTATCCCACCTACGACGTCGGCGCCCACCTCGCCGGGGCCACGGCGGTCGCGTCCGACTCCCTCGCCGACCTTCCCGAGGAGGTCCGTGCGCGTGTGCGCCTCGTCTGGATCAACTCGCCGGGCAACCCCACGGGCGAGGTGCTCGACGTCGACGGCCTGCGGGCGATCGTCGACGACGCCCGGTCGCTCGGGGCCGTCGTGGCCTCCGACGAGTGCTACGGCGAACTGGGCTGGGGCCCCTGGGACCCCGCGGAGGGCGGCGAGCCCGTGCCCAGCGTCCTCGACCCCCGCGTCTCCGGCGGCTCCCACGACCTCCTGCTGGCCGTCTACTCGCTGAGCAAGCAGTCCAACGTCGCCGGCTACCGGGCCGCGTTCACGGCCGGCGACCCGGCGATCGTCGCCAACCTCGTCAACTCGCGCAAGCACGCCGGCATGATCGTGCCCTACCCCGTGCAGGAAGCGATGCGCGTTGCACTGGGGGACGATGCGCACGTGGCGGCACAGAAGGACCTGTACCGCCGGCGTCGTGCACTGCTGGTTCCCGCGCTCGAAGCCGCCGGATTCACGATTCACGGCTCGGCGGCCGGCCTGTACCTCTGGGCATCGAACGGGAAGCCCACCTGGGACACCATCGGATGGCTCGCCGGGCTCGGGATCCTGGCGGGCCCGGGCACCTTCTACGGCGACGCGGGGGAAGGATTCATCCGCGTCGCCCTCACGGGCAGCGACGAGAGGATCGAGGCGGCGGTCGCGCGGCTCGCCGCTACCGCCCCCTGACCGGCCCCCGCCACTACACCGTGAAGGTACGCAGGATTAGTGATCGGGGCCCGCTGACGGTAGCGTTTCAG
This sequence comes from Arthrobacter rhamnosi, assembly GCF_054510975.1. Taxonomy (NCBI): domain Bacteria; kingdom Bacillati; phylum Actinomycetota; class Actinomycetes; order Micrococcales; family Micrococcaceae; genus Arthrobacter; species Arthrobacter rhamnosi. The sequence goes on along the minus strand of NZ_JBTNDN010000001.1, from coordinate 132,018 downwards.
CTGAATGTGCGATGCCGGTGGGACGTCTGTCCTCCTGCGTAGCGACTGATTTGTGGCGACGACCTCGCTCCAGCTCCTGAAGGAGAATCAATGACCGAGCAGAATGCTGCTTCCCTGCACTACGACGGCGGGAAACTCAGCCTGCCGCTGGTGCCCGCTGTCGAGGGCAACAACGGCTACGACGTGTCGAAACTGCTGAAGCAGACGGGCCAGGTCACCTTCGACCCCGGCTTCATGAACACCGCGGCCACCACGTCCGCGATCACCTACATCGACGGCGACGCCGGGATCCTGCGCTACCGCGGGTACCCCATCGAGGAACTGGCGAAGAGCTCCAGCTTCCTCGAGGTGTCCTACCTCCTCATCTACGGCAACCTGCCGACGCCCGAGGAGCTGAGCACGTTCGACGGCCGCATCCGCCGCCACACCCTGCTGCACGAGGAGCTGAAGGGCTTCTTCGGCGGCTTCCCCCGTGACGCGCACCCCATGCCGGTGCTCTCCTCGGCCGTCTCGGCGCTGTCCACCTTCTACCAGGACTCCCTGGACCCGTTCGACGACGAGCAGGTGGAACTCTCCACGTTCCGGCTCATGGCGAAGCTCCCCGTCATCGCGGCCTATGCGCACAAGAAGTCCATCGGCCAGCCGATGCTGTACCCGGACAACTCCATGAACCTCGTGGAGAACTTCCTGCGGCTCTCCTTCGGCCTGCCCGCCGAGCCGTACGACCTCGACCCGATGATGGTCAAGGCCCTGGACCTGCTGCTCATCCTGCACGCGGACCACGAGCAGAACTGCTCCACCTCCACGGTGCGCCTCGTCGGCAGTTCCAACGCCAACATGTTCGCCTCGGTCTCCGCCGGGATCAACGCGCTCTTCGGCCCGCTGCACGGCGGTGCCAACGAGGCCGTGCTGAACATGCTGCGGGACATCCAGGCCAAGGGCATGCAGCCCGAGGACTTCATGGAGAAGGTCAAGAAGAAGGAAGACGGCGTGAAGCTCATGGGCTTCGGGCACCGCGTCTACAAGAACTACGACCCGCGCGCGAAGATCGTGAAGGCCACCGCCCACGACATCCTCAACAAGCTCGGCGGCAACGACGAACTGCTCGACATCGCCATGCGCCTCGAGGAGAAGGCCCTGGCCGACGACTACTTCATCGAGCGCAAGCTCTACCCGAACGTCGACTTCTACACCGGCCTCATCTACAAGGCCATGGGCTTCCCGGAGAAGATGTTCACGGTCCTCTTCGCGATCGGCCGCCTTCCCGGCTGGATCGCCCAGTGGCGCGAGATGATGCAGGATCCGCAGACGAAGATCGGGCGCCCGCGCCAGCTGTACACGGGCGAGGGAGAGCGGCACTACCCCGCGAGCTGACCCCCGGCGCCCACTGGTCTCCCCAGCAGCAACGACGGCGGCCGTCCACCTTCCCAGGTGGGCGGCCGCCGTCGTGTGTGGTCTCAGTCGTCCTGGACCGTCGCGTAGCCCTGCGGGTTGTTCTTCTGCCAGCGCCAGTGGTCCTCGCACATCTCGGCGAGGGTTCGGGTCGCGGACCAGCCGAGGTCGGCGAGGGCCGACGACGGGTCCGCGTAGCTGACGGCCGCGTCGCCGGGCCGGCGGGGAGCGAATTCGTAGGGGATGTCACGACCCACCGCGGCGGAGAACGCCGTGAGGACCTCGAGGACGGAGGAGCCGTTGCCTGTGCCGAGGTTCCAGGTGTGCACGCCGCCGCGCGCCACGAGGTAGTCGAGCGCAGCGAGGTGCCCCTGGGCCAGGTCGACCACGTGGATGTAGTCGCGCACGCCCGTGCCGTCGGGCGTCGGATAGTCGTTGCCGAACACCATCACCTTCTCGCGCCGTCCCACCGCGACCTGCGCCACGAACGGCAGCAGGTTGTTGGGGACACCGGTAGGGTCCTCGCCGATGGTGCCGGAGGCGTGGGCGCCCACGGGGTTGAAGTAGCGCAGCAGGGCGATGTTCCACCGCGGGTCGGCCGCGCCGAGGTCGGTCAGGATGTCCTCGATCTGTTCCTTGGTGCGCCCGTACGGGTTCACCGCGTCGAGGGGGAGCTTCTCGGTGAGGGGGACTTCCTCCGACGCCCCGTACACCGTGGCGGAGGAGCTGAAGACGAGGGTGCGCACATCGGCGTCCTCCATCACGCGCAGCAGGCTCAGGGTGCCGCCGACGTTGTTGGAGTAGTAGTACAGGGGCTTCTCGACCGACTCGCCGACCGCCTTCAGGCCTGCGAAGTGGATGACGGCGTCCACCTTCTCCTCGGCGAAGATGGTGCGCAGGCGCGGTTCGTCGAGCAGATCCGCCTGGTGGAACGTCGGCGTGCGGCCCGCGAGTGCGGCCACCCGCTGGAGCGACGTCTCGGTGGAGTTCAGGAGGTTGTCGACGACGACGACGTCATGGCCGTGTTCGAGCAGGGTCAGGACGGTGTGCGAGCCGATGTATCCGCTGCCACCGGTAACGAGGATCTTCATGGTTCCATCCTAGGTCGGCGTGCCGCGGGTGCCGTCCCTGCCCCGCGTCGCAACGTGCCGCGGGCTCTGGAGCGCCGCGGGTCCGGGGTCTACTGTAGGAGCAGCCTGACTGGTGCAAGGGAGGTCCATGTCATACTCCGAAACCGGCTACAGCGCGCACTTCACGGTGGACACGTCCGAAGTGCTCCTCGTAGCGCTCTACCTGCGGGATTGCTCGGGGCTCCAGGGGGTGGGCAGCCCTGCCCTGCCGCCCGTGGTGCCCTCCGTGCGGAGGGCCGAGACTCGACGCCTGACCGAACCCGTCGGAGGACCCGGGACGTTGAGGGTCGAATGGGAGGCGTGGTGGCACAGCCTCCTCCGCCACCGGATCAGCGACGCCGTGCTGCCCGTGCCGCCGCGCCTGGAGGCCCTCGACGGCATGGAGGCGCTCAAGGCGCTGATGAGGGCGCACTTCGGTGCCGCGACGGCGTGGGCCGAGGAGCGGTGCGCCGAGTACGCCCTGCATTCCGGTGCACGGGGCGCCGACACCATGGAGAACCTCCTGGCGCGGATCCTGGAGGAGCGGGAGCTGGAACTCGGCCGTGCCGCACGCCGCTTCTCGCTCCAGATCGTCGAACTGCCGCTGGGCGTGCACCGCGCGTGGTGGGTGGAGCCGGACAAGCTCCTCATGTGCCAGGAACTGTTCGACGACGAGCGTTCCTTCCGCAGCTACGTGGAGCCGGTCGTGAAGATGCTGGCCTGAGCAACCGGGTCCGCAGGGCCGTCAGGGCGTGACCCCGGCGACGGTGACGGTGACGATGCCGGGCTCCGACGTCGTCGCCGTCCACCCGCCGTCCGCCCTGTCCCACTGCAGGCCGGAGTGGGACACGGACGTGATGGAGAAGGTGGAGGCGTTCGCCACCGCCCACTGGGCGACGGCCCAGCCGCTGGTGCCCGAGACGTCCAGGGTCAGCGTGGTGGCCTCGACGACGCCTGCCAGCGGTCCGAACACCTCCTCCGCCGCGGCCGAGGCCGCCAGGGGGTCGCCCGCGCCGTCCGGCTCGTGCAGGGTGCAGTCGAGGGCCGCGGGGGAGTTGCCCGTCAGCGCGGACGCGAAGGCTCGCCCCTCCGGCTCGTGGTCCGCGTACGCCTCCGGGTGGGCCGACCGCTGCACGATCTGCGCGGCCTCGGTGATGGGCAGTGTCTCGTACCCGGGGACCCGGACGAGGGCGTCGTAGAAGGCGCCGGTGGCATAGAGGGGCGACATGATCTGCTCCTCCGTGCCCCAGCCCTGCGAGGGCCGCTGCTGGAACAGGCCGCGCGAGTCCGGCCCGGCGTCGTCCCCGTAGTCGATGTTCTCCAGGCGGGACTCCTGGATGGCGGTGGCGATGGCGATGGACGCCGCGCGGGCCGGGAGCCCCCGGGCCACGGCGACGCCGGAGATGAGGGCCGCATTCCCTGCCTGCGTCGGACTGAGCTCGAAGGTGTCCGTCCCCACGGTCGCACTGCAGCGCTCCCGGACCAGGACCTCGCTGGCCTCCAGCTGGTTGACCGCCAGGACACTGCCGCCCGTGACCACCGTGACCAGGGCGGCGAGCATCACACCCGTGCGCACCTGGCGACGGCGACGGCGGACAGCAGCGGAGGGGACCCTCGACGGCATGGGTTAGTTGGCGTGCAGGGCCGGGTTGAGGGCTATGCCCTCACCGGTGCGGGGGCGTGCCTCGACGGCTCCTGTGGCGGAGTTGCGCAGGAACAGGATGCCAGGCTCACCCGAGAGGTCCTTCGCCTTGACGAGCGAGCCGTCCTGCAGGGTCACCTTGGTGCCCGCCGTCAGGTAGAGGCCCGCCTCGACGACGCAGTCGTCGCCGAGCGAGATGCCGACACCCGACTCGGCGCCCAGCAGGCAGCGCTCACCGATGGTGATGCGTTCCTTCCCGCCGCCGGACAGCGTGCCCATGATCGAGGCGCCGCCTCCGACGTCGGACCCGTTCCCGACGACGACGCCTGCGGAGATGCGGCCCTCGACCATCGAGGTGCCGAGCGTGCCGGCATTGAAGTTCACGAAGCCCTCGTGCATCACGGTGGTGCCGTCGGCCAGGTGGGCTCCGAGCCGGACACGGTCGGCGTCGGCGATCCGCACGCCGGCCGGGACCACGTAGTCCACCATGCGCGGGAACTTGTCGACGCCGTAGACGGCCACGGGCCCCCGGGCGCGCAGGCCCGCGCGGACGGTCTCGAAGCCCTGCACGGCGGCGGGGCCGTGGCTCGTCCACACCACGTTGGCGAGGAGTCCGAAAATCCCGTCGAGATTGATGGTGTTGGGCCGGACGAGCCGGTGGGAGAGGAGGTGGAGCCTCAGGTAGGCGTCCGGGGTGTCTGCCGGGGCGTCATCCGGATCCACCGTGACGTCGACCACGCGCTGGGTGACGCGACGGACGTCGTCGGACCCGGACCCGGCGAGGGACTCCAGGGTGGCGCGGAGGTCCTGCCGCGCGGCGGCATCCATGGTGTCCTCACCGAGCCAGGGGGCGGGGAACCAGGTGTCCAGGACGGTGCCGTCCGAGGCCACCGTGGCAAGGCCGAGACCGCCGGCTGTCCGCTGGGCGGCGTCGGGCAGGGGGGAGCTGGGCGTGGGAGGAGTCATGGGCACCAGTCTACCGAGCGATAGGGTTGCAGCATGATGCAGACTCCCTCGGCGGACCTCGATCCGGCCTCCGACGTCGCCCAGCTGACGGCCCGACTGATCGACCTCGAGAGCGTCTCCGGGAACGAGGCCGTGATCGCGGACGCCGTGGAACGGGCGCTGCGCCGCCTGGAACACCTCGAGGTGGTGCGCGACGGCGACTGCGTGATGGCGCGGACCCGGCTCGGCCGGGCGGAACGGGTCATCCTGGCCGGGCACATCGACACCGTGCCGCTGCCGACCACCCCCGGGTCGAGGGGGACCGTCCCCTCCTCGTGGGAGGGCGACGTGCTGTTCGGACGCGGGGCCACCGACATGAAGGGCGGTGTCGCCGTGCAGCTGGCGCTCGCGGCAGCCCTCGCGGAGCCCACGCGTGACATCACGTTCATCTTCTACGACCACGAGGAGGTCGAAGCCTCCCTCAGCGGTCTCGGCCGGGTGGCCGCCTCCTACCCGGAGTGGCTGGAGGCCGACTTCGCGGTGCTCCTGGAACCCACGGACGGCACCGTGGAGGGCGGATGCAACGGGACGGCCCGCTTCGACGTGCGGGTCGCCGGCAAGGCCTCCCACTCCGCCCGGGCATGGATGGGGCAGAACGCCATCCATGGCGCCGCCGAGATCCTCGTCCGGCTCCGCGACCACGAGCCCGCCACCGTGCACGTGGACGGCCTCGACTACCGCGAGAGCCTGAACGCGGTGAAGATCTCCGGCGGCACGGCGGGCAACGTGATCCCGGACAGCACCGTGATCGAGGTCAACTACCGCTTCGCCCCGGACAAGACCCCGGATCAGGCCGAGGACTACGTGCGCGCCCTGCTCGAGGGCTTTCCCGTCGAGCGGACGGACGCCGCGGCCGGAGCCCGGCCAGGGCTCCAGCACCCCGCGGCCGCCGCCTTCGTGGCGGCCGTCGGCGCCGAACCCAAGCCCAAGTACGGCTGGACCGACGTCGCGCGGTTCAGCGCCCTCGGTGTGCCGGCGGTGAACTTCGGACCCGGCGACGCGCTCCTGGCCCACACCGATGACGAGCACGTGCACGCCGACGCCGTACGGGCCTGCCTCCGTGCCCTGACCACCTGGCTGTCCTGAGCGGGCGGCCCTCCCCACCCTGACCCGGCTGGTTCGACCGGCCCGAACACGCGGAAGGGCCCGGCACTCGCCGGGCCCTTCCTCGTCGTGCTGCCCGGAACCCGCTCAGGTGGGGGCCGGGGTGGAGGCGTCCAGGGCGATGGACCCCTTGGCTGCCGGCTTGCGCCCCTTCGTCCGGAAGCTCAGGAGGACGGAGAGGCGCGTGGCCAGGGTGGAGAGGGCGAAGTTGATGAGGATGAAGATCGCCGCCGCCACGAACAGGGACGGGATCACGTTGCCCTCGCCCACCCCGAGGCGCCGCGTGAACTGCAGCAGTTCCGGGTAGGTGATGATGAAGCCGAGGGCCGAGTCCTTCAGGATCACGACGAACTGGCTGATGAGTGCCGGCAGCATCGCGATGAGGGCCTGCGGTACTTCGATCGTGCGCAGCGACTGGTTCCTCGTCAGGCCGATCGCCATGCCTGCCTCGCGCTGGCCCTTCGGCAGGCCGTGGACGCCCGAACGCACCAGTTCCGCGATGACGGACCCGTTGTAGAGGGTCAGGGCGAGGACCACGGCGATCAGCGGGGCATCCTGCGGATTGACGGAGCCGGAGCTGCCGAGGGCCAGCCAGAAGAAGATCATCATGAGCAGCACGGGCACGGCGCGCAGGAATTCGACGACGATCCCGGCGATCCAGCGGATCGGCGCGGAGTGCGACAGGCGTCCGACGCCGAAGATCAGGCCGAACAGCACCGAGGTGACGATCGAGATGCCGGCCGCCTTCAGCGTGTTGAGCAGTCCGGGCAGGATGAAGAACTGCCACGTCCGGGATTCGAGGAAGGGCGTCCACATGCCCGCCGTGAGCTGGCCCTTGCCGGCGAGTGCGGAGATCACCCAGGCGAGGATGCCGAGGACGATCAGCGCACCCACGATGTTCCCGATCAGGATATTACGGCGCCCGCGCGGGCCGGGCGCGTCGAAGAGGACCTGCTGCACGCTCATCGTGCCACCGCCAGTTTCCGTGAGGCCCAGGTGGTCAGCAGCCCGATGGGGATCACCAGGATCACGAAGCCGAGGGCGAAGGTGAGGAAGATCGGGATGACGAGGTCCGAGCGGAACTCGATCATGGTCTTCATGAGGCCCGACGATTCGGTGGCGACCGATCCGGCGGCCGCGACGGTGGAGTTCTTGATGAGGGCGATCAGGACGTTGCCGAGGGGAGCGATGGCTCCGCGGAAGGCCTGCGGCAGAATGATGAGCCGTGCTGCCGGCAGGAAGCTCAGGCCGATGGCACGCGCGGCCTCGGCCTGGCCCAGCGGGACCGTGTTGACGCCGCTGCGGATCGCCTCGCAGACGAAGGCCGCGTGGTACAGCGAGAGGCCCACGATGGCGATGCGGAAGAGGCTGGCGTTGAGGTCACTCGCAAGGCTGATCTGCATGACGGAGAACAGTCCGAGGAACCCGAACGCGAGGATGATGGTCAGGGGCGTGTTGCGGAAGATGTTGACGTACGCCGCACCGAAGAGCTGCAGGCTCGGGATGGGGGAGATGCGGAACAGGGCCAGCACCGTGCCGATCGCCAGGGCCCAGATAGCTGCCCAGAAGGACAACTGGATATTGACCCAGAACGCGGCCGGCACGTTGTAGGTCTCGAACAGCGACAGGTAGTTCTCCACGGTTCACCTCTTTCCTGGTGGGGAACACGGCATTGGTGGGGCGGTCCGCGCGGACCACCCCACCAATGGACGCGATGCTAGGCGCAGGGCGCCGGGGTGGGCGGGTTCAGCTCCGCGTTGTAGGTGTAGTCGGCACCCTCGGTGTTCTTGGTGATCGCCTCTTCCCAGGCACCGTCGTCGATCATCTTGGTGATGGCGGCGTTGATGTCCTCGCACTTGTCGCTGCCCTTGGGGAGCCCGACACCGTAGTTCTCCTCGGAGAACGTGTTGCCGACCACCTTGAACTTGCCGGCGTTCGCGTCCTGCGCGGCGAGGCCGGCGAGGATGATGTCATCGGTGGTGACGGCGTCGATCTGGCCGCCGCCCATCGCGGTGACGCACTCCGCATAGCCCGGCTGCTCGACGAGCTGCACGCCGGGGTACTGGTCCTTGATCTTCTGCGCGGACGTGGAACCGGTCACCGAGCAGAGGTTCTTGCCCTCGAGGTCCTCGGGGCCGGTGATGTCGCTGTCCGTGGGGACGAGGAGGTCCTGGCCGGCCACGAAGTACGGGCCGGCGAAGTCCACCGTCTCCTTGCGGGTGTCGGTGATGGAGTACGTCGCGAAGATCATGTCCACCTGGTTGTTGGACAGCAGGTTCTCGCGGTTGGCGGACGGGGCTTCCACGAACTCGATCTGGTCCTCGGTGAACCCGAGCTCGCCTGCCACGTACTTGGCCACGTCGACGTCGAAACCGGAGTAGGAGCCGCCCTCGTCGAAGCCGAGGCCGGGCTGGTCGAACTTGATGCCGATGCGGACGGTCTCACCGCCGGCATCGCCGCCCTCGCTCTCGCCGCTGTCGCCGCCACCACAGGCGGACAGCGTCAGTGCGGCGAGTGCAGCCACCGCGGCTGCTGCGTATCGGGTTGTGCGCATTGGTTCTCCTTGCATTGCGGCCGATGGCCTCTTCGGATACGGGGGTCAGTGCGAGAGGATCTTGCCGAGGAAGTCCTTGGCGCGGTCACTCTGCGGATTGGTGAAGAACTCCTCGGGCGTCGCCTGCTCCATGATCTGGCCGTCGGCCATGAAGATCACACGGTCGGCGGCCTTGCGGGCGAACCCCATCTCATGGGTCACCACGATCATCGTCATGCCCTCCTTGGCAAGGGCCACCATGGCGTCGAGGACCTCGTTGATCATCTCGGGGTCGAGCGCCGAGGTGGGCTCGTCGAACAGCATCACCTTCGGTCGCATGGCCAGCGCGCGGGCGATCGCGACACGCTGCTGCTGGCCACCGGACAGCTGGGCCGGGAGCTTCTGCGCCTGGTTGTCGACGCCGACGCGCTTGAGGAGGGACATCGCCAGGTCCTTCGCCTCACCGCTCTTCATGCCCCGGACCTTCACCGGGCCGAGCGTGACGTTCTCGAGGATGGACTTGTGGGCGAAGAGGTTGAACGACTGGAAGACCATGCCGACGTCCGCGCGGAGCTTCGCAAGGGCCTTCCCCTCGGCGGGGAGCACCTTGCCATCGATGGAGATCTCGCCGTCGTCGATCGTCTCGAGGCGGTTGATCGCGCGGCACAGCGTCGACTTACCGGAACCGGAGGGGCCGATGACAACGACGACCTCGCCTCGGGCGACCTCGAGATTGATGTCCCGGAGAACGTGCAGCTCCCCGAAATGCTTGTTCACGTTCTTGAGGGAGACGAGGGTGTTTCCCGAGGACGCGGGCACAGTCGGTTGCTGTTCACTTGTCATGGGAGAAATCTAGCGAACTATTCCTCGCGGGCGATACGGCGGAGCGGAAAGGCCCTGATCGTGATTGAAGAGCAATCAAAAGCGCCCCGGGGCGCCGGCTGTTGGTTAGCCTAGGTAAATGTCCCCCTCCCAGCACCCCGCGGCCAGCGACGAAGCTCGCCCCCCTGTGTACGACGACGACGCCGGCACAGGTTCCCCCCAGTCCTCCGCCGAGGACGGCGGTCCGTTCGGTGCCAGCCCTCCGGGGACGAGCAACGGGGCGGGCAGGGCGACCAGGCGGAAGGGCTCCGTGGAGCTGCGCCGCGCCCAGGCGACGGTGCCGCAGTCGGACAACATGCTCCTCGACGCGGACGACACCAAGGGCTTCACCCGCACCGACCCCTGGCGCGTGCTACGCATCCAGAGCGAGTTCGTGGAGGGCTTCGGGACCCTCGCCGACCTCGGCCCCGCCATCAGCGTCTTCGGATCGGCCCGGACCGCGCGGAGCTCGTCCTACTACGCGATCGGCGAGGAGGTGGGCCGGAGGCTCGTGCAGTCGGGCTTCGCCGTCATCACCGGGGGCGGTCCGGGCGCCATGGAGGCCGCCAACAAGGGAGCCTGCGAGGCGGGCGGGACGTCGGTGGGGCTGGGCATCGAGCTGCCGTTCGAACAGGGCATGAACGAGTGGGTGGACCTCGGCATCAACTTCCGGTACTTCTTCGCCCGCAAGACCATGTTCGTCAAGTACGCGAGCGGTTTCGTGGTCCTGCCGGGTGGGTTCGGAACCCTCGACGAGCTGTTCGAGGCGATGACGCTCGTGCAGACCGGCAAGGTGACCTCCTTCCCCATCGTGCTGATCGGCGTCGATTACTGGCGCCCCCTCATCGACTGGATCAAAGGCACGCTGATCGCGGAAGGAACCGTGTCCGAGAAGGATCTCTCACTGCTGCAGCTCGTCGACACCGCAGAGGAGGCCGTGCGGATCGTGGCGGCATCGGCGGGCCACGACCACCCGTCCTGACCCCGGTCCTGACCCTCCCGGGACCGCTCTGGCACCATTGCGGTGTGACTATCTTCCTGGTGATCCTCGCCATCCTGCTGATGGGAGCAACAGCGGTCCTTGCTTCGGGGCGCCCGGTGCCGGCGGCGTTCCAGCACATCGGGGCGGGCTTCCGGGCCGCCTCCGGCGCCGGTTCCGCCGGGCACGACGACGATTCCCCGGGGAACGGCATGGGTCTGGTGGAGCCGGTGGCCTCGCTACCGCCCGTCCTCCTTCCCGACACCCCTTCGGCCCGCGACGTCGATGCCGTCCGCTTCGGCCTCGGACTGCGCGGGTACCGGATGGACCAGGTGGACGAGGTCCTGGACCGGCTGGCCGCGGCGCTCGAGGAGCGCGACGCGGTCATCCGGGACCTGCGCTCGCAGCTCGCGGCCAGGGACGCCGGATGAGCGGGGCGGTTCCCGGGTCCGACGGCCGGAGGCGCTGCGGCTGGGCGGTGTCGAGCGAGGAGTACGAGCGGTACCACGACGAGGAGTGGGGACGGCCCGTGCTCGGTGAGGCCGGCCTGTTCGAGCGCCTGAGCCTCGAAGCGTTCCAGTCGGGCCTGAGCTGGATCACCATCCTGCGGAAGCGCGAGGCGTTCCGCCGGGCCTTCGCCGGGTTCGATCCCGCCGTCGTCGCGGGCTTCGGCGCGCAGGACATCGAGCGGCTGATGGGTGATGCCGGCATCGTGCGGAACCGGCAGAAGATCGAGGCGACCATCGCGAACGCCCGTGCCCTTCTCGTGCTCCCGGACGGGACCACCCTCGGCTCGGTCCTCGAAAGCCACCGGCCGGTCTCCGGGCCCGCGCCCGCCACCCTCGTGGATGTCCCGGCCATCACCCCCGAGAGCACGGCGCTGGCCCGGGAACTCCGCGGACTCGGCTTCCGCTTCGTCGGACCCACGACCGCGTACGCGATGCTCCAGGCCACGGGGTACGTGAACGACCACCTGCGGGACTGCTGGGTCCGGGCCGAGCCGCAGCAGGGCGGGCCTCCATCGGCCGCGTCCGCCCCCTCCGGCCCGTGAGCCGCGTGCTGCCGGCCCGGCAGAACCGGTCCGCGCACCGGTTCGCGCACTGGTCCCTGCAGGTCCTGGCGGTCTTCCTCGCCGGGCGCCTCGTCTCGACGGGGATCCTCCTGCTCGCGGCGGTACGCCAGGGCCTCAGCCCCTGGTCCGGTCCGGCCCCCGCGTACGGCACCTTCATCAACTACTGGGACAGCGGCTGGTACGAACGCATCTTCACCGAGGGCTACCCGACGGACCTGCCGCGCGACGCGCTGGGCAACGTGAGCCACAACGCGTGGGCGTTCTACCCGCTCTACCCGGGACTCGTCCGGGCCCTCGACGCCGCCACCGGCCTGGGCTGGGGGATCCTCGCGCCTCTCGTGTCCCTGACTGCCGCAGCGGGTGCGTCGCTGATGATCTACCGGCTCTTCCGTCTCGGGTCGGACCACCGGGCGGCGCTCGCAGGCGTCGCCGTCGTGTCCTTCGCGCCCGTCTCCGCCATCCTCCAGGTGCCGTACGCGGAGTCACTGCACCTGCTGCTCCTCGCGTCCGCGCTGTACCTGGTGTCCACGGGCCGGTACTACGCGGCGATGCCCGTCGTCGTGCTGATGTGCCTGGCACGACCGGCCGGGGTGCCCTTCGCCGTCGCGGTGGGGATCCTGTTCCTTGCCGCCCTCCGCTCCGTCCGGCGCAGCGTCCTCCCCGGGGGGCCGCCGGCCCAGCCGGTGCTGCCCGTGTTCCTGCTGGGCGTGGTCTCGTCGCTCGGCGCCGTCGCCTGGCCGCTGATCGCCTGGACCGTCACGGGGCAGCGGAACGCTTATGTGGCGACCGAGACCGCCTGGCGGGGCGAGGCGCTGGTCCCCTTCGCGCCGTGGTTCGAGGCACCGGCCGCGGTCGTAGGTCCTGCCGCGGCTGTGCTGGTCGTCGCGGGCCTGCTCCTGGTCGTCGTCGCGCTCTTCCTCACGCCCGCCGTGCGCTCGATGGGGCTGGTCGCCGGCGCCTGGTGCGCGGGCTACCTGCTGTACCTCGGGGCGTTCTGGGACCCGCAGTCGAGCACCTGGCGGATACTGTTCCCGCTGTTCCCCCTGGCACTCGCCGTCACCGGCAGCCGCTTCGGGGCCCGTATCCTCTGGGTGCTGCTGCCGGTATCGGTGCTGCTCCAGTTCATCTGGGTGGACTGGCTGTGGGGCTGGACCCCGTCGGGACCGGACGGGGATTATCCCCCCTGAGTGTGATCCACGCCGCACCTGAATTAGCAGGTGAAGGGCTTGTGCTGAATAATGAAGGTGATGACGTGCACTGCGGGACACCCCTATGGGCTACCGGCCGGCGCACTGTTTACTGTCGCGCTGCCGCTGATCGCGGTCGCGCCCTGTTGAAAGGGACACCCCTATGGCTGCCATGAAACCGCGTACCGGCGATGGACCGATGGAAGTCACCAAGGAGGGGCGCAGCCTCATCATGCGGGTGCCGATCGACGGCGGTGGACGCCTTGTCGTCGAACTGAACGCCGAGGAAGCGGGCAAGCTCAAGGACTGCCTGCTCACCGTCACCACCTAGGCGATCCCAGCCAGGAGTCCCGGCTTCCTGTTCCAGGCGTCGGGGCAGGCGGCAGCCGCCGCCCGCCCGCCGCCGCTAGGCGCGCTGCTTGACCGCGAGCAGGAGCCCGGTGCCCGTCGGCACGAGTGCCGAGACGAGGGCCTCGTTCTCACGGATCATCTTCCCCACCTGGCGGAGCGTATTCGTCGACTGTTCACGCACGGCAGGTTCCGCCACCCGGTCCTGGTCCAGTGCGTCGTTGATGATCATGATGCCGCCGTCCTTGAGCAGGCGCGTTGCCTGCTCGACGTAGACCGGCAGGCCCGCCTTGTCGGCGTCGATGAACACCAGGTCGTACGCGGCATCGGTCAGCCGCGGCAGCACGTCGGCCGCGCGCCCCGAGATGGTGCGTGTGCGGTTCGAGGGGATGCCGGCCTCGGAGTAGGCCTCCCGGGCGGCCCGGAGGTGGTCGACGTCGGAATCGATGGTGGTCAGGACCGCATTCCGGCCGAGGCCCCTCAGCAGGCAAACTCCTGACACCCCTGCTCCGGCACCCACCTCGACCGCGGTGCTCGCCTTGGAGGCCGCCGCGAGGACGGTGAGTGCTGCGCCGACGGCAGGAGTGACAGGGGCGACACCGAGTTCATGGGAGCGGTCGCGCGCCCTAAGCAGGATGTCGTCCTCGTCGGGGAGTCCTTCGGTGTAGGACCAGCTGCTGTGTTTGTCGGCGGCCATGGACATCCGTTCTGTGGTTGCGGGAAGTGGCGGGGAGGCAGGCGCCCCGCCCCAACACTACTGTGCGGCGCCGTCGGACTTCCATGCGGGCGGGCGGGTGCGCGCAGGCGAGGAGAGCGGGCCCGGCGTCCCCGGATACGCACACACCATGTCCTTGCCAGCCAGTTCCCAGCTTGGTGAGAAAGACTTCCTTCTCGGACATCCAGCATGGGCACGGCCCCGAATCCCCGATACCACCGCAGCCGCGGCCGCGGGGTAGGACCTGTTCGGGATGCGTGGCGAGAAGGGGTAGATGATGTCTAGCGTGAAGGCGGTACAGGCCGCCATGGAGGCCGTTCCCGGAGCGGACGTGCCTCTCCTCGACGAGCACGGCAACCCGTGGGTCGCGCCGTCCTGGGAAGAAGTCGTCACCAACTACTCGCCGAAGGTCTACCGGCTGGCCTACCGCCTCACCGGCAACAAGTTCGACGCCGAGGACCTCACGCAGGAGGTCTTCGTGAGGGTCTTCCGTTCGCTGGCGAACTTCAAGCCCGGCACGCTGGACGGCTGGCTGCACCGGATCACCACCAACCTGTTCCTCGACCAGGCGCGGCGCAAGACTCGCATCCGGTTCGACGGACTGACGGAAGAAGCCGAGAGCAGGTTGCCGAGCAAGCATCCCGGCCCCGAGCGCAGCTTCGAATTCAACAACCTGGACATCGACGTGCAGGCAGCCCTGGAAGAACTCCCGCCGGACTTCCGCGCCGCCGTGGTGCTGTGCGACCTCGAGGGCCTGGCGTACGACGAGGTGGCGCAGGTCCTCGGCGTCAAGCTCGGGACCGTCCGCTCGCGCATCCACCGGGGCAGGACGATGCTGCGGGAGAAGCTCGCCCACCGCGACCCCCGGAAGCCGGGCGGGAACGGCGCCGCCCTGGGCGTCCCACGGATTGCCGGCCTGGGTTAGGAACGATGCTTCATCCCCATCGCTCCCTGCAGGACCTCGTGGACGGTGAGCTGTCCGACCGGCGCCGGATCGCCGTCGAACAGCACGTCTCACGCTGTGCGTCGTGCGCCGCGACGGTCTCGCACCTTCGGAGCCTCAAGAGCGCCCTGCTGGGCCTGCGGAACCCGGCCCCGGATCCGGACCTCCAGCGCAGGCTCCTGTCGCCCGCCTTCGGCGCCACCGCCGGCCTGAATCGCGGCATGAATACCGGCATGCACGGGGCCCGCACGGGTTCCAGCGCGGCCTTCGTGCGCGAGCACCACGAACGGGCCGCCCCCCGGAGCCGGACGGTGCTCACCGCCGTCGGTGCATCGGCCGCCGTCGCCACCGCCATCCTCGGGAGCGCCTACGTCATGGGGTCCGAGGCGCGGCCCGCCACGGCCGAAGGGGCGGCGACGGGGGTCACCGCGCTGCAGGCGCGCTGGGAGTCCGTCGCGTCGCAGACGCCCACCTACCTGGACACCGACCAGCTGGAGACCCTCCGGTCCGGAGGCTGGTACTGCCCGGAGCTCGAATCCCTCGGCTTCACGCTGCAGAGTGCCGAGGGCATCACGGTCGCAGGCAGGCCGACGCTGGAGATCGTCCTCGAGAACGACGACGACACCGTCACCATCTACGAACAGCGGAAGGTCAGCGGGGTTCGCGGCGCCGCCGCTCCGCCGCTGAACGCCGTGACCGGCAACATCGTGACGGCGGACGGTTTCGAACACATCGGCGGCGCCGAGCGCGACGTCTGGGTCCGTCCCGGCGAACCATGGCAGGTGGTGCTCGACTCGCCGTCCGTGACCTACACGGTGGTCTCGAACCTGCCTGCCGCCGCGATGCCGCAGACGCTCAGCCAGCTCGTCACGGCGGAGCACGCCCAGCTGGCCCTGTCGCCGCAGGCCCAGGAGGACTCGATGATGGAGCGGATTCTCCGCGGCCTCTCGATGATCACGCATCCCGGCGCGAACGGGTAGGCGCGGCCCTGCGACGACGCCGACGGCAGCGCGCCACGGCTCCCGCCCCGCGGGGCTCGTCCGGTAGGGGCGAATGTGGTCGGCACCGGCCGGGAAGGTAGTCTTTTCACGTGTTGGGAATCAACGGCCTCGAACTCGTGGTCCTGGCGTTCATCGCCGTCGTGGTGCTCGGCCCGGAACGGCTCCCGGAGTACGCGGCCCAACTCGCCCGGCTCGTGAAGGGCCTGCGGCGCATGGCCACGGGAGCCCGCGAGCAACTCCGGGAAGAGGTCGGTCCGGAACTGGACGAGGTCGATTGGCGCAAGCTGGACCCCCGCCAGTACGACCCCCGCCGCATCATCAAGGAAGCGCTCCTCGACGACATCGAGGACGTCTTCAAGCCTGTCAGCGGTGGTGGCCCCCGGCCCGTACCCGCTGCGCCTGCGCCCGGCGTCGCCCGCCCACCCGCCGTACCGCGCCTCGAAGCCGGGCAGGCCGCGCCCTACGACCTCGAGGCGACCTAGCGGAGGCCATGCCCCCCGTCAGCGGAGGCTGACCGGCAGCCTCAGGCCGTCCAGGCCGCGGGGGCGGCGGGCGAGCGTGGAAGCGATCGCCGTCAGCTCGGCACGGGCCGTGGAGGTCCCTCCGCCGAGGACGAGGGGAGTGCCGGCATCGCCGCCTTCCCGGAGGGCGACGTCCAGCGGGATGCTGCCCAGCAGGGGGATCTCCGTGCCCAGCGTGGCCGACAGCCGCGCGGCGAGCGTGCTCCCACCCCCGGCGCCGAAGAGCTCGAGCCGCCCGCCGTCGGGCAGCTCGAGCCAGGACATGTTCTCGATGACCCCGGCGACGCGCTGTCCCGTCTGCGCGGCCATGGCACCGGCCCGTTCGGCGACATCGGCGGCGGCACTCTGCGGCGTCGTGACGACCAGGAGCTCGGAGGACGGCAGCAGCTGCGCAACGGAGATGGCGATGTCACCCGTCCCCGGGGGGAGGTCGAGGAACAGGGCGTCCAGGTCGCCGAAGTAGACGTCCGTGAGGAACTGCTCGAGTGCCCGGTGCAGCATGGGACCCCGCCAGGAGATGGGCTGGTTGCCCTCCACGAACATCCCGATGGAGATCACCTTCACGCCGTGGGCGACCGGCGGCAGGATGAGCTCGTCGACGCGCGTGGGCTGCTGCGTGATGCCCAGGAGGGCGGGGACGGAGAAGCCGTACACATCGGCGTCCACGATGCCCACCCGCAGTCCCTGCGCGGCCATGGCGACCGCCAGGTTCACCGTCACGCTGGATTTTCCGACACCGCCCTTGCCGCTCGCCACCGCATAGACGCGCGTGAGCGACGACGGGTCGTTGAAGGGGATGCCGCGGCGGCCGCCGGCGCCCCTCAGCTGCTCCTTCAGCGCGTCGCGCTGGGCCTGGTCCATGACGCCGAGCTCGACCTCGACGCGCTCCACGCCGTCGACGGCGGACAGGGCGGCTTCGGCGTCCTGCGTGATCGTGTCGCGCAGGGGGCAGCCGGCGATCGTCAGCAGGACCCGGATCCGCACCGTCCGTCCCGTGACGGACACGGACTCGAGCATGCCGAGTTCGGTGATGGGGCGGCGCAGTTCGGGGTCGATGACGGTGGTGAGGGCCGTCCGCACGGCCTCCTCGTCGGGCAGGGGGCTCACCGGACGGGTTTCCTCCCGGCGGGCTGGACCTTCGGCATCGCCACGGTGTTCTCCGACGGCTTCCGGGGCTTCCGTTTCTGCAGGGTCAGCTCCTGGCCGTCGGTCGTCTCGAGGAGTTCCTCGAGGATGGAGCGGAGCTCGGAGCGGACGTAGTCGCGTGTCGCCACCTCGCGCAGGGCGATGCGCAGCTCCGCGATCTCCCGCGTCAGGTACTCGGTGTCGGACAGGTTCCGCTCCGCCCGCTGGCGGTCCTCACGCATGGAGACGCGGTCGCGGTCGTCCTGGCGGTTCTGCGCGAGCAGCAGCAGGGGCGCGGCATAGGAGGCCTGCAGGGAGAGCATCAGGGTCAGTGCCGTGAACCCCAGTGCCGCGCTGTCGAAGCGCAGGTTCGCGGGAGCGACGGTGTTCCAGGTCAGCCAGACCGCGACGAAGACCGTCATGTAGAAGAGGAACTGCGGGGTACCCATGAAACGGGCGATATTCTCCGTGCCGCTGCCGAAGCGGTCCGGGTTCGGTCGCAGGCGCGGGAGGAGGCGTTTGCGCGCCTCCCGTGGCGTGTCGAGCCCACGTGAATTCGATCGGATCTTCTCAACCACGGCGGTCACCTCGTTTCGCTGCGGAGCTGTCGTCCTGTGCCCGCCAGTCGTCGGGCAGCAGGTGATCCAGCACGTCGTCGACGGTCACCGCCCCCACCAGCCTGCCGTCGGCGTTCACCACCGGCAGGGAGTTCAGGTTGTAGGTGGCGAGGATCCTCGATACCTCGCTCACGTTCGCCTGGTCGCCCACGGCCTCGAGGTCCGTGTCGATGATGTTGCCGAGCGGCTCCGGCGGCGGGTAGCGCAGCAGCTGCTGGATGTGCACCACGCCGAGGTAGCGCCCGGTCGGCGTCTCGAGCGGAGGCCGACACACGAAGATGGACGACGCGAGGGCCGGTGTCAGCTCCTCGCGCCGGACGTGCGCGAGGGCCTCGGCGACCGTCGCCTCGGGCGGGAGGATGACCGGCACGGTGGTCATGAGGGAGCCCGCCGTGTCCTCCTCGTACTCGAGCAGGCGGCGTACGTCCTCGGCGTCGTCGGGCTCCATGAGCTGGAGGAGTTCCTCCTTCTGCGCCTCGGGGAGCTCGTTGAGGAGGTCGGCCGCGTCGTCGGGGTCCATCTCCTCGAGGACGTCCGCCGCGCGCTCGCGCGTCAGGGACTGGAGGATCTGGACCTGGTCGTCGTCGGGCAGTTCCTGGAGGACGTCCGCGAGGCGGTCGTCCTGGAGTTCTCCGGCCACCTCGATGCGCCGCTTGTCGTTCATCTCGTGCAGCGCGTCGGCGAAGTCGGCGGGCTTGAGGTCGTCGTGCTGGGCGACGAACTGGGTGGCGCCCTGCGGTTCGTCCGTCGTCCCGTGGAAGGCGTCGAGCCAGCCGATGATGAGGCGCTCGCCGCCGCGCCGGAGACCGCGCAGGGGAGAGGTGGACCCGCCGCGTCGCACGAACAGCTGGGAGACGTGCCAGTCGCCTGCACGGTTGCGCTCCATCGCGATGTCCTCGACGACGGCGCTGCCACTGCCGTCGCGCAGGGTGAGGCGGCGGTCGAAGAGCTCGGCCACGACGAGCATCTCAGCGCCGCGCTGCTCGAAGCGGCGGAGGTTGACGAGACCGGTGCAGATGATCTGGGACGGGTCCATCGAGGTGATGCGGGTCATCGGCACGAAGACGCGTTTTTTGCCGGGGACCTCGACCACGAGGCCTACCACCTGCGGGGCCTTGGTCGGGCCGCGGTCGAGCACGACGGCGTCCCGCAGGCGGCCCAGGCGGTCGCCCAGCGGATCGAAGACATCGAGGCCCAGCAGTCGGGCGACGAAGACGCGGGTCGGGTTGGTAGTCACTGCTCTAGGCTATCCGGCGCGGCGCGCCGGGAGGGTATCGTCCCTGCGGAAGACGCACGACGGCGGCTGGTGGACCCATGCTTCCGGCGTCCTGCGGACGGGCATCCGGCGGCTCGGGAGTTCACCTCCGGCGTACCGCCTCCCATCGGCGGGAGCGGTACGGGAGAATGGACGCATGTCGACACCACCACTTGGAACCACTGCATCCCGCGACCAGGGCCGGGTGTTGCCCTCGGGCGAGACCATCGGCCGGTACACCGGCTACCTCGACGCGCAGAAAGCCGTGGACTACCTCGCCGACAACAAGTTCGCCGTGGAGCGCGTGGCCATCATCGGCAACGACCTGAAGACGGTGGAGCGCGTCACGGGTCGCCTCAGCTACCCGCGGGTGGCGCTCGCCAGTGCCGCGACGGGAGCCTGGTTCGGACTGTTCGTGGGACTGATCCTGAGTCTCTTCGCCGGCAGCGAGGCGGGCAGCACCATCTCCTCCTCGATCGCGCTGGGCGCCATCTTCTGGCTGCTCTTCGGCGTCATCACCTACGCGTTCCAGCGCGGCAAGCGCGACTTCACCTCCACGAGCCAGGTGATCGCGACGAGCTACGACGTCATCGTGGACCCGAGCCTTGCAGCGGATGCCCGTCGCCTGCTCCAGCAGCTCCCCATGAACGGGCAGGCGCAGCACCCCGGGGCGAATTCACAGCCGTGGGGCTCGGCCCCGGGCCGTGCTCCGCAGCAGGCGCCCGAGCGCCCGGCGTCGTGGAACGACCCCTACTCCGGACAGCAGCAGCAGCCGCAGCAGCCGCCGCAGCCGCAGCAGCCGCAGCAGCCCGGGACGGCGGAGGGTGAGACCGCCGGTCCCGGCACCGCTGGGCCCCGCAGGGGACAGTTCCCCGACCTTCCGGACGGACGGCCCCAGTACGGTGTGCGCGTCGAGGACTCTCCCGTCGGGCCGACGCCGGAGCCCGGTACACCGGCACCCGCTTCCCAGGACGCTGCGACCGACGGCCAGGGATCCGGCTCGCATGGCTCCTCAGCCGCCGGCGGACCGCGCTGACCCCAGCTGAGGATCGGACGGCACCGGCCGGACACCGGGCCGGGAACGGAAAAGGCAGGGACCCTCGGGTCCCTGCCTTTTCCATTCCGAGCCGTATCCGTTCCGGGCCGTCTCCAGCCCGGCGGCAGCCTACTCGTTGCCCCAGATGCCGGCCATCCAGTCCTCGACGTCGTCCGGAGTGCGGGGAAGGGCCGCGCTGAGGTTGACCGGGCCGTTCGCCGTCATCAGGATGTCGTCCTCGATGCGCACGCCGATCCCGCGGTACTCCTCCGGGACGGCGAGGTCCTCGGCCTTGAAGTAGAGGCCGGGTTCGATGGTGAACACCATGCCCTCCGTCAGGACGCCGTCCAGGTACAGGTCGCGCTTGGCCTGGGCGCAGTCGTGGACGTCCAGGCCGAGGTGGTGGCTCGTGCCGTGCGGCATCCAGCGGCGGTGGTGCTGGCCCTCCGGTGCCAGCGCCTCCTCGAGGGACACGGGCAGGAGGCCCCAGCGGTCCAGGTTCTCCGCCAGCACCGTGACGGCCGCGAGGTGGACCTCGCGGAACCTGCGGCCGGGTTGCGCGGCGGCGAACCCGGCGTCGGCGGCGTCGAGCACGGCCTGGTAGACCTTCCGCTGGACGTCCGAGTAGCGCCCGTTGACGGGCAGGGTCCGGGTGATGTCCGCGGTGTAGAGGCTCTCCGCCTCGACCCCGGCGTCGAGCAGGAGCAGCTCGCCGGCCCTGAGGGAGCCCGTGTTGCGGATCCAGTGCAGCGTGGTGGCGTTGTTCCCCGATGCGGCGATGGTGTCGTAGCCGAGATCGTTGCCCTCCTCGCGGGCCCGTGCGAAGAACGCGCCTTCGACCACGCGTTCGCCGCGCGGGTGGGTGATGGCACGGGGGAGGGTCCGGACGACCTCGTGGAACCCGTTGACGGTGGCCGCGACGGCGGCTTCCATCTGCTCGATCTCCCAGGCGTCCTTGATGAGCCTCAGTTCGGACAGGGCTTCGGCGAGCACCGCGTCGAGGGCGTCGGCCTTCTCGAGGTCCACGCCCGTGTTGATGCGGGAGGTGTCGACGAGCGCATCGGCGTTGAAGTCGACCTCGCGCAGCAGGCGGATGCTCACACCGCCGATCGCGGCGACACCGGCGTCCTTGGTGATGGCGACCTCGAGGTCGGCGAGGTCCGCCGTCTCGAGGGCGAGCTGTGCCCGGATCTGCGCCATCGAGAGGCGATCGCCGATCCAGAACCCGCCGTAGCGCGCGTTCGCGTAGAACTCCGCGCTGTCGCGGCCGGCCAGCTCCCGGAAGTACAGCGTGGCCGTGTGGTTGCCGCCGTCGTCGCCCGTTCCCGGATCGACGGGCTCGAGGACGAGGACGGCGTCGGGCTCGTGGTCGAGTCCGAGGCCGGTCAGGTGCGCGAAGCCGGAGTGCGGGCGGTACCGATAGTCGGTGTCGTTGGACCGGACCTTGAAGGGCCCGGCCGGAATGACGAGGCGCTCGCCGGGGAAGCGGTCGGAGATGGCACGACGACGGCGGGCGGCATGGGCGGCGACGGGCGCCGCGTCGGGGAGCTCGTCCGAGGCGGGCGCCCAGCTGCCGGCCATGAACGCCTTGAAGGCGTCGGAGTCGGGCCGCTGGGAGCGGTTGTCGTTGCGGTCTGACAGCGGCTGGCCCTCCGGCGAGTCGGTGGGATTTCGGGCTGCGGATGCGGTGTCGTCGGTGCTCACCCCGCCATCGTCTCACCGTCGCCGCGCAGCAGGAAAGTCCGTACCTCCCGCAGGGCGGGGCGCCGGTGCCGGACGGAGCGGGCGACGGCGCGTAGATTGGGTCCGGTGAGAATCGATCTGCACACGCACTCCAATGTCTCGGACGGTACCGAGGACCCCGACGTCCTGATCGCGTCCGCGGCGGCCGCAGGACTCGACGCCGTCGCACTCACCGACCACGACTCCACGGCCGGCTGGGAGCGCGCCGCCGCGGCGGCCGCGGCCCACGGCATCACCTTCGTCCCCGGCATGGAGGTCTCCTGCCGCACCGACACCGGCATCAGCGTGCACGTGCTGTCCTACCTGCACGATCCGGGGCACGCCGGCCTGCGGAAGGAGATCGCGAGATCCCGCACCGCGCGGCTCACGAGGGCCCGCCGCATGGTCGAGCTCATGTCCGCGGACTTCCCCATCACCTGGGACCTGGTCGAGGAGCATGTGACCGAGGGTGCGACCGTGGGGCGCCCGCACATCGCGGACGCGCTGATCGCGCTGGGAGTGGTGGCCACCCGTTCGGAAGCGTTCGAGCGCGTCCTGACGGCGCGCTCACCCTACTGGGTCAGCCACTACGCGCCGCACCCCGCGGAGGCGGTGTCCCTCATCCGGGAGGCGGGCGGTGTCCCCGTCTTCGCGCACCCGTCCGCGTTCAATCGCGGAGCCGTGGTGGGCGGCGCGGTCATCGACGAGATGATCGACGCCGGGCTGCTGGGCCTGGAGATCGATCACCGGGACAACCCGGAGGACGCCCGGGTGGAGCTGCGGAGGATCGCGCGCGACAACGGTCTCCTCGTCACGGGCTCCAGCGACTACCACGGCAGCGGGAAGCCGAACCTGCTCGGGGAGAACGTCACGAGCGGGCAGGCCCTCGAGGCCATCGTGTCCCTGGCGACGGGGACCCCGATCAGCTAGCCGTGCTGCCCGGGACCCGGATCCATGGGGCCAGGCGGGCGTGCATGACGTCGACGGCCTGGGGATTGCGGTCCACGCAGACGAAGCGGCGCCCGAGCTTGCCCGCGACCGCTCCGAGCGTCCCCGACCCGGCGAAGAAGTCCAGCACCCAGTCGCCCTCCCGGCTGCTCGCCGCGACGGCCCGCCGCAGCAGGCCCTCGGGCTTCTGCGTCGGATAGCCCGTCTTCTCGCGGCCGGTCGGGGACACGATGGTGTGCCACCAGACGTCGGTCGGCAGCTTGCCGAGCGCAGCCTTCTCGGCGGTCACGAGGCCGGGAGCCATGTAGGGTTCCCGGTCCACCTCGTCGCTGTTGAAGTAGTAGCCCGACGGGTTCTTCACGTACACGAGGATGTTGTCGTGCTTGGCGGGCCACTTGCGCTTGGCCCGTGCACCGTAGTCGTAGGCCCAGATGATCTCGTTGAGGAAGCAGTCGCGCCCGAACAGGGCGTCCAGCATGACCTTGGCGTAGTGCACCTCGCGGTAGTCGAGGTGCAGGTAGAGCGTGCCGTCGTCCGCGAGGAGCCGCCATGCCTCGGCGAGCCGTGGCGCGAGGAAGTCCCAGTAGTCCTCGAACGCGTCGTCGTAGCTCGCCAGCATGCCCTTGACGGTCGAGTAGGAGAGCCCCTTGAAGCCCACACGATCGCCCGTGCCTCCGGCCGCCCGGACCATGGTGGTCTGCTGGCGGCGCTGCACACGGCCGGTGTTGAAGGGCGGGTCCACGTAGATCATCGTGAACGCCGCGTCGGGGAGGGTGGCCAGGTATTCCGCGTTGTCCGCGTGCACCACGAGGTTGGCGCCGTCCGCACTCCAGCTGGGCAGTACGGACGGCGCAGGAAGCTCGGTCACCGAGGGCTAGTCCTCTGCGCCGCCGGCAGGCTTCGCGACGACCTCGCCGTTGCGTCGGCGGGTGCGGCTGCGGCGCTGGCGGTCGCCCGCCGGGGCCTCGCCGTCGCCGGCGGAGCGGCGACCCCGGCCACCCTCGACGCCATCGGCCGCAGGCGCTGCAGGGGCCTCGCTGGTGCGGCTGTCGCTGCGTCCACGGCCCCGCGAGCCGCGTGAGCCCTCGCCGGCGGCACCGTCGCGTCGCGGTCCGCGGTCACCGGAACGCCCGCGGCCGCCGTCGTTCCTGCCGGCGTCGCTCCTGGTTCCGTCGGAGTGCCCGCCGCCGCGCTTGCCGGTCTCGCCGAGGTCCTCGAGGACCTCCGCGTCGATGCCGGCGAGCTTGCGGTCCTTCCGGGGGAGGCGTCCCTTGGTGCCCTCGGGGATGTCCAGGTCCGTGTACAGGTGGGGCGACGAGGAGTAGGTCTCCACGGGCTCCGGGGTGTCGAGCCCGAGCGCCTTGTTGATCAGGCCCCAGCGGGGGACGTCGTCCCAGTCGACGAACGTGACCGCGGTACCCTTCTTGCCGGCGCGTCCCGTGCGGCCCACGCGGTGCAGGTAGGCCTTCTCGTCCTCGGGGCACTGGTAGTTGATGACGTGCGTGATGTCCTCGACGTCGATGCCGCGGGCCGCGACCTCCGTCGCCACGAGCACGTCGATCTTGTCACCGCGGAAGGCACGCAGTGCCTGCTCGCGCGCGCCCTGTCCGAGATCTCCATGGATGGCCCCGGCCGCGAAGCCGCGGTCGATGAGTTCCTCGGAGAGCTTCGCGGCGGTGCGCTTCGTCTTGCAGAAGATGATGGCGCGTCCGCGGTTCCGGGACTGCAGGATGCGGGCCACGACCTCGGCCTTGTCCAGGTTGTGGGCCCGGTAGATGACCTGGCGGATGTCCTTCTTGGTGATGCCCTCGTCCTCGGGGTCCGCGGCGCGGATGTGGGTGGGCTGCGTCATGTAGCGGCGCGCCATGGCGATGACGGGGCCGGGCATGGTCGCGGAGAACAGGAGGGTCTGGCGTACCGGCGGTGTCGCGGCGATCAGGGTCTCGACGTCGGGCAGGAAGCCGAGGTCCAGCATCTCGTCGGCCTCGTCCAGCACGACGATCTTCACGTTCTTGAGGACCAGCAGCTTCTGCCGGTACAGGTCGATCAGGCGGCCGGGCGTGCCCACCACGATCTCGACGCCCTTCTTGATGGCCTCGATCTGCGGCTCGTAGGCGCGGCCGCCGTAGATGGTGACGATGCGCGCGTTGCGCTTCCTGGCTGCCGTCGTGAGGTCGCTGGCGACCTGGACGGCGAGCTCGCGCGTCGGGACGACGACGAGGGCCTGCGGCGCGCCGGGAACCGGGAGCCGATCGTAGCCTTCGTCGTCGGGGCCGACGACACGCTGGATGGCGGGGATACCGAAGCCGAGGGTCTTGCCCGTTCCCGTCTTCGCCTGGCCGATGATGTCGTGGCCGCCGAGGGCGATCGACAGGGTCATCGCCTGGATGGGGAAGGGGTGGGTGATGCCGGCGTCCGCGAGGGACTCGACGATGTCCGGGCGGACATTGAAGTCCGCGAAGGTCTCGGCGACGGCCGCGTGCGGCTCCTCGGTGGTGACCAGGGTCTCCTCGACGTCGATGGCGTCGGAGGAGTTGTCGGCGACGAGGTGGTGCGTGTCCGCCGTGATGTCTGTGTTCGAATTGTGCACGTTCTACCGTTCATTCAGGCTCTGCGGCCGCTGAGGCTCGACGCCGGGATGGGGTGCATCCCGTGCGGAGCGTATCGGCGGGCGCAGGGCGTCCAGTGGAAGCCGATCGCGGGCTTGCAACTGCGTGCGGGCTGCGGAGGGAGACCTGCGCCTGCGGGAAGACTCGGGATCGAGTAGGTACTGCGGGTTATCGACGATAACGACCGGGCATCCATTACTACGCATTAAAGACTACCCTGCCCGCCCGTCTCCCGCGTCATTCCAGGCCCCCGTGGGGCGCGTCCGTCGGTTTGACCTCGAAGCGGAGGCGCCGGCGCACGATGTCGGCCTCCAGCAGCACCACCGTGACGCGCTCACCCGCAACGAGCTCGCCGTAGCACTTCGCCTCGAGCGGCGGTTTGGTGACCTGCACCGTCCCGGACAGGCGCGGCGCCTGCTTGCCGGGCGCGTCCTCGACCGCGGGCGGCGACCCCTGCAGGACGACGGCCGAGAACGCCTCGCCGATCCGGTTGCTCAGCAGCGCGGCCTGCACCGCATCCATGGCCCCGGAGTCCAGCCGGGATGCGATCTGGTTGGAGGACGCCATCAGCGCGTTGAGGTCCGGAAGGGCGGCCCGGACCCAGCCGGGCACCTCCTCGCCGGCGCACAGCGACGCGCAGGTGACGAGCACGAAGCGGTCCACGAGGCGGCGGAGGGGAGCGGTGGCGTGCGCGTAGGGCGCGGCGATGGCCGACTGCACGACGGCGTCCGGCACCTCGCCGTCGAACGCGGTGTAGCCGGCACCCCGGAAGAGCGAGGCCGCGGCGTGCATCAGGGCGAGCTGTCGCGGGTCGGCGACGTCGAGCGTCCGCAGGAAGGCGCCGTAGGGCATGTCCGCCGGCCATGGGTGCTCGAGCGCTTCGGACTGGCGGCGGAACTTGCCGAGCGCCCCCTCGTCGGGCTCGGGCATGGTGCGCAGGATGCCGATGCCGCCGTCGATCATCATGCGAGCCGCGGCCATCCCCGTCATCAGCGAGATCTGCGCGTTCCAGTCCTCGCACGGCAGGGCAGGCTCGGTGAGGATGCCGTAGGTCTCGCCGTCGTGCGTGATCTCCTGGCGCGGCAGGTTGAGGCTCGCTCCGCCCCGGTCGAGTTCCTGCTGAAGGCGCCGGATCCCGATCTCGCGGAGGAGGGTGAGCTGCTCGTCGGCGGTACCGGCATCGATGTCCGCCTGGACCTCCGCATAGGTGAGCTGGCGCCGGCTGCGCACCACGGCCCGGCGCACGGAGGCGGACCGGACGACGGCGTCGGCGTCCAGGTGGAAATGCCACACGAAGGCGGGGCGGTCCCGGCCGGGAAGCAGGCTCGCGGCGTCCTCGGAGATGACCTCGGGGTGGAGCGAGATGCGGCCGTCCGGCGCGTACATGGTCTGCCCCCGGAGCCGGGCCTCGCCGTCGATGGCACCGCCCGGGCGGACGAACAGCGGGACATCGGCGATGGCGTACCAGACCTCGTAGCCCGTATCGCCCCCTCCGCCGGACGCACTGCCGGCCGTACTGCCGCGCGCGAGGTGCACGGCCTGGTCCAGGTCCGTGGAGCCCGGCGGGTCGATCGTGAGGAACGGGACGTCCCGCAGGTCGGCGGACGGGAGCTGATGGGCCGCCACTGCGTCCGCAGCCTCCTGCAGGACGGCCTCCGGGAAGCCCTCGCGGATGTCGAGTTCCTCGCGCAGGGCCCGGAGCGACTCGGCGAGGCGCTGGTGGGACTCGCGGTCCCGAAGGTCCATATGCTGTGCTGGCACAGGCCTACGGTAATGCACGTCCCGGACGTCGGGCACGCTCCGCCGCGCGGGAGCCCGGACGTGCGGTCAGGGGGCGGATGTGCGGAGGGACTCGACGGCCTTCACGACCCGCCGCTGCCGGGTGTCCGCGCCCTTCGCCTGCAGGATGGGCAGCACGAGAGCCTTCTTGCGGCTGACGGACAGCGCGTCGAACGCACCCGCCAGCGCCGGATCACCGGACAGGGCGACGGCGAGGTCCTCGGGCACGTCCACGGTGCGCTCCTCGGTGTCGGGTTCGAGGCGCACCACCACCGTCTGCCCGGCCTCGATCCCGGCGGCCTCGCGGTGCTCCGCGCTGACCGGGATCATCGGCCGCCCGTTCACGGACCCGATCGTGGTGCGGTACGTATAGCTGCCGACGGTGATCCGCACGGCAGGGCGACGACCTCCGCCGAGCGCGGCCAGGACGTCCTCCGGCACTTCGAGACCGGTGGCCGTGCGGCCGGAGAGTTCGAGGACGGCGGAGAAGTCCATGGGTGCTGCCTTCCTGCTGCGGCCGGAACTGCGATCCGACCTGCGATCCGACCTGCGATCCGATCTGCGATCCGAGCGCGGAACCCCCGCCGCCCGGACCGCGAGCATAGACCGCGGACGGCGTCCCGCAACAGACCCGGACGCCGTGCTGCAGGTTGCCCCGGGCCTTCGATTGCGTACTCTTGCAGAATGAACAACGGCTCCTCCGACAGCACGGCCCTCTCCGCCACCGAGCCGTACCGCACCGCGTCCTTCGGCTCGCCGGGAGCGCCTGCGCCGACGGGCGCCGAGCCGGATGCTGCCGCACCGGGTGCTGCTGGGCCTGCTCCTGCTGAACCTGCTCCTGCTGCCGAGTCGGCCGCGGCTGACTCGGCTGCCGGCGGATCTGCTCCTGCCGGGGTTGCCGGGGACCCCCTCGCCGACCCCCGCTACGCGCGTTTCGTCGCCGATCTGCTCGGCGTCATCGCCTACGGCGAACTGTCGGGCTTCGAGCGGCTCTCGTCGGATGCGCGGTTCTCACCCAGCCTCGCGGACCGGGCCAACCTCGCGCGCCTCGCGGTGCAGGAATTCGAGCACTTCGAACTGGTGGGCCGCTTCCTCGCGCAGCTCGGCGTCGCGGTGGAGGATGCCATGGGGCCGTTCCAGGCGTCCCTCGACGCCTTCCATGAGCGCACCCGCCCGGGAGACTGGTACGAGTCGCTCATGAAGGCCTACGTCCTGGACGCCTTCTCCGGAGATTTCTACCGGGCCCTGGCTGACAGCCTGGACCCGCGCACCCGCGAGCTCATCAGTACGATCAGTTCGGGTGAGGGTGCCGCGCACCTGCAGCGGCGCCTGAAGGAAGCCCTCTCCGAGGACCCGCGGCTGGCCTCGCGGCTGGCGCTCTGGGGGCGCAGGCTCGTGGGCGAGGCGCTCACGCAGGCGCAACGGGTGGGCATCGAGCGCGAGTACCTCGCAGGCCTGCTGTTCGAGGACGAGGCGCACACCACGCAGCACACGACGGCCCTCTTCTCGCAGCTGACCCGCAACCACTCCCGCCGCATGAGCGCACTGGGGCTCACCGCTTAGAGCGGGCAGGTGCAGGGCAGGCAGGTGTAGGGCAGGCAAGAAAAAAACCCGCGGCGGCGGCATACGCCGTCCACCGCGGGTCTCCTCGGGACTAGAGCGCGCCGAAGCCGACGCGTCGGGTCTCCTCCGCACCGATCTCGACGTAGCCGAGGACGGACGTCGGGACGATGACCTGGCGGCCCTTGGCGTCCTGGAGGCGCAGCTCGGAACCGCTGCTCATCGCCTGGGACACCAGCTCGGCAATCGCATCCGCGCTCTCGGAGGACTCGAGGATGATCTCCCGGTTGACGTTCTGGATACCGATCTTGACTTCCACGGCGCATGCCTCCTGTGTAGTGAACCTGTGATTCGTACCGAAACCTACCCTAGATCTCCTTGGGGAAGCGGCTGATTCCGCGCCAAGCTAAACGGTAGATCAGCTCCGCCGCGGCATCGATGTCGAGGCTGCCGTCGGTCTCCAGCCAGTAGCGCGCACTGATCTGTGCCATGCCCGCGAGGCCGCGTCCCAGCAGCGTCGCCTCCACCATGGACAGCTGGGTGTCACCGGCGATCACCCCGGCGATCGCGTTGGCGAAGTGCGCATTGAACTCCTCGAGCCGGCGGCTGACGTCGGGTTCGTTGCTGATGTCCGATTCGAAGACGAGCCGGTGTGCCTTGCTGTCCTGCGCGATGAACTGGAAGTAGGCCCGCATGGTCGCGTGCACGCGCAGCTTGTTGTCGTCCGTCGAGCGGATCGCGTCGACGAGCAGCTGCGTGAGCTCCGCGAGATGACTGTCGAGCAGCGCGAGGTAGAGGTCGCGCTTGCCGGGGAAGTGCTGGTAGAGCACGGGCTTGCTGACCCTGGCCGCCACGGCGATGTCGTCCATGGCCGCACCGTGGTACCCGTTGCCCACGAAGACCTCCTGCGCAGCCGCCAGGAGCTGGCGCCGGCGTTCGTCTCGCGGCAGCCGGGGGGCTTTGCCTGCGGCGGTCGGTTCATCACTCACGTGGGGAAATCCTCGGTTCAAAGGTCAGGGACGTCCGCCCAGTTTACCCACCGACCCCTGGACGGCATCGGCCCTCCGCGTGCCGGACACAGCCGTCGGACGGCGGCTGCGGCGACTGCGGCGACCACTGTGGGCGGCCACCGCCGACGCCGGGCGGCCTCGTGGATGGGCCTGCGCTGGCCCGCCCGCCGTCCTGCGGAATACCCTTGGGCATGACCGCTTTCCCGTCCTCTCCGGCCCTCGCGAATGCCGGCGCCTCCGCCACGGAGAGCCCCGAGGTCCCGCCGTCGCTGTCCGGACCGGGCGGATTGCCGCCGCTCGTGGACGCGAGCGGGACCCTGACCCAGGACGAGACGCTGCGCTACTCGCGGCACCTCATCATCCCCGGCTTCGGCGTCGACGCGCAGCTGCGCCTCCGGAATGCACGCGTGCTCGTGATCGGCGCGGGCGGGCTCGGTTCGCCGGCGCTGCTCTACCTCGCTGCTGCGGGAGTGGGCACGCTCGGCATCGTGGACGACGACGTCGTCGAGCTCTCGAACCTGCAGCGCCAGGTGATCCACGGCATGCCGGACCTCGGTCGGTCGAAGGCGGAGTCCGCGCGGGACAGCATCCGGGATCTCAATCCGCTGGTCGAGGTAATCCTGCACCGGGAACGGCTCGACCGGTCGAACGCGCTGGCGCTGTTCGGCGGGTACGACCTGATCGTGGACGGCACGGACAATTTCGCCACGCGCTACCTCGTGAACGACGCCGCATCGATCCTCGGCAAGCCCTACGTGTGGGGTTCCATCCTCCGCTTCGACGGGCAGGTGAGCGTCTTCTGGCAGGACCACGGCCCCACCTACCGCGACCTCTACCCGGAAGCGCCGCCGCCCGGGTCCGTGCCGTCCTGTGCGGAGGGCGGGGTGCTCGGCGTCCTGTGCGCTCAGATCGGGTCCGTCATGGTCAACGAGGCGATCAAGCTGATCACCGGAGTGGGGACCACGCTGCTCGGCAGGGTGCTGGTGTTCAACGCCCTGGACATGAGCTGGCGGGAGCTGCGGGTGCGGCCTGATCCGACGGCCACCCGGATCACGGAGCTCATCGACTACGAGCAGTTCTGCGGCATGCCCGCCGCCGGCGCTGCGGACGCGGTTCCGGCCGACGAGCCGGTCCCGACCGTGTCGGTGGACGAGCTCGCCGAACTCCTCGCAGCACGGGCGGCAGGGGACGCCGACTTCGACCTGCTGGATGTCCGCAATCCCGAGGAGTACGCGATCGTGAGCATCGACGGCGCGGTGCTGGTCCCGAAGAACTCCATCCTCGACGGTGACGCGGCGGTCGACAGCAGCCGGACGGTCCTCGTCCACTGCAAGTCGGGTATCCGCTCCGCCGACGTCGTCCGGTTCCTCCGCGCGCAGGGCCACCCGGACGTGCGGTCCGTGGACGGCGGGATCCTCGAGTGGGTCCGCAGGATCGAACCGGAGAAACTGACCTACTAGTCCCGTCC
The DNA here is from genome assembly GCF_054510975.1 of Arthrobacter rhamnosi. Classification (NCBI taxonomy): domain Bacteria; kingdom Bacillati; phylum Actinomycetota; class Actinomycetes; order Micrococcales; family Micrococcaceae; genus Arthrobacter; species Arthrobacter rhamnosi. The sequence goes on along the minus strand of NZ_JBTNDN010000001.1, from coordinate 100,477 downwards.
CGGTCCCGTCGTGCAGGGAACTGCGGGGGAGTGCGGGGCGGGCGCTAGGCGCTCTCGACGGGCCGTTCGTGGTCCACGGGACAGGCGGCGCCGTCGGCGTGCGAGCCGTGCGCGTGGACGTGCTGGGCGTGGGGCGCAGCCAGGACGACGGCGTCGGACCGGGAGGCCGGCCCCGAGCCGGTTGCTGGTGAACCGGTTGCTGCCGGAGGCTGCTCGGCGGGTGCCTTCCCGGCGGGTGCGACGTCGATCCCGTAGAGGGCCTCGAGGGCTGCTGTGTAGTCGTCCTGGCGCCCCTCGGCCGCGAGCTCGCGTGCGCGGACGGTCGGCACGTGCAGGAGCTGGCGGACCATGCGCCGCAGGGCGAACTCCACTTCCTCGGCAGCGGCGGTGCATCCGTGCTGGGCCCGGACGCGTTCCATCTCGGAGTCGAGGACGGCCTGGGTGTGCCGGCGCAGCGCGACGATCGCCGCGTTCATGGCGCGGGTGTTCTGCTGCTCCTGGAAGGAACGCGCGGCCTCCCGCACCAGATCGCTGGCCTGGGTGAGCGCGTCGGCCTGTTCCTCGGGGGCGGCGGCCCGGACGGATTCGAGGGTGATGAGCTCCACGCCCTCGAGGGTGCCGACGGCGGGGTCGAAGTCGTGGCTGAGGGCGAGGTCGATGATGACGAGCGGGCGGTTGCTGCCGGCGCGGATGCGTTCGATGTCCGCGGCGTCGATGCGTGCGTCACTGCCGCTGCAGCCGATGACCACGTCGGCGCGCGCCATGGCGCCGGGCAGGTCCGCGGCGGCCACCGCTGTCCCGCCGCGGGTCGCGACGAAGGCCTCGGCGCGTCCGGAGGAGGAGAAGACGGAGATGTCCGTGCAGCCCCTCTCCCTGAGGGCGGCCATCGTGGCACCCGCGTAGGCACCGGTACCGAACACGACGACGGTCTTGGAGGACCAGTCGGCGTCCTCGGAGATGTCCCCGGCCAGTTCCAGGGCCACGGAGACGATCGAGCGGCCCCGGCTGCCGAGCGCCGTCTGGGCTCCGACGTCCTTGGCGGTCTTCGATGCGGCCTGGAAGAGTCGTACGAGGCCGCCGCTGGCAGCACCGGAGCCCTGGGCGTCGATGAGTGCGCGGCGGACCTGGCCGGCGATCTCGCGTTCGCCGATGACGGCCGAGTCGAGTCCGGCGCCGACGGCGAACAGGTGCTCGGCGACGTCCTGGCCGGTGTGGGTCTCGAAGGATGAGGACACGGACTGCTCGGGGATGCCGGAGTACTCGCTGATGGTCGAGACGATCGCGGACCGGGCGGCCTCCACGTCGTCGTCGGAGGGGGCCTCGGCGTAGATCTCGAAGCGGTTGCACGTCGCCAGGACGACGGCGCCGGAGACGGCCCTGTCGTCGGCGAGCACGGCGGAAGGGACCTGGGGTGCCCCGACGCTGAGCCGGGCGACCGTTTCCAGGTCCACGTTCGAGTGTGTCGCTACAAGTGAAAGAAGTACCACAACCCTGCAATCATACCGAGAACAGGGCCTCCGCACCGGACAGGCAATCCTTACCCGGGCTTGCAATCCGCGGATTCCTGCGGGATTCTGCCCCTCCCCGGAAGGAGTGATGTTAGCCACGCCCGCCGTCGCGCACCGACCGCCGGTTAACCATCCGCGGCGATCTTCGGCACAATCGGCGGTATGGACCTTGGAGCATCGCACCCGCTGGTCGACGGACGCACGTCCGACTCGGCACTCATCTCGGCCTACCGGGGACGGACACCGCACCGCCGCCCTGTGTGGTTCATGCGGCAGGCGGGCCGGTCCCTCCCCGAGTACCGCGCGCTCCGCGAGGGCACCAACATGCTCGAGTCGTGCCTGGATCCGGAGCTGGCGTCCGAGATCACCCTCCAGCCCGTGCGCCGGCACGACGTCGACGCGGGCATCTTCTTCTCCGACATCGTGATCCCGCTCAAGCTCGCCGGGGTCGATGTGGACATCGTCCCGGGCGTGGGCCCCGTCCTCGGCGCGCCCATCCGTTCCGCGGCCGACGTCGCCGCCCTTCCAACGCTGACGGACGAGGCGCTCGAACCCATCCGCCAGGCCGTCGCGCTCACCGTCGCCCAGCTCGGCTCCACGCCGCTGATCGGGTTCGCGGGGGCGCCGTTCACCCTGGCCGCCTACATGGTCGAGGGCAGGCCGTCCCGCGACCACCTCGGCCCCCGCACCATGATGCATGCCGACCCCGGGACCTGGCGTGCCCTCACCGACTGGGCGGCGGACGCCTCCGGCATGTTCCTCCGCGCGCAGCTGGAGGCCGGGGCCAGTGCGGCACAGCTGTTCGACTCCTGGGCCGGCTCGCTGGGACTGGCCGACTACCGCCGCCACGTGGCGCCGGCGTCGCGCCGCGCACTGGACCACGTACGAGGGTTCGGCGCACCCCTGATCCACTTCGGCACGGGCACCTCCGAACTGCTCGTGGCCATGCACGAGGTGGGGGTGGACGTGATCGGCGTCGACTACCGCCTGCCCCTCGACGAGGCCAGCCGTCGCCTCGGGGGCGGCGTGCCGCTCCAGGGCAACATCGACCCGGCGCTGCTGACCGCTCCCTGGCCCGTCCTGGAACAGCACGTCCGGGACGTCCTCGCCGCCGGCGCATCGGCTCCGGGACATGTGGTGAACCTGGGCCACGGCGTACCGCCGGACACGGATCCGGCGGTTCTCACGCGCGTCGTCGAGCTCATCCACTCGGTGGAGCCGTAGGCGTGGCCCGCGGCACCGGGAGCGAGGGCCCGCAGGCGGAGCCGCACGGGGACGCCGCGGCTTTGGAGCGGGCGGGGCGCCGCACCGCGGTGGTGGTCGGCGGAGGTATCTCGGGCCTGGTCGCCGCGCGCACGCTCCTGCAGCGGGGAGTCTCCGTCACCCTGCTCGAGCGGTCCGGCCGGTTCGGCGGCACGGTGGACGGACGCGTGCTCGGGGGCCTGCAGCTCGACAGCGGCGCCGAGTCCTTCTCGACGCGGTCCGCCACCGTCCCGGCGCTCGCGGACGAACTGGGGCTGGGCGGCCGCATCGTGTCTCCCGACGCCGGCGGTGCCTGGGTGCAGCTCCCCGGCAAGGACCTCGGGGCATCCGCGCAGCCCCTGCCCACGTCGGGCGTGCTCGGCATCCCCGCGGACCCCTCCGATCCCGCGATCATCGCCGTGATCGGCCGCGCCGGAGCCCTGCGGGCATCCCTCGACCGGGTCCTGCCGGTGGGGCCTCTCGCGACCCGCAGCAGGGTCAGCCTCGGTGAACTCGTGCGGACCCGCATGGGGGACGAGGTCCTCCACCGGCTCGTGGCGCCCGTCGCGGGCGGCGTCTTCTCCGCCGACCCCGACGACCTCGACGTCGATTCCGTGGCGCCCGGCCTGCGTGCCACCATGGCACGCCTCGGGTCGCTGGGGGCGGCAGCCGGGGCGCTCCGGACGGCGGCTCCTGCCGGTGCCGCGGTCGGCGGCCTCGTCGGAGGCATGGCCCAGCTCCGGGACGCCCTCGTGCAGGAGCTCCGCGCGAGCGGCGCCGACCTGCGCATCGGCGAGCAGGTCAGGGCGATATCCTCCTCCGGCGCGGGCTGGACCGTGACGACGGAGCACTCGACGCTGACGCGGCACATCCGGGCGGACGGCGTCCTCGTCGCCACGGAGGGCCGGGCCGCCGTCGACCTCCTCGCCCCGGTCATCCCCGCCATGGCCACCGAGCGGCCCGACCCGGTACCCGGCGTCGCGCTCGTCACCCTGATCGTCGACGTCCCGGAACTCGACGCCCGCCCCCGCGGCACCGGCGTCCTCGTGGCCCGCGGCGTCCAGGGTGTCGCCGCCAAGGCCCTGACCCACGCCACCGCCAAGTGGGCGTGGCTGCGCGACGAGGCCGGCCCCGGCTCGCACGTCCTGCGCTTGTCGTTCGGCCGGGTGGGGGACACGCCCGCCGACGTCGGACTGGCCACGCCCGACGACGTCCTCTACCGGCACGCGCTCGCCGACGCCTCGACCCTCCTCGGCGTCGCCATCCGGGACGCGGACGTACTCGACTGGGACGTCGTGCGCTGGGCCGGGGCCCTGCCCCACGCCTCCGTCGGCCACCGGGAGCGGGTCGGCCGGATCCGGGCGCTCGTCGCCGGCCGGTCGGCCTCCCTCGCCGTGACCGGCGGATGGCTCGCCGGCACCGGCCTGGTGTCCGTCATCGACGATGCCCGTGCAAGGGCAGAGGCCCTCGCCGATGCCCTCGCCCATGCCCTCGCCGACGCCCCCATCGGGACCCCCACCGACGAAGGATCCCCCGGTCAGGTGTGACGTTCCTCTCTTCTACGCTTTGTAGAACTGGAGGATTTCGGTTCGCCTCCGGGCAGGGGGCAAACTAGTGCCATGACTGAGCTCACCGGTATCAACCCCGCCCACGCTCCACAGCAGACCGGAGAGGGCGCCGAAGCCCCCGGTGAGCTGTTCTACACACTCTGGACCGTCTTCCAGCGGGGAACCGCACCGACGGACTCCGGCACCGCGCTCGACGACGTCGTCGCCTCCTTCGCCGAGGACGGCGTCGTGCTCCGCGGCTTCTACGACGTCTCGGCGATGCGTGCCGACGCCGACGTCCTGGTCTGGCTGCACGGTCCCCGCCCCGAGGACCTCCAGTCCGCGGTCCGCGCACTGCGCCGCACCGGGATGTTCGCCGGCACCACCATGGTGTGGTCGGCGATGGGCGTCCACCGCGACGCCGAGTTCTCGAAGTCCCACAGCCCGGCGTTCTCCCGGGGTGTGGCCCCCGCCGAATGGGTCTGCGTGTACCCGTTCGTCCGGTCCTACGACTGGTACATCCTGCCCACCGACGAGCGCCGCCAGATGCTCACGGACCACGGACTGAAGGGCCGCAAGTACCCCCAGGTCATCTCGAACACGGTCTCGTCCTTCGCACTCAACGACTACGAGTGGATCCTCGCACTCGAGGCTCCCGAGCTCGTGGACCTCGTGGACCTCATGCGCTACCTCCGGGAGACCGAGGCGCGCCGCCACGTCCGTGAGGAAGTCCCCTTCTACACCGGTCGTCGGATCGAGCCCAGCGAGATCGCCGAGGTGCTCCGATGACCGCACAGGCATTCGACCCCCTCGAGGGCGTGGACGAGTCCGGCAGGATGGCGCCGAAGGCCTACGACGCCATCGTGCTCGCCTCCTTCGGCGGACCCGAGGGGCAGGACGACGTCATCCCCTTCCTGCGCAACGTGACGCGCGGGCGCGGCATCCCCGACGAGCGGCTCGAGGCCGTCTCGCACCACTACCGTGCCTTCGGCGGCGTGAGCCCCATCAACGGGCAGAACCGGGCGCTCCGCGCGGCCATGGAGGCCGAACTGCGCCGCCGCGGCATCGACCTGCCGGTCTACTGGGGCAACCGCAACTGGGAGCCCTTCATCGCCGACACCCTGCAGGAGGCGTACGACGCCGGCCACCGCCGGGTGCTGGCCGTCACTACGAGTGCCTACTCCTGCTATTCGAGCTGCCGCCAGTACCGTGAGGACCTCGGCATGGCGCTCGTGAAGACCGGCCTCGAGGGCCGGCTCGAGGTGGACAAGGTCCGCCAGTACTTCGACCACCCGGGCTTCGTCGAGCCCTTCGTCGAAGGCGTGACCGAGGGCCTCGCCAAGGTCCGCGCCGGCCTCGCCGGGCAGGGCACGCCGGACGCCCCCGTCCACATCATGTTCTCCACCCACTCGATCCCGATGGGCGACGCCGAGGCCGCGGGACCGCGGAACGGCGAGGGCGGCCCCGTCCACGAGGAGGGGGCCTACGTGGCGCAGCACCTCGCGACGGCGCAGGCCGTGCTCGACCGGATCCCGGAGGCCGCAGGCGTCGAGTGGTCCCTCGTGTACCAGTCCCGGTCCGGCGCGCCGCACATCCCGTGGCTCGAGCCGGACATCAGCGACGCACTCCGCGACCGCTACGAGGACGGCACGCGCGGCGTCGTCATCGTCCCGCTCGGTTTCGTCTCCGACCACATGGAGGTGGCCTGGGACCTCGACACGGAGGCGCTGGAGACCTGCGGCGAACTCGGTATCGTCGCCGACCGCGTCCCCACCCCCGGAACCCACCGGAAGTTCGTCGAGGGCCTGATCGACCTCATCCTCGAGCGCACCATCGACCATCACATCGCCGACCGCCCGGCCGCCACGGCCCTCGGCCCCTGGTACGACGTCTGCCGGCCGAACTGCTGCGCCAACCGGCGCGGTGAGAAGCCGACGATCGCGGCCGTCGATTCGACCGTGGGGACGCCGCGTCCCAACCCGGAGATGTGATGGCTGCAGGTATCCGGGTCGGAACGCGGGGCAGTGCCCTCGCGATGACGCAGACGACGACGGTGGCGGAGAAGGTCTCCGGCCTCGCCGGCCTTCCCTACGAACTCGTGCGGGTCCGGACCGAGGGAGACGTCTCGAAGGGATCGCTCTCGCAGATCGGGGGCACCGGCGTCTTCGTCGCAGCCCTCCGCGATGCACTGCTCGAGGAGCGGTGCGACGTCGCCGTGCACTCGCTCAAGGACCTCCCCACCCTTCCGGCACCCGGGCTCACCGTGGCAGCGGTGCCCGAGCGTGAGGACGTCCGTGACGCCCTGTGCGCACGCGACGGGCTCACGCTGGCCACTCTCCCCGACGGTGCCCGCGTGGGCACCGGGTCACCGCGCCGCGCCGCGCAGCTCCGTGCCGCAAGGCCGGGGCTCGACGTCGTCGACATCCGCGGGAACGTGGACACGCGCCTGGGGCGCGTCGCCGGACTCGTCCCCGGGGCGCCGGGCGACCTCGACGCCGTCGTCCTCGCCGCAGCGGGACTGCGGCGGCTGGGACGCCTCGACGTCATCACCGAACTGATCGATACCGACGTCATGCTGCCCGCGGCCGGGCAGGGCGCCCTCGCCGTCGAATGCCGCGAGACCGAGGCGACGCCGCGGGTACGCGAAGCCCTCGCCGCCTACGACCACCTGCCGACGCGGCTGGCGGTGACCGCGGAACGCGCGGTCCTGCTGCAGCTCGAGGCCGGATGTGCGGCGCCGATCGGAGCCCTCGCGCACCTGCGGGGGAACGAACTCGCACTCGAGGCCGTGGTCTGCAGCCCGGACGGCCGCTCGATCCTCCGGAGGACCCGCTCCGCGCCCGCCACCGATGCCGTCGCCGCCGCGCAGCTGGGGCTCTACCTCGCCGAGGACCTGCTCGCCGCAGGTGCTGCCGCCATAGCACCGCTGAACAGCTAGGGAGCGCGTGGCGAAGGATCGGGACACGGTGATCGTCCTCCGGCATCCCGCGCGGGCCGTCCGCATCGCCGCCGCACTCTCCGCCGCAGGGATGGCGACCTACGCACTGCCCCTGACGGACACCGAGCTGCCCGCCGACGTGGACGCCGTGACCACCGAACTGGAGGCCCTCGGCAGGGGCAGGTACCGGTGGCTCGTGGTGACCAGCGGCAACGCCGTCCAGGCACTCGGCATGGTCGCCGCTTCCCGCGGCACGGTGCTCGCCGACCTGGTCCGCTCCGGGGGGGTGCGCGTCGCCGCCGTCGGCTCCACCACCGCGCACCTGCTCGCGGACGCCGGCATCCCGGTGCAGCTGGTGCCCCAGGACGCCTCGGCAGCCGGTCTCCTGCGCGGATTCCCGCACGGGGACGGCGCCGTGCTCGTCCCGCAGGCCGATCTCGCTCCCGACGACCTTCGCGCAGGCCTCGCCGACCGCGGGTGGTCCGTCCGCAGAGTCGAGGCGTATCGCACCGTGCCCTACCCCGCGCATCCCGGACGACGTGTCCCCGGCGTCGAGGAGCCCGGCGCGAGGCCACCGCTGATGACCTGGGCGGAGCTCGCGGCGCTCGCGGCGGCCGGTGTCCAGCCCGCCGTCGTGTTCACCGCACCGAGCGCCGTCCGGCAGTTTCATGAAAGGCTGGACGCCGGGCCGCTGGCCTTCCTTCCGGTCGCCATAGGGCGCACGACGGCCGCTGCCCTGCGGACGCAGGGCTGGGAGCCGGAAGCGACGGCAGCGGACCCGACACCGCAGGGAATCGCCCTGGCCGTCCGCGAAGCCTTCTCGCGGCACCGACCCGGGCCCGCACCCGCACCACTGAACGGAGATCAGCCATGAGTTTTCCCCAGCACCGGCCACGGAGGCTGCGTTCGACACCTGCCCTGCGGCGCATGGTGGCCGAGTACCGGGTCCACCCGTCCGAGCTCATCCTGCCGGCGTTCATCCGGGAGGGCCTCAGCGAGCCCTCACCCATCCTGTCCATGCCGGGCGTCGTGCAGCACACGACGGACTCGCTCAAGCGGGCGGCGGCGGAGGCGGTGGAGCGCGGGGTAGGCGGCATCATGCTCTTCGGCATCCCGGAACACCGGGACGCGACCGGCAGCGCCGGCATCGACCCCGACGGCGTCCTCAACAGGGCCATCGCCGACGTCCGTGCCGAGGTGGGGAACGACCTCGTCGTGATGAGCGACGTCTGCCTCGACGAGTTCACCGACCACGGCCACTGCGGGGTGCTGGCCGACGACGGTTCCGTGGACAACGACGCGACGCTGGCGCTCTACGCGCAGATGGCCGTCGAGCAGGCGAGGGCCGGCGCCCACGTCCTGGGACCGTCCGGCATGATGGACGGCCAGGTCGCCGTCATCCGGCAGGCGCTGGACGGAGCCGGACACCAGGACACCGTGGTGCTGGCCTACGCCGCGAAGTACGCCTCGGCCTTCTACGGGCCGTTCCGGGAGGCCGTGGACTCCCAGCTCACCGGCGACCGCCGGACCTACCAGATGGACGCGGCGAACCGCCGGGAAGCGATCCTCGAGGTGGAGCTGGACATCGAGGAGGGCGCCGACATGGTGATGGTCAAGCCCGCGATGAGCTACCTCGACATCCTGGCCGACGTCGCCGCCATGTCGCCCGTTCCCGTCGCGGCGTACCAGATCTCGGGGGAGTACGCGATGATCGAGGCCGCTGCCGCGAACGGGTGGATCGACCGGCGGCGTGCCATCGAGGAGTCGGTCCTCGGCATCAAGCGCGCCGGCGCACAGATGATCCTCACCTACTGGGCCTCGGAGCTTGCGCTCTGGCTCGGCGAGACCAACCACTAGAACCAGAACCGCAGCCAAGGGACCCACCATGACCACCTCTGAGAACCTGTACGAACGCGCCCGCGCCCTCATGCCCGGCGGCGTCAACTCGCCGGTGCGTGCCTTCGGCTCGGTCGGCGGGACCCCCCGCTTCCTCGTCGACGCGCACGGAGCGTACGTCACCGACGCCGACGGCCAGGAGTACGTCGACCTCGTCTGCTCGTGGGGGCCCGCCCTGCTCGGCCACTCCCATCCCGACGTGATCGCCGCGGTCCACCGCGCCGTCGACCACGGGCTCACCTTCGGTGCCTCGACCCCCGCCGAGGCGGACCTGGCCCAGCTCGTGAAGGAGCGTGTGCCCGCCGTCGAACTCCTCCGCATGGTCTCCACCGGCACCGAGGCCACCATGACCGCGGTGCGCCTGGCCCGCGGCTTCACGTCGCGCAACCTCATCGTGAAGTTCGCCGGGTGCTACCACGGGCACGTGGACAGCCTCCTGGCGTCGGCCGGGTCGGGCGTCGCGACCCTTGCCCTGCCCGGATCCGCAGGGGTCACGGAGGCCACGACGGCGGAGACGCTCGTGCTGCCGTACAACGACGTCGAGGCCGTCGAGGAGGCCTTCCGTACGCACGGCGAGCACATCGCCGCCGTCATCACGGAGGCCGCCCCCGCGAACATGGGCGTGGTGACGCCGGCGCCCGGGTTCAACGCCTTCCTGAGCCGCATCACCTCCGAGCACGGCGCACTGTTCATCGTGGACGAGGTCATGACCGGCTTCCGGACGCACGCGGGCGGGTACTGGAAGCTCACCGGCGGCGCCGACGACGCGGAGTACCCCTGGACGCCGGACCTGCTGACCTTCGGCAAGGTCATCGGCGGCGGCATCCCGGCGGCCGCGCTCGGTGGCCGCGCCGACGTCATGAACTACCTCGCACCGATCGGACCCGTGTACCAGGCGGGCACCCTGTCGGGGAACCCGCTCGCCATGGCCGCAGGCGTCGCCACCCTCACCGCAGCCACGGAGGACGTCTACCGCCACGTCGATGCACGCTCGCTGGAGGTCAGCGAGGCGTTGTCCGCGGAGCTTTCCAGGGCCGGCGTCGATCACTCCATCCAGCGGGCCGGGAACCTCTTCAGCGTCGCGTTCGGCACCGCGGAGCACGGTGTCCGGAACTACGCCGACGCGCAGGGCCAGGAGGCCTTCCGCTACGGGCCCTTCTTCCACTCCATGCTCGACTCCGGCGTCTACCTGCCGCCGTCGGTGTACGAGGCGTGGTTCCTCTCGGCAGCGCACGACGACGCCGCGATGGAGCGCGTCCACGCGGCGCTTCCTGCAGCGGCCCGGGCGGCAGCGGCAGCGGTACCGGTCGACTAGGCAGGTCGGGCAGCGGGCCCGGCGGCCGTCGCGGCGGTCGGGGCCGATTCGCCCTGCGGCACGCCGGAGGGTCCGGTGACCGGCTCGCAGCCGGACGCGTGGGCGGGTTCGATGACAGGCCAGGCACGCTCGATCACGGCGTCGGGTTCCGTCCTCCGGAGGTACTCCTCGAAGCTCGCCGCCTGACGGTCCGCCCAGACGACCAGCGACGCGTGCAGGTCCGCGGCGGGCCGCCGCAGGAACGCGTACTGCTCCGCGAGGACCCGCCCCACCTGAAGCGTCGCGAGCGCGTCGGCGGCGGAGGTGTGTGCATGCTCGAAGCGGATGCCGTAGTGCTCACAGAGCGCGGTCAGCGTCCGCTTGCCGCGCCGGTAGCGGTCCGCCTGCTTGTCCATGATGAACGGGTCGACGACGGGCGACGGCCGGGGCGTCTCCACGCCGTGACGGCGGCCCTCCTGCGCGAGCACCGTGAAGTCGTACCGCGCGTTGTAGGCGAGCACGGGTACGCCGGCCGTGAAGAGCCTCGCGAGGACCGCCGAGATGCCGCGGACCACGTCGACGGCGGGCAGCCCGTGGGATCGCGCATGCTCCGTCGTGACGCCGTGGATGGCGGCGGCACCGTCCGGGATGTCGATACCCGGATCGGCCAGCCATTCGTGGTGTTCCAGTACCCCGCCGTCGCCGTCGACGAGGATGATGGTCGCGGTGACGATGCGCGCGGTCAGCGGCTCCCGTCCGGTCGTCTCCAGGTCGAAGGCGGCGTGTGGACCCTCGTGCCAGCTCGTCATGGCATCACGGTATCGGCAGGGTCCGACCAATTGATGCTGCCCCCCGGCCCGTGCCGGCGGGCTAGGGTTGGCCCATGCATCCACGAGCCGGCGGTCAGGGGTTCCTCAGGGGCGCTGTCGACGCCGGCCCTGCGGGCGCCGCTCCTCTCGATCCGCACCCCGGCTACGCCCTGCGCCCCGTGCGTGCCGCCCGTATCGATTCCGAGGCCTATGCCGAGGCCGTCCTGGCCGTCGCGGAGCTGGTTCCCGGCGGCAGGGTCCTGACCTACGGTGACGTGGCGGAACTCCTCGAATGCGGCGGACCGCGCCAGGTGGGACGGGCCCTGTCCCGGAGCACGCGGGACGTCCCCTGGTGGCGCATCCTGCGGGCCGGCGGTCATCCTCCCCGGGGGCTGGCACTGCCCGCCCGGCACCGCTATGACGAGGAGGGGACCCCGTTGTCCCTCCCGTCGGGCCCGGCGGACCCGGAGGATTACCGGGTCGACCTGTCCAGCGCCCGGTGGTGGCCCGCGCCCGGGGACCAGGGACGGATCGCCGACCTCGGCGCGTCCCTCCGCCGCGCCGGACTGTAGCGCGCGACACCCGTTGCGTGTCCTTCGTTTGTCCGTGGGATGTGATGGGCTGGGTACATGACCAGCATTCTCCACGACGCTCCGGCGCCGCTCTCCGGCGACGTTCCGGGCGGGCCCCCCGATCCCTCGACGGGCTACCGGGCCGTCCTCGAATCGCTGGTGCACGTCCCTGGCCAGGTGCTGGTCCTCGGTGCTCCCGGGAGCGGGAAGTCCTCCCTGCTCACGGACCTCGCGGTGCGCCGGATCGGGGCGGGGACCGTCGAGCCCGAGGGGCTGCTCGTCCTCGGTCCCACGCGGGCGGCGGCGACGCGGCTGCGCGACGAACTCACCGCGAAACTCGACCGCAGCATCAGTACCGCCCCTGCCCGCACCTGGGCCTCCTATGCCTTCGACCTCATCCGGCGGGCCAAGGCCGAGGGGCGGACCCCCGGCATCCTGCGTGCACCCCGCCTGCTGTCGGGGGCGGAGCAGGATCTCATCATCAAGGAACTCCTGTCCGGACACGGTCGCAACGGTGCTCCCGGACTCGAGTGGCCCGCGAGCCTGGCCCTCGCCCTGCCGACGCGGGGCTTCCGGCAGGAGATCCGTGATCTGTTCGACCGCGTGAGCGAGTACGGTGTACCCGCCGACGACCTGGCGGCCTGGGGCGAGCGTTTCGACCGGCCGGACTGGGTGGCGGCAGCCGCCCTCTACCGCGAGTACCGCGACGTCCTCGATCTCCGCATGCCCGAGGCCTTCGACCCCGCCGGGATCCTCACGGCCGCGCGTGAGATCCTCGAGACCGACCGCGATTTCCTCGACCAGGAGCGGACACGCCTGCAGCTCATCCTCGTGGACGACTACCAGGAGGCGAACCCCGCCGTCCACGCACTGCTGGGACTGATCGGAACAGGCAAGGACGTCGTCGTCACCTCCTGCCCCGATACCGTGGCGCAGGGCTTCCGCGGTGCCCGTCCGGAACTCACGGGGCGCCTGGACACCCTGTTCCGGCGGCGCGCCCTGACGACCGTGACCCTGCCCGCATCACTGACCCTGCAGGGCCGCCTGGCCGCGGCGTGGGGCAACGTCGCCGCCCGTATCGCGACCACCGGCGTGAGCACCGCCTACCGGTCGCAGCCGGGCGGCCCCCTCGAGGACACGGAGGGGGATCCGGCGCGGGAGGAGGCAACGGTGTCCGCGCACGTGCTCGACAGCGCCTTCCACGAGCAGCGTTTCATCACGCAGCGGGTGCTCGAGGCGCATCTGTTCGGCGGGCGCAGCCTGGATGACATCGCCGTGATCGTGCGGAACGGTGCGCAGGTGTCCGCGGTCCAGCGCTTCCTGACCGCGCAGGGCATCGCCGTCAACGTGCCGGCCGCCGAGACCGCGATCCGCGAGGAACCGGCCGTCCGTCCGCTGCTGGACCTGTACGCGGTGGTCGTGGGACGAGCGGACCTGGACACCGAACTGTGCATCTCCCTGCTCACGTCGCGGATCGGCGGCGCCGGCAGCCTCGAGCTCCGCCGGCTGCGCCAGATCCTGCGCCGGCACGAACTGCAGCAGGGCGGGGGCCGCACGAGCGACGAACTGCTGACCGCCCTGTTCGCCGCGCCCGAGGAGATCGCCGCCCTGCCCTCCGAGGGGGCGCCGGTCCGGCGGCTCCACCGGATGCTCGAGGCCGGGAAGGCGGCCGTCGACGATCCCGGGGGCGACCCGGAGACCGTCCTGTGGGCGCTCTGGTCCGCGTCCGGCCTGGCGCAGCAGTGGTCCGGGGCCGCCCTGTCCGAGGGGCCCTCGTCCGCCCGTGCCGATCGCGACCTCGACGCCATGATGGCCCTGTTCCACACGGCGGAGCGCTTCGTCGAGCAGATGCCGGGGGCGGACCCTGAGCTGTTCCTCGACTACATCCTCAGCCAGGACATCCCGATGGACACCCTCACGCAGCGCACCACCCGCCAGGCGTCGGTGTCGGTGCTCACGCCCGCGAGTGCCGCGGGCCGGCACTGGCCGCTGGTGATCGTCGCGGGAGTGCAGGACGGCGTCTGGCCGAACCTGAGACTGCGCGGCGAACTCCTCGGGTCGGGGGAGCTGCGGGCATTGCTCGACTTCGGTGAATCGTTCCGCAGCACCCGTGATCCCGTGTCGCTGCTGCAGGACATCCGTTTCGACGAGCTGCGCACGTTCTCCCTCGCCGTCTCCCGAGCCACCCAGGAGCTGGTGTGCTGCGCCGTCTCCTCCCAGGACGAGCAGCCCTCCCAGTTCCTCGACGTGCTCGACCCGCTCCCGGCCGGTACCGCCGAGAGGGCGCGTACCGAGGTACTGCGCCCGGTGACGCTGCGCGCTCTGGTCGCCGAGCTGCGCAAGTTCGCCCAGGACCCCTCCGCCGCCGCTGCGCTGTCCGGCGAGGCCGTGCGCCACCTCGGACACATGGCCTCGCTGCAGCCGCCGGTGCCGGGAGCCCATCCCGCACAGTGGTGGGGGGTCCTGGGGATGAGCAGCGATGAGCCCGTCGTCCCTCAGGACCAGCCCATCCCGGTGTCCCCCTCGAAGGTCGAGTCGGTGCTCACCTCGCCCCTGAGCTGGTTCGTCTCCGCGGCAGGGGGAGAACGGACCACCGACTTCGCCCGGTCGCTCGGCACCCTCGTCCACCAGATCGCGCAGGACATGCCGGAGGCCACCGGCAACGAGTACGTCCGGGAACTGGAACGGCGCTGGCCGCAGCTGGGCATCCGGGACACCTGGGAAGGCCGGGCCGACTTCCGACGCGCTGAGGGCATGGTGCGCAAGCTGGCAGCGTACGTGCTGTGGATGCGGCAGGCCGGACGGACCCTGAAGGCCACGGAGGTCGACTTCTCCGTGGACCTCGACGTGCGCATCGACGGCGCGGAGAGGATCGCCCGGTTGCGCGGCCAGATCGACCGGCTCGAGCTCGATGCGGACGGCCGCTTCGTCGTCGTCGACCTGAAGACAGGGAAGAGCTCGCCTGTGGCAGCCGAGATCGCGCGGCACCCGCAGCTCGCCGCTTACCAGACTGCCGTCGCCTCCGGCGCGCTCCTCGACGGGGCGGAGCCGGACGGCGGCGAGGCCGCAGCGGATGCTGCGGAGGACGGCGCGCCGGCGGTGCCGGGAGGGGCGTCGCTGGTCCAGCTGGGGACCACGTCCAAGGGCATCGCCGTGCAGGAGCAGCAGCCCGTGGGCCCGGAGGACACCTGGGCGAGGACCATGATCGAGGACGCCGCATCCCTCATGGCGGCCGCGACGTTCGACACGATCCATGACCCGAGGCGCTCAGGATTCGGTGGAAGCGGCTGCCGGCTGCCCGAGATCTGTCCGCTGTGCGAAGAAGGCAAGCAGGTGACCCAGTAGTGGGCAGTGTCCACCAGACCCCGACGTACTCCGCCCGACAGCTGGCGGAACTGCTGCACACCGATCCGGATGCTCCGGTGCAGTACCCCACGGAGGACCAGGCCCGCGTCATCGAGGCGCCCCTGGAACCCCTCCTGGTCATTGCCGGAGCGGGTTCGGGCAAGACCAAGACCATGGCGGACAGGGTCGTCTGGCTCGTCGCGAACGGCCTCGTGCGCCCCGAGCAGATCCTGGGGGTCACGTTCACCCGCAAGGCCGCCGGCGAGCTCGCATCGCGCGTCCGGCAGCGGCTGGCGCAGCTCTACGCCGCGCTGGGGGAGGAGGACGCCGCGTCGGGCGTCGATGCGCTCGACCGCCTCGACCCGGCCATCTCCACGTACCACTCCTTCGCGAACGGCATCGTCCAGGACTACGGCCTGCGCATCGGGGTCGAACGCGACTCCGTGATGCTCGGCACCGCCCAGTCCTGGCAGCTGGCCTCGTCCGTCGTCGAAGCCTACGACGGCGAGTGGGAGCACTTCACCGCCGCGAAGAGCACCCTGGTGAAGGCGGTGCTCGACATGGCGGGCGAGTGCGCCGAGCACCTTGTCAGCCCGTCCACCGTGCGGGACGAACTCCGCCGCCATATCGAGTACGTCCTCGCGCAGCCCTACGTCGCGGGTTCCACCCGGGCCGCGGCCCAGAAGGTGCACGACCTGATCAACAAGCTGCGCACGCGCATCACCGTCACCGAACTCGCGGAATGCTACGCCGCCGCCAAGCTCGCGCGCCGGCAGCTCGATTTCGGTGACCTGGTGTCCCTGGCGGCGCGGATCGCCCGCGACATCCCCGAGGCGGGGGAGATGGAACGCGAGAAGTACAGGGTGGTGCTGCTCGACGAGTTCCAGGACACGTCGCACGCCCAGATGGTGCTGTTCTCCAGGCTGTTCGCCGACGGGCGGTCCGTCACCGCGGTGGGCGATCCGCACCAGTCGATCTACGGGTTTCGGGGAGCCTCGGCGGGACAGCTCGCCACGTTCCGGACGGCCTTCCCGCGGGTGGCTCCGGATGGTCGCGCGCCGTCCGACGTAGCGCACCTCTCGGTCGCCTGGCGGAACTCGACCTCGATCCTCGAGGCGGCGAACACCGTCTCGGCGCCCCTCAACGTGCCGGCGCCCTGGCTCAGGAACACGGAGGTCCAGCAGGTCCCCGGGCTGGTGGCGCGCCCGAAGGCCCCCCTCGGCGAGGTCCTGCTCGGGCGTTTCCTCACCGATGCACCCGTGGCCGGCGGTCTCCGCGAGGAAGGCGCTCCGGCAGGGCCCGCTCCCTCCCTGAGTGAAGCCGAGGCCGTGGCGCGGGAGGTGCTGCGCCAGCGCCGGCGCAGTTTCGAGACCGACGACGACGGCACGCCCCTCCGGCCGACCATGGCCGTCCTCTGCAGGGGTCGCAAGCAGTTCGACCCGATCCGGCGGGAACTGGAACGTGCGGGGGTGCCCGTGCAGGTGGTGGGTCTCGGCGGACTGCTGCGCACACCGGAGATCGTCGACCTGCTGGCGACCCTGCGGGTGCTCGGCGACCCCGACAGGTCGGACTCGATGCTGAGGCTCCTCTCGGGGGCGCGCTGGCGGCTGGGACCGGCCGACCTGATGGCGCTGGGTGACTGGTCGAGGCAGCTCGCCCGCATGCGGGAGGCCATGTTCCGGCACGGCAGCGGAGCGGAGGAGGAGTTCGACGACGACCAGAGCCGCGACGCCGTCGTGGCTCCCGACCTGGCCGAGGCGGGCAGCCTGGTCGAAGCCGTGGATTACCTGCCCCCGGTGGGCTGGGTGTCGTCCGCGGGCCGGACCCTCAGCGATACGGCGCGTCAGCGCCTCGATGTCCTCCGGCACGAGCTGCGGAACCTCCGGGGCTTCGTCGGTGACGACCTCGGCAGCATGATCGGGGAAGTGGAGCGGACCATCCTGCTGGACATCGAGGTGGCGGCGAAACCGGGCGTGGGGATCCACGAGGCACGCCGGAACCTGGATGCCTTCACGGAGGCCGTCGCGGGCTTCGTGTCCACGGCGGAGAGGGTGGATCTTCCGGCGTTCCTCGCCTGGCTCGAGGCGGCGGACCAGGAGGAGGACGGCCTGCCCGTGACGCAGCTCGAAGCGAGCCGGGACGCGGTGCAGCTCCTGACCGTCCACGCCTCGAAGGGCCTGGAATGGGACGTGGTCTTCGTGCCGGGGCTCAACGACGGCTCGTTCCCGAGCGGCAAGGATTCCCGCTGGAGCAGCGGGGATTCGTCCATCCCCTGGCCGCTGCGGGGCGATGCTCCCGAGCTGCCGCAGTGGGACTGGGAACAGCAGGACCAGAAGGAGTGGCTCGCCAGCGAGAAGGACTTCACCGGCGAAGCCCGGGCGCACGCGGAGCGGGAGGAGCGCAGGCTGGCATACGTCGCGTTCACGCGGGCCAAGCACGCGCTGGTCTGCACGTCGTCGGCGTGGGGCGGCGGGCGGTCGCGGCCGTCGGGGCCCTCGTCCTACCTGGTGGAGCTCCTTGCCCTCGCGGAGTCGGGAACCGCCGGTTACACCGCGCCGTACTGGCTTCCGGAGAGCCACGAGGGCGACGCGAACCCGGCGAACGCCAGCCCCGAGAGGGCGACCTGGCCCTTCGATCCGCTCGGCACCCGGCGGGGTCCGATGGAGCGCGCCGCACAGGCCGTCCTCGAGCAGGCCGCCGCGCCGACCCCGCAGGGCGGTGTCGAGGCTGACGACGACGGGCGCTGGGGGCGGGAGGTCCGCCTCGCGCTGGCCCGGCAGGCACGCGAACGCGAACGGATGCCGCTCACGCTGCCCTCACACATCTCCGCGTCGACGCTCGTGGAACTGCGCGAGGACCCGGACGCGGTCATGCAGCAGCTGCGGCGGCCGCTTCCGCGCAGGCCGGGATCGGCGGCGCGCAAGGGCACGGCGTTCCACGCCTGGATCGAGGAGTTCTACGGGGCCGGAGGGATGCTCGACCTCGGCGAGTACCCGGGCGGCGCCGATGCCTACGTCGACGAGACGCTCGGGCTCAACGACATGGCCGCGATCTTCGAGCAGTCCGAGTGGGCGCTGCGGGAACCGGCGGCGATCGAGGCCCCGATCGAGACGAAGATCGGCGGCATCGTGGTGCGTGGGCGGATCGACGCGGTCTTCCGGGATGCCGATGGCGGCTGGGACCTGATCGACTGGAAGACGGGCCGTCCTCCCGCCCCGGACCGGCGCGCTGCCAAGGCCGTGCAGCTGGCCGTGTACCGCCTGGCCTGGTCCCGGCTGAAGGACGTCCCCCTCGAGAAGGTGCGCGCAGCGTTCTTCTACGTGGCGGACAACCTGGTGGTGCGGCCTCACGACCTCGCCGACGCGGCGGAACTGGAGGCGATCATCACCGCCGCGGATGCCGCGGCGACGTCCTGATCAGCTGCCGAAGGACACGATGGGGAGGGCCGTGGTCGCGGTGTCGTCGGGAGAGCCCGCCCCGGGGTCGCTGCTCCTCAGCAGCGTGACCTTGGCGGAGGTGCCGAGGGTCCGCTGGCGTCCGGCGGTGAGGCGCGCGTAGGCGAGGGACGATCCCGACGGTGTCCCGTGGTCATCGCCCCCGCGGCCGGAACGGTCGGAGCGGTCATCCGGGTGGTCGTCGGCGTACGTGTCCGAATGGGCCTTAGTGTGAAGCGACGAGTGGTCCGCCGTGTGGCCGGCCGTGCGGTGCGGCGCATGGTCTGCAGCCGGATCGTAGGCCGAGCTGCCGGTCCTTCCGGGCTGGTCTCCGACGCGGCCGTCGCTGTCCTCGTGCCGGGCGATGTCGACGTCTGACCCGTCGTCGGCCGCACCCGTGAGTCCCCCGCGCGCGGGCGCATCACGGACCTCGCCACCGTCGATGGAATGGTGCCCGGAGTCGCCGTCGATGGCGGCCCCGAGTGCGGGGGAGGGGTGCCTCGACACCTCGTGGGCTCCGGACAGCTCCTCCCGCCCTGCGGGGTAGTGGTCGTCGGTTCCCAGTTCGTTGCCCCACTCGAGGCGCTCCTCGTGGGCCTGCCGTGCGCGCTCGGCGGCTTCGCGCTGTTCGTGCTCGATCGACTCGACGTCCTCCTCGAGGGTGGCGAGCATGTCCTCCGCCTCGTGGATCATCGCGGCGTCCTCGAGGGCGACCCCGCGCACGAGCCACTGCGCCAGAGCGAACTCGGCGGCAAGTGCGGCACGGCGGGACAGATGGGGGTCCACGGCGGTGGCCCGTGCCTCGGTGTATGCCGCGTAGACCGCGTCGACGAAGGCGGTGTCCTCGGCAGCGGCGAGCCACGCGAAGTCCTCGGCCGGATCACCGATGCACAGGTCGGTCCAACCGGTCACGGCGGACACCCGGCCTGCAGCGATGAGGAGGTGGTCCTCGTGCAGGTCGCCGTGCACCACCGTGGGGCTGAACCGCCACAGGGCCACGTCCTCGAGGGCGTGCTCCCACCGGCGCAGCAGGATGGAGGGGATCTTCCCGGTCGTGGCCGCCTGGTCGAGTTCGTTCAGCTTGCGCTGGCGGTACTCGTTCGCTTCGTAGCTGGGCAGGTCAGCGCGCTGCACCATGTCCTTCGGCAGCTCATGGATCGCGGCGATGACGCGCCCGAGTTCCTGAGCCATCCGGCGTCCGCCGGCGGTGAGCGCCTCCAGTGGACGCGTGGTCCCGGTGAGATGGGAGTAGACGAAGGTGCTGAGCTCGCCCTGGCGCACGCTTCCGGCCATGTGGGGGATCAGGAAGGGCAGTTCCGCTTTGACCGCGGGTGTGAAGGCACGGAGGGCCTGCAGTTCGGTCTCGAGGCGCATGCTGGCCTCGGGATGCCTGGGAGAACGGACCCTCCACTGTTTCCCTGAGTCGTCGACCAGCAGGGCGGAGTCGAAGTCGGCTGCATCGTCGGGAGCACCGGCGACGCCGGTCGGAGCCAGGCCAGGTACCGCGGCGCTGGCGATGGCAGCAAGTTCCATGGGTGTCCGTTTCACAAACTCCACCGTAGGCCGTCTGCGCCCGGGCCACACAGTTCCGGTGCGGCGAGTCGCCAGATGCACTACTCGTCTTCAGGGCCGCACTACTCCTCCACGCCCGCCCCTCGAAATGGGTTTTGGGAGAGCAAGAACGTACCGTATAACCATGACCGATCCGCTCCGGACCCTTGTGCTGCCACCCCTCGGATCGCTTCCGCTGTCACGGGCGGACTCCGACCGCGACAGCGACTCGAGGACCACCGAGGACTTCATCGACACCCTGTGGGCCTCGCCCGACACCCTGGTCCTCCCGCTCGCTCGCGGGAAGGCGCCGGTGGAGGGGAGCGCGCTCCGGCTCGTCCCGCCCAGCGCCGTCCAGCGTCCCGAGGTGGTCGTCTATCTCGGCCGCATCAACGAGGGTGCAGCGGATGCCGGACGGAGGGTCCTGCTCGCGGTCGTCGCCGAAGAGGACCCCGCTCTCGCCCCCGTCGACCAGTGGCTGGGGCTGCGGGAGATCGCCGCGTCTCTGGACGCCCGCGACACGGGGCTGTTCGTCGCAGCCGCCGCCATCGCCAACTGGCACTCCACGCACACCCACTGCCCCCGGTGCGGCACGGGAACGGTGCTGCGCGCCGCCGGGTGGGTGCGCCTGTGTCCCGAGGACGATTCCGAGCACTACCCGCGCACCGACCCGGCGATCATCGTGTCCGTGATCGACGACGACGACCGGCTGCTGCTCGGATCCGCCGTCGCTTGGCCCGAGGACCGGTTCTCGACGCTCGCCGGTTTCGTGGAGCCGGGCGAGTCGCTCGAAGCCGCGGTCATCCGCGAGGTCGGGGAGGAGTCCGGGATCGAGGTCCAGTCCCCGCAGTACCTCGGGTCCCAGCCGTGGCCCTTCCCCGCATCGCTCATGCTGGGCTTCACCGCGCGGGCGGTCACGACCGATGCCGTCCCCGACCGTGAGGAGATGCGCTCGCTGCGGTGGTTCACGCGGGAGCAGCTGTTTGCCGAGGTGCGCGACGGGAAGATCGCGGTCGCCGGTGGTGTGTCCATCGCCCGCGCCCTGATCGAGCGCTGGTACGGCGGGCCCCTCGACGAGGAGCCGTCGGAGGGTCGTCCCTAGTGTCTGGACTACTGCTCGAGGACAGCATCCTCGAGGGGCTCGACGACGAACAGCGGACGGTGGCGAGCACGCTCGCGGGACCGCTCTGCGTGCTCGCCGGAGCAGGCACGGGCAAGACCCGTGCCATCACGCACCGCATCGCCTATGGCGTCCACACCGGCGTCTACAAACCGCAGCAGGTGCTCGCCGTGACGTTCACGGCGCGTGCGGCGGCCGAGATGCGCACCCGGCTCCGCGACCTCGGAGCGGGCGGAGTGCAGGCTCGGACCTTCCACGCCGCGGCCCTCCGCCAGCTGCAGTACTTCTGGCCCCAGGCCGTCGGGGGGCCCCTGCCAGCGCTGGTCGACCACAAGGCACAACTGATCGCCGAGTCGGCGCGGCGACTGCGGCTGTCGACCGACCGCGCCGCCATCCGGGACGTCGCGGCGGAGATCGAATGGGCGAAGGTCTCCATGCTGACGCCGGATGCGTACTCGGCTGCAGCTGCGGGCCGGGCGGAACCGGCGGGGATGGACCTCACCACGGTCTCCCGGATCTTCTCGGCCTACGAGGACCTCAAGATCGACCGCAACCTCATCGACTTCGAGGACGTCCTGCTGACCACGGTCGCCATCCTCGAGGAGGATGAGAAGGTCGCGGCGACCGTCCGGGCGCAGTACCGGCATTTCGTGGTGGACGAGTACCAGGACGTCTCGCCGCTCCAGCAGCGCCTGCTCGACCTCTGGCTGGGGGAACGGCGTGAGCTGTGCGTGGTCGGTGACGCCAGCCAGACCATCTACTCGTTCACGGGAGCGACGTCCCGGCATCTGCTCGACTTCACCAAGCGCTACGAGGGGGCGCAGGTGGTGAGACTGGTCCGCGACTACCGTTCGACTCCCCAGGTGGTGCGCGCTGCCAACACCCTGCTGGCGGCGCGGAGCAGTGAGGCCGACCGGAGTGCGGTCGGGACCACGTGGTCCGCGCCGCTGGAGCTCATCGCGCAGCGCCCGTCGGGACCCGAACCGGCCTTCACCGAGTGCAGCGACGACGACGCCGAGGCCGCGGAGTGCGCGCGGCGCATCGGCGTCCTGCTCGACCAGGGTGTGAAGGCCAGCGAGATCGCGATCCTGTACCGCACCAACGGCCAGTCGGAGGCGTACGAGCAGGCCCTGGCAAGCGCAGGCATCGGCTACCAGCTGCGCGGCGGCGAGAGGTTCTTCCAGCGGCGCGAGGTCCGCGACGCCCTGCTGCAGCTCCGCGCCGCGGCACGTACCCAGGGCGACGACGA
This sequence comes from Arthrobacter rhamnosi, assembly GCF_054510975.1. Taxonomy (NCBI): domain Bacteria; kingdom Bacillati; phylum Actinomycetota; class Actinomycetes; order Micrococcales; family Micrococcaceae; genus Arthrobacter; species Arthrobacter rhamnosi. The sequence goes on along the minus strand of NZ_JBTNDN010000001.1, from coordinate 77,972 downwards.
CGTCCCCCAGCAGGTGCGCGACGTCCTCGCCTCGCTCGGCTACACCTCCGTCGCACCCCAGAACTCCGGCGCCGTGCGGGAGAAGTGGGAGTCGCTCGCCGCCCTCGTCGGACTGGCCGACGAACTCAACAGGGTCCGCGGGCCGGAGGCCTTCACCCTGCAGCTGTTCGTCGCCGAACTCGAAGAGCGGGCCGCGGCCCAGCACGCGCCGACGGTGCAGGGAGTCACGCTGGCATCGCTGCACTCCGCCAAGGGCCTCGAGTGGGACGCCGTCTTCCTCGTCGGGCTGAGCGAAGGCCTCATGCCCATCTCGTTCGCCGACACGCAGGAGGCCATCGACGAGGAACGCCGGCTCCTGTATGTCGGCATCACCCGTGCCCGCATCCACCTCTTCCTCTCCTGGTCGACCTCGCGCTCGCCGGGCGGACGGGCCAGCAGGAAGCCCTCACGGTTCCTCGATGCGCTGCGCCCGGCGACCGCCGGTCAGGCATCCTTCCGCCAGCCGCGGGCGAAGAGCAATCGCAAGGCGTCGTCGCCCGCCGTCTGCCGGGTGTGCAAGCGGCCCCTCCTCACCGGGTCGGAGCGGAAGATCGGCCGCTGCAACGACTGCCCTGCGAGCTACGAGGAACAGACGTTCGAAGCGCTCCGCGCCTGGCGGCTCGTCGAGGCCCGCGAGAAGGACGTGCCCGCCTTCGTCGTCTTCACCGACGCCACGCTGGTCGCCATCGCGGAGGCGAAACCGCAGACGCTGGACGAGCTCGGAGAACTGGCAGGAGTGGGATCCGCGAAGCTCGAGCGGTACGGCGAGGCCGTGCTCGAGATCATCAGTGACAACGCCTGAGGCCGCCGGACCGCGGGGCGCGGCGCGGCTGCCGGTCGAGGTTCGACGGTCGGCGCGGCGCAAGCGGACTGTGAGCGCCGACATCCGGGACGGCGTCCTCCGCGTCTCCATCCCGGGCTCCTTCTCCGCGAGCCAGGAGCGCCACTGGGTCGAGCGCATGGTGGAGCGGATGTCGGCCAAGTACTTCGACACCCCCGCGATCGACGACGACCGGCCCGTGCCTGCGCTTCTCCAGCGGGCGGAGCGGCTCGCGGAGCAGTACCTGGGCGGCAGGGGAGTGCCGGCGACCATCGGGTGGGTGACCAACCAGAATTCGCGGTGGGCATCCGCCACCCCTGCCCACCGTTCCATCCGCCTGTCCCACAAGCTCCGGGGGATGCCCGACTGGGTCGTGGACTACGTGATCCTGCACGAGATGGCTCACCTGATCGAGCCCTCGCACAACGCCCACTTCTGGGACCTGCTCACGGCCTACCCGCGGACCGAGACGGCCAAGGCCTTTTTGGACGGGGCGGCCTTCGCGGCGCAGCGCAGCCTGACGGGTGGGCAGGAAGACTTCTGACCGGACGCGACGCGCCGACCCGCGTCCGGCCTAGTCCCGGGACGGACGCGGGTCGGACGGACGCGGGTTGGACCGACGCCTGCGTCAGCGGTCGCCGGTGCCGCCCGCGGGTCCGTCCTCGGGGTCCGATCCCTCGTCGGAGACGCTCGACGGCCCGATGCCGCTGTCGGTATCCGCTGCAGGCGTTCCCCCGGTGGCCTCGCCGGAGCCCTCGCCCACAGCGGCGTCCTGGTCCTTCGGCTCGAAGCCGCCGGACAGGAGGCGCTCCAGTGCTGCATCGACGTCGGCGTCGGAGGACTCGATCAGCCGGCGCCGCTCGGAGAACCCGGCGGGGTCATCGAGGTCCTCGGCGGTGGGAAGCAGGTCAGGGTGCTGCCACAGGGCGTCGCGCCCTTCGATGCCGCGCTCCTCGGTCAGGAGCGACCAGAGCGCCGAGGCGTCGCGCAGGCGGCGCGGCCTCAGCTCCAGCCCGACGAGCGATGCGAACGCGTGCTCGGCCGGTCCGCCCGTCGCCCGGCGACGCCGGACCATCTCCCGCAGCGCGCCGGCGGAGGGGAGGTTGGCTGCTGCGGTCGCCGTGAGCTGGTCCACCCAACCCTCGACGAGGGCGAGCGTGGTCTCGAGCCGCATCAGTGCAGCGTCCTGCTCGGGGGTCCGCTCCGGCATGAACACGCCCTGCGAGAGGGCGCCCTGCAGGCTCTCCGGATTGGTCGGGTCGATGTCCCGCGCGGCTTCCTCGATCTTGCCCATGTCGATGTGGATGCCCCTCGCGTACCGCTCGATGCTGCCGAGGAGGTGACCTGTGAGCCACGGAATGTGCGTGAACAGCCGGACGTGGGCCGCCTCGCGGACGGCAAGGAAGAGCTGGACCTCCTGCTCGGGGATGTCGAGGCCCGCACCGAAGGCCGCGACGTTGGCGGGCAGCAGAGCCATCCGTCCCTCGGCGAGGGGGACGCCGATGTCCGTCGATCCGACGACGTCCTTGGAGAGCGCGCCCACGGCCTGCCCGAGCTGCATGCCGAACATCGCGCCGCCGACGTTCTGGAGCATCGAGGCGGGGCCGCCCATCATGCCCATCATCGACTTCATCTCCTCCGGAAGCTGCTCGGAGATGACGTCGGACAGGGCCTTGGCGATACTCGTGGCGACGGGCTCGGTGAGACGGCGCCACGTGGACATGGTGGCCTCGACCCATTCCGCGCGCGACCAGGCGCGTCCGAGCTGGCCCGTGCTCGGGAAGTCGGTCACCGGGTCGAGCCACAGCTCGGCGAGTTTCAGGGCCTCGTCGACGCTCCGGCGCTGCAGCGACGTGACCGAGGGGTCGTTGTCCGACGCGGCCACACGGCGCGCCTGGTCGTGGGCCATCTGCCAGTTCACCGGGCCCTCGCTGGGCGTGGAGAACATCGCCTGGACCTGCTGCATCATCATGGCCATGGCGGCCGGGTCGGAGGGCAGGCCTGCCGCCTTCGCGATCTCCTGGGGGTCGAAGCCCCCGGCCCCGCCGCCGAACATCTTCGCGATCTCCTGGGGGTCGAAGCCGCCGGCCCCGCCGCCGAACATCTTCGACAGCATCTCGGACAGGGGGTCCTGGGGCGTGTCGTCGTCGTCGTTCGAGGGGTTGGATGGGTTGGTCACTGATACCACCGGTCCTGGGAGTAGCTTGGCGGGTCCGGGCGGGAGGGCATCACCACTCCTGCCCGGCTGTGGAAGACACGCTACCGGCCGGGCCGTGCCGCTGTCCCTCGTGCCGGAGGCCGTTCGCTGAGGGCAAAGCCGTGCGGAGCCGTACGGAGCGGTGCCGGCTGATGGACGGTGTCCCGGGCAGCCGGGGTCGGTGCAGGGCTACTCTGGTTGTGCCGGTATGGTGCTGATCGCCCAGCGCACGGCAGGCGACCTCCGCGCCCTCCAGAGACCCGCGCCCTACAGAGAGAAGCACAGTGACGCAGCCTGTCCACTTCGAGACCTACACCCCCGAGGAGCCCTCCCGGCCCAGGGACCCGCGCTTCCGCGCGATGGCGGTGTCCGGGGGCCTCGCCGTCGTCCTGTGCGCAGCCGCGGTGCTCCTGCCGTCGCCCTATGTCATCGAGTCGCCCGGGCCGACGTTCAACACCATCGGCGAGATCGACGGACAGCCCCTCATCCACGTCGAGGGCAGGGAGAGCTTCCCGCCGCAGGGCGAACTGGACCTCACGACGGTGTACGTGAGCGGCGGACCGAACGGCCGGGTGAACGTCCTCGACACGTTCCGGGCCTGGGCGGATCCCGACGAGAACGTCCGACCCGAGCAGCTGGTCTATCCGGAGGGAACGACGTCGTCCGACGTGCAGGAGCAGAATGCGGTGGCGATGACGTCGTCGCAGGAATCAGCGATCGCTGCCGCGCTGTCCCACGAGGACATCGCCTACACCGAGGAGCTGTCGGTCGCCGGACTCGCCGCGGGCTCCGCGTCCGACGGGGTCCTGAAGGAAGGGGACGTCCTGCGCACGATCGACGGGGAGGAGATCGAGACCATCGAGACCCTGCGATCCGTACTGCGTGACGCCGGAGGAAAGCCGGCCACCCTGTCGATCGTCCGGGACGGGGTCGAGGACGAGGTCTCCGTGACGCCCCGGCGGTCGGAGGAAGGGAACTACCAGCTGGGCATCCTGCTGGCGTCCACCTTCGACTTCCCGTTCGACGTGACCATCCAACTCGACAATGTCGGGGGTCCGTCCGCCGGCCTGATGTTCGCGCTCGGCATCATCGACACCCTGACGGAAGGGGACCTCACCGGCGACCGCCACTTCGCGGGGACCGGGACGATCGATTCCACCGGCGCCGTCGGCCGCATCGGCGGGATCGCCCAGAAGCTCGTGGCGGCACGTGCCGGTGGCGCGGACTTCTTCCTGGCTCCCGAGGGGAACTGTGACGACGTCGTCGGTCACATCCCGGACGGACTGACCGTGGTGAAGGTGGCGACGCTCGACGAGGCCTTCGACGCCGTCGAATCACTGGGCTCAGGCGGCGACCCGGCGGGACTGCCCGCCTGCTGAACCGGCAGGACGGGCGCATCGCAGCGGGCCGGCCCCTCGGCTGACACGGTTGGATGACACGGTTGGATGACACGGTTGGATGACACGGTTGGATGACGATCCCGGCAGGTCGGCCGCCCGCGGGAACCTAATTGGTCCGCCTGAGCGTGAACAGGGCAGAATGAAAACACGAAGGGCGGACCTGCGCGCTGTCTTCTGCCCGTCCCGGGCTGGGGAGCGAAGGGGAACACCGGTCATCGTGACCCGCAGCAGCAGCTAACGATGAGGTAGATGTGACATCCGGACCAGACCGTCCGTTCGGCAGTAGGCCGAGCCCAGCAAGTGCTTCACCAGGCCGGCGCCGCAGCCCGCTGATCCCGACGATCATCGTCGTGGCGGTGATCGTCATCGCCTTCGTCTATCTGTCCCAGGTCTACGCGGACGTTCTCTGGTACCAGCAGCTCGGGTTCCTCGAGGTCTTCGTCACCGAGAACCTGTCCCGGATCGTGCTGTTCGTCGTCGCGTTCCTCATCATGGCCGGTGCCGTGTACTTCAGCCTGCGCATCGCGTTCCACAGCAGGCCCATCTACGCACCCGACAGCGCCATCCAGGACAACCTGAACCGCTACCAGGCGCAGCTCGAGCCGATCCGGCGCCTGCTGATGCTCGGTATCCCCGTGGTCCTCGGCGCCTTCGCGGGTACCGCCGCCTCCTCGCAGTGGCAGGAGGTGCTGCTCTTCCTGAACCGGGTTCCGTTCGGCAAGTCCGACCCCGAGTTCGGGATGGACTACGGGTTCTACATGTTCACGCTGCCGTTCCTCAGCTTCGTGACGGGCTTCCTCATCAGCGTGGTCATCATCAGCGCGATCGCCACCGTCCTCACCCACTACCTGTACGGCGGGATCCGGCTCGAGGAGAAGGGCCTGTTCACCACGAAGGCCGCCCGCGTGCAGATCGCCGTCGTCGCGGCCCTCTTCCTGGTCCTGCAGGGCGTCAACTACTGGCTGGACCGCTACGACACGCTGCTGAACCAGGGCACCTGGGCCGGCGCGCTCTACACCGACGTCAACGCGGTCATCCCCACCAAGGCGATCCTCGCTGTCGCCGCCGTCATCGTGGCGGTCCTGTTCGTCGCATCGGCCTTCATCGGCCGCTGGCGCCTGCCGCTGATCGGCACGGCGATGCTCATCATCACGGCCCTGCTCGCAGGCGGCGTCTACCCAGCCATCGTGCAGCGCTTCCAGGTGCGCCCGTCCGAGCTCAGTCTCGAGGGCGAGTACATCGACCGGAACATCAACCTGACCCGGGAGGCATACGGCCTCGACCAGGTCGAGGTCGAGGCGTACAACCCCGAGGCGGTCCCGCAGGCCGGCGCACTGGGCGACGACGGGGAGACCACGGCGAACATCCGCCTGCTCGACCCGAACCTCGTGTCCGACGCCTTCAGCCAGCTCCAGCAGTTCCGCCAGTACTACCAGTTCCCCGAGACGCTCAACGTTGACCGCTACGAGATCGACGGCGAAGTCCAGGACACCGTCATCGCCGTGCGGGAACTGGACACCAACGGTGTACCGGAAGGGTGGGTCAACGAGCATGCCTTCTACACCCACGGCTACGGCGTGGTCGCCGCGGCCGGTTCGACCGTGGAGCCGGACGGCCGGCCGTCCTTCCTGCAGTCCGGGATCCCCTCGACCGGTGTCCTCGGTGACGAGTCCACCTATGAGCCCCGCATCTACTTCGGTGAGGACTCTCCCGAGTACTCGGTCGTCGGAGCGCCGGAAGGACAGGCTCCCGCCGAGATCGACCGCCCGCAGAACGAGAACTCCGAGGACGAGTCCCGCACCACGTTCGACGGCGACGGCGGGCCGGATGTGGGCAACGCCTTCAACCGCCTCGTGTATGCGCTGAAGTTCCAGTCCACCGACCTCCTGCTCTCCAACCAGGTGAACAGCGCGTCGCAGATCCTCTACGACCGCGACCCCGTGGAGCGCGTCCGCAAGCTGGCTCCCTACCTGACGCTCGACGGCAACAGCTACCCGGCGATCGTCGACGGCAGGGTGAAGTGGATCATCGACGGGTACACCACCAGCGCCAACTTCCCCTACTCCACGCAGCAGGAGCTGGAGTCCGCGACGCAGGATTCGCAGACGGCCGAGGGCCTCGCGACGGCTCTTCCGGCCGAGCAGGTCAACTACATCCGCAATGCCGTGAAGGCCACGGTCGACGCCTACGACGGCTCGGTGGACCTGTACGCCTGGGACGACCAGGACCCCATCCTGAAGTCCTGGCAGAAGGTGTACCCGTCCTCTCTGAAGCCCTACAGCGAGATGTCGGCGGACCTCATGGCGCACGTGCGCTACCCCGAGGACCTCTTCAAGGTGCAGCGCGAACTCCTCGCCCGCTACCACGTCACCTCCACGGACGAGTTCTACAACAACAGCGAGGCGTGGAACGTGCCGGCCGACCCGGAGGAGAGCGCGGACGGTGCGGCGACGACCGCGACGACGGACCGCCAGCCGCCGTTCTACCTGACACTGCAGATGCCCAATCAGGACGAGGCCGCGTTCTCGCTGACCACGCCGTACATCCCCTTCGTGCCGACGGGCCAGACCCCGAGGAACGTGCTGTACGGCTTCCTCGCGGCCAACGGGGATGCCGGCACCGGCGAGGACGGCGTCAAGAGCGAGAACTACGGGCGCCTCACGCTCCTCGACAGCTCGGGCCAGGACTCCGTGGTCGGTCCCGGCCAGGCGCAGAACCTCTTCAACTCGGACACCACGGTGTCGCAGGAGCTCAACCTGCTGCGCCAGGGCGCGTCGGAGGTCATCAACGGCAACCTGCTGACCCTGCCGATCGGTGGCGGGATCGCCTACGTCCAGCCCGTATACGTGCAGTCCTCGGGCAGTTCGTCCTTCCCCGTCCTGCGGAGGGTCCTCGTGAGCTTCGGTGACAACGTCGGGTTCGCACCGACGCTCGCCGAGGCACTCGACCAGGTCTTCGGCGGAGACTCCGGAGCGACGACGGGCGACAGCGAGAATGTCGGCGAGACCCCCGAGGACCCGGCAGCGCCCCCTGCCGAGGACGGCGGCGAAGGTGCGACGCCGACGCCGACCCCCACCCCGTCCGCAGGGGGAGGCGCCGGGACGGACGATCCGGCGGCGGACCTCCGGATCGCGCTCAACGATGCCAACACGGCGATCAAGGAGGGGAACGCTGCGCTCGCGGCCGGCGACTTCGCTGCCTACGGTGAAGCGCAGGACCGCCTGCAGGACGCGCTCCAGCGGGCGCTCGACGCCGAGGAACGCGTCTCGGCGGGCACCGGGCAGTAGCCCCGGAGGGGCGGGCAGCCGCCCGATTTGCCTTCACGCCCCGCGGCCGGTAACGTTGGTTACACGCCGCGGGGTGGAGCAGTTCGGTAGCTCGCTGGGCTCATAACCCAGAGGTCACAGGTTCAAATCCTGTCCCCGCAACGAAGAAAAGTCCGGCCCACCACTGGTGGGCCGGACTTTTTGCTGTGTCCACGTTTTCTGTGCCCTGCGCCGGCGCTTCCTCCGGCGCAGGGCACCGGAGGAAGCGCCGGGCTTCAGCTCTCCGACAGGGCCTTGTACGCGCTCAGAGCGCGCTCCCGGCTCTCCTTGAGGTCGACGACGGGTTCCGGGTAACCGGGTGCCGCGCCCTTCCATGGTTCGTGGACGTTGTCCGCGTCCGCCAGTTCGGGTACGAACCGCACGAGGTACTTCCCTTGGGGGTCGAATTTCTTGCTCTGCAGCACCGGGTTGAAGATGCGGAAATAGGGGCTGGCATCGGCACCGGAGCCGGCGACCCACTGCCAGCTCGCGGCGTTCGACGCGGCGTCCGCATCCACCAGGCAGTCCCAGAACCACTTCTCCCCGACGCGCCAATCGATCATGAGGTTCTTGATGAGGAAGGACGCCGTCGCCATGCGGACGCGGTTGTGCATCCAGCCGATCTCCCACATCTGGCGCATCCCCGCGTCGATCAGCGGGTATCCGGTCTGTCCACGCTGCCACGCGTCGAGCTCGGACCTCGTCGAGCTCTCCCATGCGAAGGCGTTGAACTCGGGACGGTAGTTCACGGTCGGCAGCTCGGGGTGGAAGTACAGCAGCTGCCAGCTGAACTCCCGCCAGCCGAGCTCGGAGCCGAAGACGCGGATGTCCTCGGCCGTCGAAGGGTCCTTGGAGTCCTGGGCGGCATGCCAGACCTCGAACGGGCTGATCTCCCCGAACCGCAGGTGGGGCGAGAGCATGCTGGTGCCCTGGACCGCGGGCAGGTTGCGGTTGTCCTTGTAGCCGCGGGCCCCCTCGAGGAAGTCGTCCAGCCGCGCGTGTGCCCCCGCCTCGCCGGGTGTCCACGTGTCGCGGAGTCCCTGCGCCCAGTCGGGGGACGGGAGGAGCCCCAGGGCGTCGAGGTCGTCGGAAGGCAACTGCGGCCCGCGCAGGGACTCCGGGGCCGGGAGGGGCTTCCGGGGGGTCCGCGAGGCCAGGCAGGCCCGCCAGAACGGTGTGAAGACCTTGTAGGCCCCTCCCGTCCCCGAGGTGACCTCCCACGGTTCGTACATCAGGTTGGCCTGGTAGCTCGTCGCCTCGACCCCGTGATCCGCCAGGGCGGCCTTCAGCGCGGCGTCCGTGGTGCGCTCTGCCAGCCCGTAGCGCCGGTTCCAGGCGACGGCGTGCGCCGAGGACTCGGCCACGACCCCGGGGAGCACCTCCGCTGCCGCTCCCCGGCGCAGGACGAGGGGTATGCCGAGGTCGGCGAGCGACGCCGCCAGCGCCGCGAGCGAGTGGTGCAGCCACCACTTCGAGGCGCCGCCCAACGGGCGGATGCCCTTCGTGTCCTCGTCGAGGACGTAGCAGGCGACGACGTCGTCCCCGCTGTCCGCGGCCGCGGCGAGCGCGGGGTTGTCGGAAATACGGAGATCATCGCGGAACCACACCAGTGTCACGGCCATGCCCTCAATCTACCCGGGCGCCCTCAGCCGTGATCCGCGTTGACAAGAAGGGAACCACGGCCGAAAAGCCGTGGTTCCCTTCCTCGATCCGCTGATGGAATCCGCGCGGCGGATCCGCGGGTCAGTAGGTGGTTTCGCCCGTGGTCGAGGGAGCGCCGGCCGTCGCGTCGGTGGTGGCACCCTGACCGATCGCCGACTGCGTGCCGGAGCCGGACTTGAGTGCGGCGAGGCGCGCTTCGATCTCGGTCTGCTCGCCCAGGTCCTCCAGGCTCTCGAACTGCGCGTCCAGGCTCGACGACGCGAGCTCCTGCTGTCCTCGGACCCGAGCCTCCTCGCGCCGGATCTTCTCCTCGAAGCGGCCCACCTCGCTCGTCGGGTCCATGAAGTCGATGCTCTTCACGGCGTCGTGCACCTGCTGCTGCGCCTGGGCGGTGCGCGCGCGGGCGATGAGCTGGTCACGCTTGGTGGTCAGTTCGCCGAGCTTGCCCTTCATCTGGTTGAGGCCGTCCTTGAGCTTGTCGACGATCTCGGTCTGCGACGCGATGGTCGGCTCGGCGCCCTTCGCCTCGTTCTCCGCGGCCATCTGCCGCTGGATGGCCACCTTGGCCAGGTTGTCGAACTTTTGGGCATCCGCCGTGTCGCCGGATGCACGGTACTCGTCGGCCTTGCGGGAGGCCGCAAGCGCCTTGTTGCCCCAGCTGCGGGCGTTCTCGACGTCCTCGTTGTAGTCGTCCTGCATCATGCGGAGGTTGCCGATGGTCTGCGCGACGGCGCTCTCGGCCTCGGCGATGCTGTTCGTGAAGTCGCGGACCATCTGGTCGAGCATCTTCTGCGGATCCTCCGCCTGGTCGATCAACGCGTTGATGTTGGCTCGCGTGAGCTGGGCGATCCTACCGAAAATTGACTGCTTTACCATTGATTTCCCTTTCGATTCTTCCGAATAGTGCGTCCTGCTGGTGGAACCGGCGAAGCGGCCTAGAAGTCGCCGCCGCCGCCCCCAAAGTCACCGAAGCCGCCGCCGCCGCCGTCGAACCCGCCGAAGCCGCCGCCGCCGAAGCTCCCGCCGTCGCCGCCGAATCCACCGCCCCCGCCGTCGCCGCCGTAGCTTCCGCCGAACCCGCCGCCGAAGCCTCCGCCACCGTTGAGGATGGACCCGAGCAGGATGCCGCCGAGCAGCGCCCCGCCCATGCCGTCGCCCCGGCCGCCGTACATACCGCCCATGCCCATACGGCCCCGGCCGAAGCCCTCCACGTCCTGCTCGGCCAGCTGGGCTGCCTGATCGGCCAGCACTGCCGCCTGCTGGGCGTGGGACAGTGCCGTCACGGGGTCGGAGCGCTGGAGGTCCACGGCGTAGTCGAGGTTGCGCTCGGCTTCAGCCAGCCGCGTCCGTGCTTCGCTGCCCACTCCGCCGCGCCGCGCCCGGATGTAGTCGGCTGTACCCGAGATGCCGGACTGCGCGGCGATGATCGCGTGCTGGAGGGAGTCCTGGGCTCGCCGGACGTTCTCGGCCTGGTCGCGGACGCCACCGAGGGCTGCGTCGAGCTGGGAATGGGCGGCTTCGAGCCGCTGCAGGAGCGCCACGGGGTTGCTGCGCCCGCGCTGCAGCTCCTGCCGCACGGTCGTCACCGCGGACTGCACGGCGGCGACCGGTCCCGCCAGGTCGCGGTACTGTCCCGTCCGGTCCATGGCCTGGGCCTGGGCGAGATCCTGCTCCGTCTCGGGGAGGGCATGCTCGAGCTCGCGCTCGGCCGCCGCCAGCTCCTCGGCACGCTTGTCGATCGCGTCCAGCAGGACCGTGCTCTGGTGGACCGCTTCCTCCGCGGCCCGGACTGCCACGACGGCTCGTCCCGTGTCGCCGGCGGCCATGCGCGACTGGGCTTCGGAAGCGGCGCTGTCGACGAAGGAGAGCCGTTCGCGCGCCTGCTCGATGTTGTCGGCCACCTGGGAGGTCGCGGTCTCGAGGTAGCGGCCCTGCAGAGCGCGGAGCGACTGCTCGGCCGCGGCGAACCGTCGGCCTGCCTCGCCGGCGGCGGCCTGCGCCCGTCGCAGGGCGTCCGGAGCGTTCCGCTCGAGCTCGCGCAGCGAGTCGAAGTCCGCCTTGTGTGCCTGCAGGGACGAGTTGACGTCCTCGCACCGGCGGATGATCTCGCCGAGCCATTGGCGCTGCTGCTGCTCGGTGTCGGGGATGTGGTCGTCGAGCTGCTGCTGCAGCTTGAACGACTCACTCATGTGCTGCCGTGCCGCGGCGATGTCCTGCGAGAACGTCGTGATGGCTTCCCTGCCGTACTGGGCTTCGGCGAAGCCCAGTTCCTGCTCGCTGGACTTGATGGCGTCGTCGGCGGCGACGAGCAGGCTCCCGGCGCGCTTGCGCAGGTCCTCGACGCTCACCGAGGCAAGCGGATCGACCACCTCGCCACTGGCGGAGGGTACCGGCCCGTAGCCGTACTCCTCGCGCTTCCTCTGTGCGCCGCTGCCGCCGCGGTTCTTGAGCAGCATGTACCCGCCGGCGCCGGCCACGGCGACGAGTCCGCCTACGAGGGCGAGGCCACCGAGGGCGCTGCCGCCGGTCGAACCGGTGCTTCCCGTCGGCTTCTCTCCGGTGGAACCGCCGGCGGAGCTGCCCGCGAGTGCTTCCTCGGTGCCCTGCACCGCGGCCAGTCCGGCCCCTGCGAAGTCCCTGCCCTGCTGCAGTTCGGGCCCGATGAACTGGCTGTAGATGTCCTGGCCCTGTCCGCCGATGGCCGAACCGCTCCCCACGACGTAGGAGGCGGCTCCCTGCTCGACGGCGATCGCCAGAAGTCCCTCGTTCGAGGTCTGGTCGTTGAGCTGGGCCGTCGTCGTGGCCCACTGGTTGCGATCCGTCGGGTTCTCGAAGGTATCGACGTAGGCGACCCGGACCGTGAAGCCCTCCTGCGACCGCAGCTCCTCGATGGCCGCCTCGAGCTCGCTCTCCTCGCCCGGACTGAGGACTCCCGCAGTGTCGGTGACGTAGTCCCCGGAGGGGAAGGTGATCGGCTGGTCGGCGAAGGCCGCCGCGCTCGAGACAAAAGGGACCGCCACGACGGCACCCAGGACAGCAGAGACGCGGATGCGCCTGCTCATCATTCGCATTTTCGACCCTTCAGCACGTCCCCCGGACCCTACCGGTCCCAGGACTGGGGTCGGCGGACGCCGGAGGCTCCCTGTCTTCCCGATTCTATGGTTGGGCTCCGGGAGCGTCCACCACCGCACCTATGCCCCTAGCGAAAGCGCGACGACGCTACGCTCTGCTTCCCGTCGGCATTCTCCGCACCCCCCAGCACGACGGCGGCCGGTGGATTGCCCGCCCTGCCCCGCCGCCCCAGCGGTGGGCAGGGGATACTGGGGGAGTCGCGATCCTTCTGCAGCTGGTCTGCACCGGGTCCAGTGACAGCAACTTCTCAGAAACCGCACAGCAAACGCATGCTTGAGGCTCAGCGAAGGTTGCCATGATGTGGTCAACAGCAACGAAAGGACCTCCCATGAACGAGCAGCCGGGCACTCCGGGCGCCGCAGATCGCCCCCTTCCTCCGCAGCCTTCCAACCCGCCGTCATGGGGGATGGGCTGGAACGATCAGCATGCGGCGGCCGGCCGGCCGGGTCCCGACGGGCAGCACGACGCGGGACGGGCGTCCGGGGACTCCCCGGACACGACGGTCCAGCCGGCCGCAGCTACGCCGACCGCGCAGCATCCCGCCGTCTCCGGTCCTGCGCAGGGGGGCCAGCACCAGGACTTCGCGCAGGACGCTCCCCATCCCGCCTACGCGGGGCACCAGCCCTTCTACGGCGGCCAGAGCGGCAGCTACCCGTCCGCCCCGCAGCACGGACGAGCGGGGACGAGGGAGCGCAAGCGCGTGGGGCTCGCGACCTTCGCCGCAGGAGTCCTCGCTGCCGGGCTCATCGGCGGCGGCGCGGCGACGGCCGCCTACACCGTGCTCGATGACAGCTCGCCCGTCAGTGCATCGCAGACCGCCCCCGAGTCGATCGTGGTGAACAACACCGAGGACGTCAACACCATCACGGGGGCTGCGGTGACGGCCTCGCCGAGCGTCGTCACGATCGCCGTCAGCGGCGGTAACGCCGGCGGCTCCGGATCGGGCATCATCCTCGACACGGACGGCCACATCCTCACGAACACCCACGTGGTCACCCTGGGCGGGCAGGTCTCCGACCCGACCGTCGAGGTCAAGCTCAACGACGGACGCGTCTTCCCGGCCACGGTGGTCGGAACCGATCCCCTGAGTGATCTCGCGGTGGTCAAGATCGATGCCCCCGATCTGACCGCGGCGAACCTCGGGAACTCCGACGAGCTGAACGTCGGTGACACCGCGATTGCCATCGGTGCTCCGCTCGGCCTGAGCGGAACGGTCACCGACGGCATCGTCTCCACCCTGAACAGGACCATCAGCGTGGCGTCCTCGGCCGTGCCCGAGGATTCGTCGGACAGCACCGAGTCCCCGGACGGTGAAGGCTTCAACTTCCTGCCGCCGGGCGGATCCGGGTCGCAGCAGACGCAGGCACAGGGTTCGATCTACCTCAACGTCATCCAGACCGACGCCGCGATCAACCAGGGCAACTCGGGCGGCGCGCTCGTGGACACGGACGGGAAGATCATCGGCGTGAACGTCGCCATCGCATCGGCCGGCTCCGGCGAGTCCACCGGCAACATCGGAGTGGGTTTCTCGATCCCGATCAACTATGCGGACCGCATCGCGAAGGAGATCATCGCGAACGGTGAGGCGACCCACGGGTTCCTGGGGGTCAGCGTCACGCCGGCCTCCGACGACGGGTCCCAGAGCACGTCCACCTTCTCGTCCGGCGCGCTCGTCGAGTCGGTCGAACCGGATTCACCTGCGGAGGACGCCGCGCTGCAGGTGGGCGACGTCATCACCAAGGTGGGGAACTTCACCGTCAGCGACCCGCAGTCCCTGACGGCCGCGGTGCGGATCCAGACGGTGGGACAGCAGGTACCGGTGGAGATCACGCGGGGAGGAGAGTCCCGCACCGTGGAGGTCACGCTCGCTCAGGCGCCGACCCCATAGGTTTACCCGGCGGGCCTGCCTGCAGGTGAACAGTGCACTCGAGGCGGTCCCGGATCCGGGACCGCCTCGAGTGCGTCACGCGTCGGGAGCAGGACGGCGGCGGCGGATCCGGGCGGACGCCGACGTCACCTATGGTTAGCTAGTCGATGGGAAGATCCCCAAACGAGGAAGGTCAGCAATGGACGAGGCTCCAGCTCCAGGACTGCGCATCGCGGTACTCGTGAAGCATGTTCCCGATGCTCAGTTCGACCGCCACATCAGCAGCGATGACCTGACGACGGTACGCACCGAGAGCATCCTCTCCGAACTGGACGAGTATGCGCTCGAAGCGGCCCTCCAGCTCGTCGAGGCCCAGGGGGGAGCGGCGGCCGGCCACCGGGTCACGGCCATCACGATGGGCCCCGCGGCCGCGGTCGGCGCAGTCAAGAAGTCCCTCCAGATCGGCGCCGATGACGGAGTGCACCTCACGGACGAGGCGCTGCGCGGATCCGACGCCTCGGCCACCTCCAGGGCGCTCGCCGCCCTCCTGCAGCACGCCGGACCGTTCGACCTCATCCTCACGGGCATGGCGTCCACGGACGGCGAGACCTCCCTCGTCCCTGCGCAGCTCGCCGAGCGGCTCGCCCTGCCCCAGGTCACCTTCGCGGCGTCGCTCGACCTGACGCGTGAGGACAGCGGCTGGAAGCTCGCCGCGCGCCGTGACAACGACACCTTCGCCGAAACCGTCGAAGCGCCCCTGCCGGCGCTGGTATCCGTCACGGACCAGATCAACGAGCCCCGGTACCCGAACTTCAAGGGCATCATGGCGGCCAAGAAGAAGCAGATCCAGGTCCTCTCACTCGCCGATGTGGGGCTCCAGCCCGATGAAGTGGGCTTTGCCGGTTCCTGGACGAGGATCGAGGCGGCGGCCCCGAGGCCGCCGCGCACTCAGGGGATCATCATCACCGACGAGGGCGACGCCGGTATCAGGCTCGTCGACTTCCTCGCGGGACAGAAGCTCCTCTAGTCCGTCCTTCGCCGCACCAACCGTTGCAGGAGACTCTTCGCATGACTACCGTCCTCGTATTCCTGGACCATCCCGGAGCAAGCCTCGCCAAGAGCGAGCGGGAGCTCCTCTCCCTGGGGGCTTCCCTCGGCGATGTCGTCGTCGCCCTTGCCGACGACGCGGACCCGGCGTACCTCGACGGCGTCGGGTCCTACGGTGTGCAGGAGGTCTACCGGCCCGAGGGCGCCGTGTCGGAGGTGCTCGTGGCAGGCAAGGCTGCGTTCCTTGCGGCCGCCGTGCGCGCGACCGGTGCGGACGTCGTGCTGCTGGGCAACTCCTACGAGGCGAAGGAGATCGCGGCGCGGGCAGGCATCCGGCTCGAGTCCGGCGTGATCACTGACGTCGTCGG
This sequence comes from Arthrobacter rhamnosi, assembly GCF_054510975.1. Lineage (NCBI taxonomy): Bacteria > Bacillati > Actinomycetota > Actinomycetes > Micrococcales > Micrococcaceae > Arthrobacter > Arthrobacter rhamnosi. Next base: position 62,135 of record NZ_JBTNDN010000001.1, on the reverse strand, counting down.
TCTCAGCAGGAACCTGACGGCCACGAAGTCGGATTTCGCCGGCTCCTACACGGTCGACTGCCGCGTGACGACCGGCGTCCCGATCCTCACGATCAAACCCAACAGCGTGGAGGCGGCCGAAGCGGGCCTTCCGTCGTCGCCGCGCGAGGCACGGATCCCTGTCGAGCTGCCGACGGCGGCAGCACGCGTCACCGGCCGTGTCGAGAAGCCGGTCAGCGGCAGGCCTGAACTGGCCGAGGCGCGAGTCATCGTCGCCGGCGGCCGCGGCGTCGATGGGAACTTCGGGCCGCTGGAGGACCTGGCCGATGCACTCGGCGGTGCGGTCGGAGCCTCGAGGGCTGCGACCGACGCGGGCTGGATCGAGCACTCGGCACAGATCGGGCAGACGGGCAAGACCGTGTCGCCGCAGCTGTACATCTCGGCCGGGATCTCGGGGGCCATCCAGCAGAGAGCAGGGATGCAGACGTCCAGGGTGATCGTCGCGATCAACAAGGATGCCGACTCTCCCGTCTTCGAGATCGCAGATTTCGGCATCGTCGGGGACCTCTTCACGGTGCTGCCCCAGGCCACCGAGGAAATCCGGAAGCGCGGCCTGTAGGACGTGGTCGATGGAACGGGATCCGCTCCCGAACGCGTACTGGTCTTCGCCGCGCACCCCGACGACATCGACTTCGGGGCGGCTGCCACCATTGCCGGATGGACCGCCGCCGGTGCGTCCGTCAGCTACTGCATACTGACCGACGGCGACGCCGGCGGGTTCTCCGACGAGGACCGGCCGGGCATCGCGTCCCTCCGCCGCGCGGAGCAGCGTGCCGCGGCGGAGATCGTCGGCGTCAGCGACGTCACGTTCCTCGGGGAGCCGGACGGCTACCTCGAGCCGACGGACGACGTGATCCGCCAGATCGTGCGCCGGATGCGGGAGGTCCGTCCGGACATCGTGGTGTCGATGCACCCGGAACGGAGCTGGGACCGGATCCAGAAGAGCCACCCCGACCACCTCGCCTGCGGGGAGGCGGTCACGAGGGCCATCTACCCGGCCGTGGAGAACCCCTTCGCCTATCCCGAACTCGAGGCCGCCGGGCTCAGGAGTTTCCGGGTCCCCTGGCTGTGGTTCTACGGGGGACCGGCCCACCTCGAGAATCGCTACGTCGACGTGACGGGGTCGGAGGACCGGAAGATTGCGGCCATCACCGCGCACCGCAGCCAGCATCCCGACGTCGAGCGGATGCAGTCGAGGGTCCGGGCCATCCTGCAGGACAACGCCCGGCGCGGCGGACTGCCCGACGGACGCAGTGCCGAGTCCTTCCACGTTGTCGGTATCAACACCGACGAAACGATCGCGGGCTTCTAGCGGTACCGAGACGCACATCAGTACCGGTGGGGTCGGGCCGGACACCAGTCCGGCCCCCGCCCCTGCCGGGACGGGGGCCGGACTGGTGTCCGACCGGATCAGGGCGTGAGCGGGATCAGGCCCCGAGCGGGATCTGGGCGACGATCGGCAGGGTCGGTGCGGCCGAACCGCCCTCGGGCTCGACCGTGATGGCGATCGCGGTGTATCCGCTGATGTCCGTGAGTTCGGTGACCTTGGTTCCCGCGACGTCCTCTCCGGACATCGTGCCCACGGAGACCGGCGCCGTTCCATCGGCAGGGATGCGCCACATCTGGTACACGTGTCCCTCGGCCGGTGCGGGAACACCGCTCAGGGTCACGACGGCTGCGTTCTTCTCGCCGGACACAGCCAGGTCCGCGACACCGCCGGCCGCCAGGGTCAGCTGCTGCGTCCGGACGTCGGACGCCTGCAGGACCTCCTGCTCGACGGTGGTCTGCTGGAGGTTCTGGGCGATGGTGACTCCGCCCACGGCGAGGACGGCTGCCGCGGCTGCGGCGACGATCCAGCGCCCGGCACGCGAGGACAGGGAGGCCCTGGCCGAGCGGCGCTGCGCCAGCTCGTCCTGACCCGCCGCCTCCGCCGGACCGGAAGGGTCGGCTGTCCCAGGGGACTGCGGACGAAGCGGTAGGCTCTGACCCGCGTCGCTGTCCGCAATCGCCGGGAGCTGCGCGACGATACGCTCGAACAGGTCCGCCGGCGGCTCGATCTGGTCGACGGCAAAGGCCGAGGTGATCGCTTCGCGGTCGGTACGGACGCGATCGGCGAACGTGGCACTGATCGCCGGGTCCGCGTCCTCCAGGAACGCCTCGAGAACCCGGCGCTCATCGGCGCTGATAGCATCCAGCGCGAAGAGCTCGGCCCACTCGAGGACGTGGCCGCGTGCCAGGTCCGTCCCGAGGTCATCGGCGAATTGTCTCTTCATGTCCTTGTCCTGCATCTCAGCTCACCCCCAAACAGGTCTTGAGTCGGAGCAATCCGTCACGGATCCTCGATTTGATGGTCGGCACCGCGACGCCGAGTTTCTCGGCCACCTCGCGGTAGGTGAGCCCACCGTAGTAGGCCAGTCTCACCGATTCCTGCTGGGTCTCGGTGAGTGTGTCCAGGCACCGGACCACGCTCTCCGCTTCGAGGCGCTGGGTGACCGTGTCGACGACGTCGTCGTGATCGATGGTCTGCGTGGCGGCTCCGTAGCGGGCTTCCCGGTCCGTGGCGCTCTGCTCCGAGCGCACCTTGTCGACGGCGCGGCGGTGGGCGAGCGTCATGAGCCAGGCCATGGGGCTGCCCAGCGCCGGATTGAAGCGCTCGGCGGTGTTCCACACCTGGAGGTACACCTCCTGCGTGGCGTCCTCGCTCAGGTCGGGGTCGATGAGCACCCGCCGGGCCAGCCCGTAGACGCGTTTCGACGTCTGCTCGTAGAAGAGGGCGAACGCGGTACGGTCCTTCCGTGCGATCCGCAGCAGCAGATCGGTCAGGGTGGGACCGACGCCGGGATCGACGGCCATCTCGTCCGCTGGGGCCGCTGGAGGGCTGACCCGGCTTGCTCGTGGCGTTTCCATAGGGCTCCAGCATAAAGCGCCGTGAGGCCCAGACCGAACGATGGAGGGAGTGTCCTGCCGCGGGATCCGCGCTCGTCCCTGCTGCACAATCACCATCCCACCACCCCTCCCGGGTTCCGCTCGTCCGCTGACATCTATCATTCGCAGCGGGACGGCCTCCGGATGGTTCGACGCGGGCCTAGCCCTCCGGCAGGTAGGAACCGACGGCGATGAGCGAGTCCGCGTTGAGGACGAAATCCCCACCGAGGCGCTCCACGAAGGCACGCCGGACCTCCTCGAGGGCCTCGGGTGCCTCCGGCAGCAATCCGCGGTAGCCGCTGCCGAGCGCCAGCGACCACGCGTACTCCGGCTCGAGGGGCGCGGCCAGCCCCAGCTTCTCGATGGTGATCTCCGTCAGGCCCCGGGCGCCGAGCCATTCCTCGAGACGGTCGACGGAGGCAAGCCTCCTGCAGTTGTCCACGAAGACCGGCGCAGGGGAGTCGGCGGGGACATGGCCGTGCGAGGTGGTCCGGATGGTGTCGAGGAGGATCTCGCCGAACGGCTCGAGGGCGCCGTCGTCCCACGCGCTCACCGCGATCCTTCCGCCGGGGCGCAGCAGGCGGACGATGCGGTCCATCCCCGCGTCCATGTCGTCCAGGAGGAAGATGCCATAGCAGCTGATGACGGCGTCGAAGGGCGCTTCCGGCTCCCAATGCGCCGGGTCCGCGCGGTGGAAGGACACGTTGTCCAGCCCGAGTGCCTCGGTCTTCGCTTCCGCGAGGTCGAGCATCGCCGACGAGCGGTCGACGGCGTCGACGTGCCCGTCCGGTCCCACGAGCTGCGCGGCGGGGACGGTTCCCGAGCCGGTCCCGGCGAAGACATCGAGAACGCGCTCGCCCACGAGGACGTCGGCAGCGGCGACGACGGCGTTGCTCACCGGGTTCCATACGGCAGGAGCAAGGCGGTCGTAGTCCTCCGCTCCACCGTCGGGCAGGGTTGCGGCATGGCGAGCGGGCATGGGGGCTCCTAGGAGTGGATCATCGCTGGGCGCCCGCGAAGCCCTGTTGGCGCCAGGCTTCGTAGAGGACGATGGATGCTGTGTTGGCGAGGTTGAGCGAGCGGCGCGAGGGGAGCATCGGAACGCGGACCCGCGACGTGATGTGGCTGTCGTGCTTGACGTCGTACGGAAGGCCGTCGGATTCGCGGCCGAAGAGCAGGACGTCGGTCGGCTGGTAGGCGATGTCCGTGTACGAGACGTCCCCGTCCGAGGTATAGGCGAAGACCCGCTCGGGCTGCAGGGCGGTCCATGCCTCGTCGAGGCTTGCATGGACGTGCAGCACCGTGAGGTCGTGGTAGTCGAGCCCGGCCCGCTTCAGCTTGGAGTCCTCGAGGCTGAACCCCAGTGGCTCCACGAGGTGGAGTTCCGCACCCGCCACGGCAGCGAGGCGGATGGCTGCGCCGGTGTTGCCCGGTATTTCTGGAGTATGGAAGAGGATGCGGAACACCGCTCCATCCTAGCTTCCGGCCGGCCTAGCTCTCCGCGGACGCCAGCAGGCGCGCGAGCACCGGGAGCTGCACCACGTTCGGTGCGGGACCGGAGGACAGGAAGGACCGGATGGTGCGCACGGCGGTGCCTGCGTTCACGACCTGCACCACGGCGGTCGAGGACCGGTCGAATCCCGGTGGGACGTCGATCACCGGCGCGAAGGGATTGTCGGGCGCCCCATGGATCACCACCCACCCGGCGACGTTGCATTCGGGAAACAGGTCCTGCACCGCGCGGACGGTCCGGGGTAGCTGCAGGTCGACGGAGCGGCCCTGATGGCGCAACGACCGGCCGTCCCAGGCGAAATTCCCCGGTGCCGCCGTGAACGAGTCGATCACGGCCATTCTGTATCCGGCGAGCAGGACATGCCCGGCCGCCGTCCTTTCGCGGTCATCGAACTCGACGCCGTTGACCAGGCGGGCCGCGGGGTAGGTGGGCAGCAGCGCCCGGTCGAGCAGGGCCGCAGTGCGCAGCTCACCATCGATGCGCGCACGGACACCCGACGACCTGCGCGCGAACAAGCCGGGCTGCCGTGGGGATCCGTGGACCTGGCGTCCGGCGAGGATCAGGGGAACGGCCGGCGGAGCCGACGGCGAGAACGGCGGCAGGTAGTCCGGTGGGGACTTCGCGGCGTCCTCGTCCTCGACCCGCGTCCCGGCCGAAGGACGAGGGCCCGACGGCATACGGCTGTTTCCTGCCGCCGAGGCAGTGCCTGCCGATACGGGACGGGCGCGTCCGGTGTCGGCATCGTAGCGCTCCCGTCGCTGGGGATCGCTCAGTGTCTCGTAGGCGACGGCGACGTCGTGGAACTGCTCGGCACTGCCGCCGAGGTCGGGGTGCGCGGCGCGCGCTGCCCGGCGGTAGGCATCCTTGATGACCTTGATGTCGGCTTCCGGAGGCACGCCGAGGACGTCGTAGTACGACTTCCGTGGTGCCTCTGCCATCGATCCGGCCTTTCCTGGGGGTCGTCCTGGAGTTCCGACCGCGACCGCTCACTGTGGTGCTGCAGCGTCCCGATACCACCTGAGACTAAGGGCGCCGGACTGTCCGCACCAAAGCCAGGGCCTCGGTGAGCCCCTCAACGCGCACGCGGAATCCTCGAATGACGTACAGGTGATCGCGGGACCTCAGGTACAACGCCGCACGCACGCAAAGAGTTCACCCTGGGGTCGAGGGCCAGGGCGGCGGGAGTTCGCGCAGGCAAGCCCGGAGCTCGGGGGCAGGAGGAACCCGGGGCGCGGGATCAGGCTGCTCGACGGTACAGCGTCGCGCGTCGGTACAGCGTGTAGAGGGCGCTGTCCTCCGTCAGCAGGGAGGACAGCGTCAGCGCGACGGGAACCGCCGGGCTCGCGCCGACGGAGATCCGGGGACCGTCTCCGCCGGCGAGCAGGGGACTGATCGAGAGGCACAGTTCGTCGACGGCGTCCGCACGGGTGAAGCCCCCCAGGACGGACGGGCCTCCTTCACAGAGGACCTTCGTGAGTCCTCGCCGCCCGAGTTCGGCGAGGATCGCGGGAACCTGCACCGTGTCCGGTCCGCACGGAACGATGTCGGCGACAGCCGCGAGCGCCGCCCGCTTCTCCGCCGGCGCGTCCCTGCTGGTGAGGATGATCGGACGCACCGGAGCGCTGCGGAAGAAGCCCGCGCCCGGATCGAGGTCGAGGCTGCCGGAGATGACTGCGATCGCCGGGTGCGGCGCGAGTCCGCTCGCGGAGCGCCAGGCACGTGCGGCGTCATCGACGAGGTCGCCCTCGTAGCCCTCCGCGCGGACGGTCCCGGCTCCCACCAGGACCACGTCCGCGAGCCGTCGCAGGACGGTGAAGATCCGCTGGTCGCCGTCGTTCCCCAGCCCGGCGGAGAGGCCTCCGCTCGTCGCAGCGCCGTCGGCTGCCGCGATGAAGTTGAAGCGGACGTACGGCCGGCCGGTGGGGGGATCGGCGGGATAGGCGTAGATCCGATGGAGCGCGTCGTCGTCGAGGGGGTCCGACGAGGTCGGGACCAGGGCGGTGATCACGGTTCGGCCGGCGCGTTGACGTCGCCCATGTTGTGGCGGAGGTAAGCCGGTTGCCGCCAGCCGAGGACTGCCTCGGTGAGATCGATGGCCGCCCGTGACGCCGGGACGTTGTGCATCCGGACCACGCGGGCTCCGCCGAGTATGCAGATCACTGCCGCCGCGAGGGATCCCTCCACGCGTTCACGCTTGGGCCGGTCCAGGGTCTCACCGATGAAATCCTTGTTCGACACCGCTGCCACGGTGGGGAAGCCCAGTCCGGCGATCTCGGCGAACCGGCGGGTGATCTCCAGTGAGTGCAGCGTGTTCTTGTTGAGGTCGTGTCCCGGATCCAGCAGGATCCGGTCTTCCGGGATCCCCAGCCGGATCGCGTCGTCCACCTTGCGGAGGAGGAACTCCACGATCTCGCGGACCACGTCGTCGTAGGAGGGCCTCGGATACACCGTGCGCGGTTCCGCCAGGCTGTGGGTGATGATCAGGTGCGCGCCGGCGTCGGCCACCACGGCCGCCATGTCCGGATCCCGCAGCCCGGTGGTGTCGTTGACCACGTTGGCCCCTGCCGCGAGCGCCTGCCGGGCCACGTCGGGCCGGAAGGTGTCGGCGGAGATGATGACGTCCGACGCCGCCCGCACGGCGCTGATGACGGGGACGATCCGCTCGGCCTCCTCGGCTGCCGGGATCGGGTCGCCGGGCGAGAAGGGCGCTCCGCCGATGTCCACCCAGTCGGCGCCGTCGTCGACCGCCTTCAGGGACGCGTCCACGGCTGCCTGGAGTGCGAAGGTCGCCCCGCCGTCGTAGAAGGAGTCCGGAGTCCGGTTGATCACCGCCATGAGTGCGACTCGACGGTCGAAATCGATGGTGCGGGAACCGAACGCGTGCACTCCGTGCCGGAACACGGGAACGGAGGCGATGGGGGAAGGAGCCGTTGCTTGACTGTCCACCCTGCAGTTCTACCACCGCTCCGCCACCACGGGCCGGACGCGGCGCCCTGCCCGTGACGGGCGCCACGGGAATCGGCGGGACGGCGTGGCGCCCGTAGAATCGATACGTGCCCGTGTATGTCGATCACGCGGCGACCACGCCGATCTCGGCGCCGGCGCTCGCCGCACTCACCCGCGAACTCAGCCGGAGCGGAAATCCCTCCTCCCTCCACGGCTCGGGCCGCCGCGCCCGGCGTTCGGTGGAGGAAGCCCGGGAGACGATCGCCGCGGCCGCGGGCGCTCACGCCTCGGAGGTCATCTTCACCTCCGGCGGCACCGAAGCGGACAACCTCGCCATCAAGGGCCTCTACTGGGCGCGGCGTGCAGCGGATCCTGCCCGCACCAGGGTTCTCTGCAGCTCGGTGGAGCACCATGCCGTCCAGGACACCGTCGAGTGGCTGGAGCGGCACGAGGGTGCGGAGGTGGTGTGGCTGCCCGTGGACCCGACCGGCGTGGTCTCCCTCGACGCGCTGCGGGACGCGCTGGCCGAGGCGCCCGAGCGCACCGCGCTCGTGACCGTCATGTGGGCCAACAACGAGGTTGGGACCGTCCAGCCGATCCACGCCGTCGTGGCCGAGGCCTCCCGGTACGGCGTCCCCGTGCACAGCGACGCAGTGCAGGCCTTCGGCTCCGTCCCGTTGTCCTTCGCGGAGTCCGGGCTCGCCACCATGGCCGTCAGCGCGCACAAGATCGGCGGACCCGTGGGGGTCGGCGCCCTCCTCGTGGGCCGCGCCGTCACCCTCACACCGGTCCAGCACGGCGGGGGGCAGGAGCGGGACATCCGGTCGGGAACGCTCGACGGCGCCGGCATCGCCGCGTTCGCCGCTGCGGCCGAGGACGCCACCACCCACCTGCGCGAGGAGGGTCCCCGCCTGGCCGCGCTGAGGGACCGCCTGATCGACGGCATCCGGCGGGAGGTCCCGGACGCAGTGCTCCGCGGTGTCGGGCATCCTGCCCCGGAGGGGGCACGGCTTCCCGGCAACGTCCACTTCACCTTCCCCGGGTGCGAGGGGGATTCGCTCCTGTTCCTGCTCGACCTCGCGGGGATCGAGTCCTCCACGGGCTCCGCCTGCACGGCGGGCGTCCCGCGGCCCTCCCACGTCCTGCTGGCCATGGGACTGACGGAGGACGAGGCGCGTGGCGCCCAGCGGTTCAGCCTCGGGCATACATCCACGGTCGCCGACGTTGACGCCGTGGTGGCCGCCATCGGAGGCGCGTATGCCCGGGCCCGGAAGGCGGGCATGGCAGGACACGCATCAACCATTCGAACTGCAGGAACGGGTTTTTCATCATGAGGGTACTGGCAGCGATGAGCGGCGGCGTCGACTCCGCGGTGGCGGCGGCGCGTGCAGTGGAGGCGGGGCACGACGTCGTCGGCGTCCACCTCGCGCTCTCCCGGATGCCGGGGACGCTCCGCACGGGCAGCCGCGGCTGCTGCACCATCGAGGACTCGCGGGACGCCTGGCGCGCTTGCGACATCCTCGGCATCCCGTACTACGTCTGGGACTTCTCCGAGCGCTTCAAGGAGGACGTCGTCGATGACTTCATCGCGGAGTACGCCGCGGGGCGCACGCCCAATCCCTGCATGCGGTGCAACGAGCGCATCAAGTTCGCGGCCCTGCTCGAGAAGGCGCTCGCCCTGGGCTTCGATGCCGTGTGCACCGGGCATTACGCGAAGGTCATCGAGGATGTGGACGGGAACCCCGAGCTGCACCGCGCGGCCGACTGGGCCAAGGACCAGTCCTATGTGCTCGGCGTCCTGACCCACGAGCAGCTCCGGCACTCCATGTTCCCGCTCGCCGAGACGCCGTCGAAGGCGGAGGTCCGGGCCGAGGCCGAGCGCCGTGGACTGTCCGTCGCGAACAAGCCCGACAGCCACGACATCTGCTTCATCCCCGACGGGGACACGCGCGGCTGGCTCGAGGAGCGCATCGACCTCACGGAGGGCGACATCGTGGACGTCGACGGGCAGAGGATCGGCAGCCACCCCGGCGCCAACGCCTTCACCGTCGGCCAGCGGCGTGGACTCAAGCTGGGCACACCTGCCGCGGACGGGAAGCCGCGCTTCGTGCTCGAGATCCGCCCCAAGCAGAACGAGGTCGTCGTGGGGCCCGAGCACCTGCTCGCCATCGACGAGATGCGGGGCATCAAGGTGTCCTGGGCCGGGCTGCCCATCGACGAGGTGCACACGGGCAGGGAGTTCGACTGCATGGCGCAGGTCCGGGCGCACGGCGATCCCGTGGCCGCACGTGCCGGCGTCGAGGTGGCCGAGGACGGGACGCAGCAGCTCCTGGTGCGCCTGGTCGAGCCGATGCGCGGCGTCGCGCCCGGCCAGACTGTGGTGCTGTATCAGGGGACGCGCGTGCTGGGGCAGGCGACCATCGACTCGGCACGCTCCGTCCTCCGCCCGGAACTGGCGACGGTGCAGGGCTAGTCGCAGTTTCCGGACGCCCGCCGGGTTCTGCTTGACTGGAGTCATGACGCACCCACGCAGTGGCTTCGACCCGGCAGCCAGTTCCCTCACCGGAGGTGTGGCCCCCGAGGTGATGGCCGAGCTCCTGTCGGTGAGGAGCTCGATCGACAACATCGACGCCACCCTCGTCTACCTCCTGGCGGAACGCTTCAAGGCGACGCAGCGGGTGGGACACCTGAAGGCCGAGCACGACCTGCCCGCAGGCGACCCGCAGCGCGAAGCCGCCCAGATCGCACGTCTCCGCATGCTGGCCGAGGAGGCGCAGCTCGATCCGGCCTTCGCGGAGAAATTCCTCAACTTCATCATCTCCGAGGTGATCCGCCACCACCAGGCGATCTCCGAGAACCGCAAGCCCGCAGCAGACCCGACCCAGGCTCCTGCGGCCTCCTCCTCGGCGGCCGGACCTTCCCGTGCGGACGTCTCCGGTGCCGGCGAGCGCGGTGCCGACCAGCGCAGTGCCGGGGAGACCGGTGCCTGACGTCGCCACCACGGACGACGACCGCCGCGCCGTCGGCGCCACAGCTGCCGGCGACTGGCCGGGAAGCGACCCGCTGGAGGCGAACCGCGCCGTGCGCGGCGAGTTCGGGGGAGCGGCGAACCTCCCCTTCCTCCCGTCGCTGCCCGGGCGTGGACCGGGGAGCGACGCCGTCGGCCGGACCCTCGGCGTCCTCGTCGAGCTACCCTTCGATCTGCAGCCGCACGGGTGGCGCCTCGTCCAGCGGCCGGGCAGGGACCAGCGGCGAGCCGAGTCCGCGCTGTCCTCCGACATCAACGCGCTCGGGGACATCGCCGGCGCTGAGGAGAGTCCCGCGCTCCGCCTGAAACTGCACCTCCACGGACCTCTGTCGCTCGCTGCCGGTGTCCACCTGCACAGCGGTGAACGCGTCCTGATCGACTCCGGCGCCCGGCGCGAGCTCTACGAGTCGCTCGCGGCAGGGGCAGCGGACCTGGTGCGCCGGGTGGCTTCCGTGGCCAGGGGAGCCCAGCTGCTGCTGCAGCTCGACGAGCCCGACGCCGACGCCGTCCTGGCGGGGCGGGTTCCCACCGCGAGCGGCTACCGTACCCTCCGCGCGGTCGACCGGCGTGAGGCGACCGAAGCCTGGGACCTGGTGACGGCGTCGGCCGTGGCGGCCGGAGCCGCCGGCACCGTCCTGGTCGCGGGAAACGGCGACACCGCCCTCGATGCGGCGCGGTCCAGTGCGGCCTCCGCGCTGTCCCTGCCCCTGCACGGCATCTCCGACCGGCGCTGGGAAGCGCTCGCGGAGGACGTCGAGTCCGGCAGGCAGCTGGAGCTCGCGATCCTGCAGCCCGAGGCGAACCTTCCGCAGGTTCGTGCCCTCGTGGAGTCGGTGCTGGCCGCGTGGCGACGGGTCGGGCTGCCCGTGTCGGCGCTCGCCGCGGTGAGGCTGACAACGCTTCCCGGACTGGCCGCACTGTCACCGTCCGACGCCGTGCGGGCCCTCACCCGCCTGGCACAGGTCGCGGACGCCCTGGATCAGGTCCGCGCCGAAGGCTGATCCGGCGAGCGGGCCGGCCTGCGGATCCGTCCGGTCAGACGCGTCGCTCCCAACGCCGCGGGGTCGCCTCGGCGGGAAGGACGCCGTCGAACTCCTCGAGGACGTAGCCGAAGCGTCCGGCATAGACGAGCAGCGTCCCGAGCTGGCGGTGCACCACCCGGGTGCTGATCCGGAACTCCCCGGCGGCCCCGTCCCACCACTGCTCCACGTACGCGAGCGCGCCGAGCGCGTCGGGCAGGGGCAGCCGCAGGCCCGCGAAGACGCGCGTCCGCGAGGAGACCATGCGGATGTGCCCGTCGTCCGTGGCGGAGCACGTCAGGAGTGTCGCCATCCGCCGGTGCCTGCCGACGTAGTCCGTGAGGACGCCGTCCTGAAGGGAGGTGGTGTCCTCGAAGACCCGCCGCGCGGTGCCGAAGTCGAGCTCGCGCCGGGCCGTGAGGGCCGGGCGCCCGAACGGGTCGACGTGGGGGTAGTTGCTGATGGTGAACGGTACGTTGCTGTTGTACTCGGGGAAGAAGGCGTTCTCGAGGGCCGTGAGCCGGAACGCCGGCCGCGCGAACCAGGCGGGGCAGCCGGCGACGTCGAAGGTCCCGCGGCCGTGACCGGAGAGGCCGCTCTCCGCGGAGAGCCCGAAGTACTCGCGCAGTTCGGGCTGCAGGCGGCCGAAGTCGCTGCCCATCGCATCCTGGTAGATCGAGGCCATCGGGTCGCCTTCCGTCGCTCGGACCACCAGTCAACCACGCGGCGGGCCCCCGCAGGTCGTCACAGGCGCCCGGCGGCCTTGAGGTGGATGTAGGTATCGGCGAGCTGCGGCGGGAGGTCCGCGGGCACGGCGTCCACGACCTCGGCGCCGAGAAGGCCGATCTGGTGGGCCACGGCGGCGCGGTCCAGCAGGGCACGTTCCGCGGCCGCGGCGCGGAAGGTCGCCGCCGCCGTCGAGCGGTCGGCGCTCATCTCCTCCAGCCTCGGGTCCCGTACGGACGCGACCACGACGACGTGGCGTCGGGTGAGTCCCGGCAGCGCCGGCAGCAGGCCCTCCTCCACGGCGCCCGAGTCCAGCGACGTCAGCAGGACCACGAGGGACCGGTGGGCGGACGCCGCGCGCACCTGGGCCGGCACGCGGGACCAGTCCGCCTCGATGAGTTCGGGTTCGAGGGGTGCCATGGCGTTCACGAGGGAACCCAGGAGGTTCCCCTTGGCGGTCGAGTCGACCCGTGCACGGAGCCTGCGGTCGAAGGCCAGGAAGTGCACCTTGTCGCCGCCGCGCTCGGCGAGGACGGAGAGCAGGAGGGCGGCTTCGATGCCCGTGTCCAGCCGCGGCTCGTCGAGGATCCGCGCCGCGGAGGTACGCGATGTGTCGAGGACGACGACCACGCGCCGGTCGCGTTCCGGGCGCCACGTCCGCACCACCGTGTCGCGCCGTCGCGCGGTGGCACGCCAGTCGATGGAGCGCACGTCGTCCCCGCGGACGTAGTCCCGCAGGGAATCGAATTCGGTGCCCGCACCGCGGATCTGGACCGCGGACTGGCCGTCGAGTTCGCGCAGTCGACGGAGTTTGGACGGGAGATGCCGCTTCGAGTGGAACGGCGGGAGCACCCGGAGCACGCCCGGTGCCGGGACGGTGACCTGGCGGGCCGCGACGCCGAGCGGGCCGGTGCTCCGCAGGGCGACGGTCTCCACCCGGAGGATGCCGCGCCGCGCGGGGAGCAGGGTGACCGACATGCGCCGTGCCTCGCCCGGAGGCACGGATACGGACTGCTCGGGGTCCGCCGCTCCCGCCGATGGCTGCCACGCCTCGCGCACCGTCGCCCGCAGTCGGCGCGAGGTGTCGTTGCGCAGGACCAGGATGCTGCGGCACTGCTCACCCAGTCGGACGCTGTCGGGCAGCGTGCGCACGAGTCCGATGCGGCGCGGCGAGGCGGCGAGGGCCAGGTCGAGTCCGGTCAGGGCGGCGAGGATGCCGGCCCACAGCAGGATCGACGTCGCGCCGGGGTTCAGGACCACGGGGAGGACGCCGAGCAGCGCCAGGAGGACGAGGCGGCCGGTGATGACCAAGGGGATTCCTCTCCGATCGGGCAGGGCTGGCGGAGCGCGGGGCGGGGCCCTAGCGCGGGACGGGGACGGTGCCGAGGATGCCGCGGAGGACGTCGTCGACCTCGACGCCGTCCATCTGGGCCTCGGGCCTGAGCGCGACGCGGTGCCGGAGCGCGGGAAGGGTGAGTGCCTTCACGTCGTCGGGCGTCACGAAGGACCGGCCGGAGAGCCACGCCCACGCACGCGCGGTGTTGAGCAGAGCGGTGGCACCACGCGGGGAGACGCCGAGCTGGAACGACGGCGACGACCTCGTCGCGCGGACGAGGTCCACGATGTAGGCGAGCACCTCGGGAGCGATGGCCACCCGGGCCACTGCCGCGCGGGCGCGTTCGACGTCCCCGGCTCCTGCGACGGGCCGGACGCCGGCCGCCTCGAGGTTGCGGGGGTCGAAGCCGACGCTGTGCCGGCGGATCACCTCGATCTCGTCGTCGCGTGCGGGAAGCGGGACGGTGAGCTTGAGGAGGAAGCGGTCCAGTTGCGCCTCGGGCAGGGGATAGGTCCCCTCGTACTCCACCGGGTTCTGGGTCGCCGCGACGAGGAACGGCGCCGGCAGCCGGCGCGAGACGCCGTCGACCGATACCTGGCGCTCCTCCATGGCCTCCAGGAGGGATGCCTGCGTCTTGGGCGGAGTGCGGTTGATCTCGTCCGCCAGCAGGATGTTCGTGAAGACCGGTCCCTCCCGGAACGCGAACTCCGAGGTGCTGGAGTCGTAGATGAGCGAGCCCGTGATGTCGCCGGGCATGAGGTCCGGTGTGAACTGGACACGCTTGGTGTCGAGGTCCAGGGCAGTGGCGAGGGTCCTCACGAGCAGCGTCTTGGCGACGCCCGGGACACCCTCCAGCAGGACGTGTCCGTCCGCCAGGAGCCCGATCAGCAGTCCCGTGACGGCCGGGTCCTGACCGACTTGCCGACCTCCGCCCGCACCCGCAGGAGCGCTGCCCGGGCGGACTCGCCGTCGGACGCTGCCCGCGGGGACGTCTCCGGTACCCGTTTCTCGACGCGGGTCGCCTGGTGTGCTCCGCCTGTCGGGGCTCCCGATGCCGCCTGCGGCGTCCCGTTCTGCCGGCCTTCGGATGGGTTCATCATGGAATCTCCTTCTCGAGGTCGAGGATCTCCTGTGCCCACAGCACAAGCTCGCGATTCGTGGTCGGTGTGTAGTGGAGCAGCCGCTGTTCCAGTTCGGTCCGGGGCCGTCCGCCGTGGCGGGCGGCCGCCTCGAGGACCTCTCCCGGGGACGCCGAGCGGTCCACCCGCAGGCGTCGGGCCATGCGGGTGAGCGTCGCCGCGCGCAGGGTCGCCGCGGCATGCGCCACGGAGCGGGAGTCCTGGTAGAGGCGCGCACGGCCCTCCGCGGTCTCGGCGGCGCGGACGACGACGGGCAGCGGCTCGGTCGCCAGCGGGCCCAGCCGGCGCCCGCGCCAGACCATGGCGAGTACCGAGCAGGCGAGGAGCCACACGAGCAGGTAGTCGAGCCAGTCCGGCAGGAGGGTGAAGGGGTCGACGCCCTCGCCGCTGGAGGTCACGTCCGCTCCCGTCGGCTCGAACCACACGAGCGTCGGGGAGGAACCCAGCGCCCGCAGGGCGAGCGCGGCGTTTCCCTCGTCAGTGATGGATCCGTTGGAGAGGATGGCCGGTGCGCCCAGGACGGCCACCGAGCCGTCGGTGCCCGTGACGTACAGGCCGCCCGTCTCGCCGTCGATCGTCGTCGGGAAGCATTCGGTGCCGCCCGAGTAGGCCACGCCCGTCGCGGAGACGGTACCGGCGGCCGAGGCAGCGGCGTCGGGGCAGTCGGCGGCCAGGGCGGGCGAGTCGTCGCCGAAGTCGAAGGGCAGCGGACCGACCAGCGTGAAGTCGTCATCGAGAGCGGTCAGCTGGCGGTCCCCGGGGGCAGCGAGGACTGTGCGCTCCGCCGCTGCGGCGAGGTCCGCCACCTGCCCGGCGCTGAGATATCCGAGCGCGTCGTTGAGGAACAGCGTCGCCGGGCCGGTCCCGATTAATTCCAATGCGTCGTCGTACGAATCCGGCCGGACCACGTCGACGCCCTGCGCCGCGAGGACCTCCACCACGGCCCGCGCGCCCTCCGGCGCGGGATTGCCGGGGGACAGCGGGCGGTCGTCCTTCTCCGACCCGGGCAGGAGGTTGATCAGGAGGATCACCGCGAGGACGACGGCGCCGACCAGGAGGGGGAGGGCGCGCCGCAGCCGCGAGCGGGCGGTGGCCAGGGCACTCCCGCCGTCACCCATCACCTCGCGGCCGGTCGCCTCGCCACCGGTCACGGTGCGGGGCACGGTGCGCGGCGGCGCTGACGCGCCTCCCGCGACCGGAGGCAGCTCGGCCGACGGCTCCCCGTGCACCGCCCGGGGTGTCGCTCCGGAGGTCACTGCGGGGCCACCAGCGGAGTCGTGCCGCCGGCGCGCAGGGGCCGCTCGGAGGATAGCCGCGTGTCGAGGCCGGCGGCACGCCGGTAGTCCTCGTCCGTGGCCGTGCCGCTTCCGTACCGGGTCTCGTTGAACAGGTCGGCGAGCCAGGCGACGTCGGAGGACAGGGACGGGAACACGCCGCCGAGGTGGAGGCCCGCTTCCGTCGCCGTCCTGCCCGGCTGCTCCTCGATGACGAGGCGTTCCTCCGCCGAGCGGATGATCGCGCGCAGCAGCTCCGCGACGGCGGCGTTCCAGTCCCCGTTCCGGGCGAGCCCTGCCGCCCTGTTCCTGTGGTGGGCGCCGGAGCGCTTCCCAGTGTCGTCGAAGACGCCGGCCTCCGATGTCCTGCCGCGTGCGTTGAGGCGCGGCTTGATGAGCACGACGGCCAGGAGAATGAGGAGCGCGGCACCGATCGCGACGACGAGCGTCCCCGGCCCTGCCCCGAGGCCGCCGAGGCCGTCGAGGAGCCGCACGATGCTCCGGAGGATGTCACCGAGCATGCGTTCGACGAGATTGGGCTGCGCCTCGACGTAGGCGGCCTTCGCCAGTTCCTCCTCGAGGAGTCGGCGGGCTTCGTCGGAGTCCGGTACGAGGAACGGGAGCGTCCCGGTGGTCACGGGCAGCCCGTGCCGGGGCTTCCGGGCGCTGCCGCAGCGCACCAGGGCATCACGCAGGACCGCCGGGCCGGTGGCCGAAGGACGTGGTGCCGCCCGGGAGCACGTCCGTCCGTCCTGCCCCCGCCTGCTCGTGCTCGCGGAGCAGCACGATGTCGAACCCTTCCCGCCGCATGCGGAGGTCGACGTACAGCAGTGACGTAACGGCCGACTGGAAGGCGTACCCGATGGCCGTGAAGAGGGCGGTGATGCCCTGGGTCGCGGCCACGAGCGGCAGCGACGACATCGCGTCGGGGGTGGACGACGCCGCGGAACTGAAGCCGACGAGGAGGGACACGGCGAAGCTGAGCGGCATGGAGATGACGGACGCGATGATCGAGACGATGATGCTCGTGAGCAGCACGATCCCGAAGGTCCGCCACCAGTTCCCGCGGGTCAGCTGCCACGACCGCTTGACGGACGTCCAGGGGCCGGTGCCCTCGAGCATGAGGGCCGCCGGGGCGACGACGAGTTTCGTGCTGGCCCAGACCAGCACCACGCCCACGCCGAGCACGAGCGGCACGATGACCAGTGCGGAGTATTCCTCGAGGCCCGCGACGGCCAGTACAGCGATCCCGCCGAGGAGGAGGAAACCCACGAGCCCGACGGCGAAGGACAGGAGGCCGAACCCGAGGAGTGGGAGGAGGCGGCCGCGGGCGAGGCGCCAGGCCTGTCCGAAGGACGTCCGCTGGTTGATCACGGCCCGGGCGACCGGGATCACGAGGATGCCCTGGAGGATCAGCAGGGCCACCCCCGACACGACCCCCGCGACCGCGGCGGCGACACCGAAGCCGGCAAAGGCGCCGATGAGGTCCTCCGACGTCGGGTTCTGCGCCTCGAACACCTCGAGGGACGAGAGGATGTTGCCGAACAGGAGGACGGTGGCCAGGGCGACGACGGCCTGGAGCAGCAAGGCGCTGCCGAAGGTGGCCACCGGGTTCCTGCGGCAGGCCTGGAAGGCACCGTCGAGGATCTCGCCGAGGCCGAGCGGCCGCAACGGGATGACGCCGGGCTTCGGGGGCGCCTGGTACCCGGATGCCCGGTAGCCGGATCCTGGGAAGCCGGACGCCGGGTAGCCGGATGCCGGGTACGTCGGGGGAGGGTAGGCCGAGCCACCGGAGGGACCGGGCTGCTGCGTCCCCGGAGCGGAGTAGCCGCCCCATCCCTGGTTCGGCGCCGGGGTGCCGTACGGAGTGCCGCCGGTCGAGGGACCCTGGGGCGGCCAGGTCGACGACGCAGGCCGGCCGGGCGCGTCGGGTGTCGGACCGCCGGGTGCCGGATTCCCCGGCGTATCCGGCGTTCGGTCATTCGGCCGGCCACCGGGTTGGTCGCCGGGCGCCTGCCACGGCGCCTGCCACGGCGACGCCGGCCGGTGTGCTTCCGGCTGGTTCTCCGCTGGAACCGGAACTCCGCCGTCGCCCGGCCCGCGGTGCCCGCCCTCAGGTTCCCCGTCGTTCGGTCGATCACTCACCTGGCGCCCCCTCGGTCGTTACTCCCGCGAGGCATACAGCAGGCATCCCCCTCCAGCATCATAGTGACGGAAGCCACCATTCGGACCAGCCGAGCCCGGCGGGGTGTCGTGCCGCTCCGGACTTCCGCCGGTGGGGCTGGTAGGACTTTGTGCGCCCGATGGGACAGTATGGGGGTATGAAGGCTCGCATACTAGTCATCGATGACGACGAAGCCCTGTCCGAAATGATCGGCATCGTCCTGCGCAACGACGGATTCGACCCTGTGTTCTGCGCCGATGGTGCAGCCGCGCTCGGTGTCTTCCGCTCCACCCACCCGGATCTCGTGCTGCTGGACCTGATGCTGCCGGGGATGGACGGTATCGAGGTGTGCCGCCAGATCCGCAGCGAATCCGATCTCCCCATCGTGATGCTGACCGCGAAGTCGGATACGTCCGACGTCGTGCGCGGACTCGAATCGGGGGCCGACGACTACGTGCCCAAGCCCTTCAAGCCGGCCGAACTCGTGGCCCGTGTGCGGGCGAGACTCCGGCCTGCCGAATCGAAGGCTCCCGAGACCCTGCGGATCGGCGAGGTGAGCATCGACGTCGCCGGCCACGAGGTCACGCGGGCCGGGGAGCGTGTGTCGCTGACCCCGCTAGAATTCGACCTGCTGGTGGCCCTCGCCCGGAAGCCCTGGCAGGTGTTCACACGCGAGCTCCTCCTCGAGCAGGTGTGGGGGTACCGCCACGCCGCCGACACCCGGCTCGTCAACGTCCACGTGCAGCGGCTGCGTTCGAAGATCGAGCGCGATCCCGAGGCACCCGAGATCGTCCTGACGGTGCGTGGTGTCGGATACAAGGCCGGACAGGGCTGATCCGGAGGGCGCGGCCGGCCGCGCTCCCCAGGGTGTCCCGCTGCCTTCCCTGACGGAGGCCGATCGCGGATCCGGACCGTCGGGCCCGGCGTCGGGAGCCGGTACGGCGGCCTCGGCCGTGCCGACGATGGTGGCTGCCGTCCCGGACGCGGACCGTCCGGACGACGCGTCGACGGCATCGCATCCCGGGGCGACTCCGGTCGCACCGGCCGGTATCGATCTGGCCCGGGCCCAGGCGCTGCTGCGGTCGGTGGCGAGCCACTGGCGCAGATCGCTCCAGTTCCGCACCGTCGTCGCGACGATGCTCCTCACCTCCGTCTCCTTCGTGGCGGTCGGCGGCTTCCTGTCCAACCAGATCGCCAGCGCGCTCTACGACGAGCGCTTCGACCAGTTCAGTGCAGAGGCCACCTCGGCGCTGACCTCCACGAAGGCGGTCTTCCGGGACTCCTCGGCCACGGACCGCGATACGACGAGCCGGCTGGTGCTCGATTCGGTCAATGCCCTGGTGGGCAACGAGACGGACGCGCCGCGCCAGTCGATCCTGGTCCCGATCTCGGGGGGCGAGGGACTCTTCATCCCGACGACGGTGAGCCAGGACGGTGCGACCGCAGGCATGCTTCCGCCCGACCTCCAGGCGGCGGTCGGCAGCGGCCAGGACGTGTACTGGGCGCCCATGACCATCCCGGTCACGCAGGACGGCGAGCAGGACGCGCCGGGTATCGCCTTCGGGACGCAGGTCCAGCTGCCACCCGAGCGCAGCCCCTACGCCCTGTACGTCTACTACGACCTGTCCTCGATGCAGTCCACGCTCGACTACATCCACGGCGTCCTGTGGCTGGCGGGCCTCGTGCTGCTGCTCGTCATCGGCGCCATCACCTGGTACGTGACCCGCAGCGTGGTCCAGCCGGTCAGTCACGCGGCCTCCGTATCGGAGAAGCTGGCCTCGGGCCAGTTGCAGGAACGCATGGAGGTCAGCGGGGAGGACGAGGTGGCCCGCCTCGGGGCCTCGTTCAACCACATGGCGGGCAGCCTGCAGGACCAGATCACCCAGCTGGCGCAGCTGTCGCAGATGCAGCAGCGCTTCGTGTCGGACGTCTCGCACGAACTCCGGACCCCGCTGACCACGGTGCGGATGGCGGCGGAAGTGCTGTTCGACGCGCGCGACGAGTTCAATCCGGTGAACAAGCGATCGGCGGAGATCCTGTTCGATCAGGTGGAGCGGTTCCAGGCCCTCCTCGCGGACCTGCTCGAGATCTCCAGGTTCGATGCCGGTGCCGCCGTGCTGGAGGCGGAATCGGTGGACATCGTCCAGCTCGTCGAGCACGCCGTCGAGGGGGCGCACCCGCTCGCCGAACGGCTCGGGTCGGAGCTCCGGATCGTGTCGGACGAGACGAGCTGCATCGCGGACGCCGACGCGCGCCGCATCGACCGCATCCTCCGGAACCTGATCGTGAATGCCCTCGAGCACGGGGAGGCGAGGCCGGTGGAGATCCACATAGCGTGCAACCCGGAAGCCGTCGCCGTCGCCGTGCGCGACTACGGGATCGGGATGACCCCGCTCGAGGCGTCACGCGTCTTCGACAGGTTCTGGCGGGCCGACCCCGCGCGGGCGCGCACCACGGGAGGCAGTGGGCTGGGTCTGTCCATCGCGACGGAGGACGCCCGGCTCCACAGTGCCTGGCTCGAGGCATGGGGCATGCCCGGCGAGGGAGCCTGCTTCCGGCTCACGCTGCCGCGTCGCCAGGGCATCGCCCTGGCGTCGTCGCCCCTGGCGCTGCCACCGGTTTCGGGCTCGCAGCGGACCGGGGTCGGGCAGCACCCGCCGAAGGACGAACGGGCGGACGAACGAGCTGACGGACGAACGGATGCACGGACGGATGCACGGGCGGATGGACGGACAAACGAGCGGACGGACGCCGGCAGCGGAGCGAGGGAGAGCAGTGCGACGCAGTAGCAGCATGCCGTATGGTCTGCCGGTCGGTCGATCCGGTGGTCCCGGCCCCGCACGCCGGGTGGCGGCGTCTGTCCTTGCCGCCCTGGTCACTGTCTGTCTGCTGGTGCTCGGAGGCTGTTCGGCTATTCCCACGAAGGGACCGGTGGGCGTGATCGCGGCCACCGAGGCAGAAGCCGACGCCGTCGCCCCCGCCTTCGATCCCGGCGGCCCGGCGCCCGGCGCCACGCCCGAGCGGATCCTCCGCGACTTCATCACGGCCGGCACCGGTGCAGGCGACGGCTACAGCGTGGCACGCCAGTTCCTCACGCCGGAACTGGCGCAGTCCTGGGAGCCCGAGGAACGGATCGTCCTGTTCCGGTCCGATCCACGCGTGGAGAAGCGCGAGGCCGAGGGTGTGTACCAGATCCAGCTGGAGACGACGGGGACGATCGACGCCAGGGGAGTGCGGACCAACAGCCCCGTCCCGGCGACGGAGACCCTCGGCGTACGGATGACCCAGGTCAACGGCGAGTGGCGGATCGGAGAGATTCCGGACGGCATCATGCTCGCCCAAAGCAGTGCCCGGGACCTCCTGCTCTCCCACAGCCTCTATTTCTACAGCAGCAACTACCGGTACTGGGTCCCCGATGCCCGCTGGTTCGTCCGGAGGACAGGGGTGACGGCGAGGATCGTCGGTGCGATGCTGGCCGGTCCGGCACCGTACCTGCAGGGCTCGGTGACCAGCGCCTTCCCCGAAGGGGTGACCCTCGCCCGGGATTCCGTGCCGATCACCTCGGGCACGGCGTCGGTCGAGCTCTCCTCGGAGGTCCTGGAGAACGCCACCAGCCTCGGCCTGCAGCAGATGGACCAGCAACTCCAGGTCAACCTGCTCGGCCTCAACGACGTCACGTCCGTGGAGATGACCAGCGGCCAGCCGATCGAGCTCGGCGCCCCTTCCCCCGACCTCGTCGTTCCCGAGCTGGCTCCCGACGTCGGGGGCGAGCAGGTCGCGATCGCCGGGAACGAGCTCGTGCGGGTGCGCAACGGCGCCGTCGTGCCGATCGAGGGGCTGCCCTCGGTGGCCGGGTCCCAGCCGCGTGACCCGGCCACCTCGGTCTCCGGCAGCGCCTACGCGTTCGTGAACGCCGCCAGGACATCCCTCTTCGTCACGGCCCCGGGCAGTTCCGCCCGGGCGGTCGCCAAGGGCAGCGCCCTCACCCAGCCCTCCTTCGATCCGGACAACTGGGTGTGGACCACCCGGGCGGTCGGAGAACGCAGCGAGGTCCTTGCGATCCCACCGGGCGGAACCGAAGCGAATGCCTCGATCCTAGCGGCGGGATGGCTCGGGGACAGGAAGGTCAAGGAGCTGCGGATCTCGCGTGACGGCTCGCGCGCTCTGATGGTGACGGACCGCGACGGCGCCGGTGAGGTGCTGGTGGCGGGCATCACCCGCTCCACCGAAGGAGTGCCACAGTCGCTCACCACCCCCCTGTCGTTGCCGACCGACGGGACCATCGACACGGCCAAGTGGGCGGGCCAGAGCGCGATCGTGGCGTCCTCCACGGGTGCGAACGAGGAGGCCACTCCGGTCATCCTGCAGCTGAACGGCGAGAAGGAGACGATGGCGGCGCTCGACGGCGTTCTCGGCATCAGCGCAGGGTCCGACGCCGAGGACACGTTCTACGCGCAGGCGGGCGGCACGCTGTACCGGCGCATCGGCAACAGCTGGGTGGACGAGCAGCTTGCCGTCGTCGATCCGGCCTTCCCGGGGTAGTGCCGTCCACATAGCGGCTGTCGGACCACGGCCCGCCCCTCAGGCGTGATGGCCTTGGCCCATGCGGTCCACCGGTTTCGCGTCGCTCCTCGACCGCGTCGTCTTCGGACGGGCCTACCAGCGGACAGCGGGTGCCCTTGCCGACTTCGGCGCCCTCGTCCTGCCGTCGTCGTGCGTGCTCTGCGGCCAGTGGGACACCTCGCTCTGCCCGGCATGCCTCGGGCTTTTCCGCAGCGCCACGGCGCGGCCCTTCTCCGCCGAGACCGGGGCCGAGTCCCTTCCCGACGTTGAGCGGGTTCCGGCACGGGCCGGCGCGGAGACCACGGGCGGCAGACCGGACCGGCACGGGCCGTCCTACGGCCCGCTGCCCGTCCTCGCAGCGGGGCGGTACGGCCGGGCCGTGTCGGCGGTGCTGCTGGCCTACAAGAACCACGGCCACGTGGACCTGGCCGCTCCCGTCGCCGCTGCCATGGCCGGCGCCCTCCACCAGGGAGTCTCGGGAGCCCCGGGAGCCCCGGGAGCCCCGGGAGTCCCGGCAGGGCGGCGTGCCTCCGGGCCGGTCCTGATCGTGCCCGTTCCGGCCCGGGCGTCATCCCGGCAGCGGCGCGGGTACGACCCGCTGATGCTCCTCCTGTCCCGGCTGGACAGAGGCGGCCACCTGCCGGCGGGCACCGTCCTCGCGCCGGTCGTCCGGCAGCGTTCGGCGCTGGTCCGGCTTCCTGCCGCCCTGCTCCATGGCGGAGTGCCGGCGCTCGCGGCCCGCGCAGGGGGCGGCGGGCAGAAAGGACTCGGGCGTCGCCGCCGGCGCGCGAACGTCCTCGGTTCGATGGCCCCGGCCAGGCGCACCCGGACCCCCCTCGCCGGACGGGAGTGCATCATCGTCGACGACGTCCTCACCACGGGAGCCACCATCGGCGAGGTGCATCGCGTGCTCGTGCAGGAGGGAGCCCAGGTGCTCGGAGCCGTGGTGATCGCCGCGACGTCGTCACCCGCCGGACGCTCCACGGGCGCGGTTCCCGGCCCGACGTCCTGACCCGGCTGCGCTCTCCGGACCCGCCTCGCGCCGCCCCTAGTGCCTCACCCGGCGTCCGGCAAGCTACCGGAAGATTCGGAGCTCCGAAGGATGAATAAAGGACAGTCGTGATCTAACGTGAAGTACGGGTACGACACAGCGATGACACGTACCCGTCGGCGGCGGCTCTATTGAACGCCTCGGCCGCCGTCGTGTCAGCTAGCGATGTGGAGGGCACCATGGAGTTTGTGATCAATGGTCGAAACCTGGCGGTATCGGACCGTTTCCGTGAGTACGCGACGGAGAAGATCGACAAGATAGAGCAGCTCGGCGACAAGGTACAGCGCATCGATGCGAAGATCACCAAGGAAACCAGCGCACGCATGGCGGATACCTCGCTCACGGTCGAACTGACGGTGCTCTGCAGGGGTCCGGTGGTTCGGGCAGAAGCCACGGCGGCCGACAAGTTCGCCGCGTTCGACCTCGCCTACGGCAAACTCCTCGAGCGTCTCCGGCGGGCCCGTGACCGGCGGAAGGTCCACCACGGCCGGCACACCCCGGTGGCCGTCGGCGCCGCGACAGCCGGTCTGGAGCCGGCAGACCCGGCGCAGCCCCTCTATCTCGAGACCCCGGCCATCGAACCGACGTCGCACGAGCCGGATACCCAGCCCGAGGACCTCGACGCCTATTCCTCCCCCGATGACGTCCCTGCCGGGGACTCGCCGGTCCTGATCCGCCGCAAGGTCTTCTCGGGCACCCCGATGACCCTGGACGATGCCGTCGACAACATGGAGCTCGTCGGGCACGATTTCTACCTCTTCATCGATTCCGCCACCGGCGCCCCCTCGGTGGTCTACCGGAGGCAGGCCTGGACCTACGGCGTGATCACGCTGGACGCGAAGTGCGCGGAAGGAACCGAGGAGCCCCATGAGGAACTCCTGGCCTACCGCGCCAAGGAAGCCGCTTCCGCCTGATGCCCTGCGCGCCGGCAACCCCGGTCGCGCATCAGGAATCTGCACTTCGACAACCTACCGACCGAATACATGGAACTGCCTCCACGCCCCGCGCGGAGGCAGTTCCATGCCGGAGCCCATGCCGAACCTCACGACCGCCCAGGCCCGACGCATCCTCCTTGCCGCCCAGGGGCTGCACCGCCCGCGCGTCGAGGCGCCGTCGTCGCGCCGGGCCCTCGCCATCGCAGTCCGACGGCTGCAGGTCCTCCAGATCGATTCGGTGAACGTCCTCGCCCGGTCGCACTACCTGCCCCTGTTCTCCCGCCTCGGGTCCTACGACCCCGCACACCTCGACGCGCTGTACTCCCGGGCTCCCCGACGGCTGGTGGAGTACTGGGCCCATGAGGCGAGCCTCGTCCCGCCCGAGTTGTTCCCGCACCTGCGGGTCTGGCAGCGCCGGACCTGGATGGGAGCGGCCAGCGTGCCGGCCGCCCTGCGGCAGGACCTCGAGTCGTCCATCCTCGATCTCCTCGATCGCGGCGCGCCGCTCACCGCATCGAGCATCCAGCGACTGCTCGGTGCCGATACCGGGCGGCCCGCCGAAGGCTGGGGGTGGCGGTGGACGGCGGCCAAACGGGTGCTGGAAGACCTCTTCGCCAAAGGGACGGTGGGGTCGGCGGGCCGGACGGCCCAGTTCGAGCGGCTCTACGCACCCATCGCCGACGTACTTCCGGATCCGGGCCTCGCCGTCGAGGAGCCCGACAGGACGCAGGCACTGACCGTGCTGGCCGAGCGGGCCGCAGGAGCCCTGGGCGTCGCCCCCGCCCGCTCGGTGGCGGACTACTTCCGCACCCCGGTGCGCGAGACACGCGCCGTCCTCGACGGCCTCGTGGCTGCGGGTTCCCTGCACGCCGCCTCCGTGGACGGCGGATCCGAGCCGTGGTACCTCCACCCGGCGGCGATCCTGCCGCGCCAGGCACGGGGGAGGGCCCTTCTGAGTCCCTTCGACTCCCTCGTCTTCGAACGCGACCGGCTGCACCGGCTCTTCGGCTTCCACTACCGCATCGAGATCTACACCCCCGCCGAGCGGCGCATCCACGGCTACTACGTCCTGCCCTTCCTCCTCCGCGATCGCATCGCCGCCCGGGTGGACCTCAAGGCCGACCGGGCGGCGGGCCGCCTGATGGTGCGTGCCAGCCACGCCGAGCCGGGCGCTCCCTCCGACACGTCCGCGGAACTCGCCGAGGAACTGTGCCTTCTCGCCCGGTGGCTGGGGCTCGACGCCGTCGTCGTCGAGGACCGCGGGAACCTCGCGTCCTCGCTCTCCACGCAGGTCGGCAGGTTACTCTGAGCGGACACGCGGTTCCAGGTCGTCGCATCGTGGCGCGGGGGAACCAAAACGGGGCACCGAACGTCGCTCACGTAGACTAGACACGCCATCTTTGGGCAGCATCAGATTGGGAGCAAATACCAGTGCCATCACTTCTTGAACGAGTACTCCGCACCGGCGATAAGAAGACACTGAAGCGACTCCGCAACTACGCTGACGCGATCAATGTCCTCGAGGACGAATTCCGGGAGATGTCCGACGCAGAGCTGCGTGGCGAAACCGACCGGTTGAAGAAGCGCTACGCCGACGGCGCGACCCTCGACGACCTGCTGCCGGAAGCCTTCGCCGCCGTGCGTGAGGCGTCGAGCCGGACGCTCGGACTCCGCCACTTCGATGTCCAGCTGATGGGCGGCGCCGCCCTCCACCTGGGCAACATCGCGGAGATGAAGACCGGTGAGGGCAAGACCCTCGTGGCGACCGCGCCCGCCTACCTCAATGCCCTGACCGGCAAGGGCGTCCACGTCGTCACGGTCAACGACTACCTCGCCGAGTACCAGTCGGACCTCATGGGCCGCGTCTACCGCTTCCTCGGGCTGACGAGCGGATGCATCCTCTCCAAGCAGGATCCCGCGACCCGCCGCGAACAGTACGCCGCCGACATCACCTACGGCACGAACAACGAGTTCGGGTTCGACTACCTCCGCGACAACATGGCCTGGAGCGCCGCCGAACTCGTGCAGCGCGGTCACAACTTCGCGATCGTCGACGAGGTCGATTCGATCCTCATCGACGAGGCCCGTACGCCGCTCATCATCAGCGGCCAGGCATCCGGTGACGTCAACCGCTGGTACAACGAGTTCGCGAAAGTGGTCCAGAAGCTCTCCGTCGGAGTGGACTACGAGGTGGACGAGAAGAAGCGCACGGTCGGTGTGCTCGAGGACGGCATCGAGAAGGTCGAGGACTACCTCGGCATCTCCAACCTGTACGAGTCCGCGAACACACCGCTGATCGGCTTCCTGAACAACGCCATCAAGGCGAAGGAGCTGTTCAAGCGCGACAAGGACTACGTCGTCCTCAACGGCGAGGTCATGATCGTCGATGAGCACACCGGCCGGATCCTCGCCGGCCGGCGCTACAACGAGGGCATGCACCAGGCCATCGAGGCGAAGGAGGGCGTGGAGATCAAGGCCGAGAACCAGACTCTCGCCACCGTGACCCTGCAGAACTACTTCCGCCTCTACGACAAGCTCTCGGGCATGACCGGCACCGCCGAGACCGAGGCCGCCGAATTCATGTCCACCTACAAGCTCGGCGTGGTGCCCATCCCGACGAACAAGGAGATGGCCCGCAAGGACCTATCGGACCTCATCTACAAGAACGAGGTCGCCAAGTTCGACGCCGTCGTCAAGGACATCGTCGAGCGGCACGAGACCGGCCAGCCGGTCCTCGTCGGAACCACGAGCGTTGAGAAGAGCGAATACCTGTCGAAGCAGCTCGCGAAGGCGGGTGTCCGCCACGAGGTGCTGAACGCGAAGAACCACGCACGCGAAGCGGCGATCATCGCGCAGGCCGGTCGCAAGGGTGCGGTCACCGTCGCCACCAACATGGCCGGGCGTGGCACCGACATCATGCTCGGGGGCAACGCCGAGTTCAACGCGGTCGCAGCGCTGGAGAAGGCGGGGCTCGATCCGGCGGACGATCCCGAGGAGTACGAGGCCCGGTGGCCCGAGGCCCTCGAAGCGGCGAAGGAAGCGGTCAAGGCCGAGCAGGAGGAGGTCCGCGAACTCGGCGGTCTGTACGTGCTGGGTACGGAGCGGCACGAGTCACGCCGCATCGACAACCAGTTGCGAGGACGCTCGGGCCGCCAGGGCGACCCCGGCCGGTCCCGCTTCTACCTGTCGCTCACGGACGACCTCATGCGGCTGTTCAACTCCGGCGGAGCCGAGCGCATCATGAACAGCGCCACGATGCCGGACGACGTCGCCCTCGAGTCGAAGCTGGTCTCCAAGGCGATCGAGAACGCCCAGGGCCAGGTCGAGGGGCGCAACGCCGAGCAGCGCAAGAACGTCCTGAAGTACGACGACGTCCTGAACCGCCAGCGCGAAGCCATCTACGGCGACCGCCGCAGGATCCTCGAAGGCGGCGACCTCAAGGAGAAGGTGCAGTTCTTCCTCGAGGACGTCATCACCGCGATGGTCGACGAGGCGACGGAACAGGGCCACGGCGACGACTGGGACTACGACCTCCTGTGGACGAACCTCAGGACGCTCTACCCGATCACGCTGACCGCCGACGAGGTCATCGAGGAGGCGGGCGGCAAGTCCAAGCTGACCCGCGATTTCCTGCACGACGAGATCCTCTCCGACGCCAAGCTCGCATACCAGGCGCGTGAAGAGGCACTCGGCGAGCAGACGATGCGTGAGCTGGAACGACGCGTGGTCCTGTCCGTCATCGGCAGGAAGTGGCAGGAGCACCTCTACGAGATGGATTACCTCAAGGAAGGCATCGGCCTGCGCGCCATGGCCCAGAGGGATCCGCTGGTCGAGTACCAGCGCGAGGGCTTCATCCTCTTCCAGGCGATGATGGAGTCGATCCGCGAGGAGAGCATCGGGTACCTCTTCAACCTCGATGTCGAGGTCTCCGCCCCGGCGCAGACCGGGCTCCCGGGAGTGACGGACGGGCGGGGCGTGGTGCAGGCACCCACCATCAAGGCCGCAGGACTCGACGCCCCGGCGAAGCCGGCCACCCTCAACTTCACGGCGCCGAACGCGCAGGGCGACGCCGAGATGCACGTGGAGCGGAACAAGGTGCAGGCCGAGGCCGCGGGGGGCAAGAAGTCCCGCAAGAAGTAGTCAGCCGATCTCGAGGGCGGTGACCCGCCACGCTCCGCGCCGTTGCTCTATCCGAAGAGCGACGGCGCGGACCCGTTTCTGGTCGAAGGTGACGACGGACGCCTCGTAGACGCCGGGGCTGATCGGGCACACCCGGGCCGAGCGCACCACGACGTGCCGGTCGGCGCTCGGGCGTGGCTCTCCGTGACCCGTGCTCCGGGCCGCGTCGATGCACCGCACGAGGTTCGCGCGGAGCTGGAGCCGTTCGTAGTTCTCGGGATCGAGCCAGCGCGCCATCTGTTGCAGGGGGCGTGATCCTCCGAGCACCTCCAGGGCACCCTGCGCAACCGACCGGGCGATCCCCGAGATGCGCTGTGACAGGTCCGGGTCGGCTTCCCACGGAGAAGTCCCTGCCCCGGTCCTGTCCGGCAGGGTCCCGGTCGGCGCGGGAGAGGCCGACGGCTCCGCCGGTGCTGGAAAACCGTGTGCTGCTGACGGTCCGGCCGGGGGCCTCAGCTGGATGATCGTGGCTGGGCCGGCCGCAGCAGGCCGGTCGGGGGACGGCGGGGCCGGGCGGGATGCCCCGCCGGCCTCGGCGAGCAGGGCGGCTGGGCGGGAACGGGTTGCGGCAGTCACGGGATGTCCTCTCCTTGCTGGTGCGGCAGGCGACGTCCTGCCTGGGTCCTCCTAGGGGCAGGGTGCACGGGAAGCATCGGTGTGCTTGCCGTGCTCGATGCGGCGATGCGCGACCTGCTGCGCGACGTGGTGCTCAACAGAGTTCCTCGCGGCTGCGCCCGACGGCGCCGGTTCAGGGCGAGGGCGCCTGCAGGACCTGACCCGGCAGGAGGAGTGAGGGATCGTCGCCGATGACGGACCGGTTCGCGTCGAACCAGGCGGGCCAGGTTTCCGCTATGTCGGCTGCAGTAGCAAGTGGCCCGAGTCGACGCGCGGCGATGGACCAGAGTGAGTCACCGGGTACCACGACGACCTCCGCCGTGGCGGTCCTCCTGGTGTCCGGGCGGACCAGAAGCCCTCCCTCGAGAGGCATCGGCGCCGGTTCCCATGCGGGCGACACGGGCGACACGGGCGACACGGGCGCCGGTTCCCATGCGGGCGACACGGGCGACACGGGCGACACGGGTGCCGGTTCCGGCGCGGGCGCCGCGGGTGCCGGTTCCGGCGCGGGCGCCGCGGGCGCTGGTTCCGGCGCGGGCGACACAGGTGCTGGTTCCGCCGTGGGCGCTGGTCCCGGCGCGGGTGCGGAGGACGCCGCGGGAATCGGCGGTGCGGGCGGTCGTTGCTCCGCGTCCAGTCCGTCCGCATGCGTCGAGGCAGCAGAAGGCGACCAATAGGGCGATCCCGCGCTCCCGGACGGATCGGCACCAGTTCCGGCGTCGGCCGTTGACCGTGCAGGGAGAATCGAGCACCCGGTGACGGCGGATCCCGGACCGGCATCGGGGCCGCCGGGTGCTGCCTGCGCCACCGCGGGCATCGCCAGGAGCTGGACTCCCAGGAGGGCAGCGGCGAGCCGCCGCATGAATGCGGGAGCGCATCGCCCGGCGAACGCCCCCGCCGCCACCAGACCCTGTCGCTCGAGGATTTCGGCGATGACCGCGACCGCCAGCGTGAGGACCCACCAGCCGACGATCACCACACCCAGCAGCGACAGACACACGCCGAGGACGTCTTCCAGCCCTTGCCCCGGCGCCTGCCCGGAACGGGACAAGACTCCTCCGGCGGCAGCCGATACGACGCCGCATGCCAGGATGATGACGGCTTGTACTGCGTCCGAGCTCCTCATAGGACACCTCCTCTTGCTTCAGTTTGATGTAGTTTGGTGCAGTTTGTCTACGCCCACTCATCCTTGGTGCATTGTGAGGCTGTTGACCGCAGCCTGAACGGGCCCTACGTTGTGGGCATGCGGTGGGATGCTCTTTTCCATGATCTGGAGTCACAGTTGCAGGCCGCGACGGACGCCCGGCAGGAGAGTGAGATCAGGGAGCGCACGCGCTCCGAGCAAGCGCGCGTGACGCTGCTGCAGCGGTTGGCCGGCCAGACGGGACGACCGGTCGGCGTGTCGACCACGGGAGGCCGCTCGCTCACGGGTGTCCTGACGAATGTCGGCTCGCAATGGATCGCCCTGGCGGTGGAGGAACGGTCGGTCATCGTGCCGCTGTCGTCGGTGCAGGTTCTTCGGAGCCTGGGGCGCAGCGTAGGCCAGCCGCTCTCGGGGATCCAGGCGAAGCTCGGACTGGGATCGGCACTGCGGGCGCTGTCCCGGGACAGAGCACAGGTAGCGCTCTGGGTGGCGTCGCCGTCATCGCGCTACGCCGGTGTCATCGACCGGGTCGGCGCCGACTTCCTGGAGCTGGGACTCGTCGCGCCCGGGGACGAGAGGCGTGCGCCGAATATCCGGGAGGTCCTCACGGTGCCCTTCGCATCCATCGACACGCTCGACTCAGTGGCACGGACGCAGTAGGCGCGATCCCGGGCGCCACGAACAGCAGCAGAATGCGGCGGGGCAGCAGGGACGGTCAGACGAGTGGATTGTCGGCTTCGGTCCTCAGCGCGGAGGCGGTCTTCTCGTACGCCTTGGCAATGTACTCCTCGAGGACCCGTGTCTCGACGCGCCACTGGCCGCGCCCGCCCACCTGGATGGCAGGCAACTCGCCGGACCGGACGAGGGCGTACGTCTGCGACGAGCTGATGTTGAGCACTTCACCGACATCGGCGAGGGTGAGAAAACGCCGCTCGGCCACGGGTCCGCCTTTCCTGGTTCTTCCGGTACGGCTCCAGTCTGCCACCGGCAGTGTCGTTTGACGGGGATATCCACACTTCGGTCCGATTTGCTGCCGGTCGGTTCCTTTTGGGCCCGTCGTCCACAAGAATTGCGGTCGGGACCGCTCATCAGGGGCGGCACAGGTCCTTTGGGGGCGACAGTGACGACCGATACGCGGATCACGGACACGCAGGGCGCGGCCCGCCTGAGGAAACCGTCCTGGAAGGACCCCCGTCTCCTCATCGGAGTGCTCCTGGTACTCGCCTCCACCGTCGGCGTCATCGCCCTCCTCGCCAGCCAGGACAGGACCACGGACGTGTACTCGGCTCGGCAGGACATCGCTGTCGGGACCGCACTGTCGCCCGAAGACCTCGTCGCCGTGCCCGTCCGCCTCGGCGCTTCGACAGGTGCCTACCTGCGGGTGTCGGAGGGGATACCCGAGAACGCGGTTCTCACGAGGCTCGTCACCGAAGGGGAACTCGTTCCCGCGGCCGCCGTCGGTACAGCCGATGACCTGGACCGGAAACCTGTCGGGCTGAGCGTCGAGGATCCGTTGCCCACCGGGACCGCTGCCGGCGACCGCGTCGATGTCTGGGTCTCCCTCCGGACCGACACGAACTCCTACGACGAGCCCCGGTTGCTCCTCGAGGCCGCCGAAGTCTCCGAACTGACGGTGGGGGAGTCGGCCCTCGGGGCGAGCGCCTCCACCCTCGTGCAGGTGCTCGTCGATGACGAGGCCATGCCCGAACTGCTCGACGCCCTGTCCAACGACGCCCGCATCGCCGTCGTCCTGAATCCGGGCGCCGGTTCGTGAACATCCCCGTCATCACGCTCGGGTCGCTGGCGAACGCCTACGTCCCGGGCCTCGAGCAGCTTCGCGGACCGGTCACCGTCGTGCGCCGGTGCGAGGAGCTCGCCGAGCTCATGGCCGCGTGCCAGACAGGTCTCGCGCGAGCGGCGATCATCGCACCCGGCGCCGTCGAACTCACCGCGTCCCTGGCCGACAGGCTGCGCTTCGCGGGGGTCGTGATCGTCGCCCTGACCGACGGCCCGAGCGCCCCCGCCATCGAGGGGGTCGAGTACGTCGCGTCCACCGCCGGTCCCGCCACGCTCGCCGACGCGGTCTCGCGGGCGGTCGAGAGGTTCGACGCGTCGGTTCGTCCCCGGGGCTCCCTCACCTATGCGGATCCGCTCGACGTCCCGGAGGCGACGCCCTCGCCCGTCGATACCGGGGACGAGTCGGCGAACGGCTCCGCGGACGGCCGCATCGTGGCCGTCTGGGGGCCGGCCGGCGGTCCGGGACGCACGACCGTGGCCATCAACATGGCAGCGGAACTCGCCGCGGCGGGAACGTCGGTCCTGCTGGTCGACGCCGACACCTACGGGGCGAGCATCGGCGCGTCGCTCGGGTTGCTCGACGAATCGGCGGGTCTCGCCCAGGCCTGCCGGATCGCGGACCAGGGCGGGTTCGGCGGCGCGGCACTCGGCCGGACCGCCGTGAGTGTGGCCATCAAGGGCGGACGCCTCCGGGTGCTGACGGGCATCACCCGCCCGGACCGCTGGCCCGAACTGCGTCCCGCCGCCCTCGGCCGGGTCCTGGAGGCCGCCCGGTCCCTCGCGGAGGTCACCATCGTCGACTGCGGCTTCTGCATCGAGGCCGACGAGGAACTGAGTTTCGACACCCTCACGCCGCGCCGCAACGGTGCAGCCCTCCGGTGCCTGGAGATGGCCGATTCCGTCGTCGCCGTGGGCGGAGCGGACGCGATCGGTGTTCCACGCCTGGTGAAGGCGCTCGCCGAACTCGCCGACATCGTCCCGACGGCCGCCCCCCGGGTGGTGTTCAACAAGGTGCGGGCCGCCGCCGTCGGACGCGTCCCGGAGACCCAGTTGCGGGAGGCGTGGGAGCGCTTCGGGCCGTCCGCCGGGATCTCCGCTTTCCTGCCCGCCGACGGCGCGGCCGCCGACCAGGCCCTCCTCGCGGGCACCGCGCTGCTCGAAACGGCGCCCGGCTCGGCGCTGCGCCACGCGATCGCGGCACTCGCCGGGGTGCCGACCGCGGAGAGGTCCCGGCGCCGGCCCGGGCGGCTCCTGCCCAACGTGAAGTTTTCGGGCAACACGGATAGGCTTCCACGGTAAGAGGTCGCAATGGCGCGGCCTTTAATTTCGTTACGGAGGCCCTTCCCATGTCGTCTGGATCCAGGACAACGGATCAGTCAAGCTCGGACACTGCGCGGGAGGGTTTCGTAGAGCACTACTTCGAGCATCTCGCGCGCGAGGATGCCGCCGGATACCTCCTGACGGACCTCCGCCAGCGTGCCTTCGCGCACCGCGACCTCGCCGAATCCCGGACACCGGGAACCGCCGCCATCGGCGTGATGGACCAGGGCAACGCGAGCGTGGTCATGATCGTCACGGATGACATGCCGTTCCTGGTCGACTCCGTCACCGCCGAGCTGGTCCGCCAGAATGCGGCGATCCAGCTCGTCGTCCACCCCACGTTCCTCGCGGTGCGGGAGGACGGAGCGTCGAAGCTTGCGGCGCTCGAGCGCGTCCCCTCGACGGCGGGAGCCTCGAGCGGCGACACGGCCGCGCTCCCCGACATGGGCGAGCTGGCCGGGCTGGCGGGTCACTCCGCGCACATCGAGTCCTGGATCTCTGTGGAGGTCGCGCGTCTTCCCGACTCCGCTGCCAAGGAGTCGGTCATCGACGGACTCCACCGCGTGCTGGGGGATGTCCGGTCGGCGGTGGAGGACTGGCCTGCCATGCGCGACCAGGTCCGTTCCGTCGAAGCGTCCCTCGGCTCGATCGCGGGCGCGGAGGACATCCCCGACCTGCGGCAGGCGCAGGAACTCCTGCAGTGGCTCGACAGCGGCAACTTCACCTTCCTCGGCTACAAGGAATACGACCTCGTGATCGACGAGGCAGGCGATGACGCCCTCCGCGTCCGGGAAGGCAGCGGCCTCGGTCTGCTCCGGCACGGGATCGGGGGCGGGCACCTCCAGCGACTCACGGGAGCAGGCAGGGCCAAGGCGCGGGAGCGCCGCGTCCTCGTCATCACGAAGGCCAACTCACGGTCGACGGTGCACCGGGCCGCGTACCTGGACTACATCGGTATCAAGAGCTTCGATGCCCAGGGGAACGTGAACGGCGAGCGCCGCTTCATCGGCCTGTTCGCGACCAGCGCCTACACGGGCTCGGTGCGGAACGTGCCGCTCGTCCGCGACAAGGTCACCGAAGTCCTGCGGCGCTGCGGATTCCCGTCCGACTCCCACTCGGGGAAGGACCTGCTGTCCATCCTCGAGACGTACCCCCGCGACGAGCTGTTCCAGATCGAGGTCCCCGACCTGGTCTCCACCGCTCTCGGGATCCTCCGGCTGCAGGAGCGCAGGCGCACCCGGCTGTTCCTGCGCCCGGACGTGTACGGGCGCTTCATGTCCGCCCTCGTCTACCTGCCCCGCGACCGCTACACCACGAGCGTGCGGTTGCGCATCGAGGAGGAACTGCGGACGGCGCTCGACGCCGACACGATCGACTACGAGGCACGGATGAGCGAATCCGCCCTCGCGCGGCTGTTCTTCCGCATCCGGCTGCAGAAGGGGGCGGAGGTCCCCGACATCGACGCCGCGCAACTCGAGCGGCGCCTCGTACGGGCCGCCCGCTCGTGGCCCGAGGGCGTCGTCGAGGTCGCCCAGGAGCGCTTCGAGCAGGACACGGCGCGTCGCCTCGCCTCCCTCTGGGCGGAATCCTTCCCGCCCAGCTACCGCGTGGACTACGAGGTCGAGGACGCGCTGGAGGACATCGCCCGGTTCGAGCAGCTCGCCGACGCGGGAGCGGGAGTGCCCCGGCTCCACGTGTACGTGCCCGAGCGCCGGGAGCCCGGCAGCGCCGAGGACGCGCGGCTCAAGCTCTACCTCACCGAGGCGAAGAGCCTGACGCAGATCCTTCCCTACTTCCACAACCTGGGCCTCGAGGTGCTCGACGAGCGGCCGTTCGGCATCACGCGGTCGGACGGGCGATCGTTCTTCCTCTACGACCTCGGCCTGAAGTACCCCGCCGAGATCTCGCCCCTCGGGACGGCGAGCCTGCTGCAGGAGGCGTTCGGCGCCGCGGTCACCGGAGACAGCGAGTCCGACGCATTCGACCGGCTCGTCCTCAGCGAGCAGCTCGGCTGGCGCCAGGTGCTGATCCTCCGCGCCTACGCCAAGTACATGCGTCAGATGGGCAACACGAACTCCTACGGCTTCGTCGCCGATACCCTGCGGCGGAACGCGGTCGTCAGCCGCGCCCTCGTGGCCCTGTTCACGGCCCGCTTCGATCCCGACCTCGAGGGCGACCGGGCGGCGGCCACCGATGCCGCACGGGCAGCACTGGACGCGGGACTCGAGGCCGTCCCGACGCTCGACGCCGATCGCGTCCTGCGCACGTTCGCGAACCTCATCGACGCGACCCTCCGCACGAACTACTTCCAGGACAAGCGCCACGTCAGTTTCAAGTTCGACACCGCCCGGATCGACGGCGCGCCGTTCCCGAGGCCCAAGTTCGAGATCTGGGTGTACTCGCCGCAGGTCGAGGGCGTGCACCTCCGCTTCGGCAAGGTCGCCCGTGGCGGCCTGCGCTGGTCCGACCGGCGCGAGGACTTCCGGACCGAGGTGCTCGGCCTCGTGAAGGCCCAGACCGTGAAGAATGCGGTCATCGTGCCGACCGGCGCGAAGGGCGGTTTCTTCGCGAAGCAGCTCCCCGACCCGACGGTCGACCGCCAGGCCTGGCTCGCGGAGGGCCAGGCGAGCTACCGCACGTTCATCCGCGGCCTGCTCGACATCACCGACAACGTCATCACGAACGGCACGACCGAGTCGGTCCTGCCGCCGGCGCGCGTCGTACGGCACGACGACGACGACACCTACCTCGTCGTCGCGGCCGACAAGGGAACCGCGTCGTTCTCCGACATCGCCAACGAGCTGTCGGCCGAGTACGACTTCTGGCTCGGTGACGCGTTCGCGTCCGGAGGATCCGTCGGCTACGACCATAAGGCGATGGGCATCACGGCGAGGGGCGCCTGGGAGTCCGTGAAGCGGCACTTCAGCGAGTTCGACGTCGACACGCAGACCGACGACTTCACCGTGGTGGGCGTCGGCGACATGAGCGGGGACGTCTTCGGCAACGGCATGCTCCTGTCCGAACACATCCGGCTGCTCGCCGCCTTCGACCACCGCCATATCTTCCTCGACCCGAACCCCGATGCCGCGACGTCCTTCGCCGAGCGCCGTCGCCTGTTCGACCTTCCCCGGTCGAGCTGGGAGGACTACGACAGCACGCTGATCAGCTCCGGCGGCGGCGTGTACCCGCGGCAGGCCAAATCCATCCCCATCTCCCCGGAGGTGGGCGAGGCCCTCGGACTCGACGCCGGAGTGACCAAGCTCAGCCCGCCGGAACTGCTCCGGGCGATCCTCCGGGCGCCCGCGGACCTGCTCTACAACGGCGGCATCGGCACCTACGTGAAGGCCACGGACGAGACGCACGGCGACGTCGGTGACCGGGCGAACGATGCCATCCGCGTCAACGGCAGCGAGCTGCGCGCCCGCGTCGTCGGTGAGGGCGGCAACCTGGGCATGACCCAGCGGGGCCGCATCGAGGCAGCGCTGTCCGGGGTCCTCCTCAACACCGACGCCATCGACAACAGCGCCGGCGTCGACTGCTCGGACCACGAGGTCAACATCAAGATCTTCGTCGACCGGATGGTGCGCGCCGGGCGCCTGCAGCCGGAGGAGCGGGCGGAGTTCCTGCACTCGATGACCGACGAGGTGGCGCACCTCGTGCTGCAGGACAACATCGACCAGAACGTCCTCCTGCTGAACGACCGCCAGAGGGTCGTCGAATGGAGCCCGAGCTATGAACGGATGATGGACTGGCTCGAGAAGAAGGCGGACCTCGACCGGAACCTCGAAGCGCTGCCGACGACGGCCGAACTCCGCAGGCGAGCCGATGCCGGGCGCGGTCTCACCTCGCCGGAACTCTCGGTGCTCGCCGCCTACGCGAAGATCGAGCTGACGAGGGTCCTCTCGGCCAGCACCCTCGCCGACGATCCCTACTTCAAGGGCACTCTCCGCCGGTACTTCCCGCGGCAGCTGGTGGAGCGGTTCGATGACCTGCTCGACACGCACCCCCTGCGCCGCGAGATCATCTCGACCGTCATCGCCAACGACGTCATCAACCTCGGCGGGATCACCTTCGCCTTCCGCGTGATCGAGGAGACCTCCGTACCCGAGCCGGTGGTGGCACGGGCTTTCGTGGCCCTGCGGGAGATCTACTCGCTGGACGAGACCGTCGATGCGCTCGCGGTCCTTCCCGCGGACTTCCCGACCGATCACTGGACCACGGTCCACCTGGACCTGCGCCGTCTGCTGGACCGGGCGGTGCGCTGGTTCGTGAACCACGCGGAGCCGGGCTCGTCGGTGACCGAGGACATCAACGCCTTCAAGCCGCTCGTGGCTCCCTTCAGGGCGCGGCTCTCGGAGTACCTGCGCGGCTGCGACCTCGAGCGGGCACGCGACGGCATGGCGACGGCGAGGGCGTGGAACCTGCCGCAGGAACTCGGCCGCCACTGGGCAGAACAGTTCGAGTCCTTCCCGCTGCTGGACATCG
Source organism: Arthrobacter rhamnosi (assembly GCF_054510975.1). NCBI lineage: Bacteria > Bacillati > Actinomycetota > Actinomycetes > Micrococcales > Micrococcaceae > Arthrobacter > Arthrobacter rhamnosi. The sequence goes on along the minus strand of NZ_JBTNDN010000001.1, from coordinate 23,937 downwards.
CGTACAGCACACGACGGGTCGACGAACCGGTGGAGAACATCGCCAAGGTGTACTACTCGGTCTACGACCGTTTCGAGGTCGACGACCTGCTCGAGCGGATCACGAAGCTGCCGAGGACCGACCGCTGGCAGGCCCTCGCCCGGGCGGCCCTGCGCGACGACCTCTACTCCACGGTCGCCGACATCTGCGTGGCGGTCATGCGGGCCACCAGCACCATGCAGGACCGCGACGCCGGCGAGCGACTGCTCGCGTGGCAGGAGCAGAACGCCGACCAGTTGCAGCGTGCAAGCAACATGTTCGCCGAAGTGAACATGCTGGAGAAGGACGACATCTCGTCCCTCTCGGTGGCTCTCCGGCTCCTGCGCTCCATCGTGCGGTAGCCCGGCAGTCCCTCCGGTCAGCGCCAGGGGATCGGGAGTGACAGACTGGACCTGCGGCACCCGTCCCGCAGGTCCGGTCCGTCGTCGGCCGCCGGACGTGGAGCCCGTCGCTGGATCGGCCCGAGCACCCGAGCAATAGAGAGATTCCATGGCTATCTTCACTGACCCCATCCGCGAGTACACAGGGTTCGAGCCCGGCGATGCCGAGTGGCTCCACCTCCTGGTGGGGGACTGGCAGATGGTGGCCGACCTGGCGTTCGCGGACCTCGCGCTCTGGTTCCCCCTCGACGGAGGAGGCTATGTGGCGCTCGCCCACGCCCGGCCGTCCACCTCGCACACCGTGTTCCACAGCGATTTCGTGGGGGAGCGCATCCGCGCGGACCTGCAGCCGCTCGTCGATCTCGCCTGGGAGTCGCAGAAGATCGAGCGCTCCGGCGAGACGAACTGGACCACGGAGATGGCGATGCGCGTCGAGGCGGTCCCGATGGTGCGCAACGGCCGGACGCTCGCCGTCGTCACGACCCACATGGACCTGTCCAGTTCGAGGATGCCGTCCCGCCTGGAGCTGACGTACCGGCAGTGCGCCTACGACCTGCTGCGGATGGGGACCCTCGGACTGTGGCCCGATTTCGCGACGCCCACGGGGTCGCGGCGCGGCGCCCCCCGCGTGGGCGACGGGCTGATCCGGCTCGACGTCGACGGCATCGTCCAGTACGCCAGTCCGAACGGCGTCTCCGCCTTCCGCCGGCTGGGCGACGTCGAGACCCTCGAGGGCCGGCCGCTCGCGGAGATCACCACGGCCCTCCTGAAGGATCGGCGGATGGTCGACGAGACCCTTCCCCTGGTCGTGACCGGACGCATGCCCTGGCGCACCGAGATCGGCTCCCGCGGCGTCAGCCTGTCGCTGCGCGCCATCCCGCTGCGGGACGAGAAGGAGCGCTTCGGAGCACTCGTGCTGTGCCGGGACGTCTCCGAGCTGCGGCGCCGGGAGATGGAGCTCGTGTCCAAGGACGCGACCATCCGTGAGATCCACCACCGGGTGAAGAACAACCTGCAGACCGTGGCGGCGCTGCTGCGGATGCAGTCCCGCAGGATGGTCAGCGAGGAGGGCAAGCTCGGCCTCGAACAGGCCATGCGGCGCGTGTCGACGATCGCCCTGGTGCACGAGACGCTGTCGCAGGGTCTTGCGCAGAGCGTGGACTTCGACGAGCTCATCTCCCGCCAGTTCCGCCTGTCCGCGGAAGTCGCGTCGCCGTCCCAGGCGGTACGCACCGAACGCAGCGGCGATTTCGGGGAACTCCCCAGCGATCTCGCGACGCCGCTGGCCCTCGTGATCAATGAACTCGTCACGAATGCGGTCGAACACGGTCTGTCCGGGCGGGCAGGAACGGTCTGGCTCAGGGCCAACCGCAGGACCGAGGCCGACGGCGAGGAGATCCTCCGCGTGACGATCGAGGACGACGGCGTGGGCCTGCCCGCCGGCGGGCACGCGGAGGGACTGGGCCTGCAGATCGTCCGGACCCTCGTCACCAGTGAGCTGGGCGGGACGATCGAATGGAGCACCCGCCCCGGCGGCGGTACCTCCGTCACTCTCGAGACGGACCTGCGCCTCAACCAGGGGAGCTGACCGCGGGCGTCCATCCCGGGAACGACGAAGGGCCGCCCGGAGGGCGGCCCTTCGTCATCCATTCAACTGCCTGGCTGCGCCGGGTGCGTCCCGGCGCCGATCATGAGGCGCGGCGCGCCCTTGCGGCCCGACGCTTGAGCGCACGGCGCTCGTCCTCGCTCAGTCCACCCCACACTCCGGCATCCTGCCCGGATTCGATGGCCCACTGCAGGCAGGTGTCCTGTACCTGACAGCGGCGGCAGACGCTCTTCGCCTCCTCGATCTGAAGAAGTGCCGGTCCGGTGTTACCGACCGGGAAGAACAGTTCCGGGTCCTTGTCCAGACAGGCTGCGCGACTACGCCAATCCATGGTGATCACATTCTCCTCTAGCCTCGCTTCTCGGATGTTTGTGAAAACATTCACGAGGGGGCTCATAGTAAAGGGGCCGACTTCGGCCCCCGGGTTTGCACTGCATTTAAGGCTGTCACGTTACCAACTCGTAAACAAGGGTTTTACCGTTCTAATTGGCTCGACGCGTGAGGGGTATGTCACAGCCGCCTCGTCCCTTACACTGCGCCGACCCTGCCGAAGCCGTCGGGTAGGGTTCGAGGGTGGCCACAGACCCAGCCCCGGATCCCTCGAACCGACCACGCGGCGTCCTCCTGATCGCCGCGGTCCTGATACTCGAGGCGGTCGCACTCGTCGTACTCGCCGCAGGTTCCGTCGTGGCGATCTTCGGAGCCGACCCCGTCTCGGTCGGACGCTCGGCCTTCCTGGTGGTCCTGCTGCTGCTGGTCGCGGCGTTCCTGGGTGCCCTTGCTCGGAAACTAGCGGCGGGCTTCCGGTGGGCGCGATCGCCGTCCCTCGTCGTCCAGCTCTTCCTGATCATCCTGGCCTTCCCCTACTTCTCATCCGGCAACCCGGTCATCGGGCTCCTGCTGCTGGTCCCCGCCGCCGCGGTCATCGTGGCCCTGTTCACAAAACCCGTCGTCGACTTCACGGCGCGGACGATCGGGAACGATAGAACGCTGTAGGTCCGGCAGGTCCGGCAGGTCCGGCAGGTCCGGCAGGTCCGTCCGGTCCGGAGGGTCCGTCCGGCCGCGCCGCATTGGCGCCCGGAGCAAGCGCCACCTGGACCTCGACGACGTGCGCCGGATCGCAGGCGAAGCCCCGTCCCGGGATCGAGGGCCCGTCGACGTCGAGCCGTACCCCGAAGAAGTCGCCGTCCCCGGGCAATCTCGGTGACAGGACGAACCCGCGGCCCGTCCCGCGGGCCACGAGCGAGAGCGGCACACGGGCCAGCAGCGCATGGTTCGGTGGAGCGGACAGCACCGCGGCGGCACCGGCGGCGACGAACCCCGAGAGTGCCTGCTGGACGTCGCCGGGCAGGTGGTCGGCGTCGTCGACCACCAGGATGCAGCGCTCCGGCGGGGTGGGACCGGCGCGGCGCGCGGTGAGGTCCCGCCAGAACGCCGCCACCCCCTCCCGCCCGGCGCCCTCCGGGGGCGCCAGGACTGTACGCCGTGGAGGAAGCGCGGCCGCGGCCGCAAGGACCCGGAGGGCGTTGGTGCGACCCGACGACGCGTGTCCGAGCACCAGGTAGACCTCGCCGGGCCGCACGCTGACGGAGTAGGGGCTCAGGTCGTCGCCGGCCACTCCCAGCAGCAGCCCGCCGCGTTCCTCCCCGTACCCCCTGCGCGCAGCGAGCCGTCCGAAGGGGACGGAGAGTGGAAGGGGGTGTACCGGAAACGGAGGCCTGGCGGGAGGGCGGGCCGGGAGCAGGATGGTCTCGGACTGCAGAACCAGTTGGCAGGCGCCGTCACCCCAGCTGCCCGTGATCCTTCCCTGCGCGAAACCCCGCCCTGCCACGGCGTCGACCGGCGGCATCTTCGGCCAGGTCATGGTCATCTCCGCATGTGCACCGAGGGGCAGGTAGACGCGGTTCGGCAGCAGGGCGAAGAACCGCGACGAGGTGAGGTCGCGGTCGCCGTCGACGAGTACCGCCACTCCGCTCTGGGCGCCGTCCCGGACGACGGCGTGCAGGTCGTCCTCCGCGCGGGCGAACCTGCCGGTGCGGAACTGACTGCTCCAACGTCCCCATCCGGTGATCACGAGGACGATGGATGGTGCGTCGTCCTGTCGGAGCACGGGCAGGGCCGACAGCCGCTCAAGCACCCGGCAGGCCCGCTTCGTCTCGGAGGGCTGCACGTGGGCGCCGACCTGGAGGCTGAGGGCATGGCCCGCCAGGGTGCCGTCCCCGTCGAGCAGGTACAGGTGTACGTGCGGGTCGGCCAGCAGGGACGCTACGGCCGACCCGAGGGCCGTGTCCGCTCCACTGCCGGGGAGTCCGACGAGCGCCAGGTGCGAATGGTCTCCGGGCCGCCACTGCAGGAGACGCTGCTCCTGGCGGTCGGGGAAGTCGGCGACGCCGAGGGCGATGGCGGGACGCGGAGAGGTCGCCGGTGACGGCGGGTCGGCAGGCAGGAACGCGGAACACCCGGCGGGGGAGAGCGTGGCGGGCAGGGCGGGCAACACGGGGGATCGGGGACCTGGCGGGCCCGGTCGGGCATGCGTCCCGGCATGCTCGAGTGCGGCAGCGGCGAGATTCCCGGCTGCCCGGTGAAGGATGCTGTGGTCCGCGGCGTCACGGCTGCCGAGCCCGGCCGCGCCGTCGCCGGTGCCGTCGACCGGGGGAGCGGGATCATCGGCCGCGGGTCGAGGACCGGTCTGATGGCTTCCGGCGCCTCCGAGATAGGCAGCAAGATCCTGCCATCCGGGTGAACCCGACGGTGCAGGCAGGACCGAGCACGACGCCACCTGGAAGGCGATCGGGGGCTCGGCTCCACGGCGCAGGAACGCCCTGCCCGGAAGATCGACGGAGATGTTCGCTGCCGCCGCGGACCCGAGCAGGTCCTGCGACTCCCCGGCCGTCTGGACCCTCAGGAGCACGGACGAGGTGACGTTGGCCCGAATGTCCGGCGTGACCGCACCCTGCGCCCGCTGGGTGGCGAGCACCAGATGGACCCCGAGCGACCTGCCGAGCGCGGCGATCTTCATGAGGTCCGGGACCGCGGTCGGGACCTCGTCGCTCAGCATCCGGAATTCGTCGATCACGACGACCAGCCGTGGCGGACACGAGGACGGGGACACCCGGCGCAGCTCCGCCAGTCCGTCGGCGCCATGCTCGGCGCACAACTGCTCGCGGCGCCGGAGCTCCGCGCGGAGCGAGATCAGGGCACGTCCGGTCGACTCGGACGACAGATCGGTCAGGCAGCCGACGCAGTGCGGCAGCGCCGCGAGGGTGCCGAGGCCTGACCCGCCCTTGTAGTCGATCAGGAGCAGCGCCAAGTGCTCGGGAGCCTGGTCGAGGGCGAGTCCGAGCACCAACGTCCTCAGGAACTCCGACTTCCCGGAACCGGTCGTGCCGGCGACCAGGAGGTGCGGACCGTCCCGGACGAGGTCGATGGATACCGGGCCGGAGCCTGATTCACCGAGATACGCCCTCGGGCGCCGGACGTCAGCCGAGGACCACCGGCCGGCAGCGGTCGTCGCCAGCTCATCAGGGCTTCCCTCGCGGGACCACAGGGAGGCGGACCGCGGTGGGACGGCGACCTTCCCCGCCGCGGCGCCGGGCGCAGCGGGCCGCACGGCGCCCGCGGCTGCTCGGGCGAGGGTGCGCGCTACCCGTTCGAACGTCCGGGCGGACACGCCATCGGGAAGGACGTCGTACTCCCGCCCGTCGATCCGGGCGCGGGCACGGCCCCCGGTGAGGGTCATGCCCGCTCCCGCCATGTCCGCTCCGGCTGCAGGGCGGCTTCCCGACGCGGTCGGGGGGCTGCTCCGCCGGCCGGTGAAACGGAGGACGAACAGGCCCTGCGCATGCGGAAGGCGGGGGAGGTCGCCGGAGAACTGGAGCACCAGGCGCACGCCTGCCTGCCCGATGAACTGGGCCAGCACGCCGGCGTCCCGGGTGAGGCGCACGTTCGGAAGGAACCGGGCGGAGTGCGGAAGGTCCGCTGCAGATCCCCAGCAGAGAACGGGTGGGGCGCCGGATTCGGGGTGGGCCAGTTGGAGCAGGACAGCGCGGGCCAGCGCCTGCACCGCCCCGGTGTCCCCGGCGATGGTGAAATCCTGCCTGCCGGTGTCCTGTGCGCGGCATGTGCAGGGCAGGACGAACGGCAGCTCGGGGAGGATCGGCGGGATGAAGGATGCCTCGTCCCTGCCGACCGAGAGGTGCGCCGGCTGGTGAGCCGCCCCGAGCCGCAGCAGGAACACGTCCGGGGCTGCTCCGGTCGGTCGTCGGGGTCCTGACCGGCAGGCCCGGAGCGCGTCGAGGGCTGTCTGCCCGGGATCGGGAACCGCCCGTGCGCGCCGTACCGCGTCCTGCTCCGCGGCACGCTGCACGGCGGCCCCGAAGGTCCGGGCGGACCGGCGATACGTCAGCAGGGGCACCAGGCCCGTGACTGCGGACAGGGCGCTGAAGGCGAGGAAGAACCACATGCCGGTGGTCAGTGCCAGGACGACACCGAGGACGAGCGGCAACAGTGCCGTCAGGACCAGGAGGCGGGACGGCTGCCGGGGCGGGTCCGCACCGACGGGCAGCGGGTCGAGGAGATCCGGGGTGGACACGGCCGTCCATCCCTCGTCGTCGATCAGTTCGATCCGGCACCGGCTCGCTCCGAGACGAAGGTGCGCCGCCACCGTGATGGGAGCACGGGTGATGCCCGCCCCGTCGACGGATGTCCCGTTCACCGAGCCCAGGTCCTCGAGGACGATCGAGTCCTCCGTCACCGTGAGGAGGGCATGGTTCCTGGACACCGCAGGGTCGGAGACCACGATGTCACTTCCACTACGGCCGATGGTGTAGCTGCCCCGCGTGAGCGGAATCACCTGGCCGGCGTCGGGGCCCGAATGGACGACGAAGACCAGAGGGGGAACGTATGCAGGAGGGCCCGCCTCGGGGCGGCTGCCGGCGACGATGACGGCGCCGTCCACCAGTGCACCGACGTGCGGGACCAGCGTGGTGAGCAGGACGCCGTCGACGGCGAACGGGCCGGGGTAGCCGGCGGCTTCGAGGCGGCCGGCGAGGGCGGCGCCCGTGGGAAGGGCGTCCGTGTCGACGACGATCTCCCGGGGAGGAAACGCCGCCGGGGGACCGCTCGCGAGGGTGACGTGCAACTCCACGGAGACCTCCTGGACGATGGCTGCATCCGAGGTTAGATGGCTGCGTCCGAGGTTAGAGGGCCTGGGGATGGCGCCGCGGGGACGCACGGGCTGTGTGGATAACAGGGACCTCGCCAGCGGCTGCATCACCGGACGGCGCCCGCCGGGACGTCCCCCTGCTTGCCGGGTTTACCCGGATGCCGCCGGTACAATCGGTCCTCGTGTCTACTTTGAAAGCCTGCAATGGCAATCCTTGAAGCGAGCCGTCCTGCCGCGCCCCGTGGCGGCGGGACGAGCGCTGATCGCAGCTTCCGGCCCGAGGTCCAGGGACTGCGTGCCCTGGCTGTCCTGATGGTGGTGTCCTACCACGTCTGGTTCGGACGGGTATCCGGAGGCGTGGATGTCTTCCTGCTGATCTCGGCTTTCCTGCTGGCTCTCTCGTTCCTCCGCAAAGTGGAGTCGGGGCGGCCCCTGGACCTGGGGCGGCACTGGCTGCACCAGTTCAAGCGCCTCCTGCCGGCCGTCGTCGTCGTGATCCTGGGGATACTCGGTGCCAGCTTTGTGCTGGTTCCGCAGTCGCGCTGGTCCGACGTCATCGAGCAGTCCTGGGCTTCCCTCTTCTACGTCCAGAACTGGGTCCTCGCCTCCAACGCCGTCGACTACTACGCCAGTGACCACAGCCAGGCCAGCCCGCTGCAGCACTTCTGGTCGCTGTCCGTCCAGGGCCAGGTGTTCATCCTCTGGCCGCTCCTGTTCCTCACGAGCGCGGTGGTGGCGCGGCGCTTCCGGTTGAAGTTCCGGGGCGTCGTGTTCCTCGTCTTCGGCGTGCTCTTCGTGGGGTCGCTGGCGTTCTCGGTCTGGGAGACGTACACCAACCAGGCCTTCGCATATTTCGATACGCGGGCGCGTCTGTGGGAGTTCGCCTTCGGGACGCTGCTGGCACTGGCCCTGCCGTTTCTCCGGCTGCCGCGCTTCGTGCGGGTCGTCGCGGGATGGGTAGGCGTCGCGGCGATGCTCAGCGGCGGCTTCGTCCTCGACGTACAGGGCCAGTTCCCGGGCTACGTCGCGCTGTGGCCGGTGGGCGCGGCCGCACTGGTGATCGCCGCCGGGCAGACGGACAGCGCCGTTGGAGTGGACCGCCTCCTGTCGTCCAGACCGCTGGTCAAGGTGGGAGACCTGTCCTACGCCCTCTACCTGTGGCACTGGCCCGTCCTGGTGCTGGCCCTGATCTGGCAGGACAGGGCGGCGCCGGGTCTGCTGGGCGGTTTCCTGGTGATCGGCGTGTCCCTGGTCCTGGCATACCTGACGATGCGGTTCGTCGAGCGTCCGCTGCGCGCATTGGCATGGGCCGACCAGCGTCGTCGCCGTGCCGTCATCGTCCTCGCCGTCAGTGTGGCGCTCGTCGCAGCCCCGCTGACCCTTTGGCAGCACGTGATCACGCAGCAGGCACGGAACATCGCGGCGCACGCCGACACGAACAATCCAGGCGCGCTGGTGCTCGATCCGCTCCTCGGTCTGTCCGCCCCCCAGGGTGTCCCGCTCATCCCTGCGACCACTGAGCTGGACAAGGAGTACTTCCAGCTCGATCGCCTCTGCGAGGGCGACGACGAACCCGACAATGAACTGCTGCGGAGCAGCTGCAACGTCATCATGCCGCCGTCCAAGCCCGTGCTGGACATCATCGTGGTGGGCGACTCGCACTCGCAGCAGTGGTCGGTACCGTTGGCGGCGATGGCTGCGGAGCGGGGGTGGAAGCTGACCTTCGTCCTCCTCGGCGGGTGCAAGTACGGAGCGGGTCCGGAGGGCCGGACGGCCGAGTGCGAGCGATGGAACACGGCCGTCACGGACTACGTACTGGACCAGTCGCCCGACCTCGTCTACACGGTCGGGACTGTAGCCCGGGCGGACGACCCACAGGACATCCTCCCGGCAGGATTCGGGCCGACCGCGAAGATGCTCGATGACAACGGCATCCGCGTGGTGGCCGTCCGAGACAACCCGCGGTTCGCGACCGATCGGGTCCTCTGCGTCGAATCCCGGGGAGTGGACAGTCCGGACTGCAACCCGGCCCGCGCCGCCACCCTCACTGACCGGCCCCCGGTCGGCGAACTGCTCGCGCAGGCACCGAACGTGGCCTTCCTCGATTTCACCGACTACCTGTGCAGGGCCGAGGACTGTCCGGCCGTCGTGGGCAACGTCCTCGTCTACATCGACGAGAACCACGTGAGCGCCACGTACCTCCGATCCCTGGTGCCGATCTTCATCCAGCGGTTCGACGCGGTCGTGCAGCTGTAGGGCGGTCTCCGCCCGCGCGCACGTCGCATCCCCCCGCTGGCAGGCCCAGGGCCGCCGTCGGGTAGCCTTAAGCGGGCATGTCCGTTGTCCACACCAATTCAGGAGCATTTGTGAACGTTGACCTCGTTGTCGTTGGATCGGGCTTTTTCGGCCTGACCATAGCTGAACGGGCTGCCACCCAGCTCGGCCTCAAAGTGGCCGTGCTCGACCGGCGTCACCATATCGGTGGCAACGCCTACAGTGAGAACGAAGCCCGTACCGGCATCGAGGTGCACCGATACGGCGCCCACCTGTTTCATACGTCGAACGAGCGCGTGTGGGATTACGTCCACAACTTCACCGAGTTCACGAACTACGTGCACAAGGTCTACACCCGCCACAAGGGCGAGGTATACCCTATGCCGATCAACCTGGGCACGATCAACCAGTTCTTCCGGTCGGCGCTAGGACCCGCCGAGGCGCGCGCACTGATTCAGGAGCAGGCCGGGGAACTGGCGGGGACCGACCCGCAGAACCTGAACGACAAGGGCATCCAGCTCATCGGCCGGCCCCTCTACGAGGCGTTCATCAAGTACTACACGGGCAAGCAGTGGCAGACCGATCCCAAGGACCTGCCGGCGGAGATCATCTCCCGCCTCCCGGTGCGCTACAACTACGACAACCGGTACTTCAACGACAAGTACGAGGGCCTGCCTGTCAACGGCTACACAGCCTGGATCGAGCGGATGGCGGACCATCCCAACATCGACGTCCGCCTCAACACGGACTTCTTCGACGAGGGCCACGAGTACTCGCGCTCGACGACCCTCGGTCAGATCCCGGTCATCTACACCGGACCCGTCGACCGATACTTCGACTTCGCCGAAGGCGACCTGTCCTGGCGCACCATCGACCTCGAGGAGGAAGTACTCCCGATCGAGGACTTCCAGGGCTGCTCAGTAATGAACTACCCCGACGAGGATGCCGTCTTCACGCGCATTCACGAATTCCGCCACTTCCACCCAGAAAGGGACTACACGAAGGAGGCGACGGTCATCATGCGCGAGTACTCCCGTTTCGCGGAGAAGGGCGACGAGCCGTACTACCCCATCAATACGTCCGACGACCGGGCCAAGCTCCTCGCATATCGCGACCTCGCGAAGGGTGAGAAGTCGGTTCTGTTCGGTGGTCGACTCGGGACGTACAAGTACCTCGACATGCACATGGCCATCGGATCCGCGCTGAGCATGTTCGACAACAAGGTCACGCCGCACTTCACCAGAGGACAGAAATTCGAGAGTGGCGGAGTCGACGCGTGACCATCGGAGCGACTCAGGACAGCGGTAGCAGGACAGGGTCCGACGGCACCGCTTTCCAGGTGGTTCACAAGGTAGTACTCCCCGTCGAGGGGGATACCGATGTTCTGCCCCTGTACGTGGACTTCAGCCCCGCACGACGCGTCGTCGACCCGTCGCGTCGGGCCATCCGGCAAGGGGCGCCGAAGGCGTCGTCGACGTCCCCCGTCCTGAGCCACCAGCGGTCGGACTTCATCGTCGGACGGACGAGCTTGAAGCTGCCGGCCCACCAGCGGGTCTCTCTCGGGACCTACTTCAATGCCTTCCCGGCCAGCTACTGGCGTCGTCATACCCCGGTGCGCTCGGTCCGGCTCCGCGTCGAGGTGGGAGTCGAAACCGGCTCGGAGGCATCCGTCATCGTGTACCGATCGAGCCCGCGGGGCACCTCGAATAGGGTCGACAGCGCAACGACGACGGGGAGTGGCGAGCTGGTCTTCGATCTGCCGCTGACCGCGTTCGTCGACGGTGGCTGGTATTGGTTCGACCTCGTCTCGCACGACAAGGAGGTCCTGCTGACCCGGGCCGATTGGTCCGTGCCGGCCGCGTCAGCACGCAGCCAAGGGTCGCTCTCGATCGCCGTGACCACGTTCAACCGCCCCGAATACGCAGTACGGCACATGACGACGCTGGCGGATGATGCGGATCTGCTCGCTGTCCTGGATCGCCTGATCATCGTTGACCAGGGGGACGACCTCGTCGTCAACCAGAACGGCTACGCGGCGGCGGCGGCGAGGCTCGGAGACCGTTTCCGCCTGGTCGAGCAAGCGAATCTGGGAGGGTCGGGAGGTTTCGCGCGGGGTATGGAGGAAGCTCTGCGAGCCGATGACAGCGCCTACGTGCTTCTGCTCGACGACGATGTGAGCATTGAGACCGAGGGCATCCTCCGTGCGCTAAATTTCGCGAACTTCACCACCGATCCCACCATCGTCGGTGGCCACATGTTCAATCTCTACGAGCGTGCCGTGCTCCATACCTACGGTGAACAGGTGGACCGCCGTCGGTTCTTCTGGGGACCTGCGGCGAAGAGTCTCGAGGGTCACGACTTCTCCGAGCGCAACCTCAGGATGACGCCGTGGATGCATCGACGGGTGGACGTCGACTACAACGGTTGGTGGATGTGCCTCATCCCGTTGCAGATAGTGCGGGAGATCGGGCTCGCGCTGCCCGTCTTCATCAAATGGGACGACGCGGAGTACGGGGTGCGCGCACAGAACGCGGGGTTCTCCACAGTGACCCTTCCCGGAGCCGCCGTGTGGCACATGCCCTGGACGGAGAAGGACGACACGATCGACTGGCAGGCGTATTACCACCAGCGCAACCGATGGGTCGCGGCGCTCAGCCATTCCCCCTTCGATCGCGGAGGTCGGATGCCTTTCGAGAGCCTCGCGCTCGATGTGCGGCACCTCCTGTCCATGCAGTATTCCGCTGTCGCGGTCCGCGTCAAAGCCCTCGATGATGTCCTGGACGGGCCGCAGCATCTCCACGTTACGTTGGGGGAGCGCCTGCAGTGGGTCAGGACGACCCGTCGCGATTTCACGGATGCCCGTGTGTTGCCGAACATCTCGGACTTTCCGGAGGTCCGGGAACGGAACAGCCACCAGAACATCCAGGAGCCCGCGACGGTTCTTGAGTCACTCGTACGTGCAGCCTTCGCCATAGCCTCCCAACTGCGCCGGGTACCTGCCGATGCGGTGGATCGTCCGACGGTCGAGGTGCCCGCGATGGACGCGCGGTGGTGGCGACTCACGCGGTTCGACTCCGCCCTCGTCACCGCTTCGGACGGAACGGGGGCCTCCTGGTACAGGCGTGACCGGAAGCTGTTCTTCTCCCTTCTCGGCAAGACGGTCTCCCGGCACTGGACGCTGGTGAGGAACTGGTCCCAACTGCGGGGACAGTACAGGAAGGCGCTGCCCGAGTTCACCAGCCGACAGACATGGAACGAGACGTTTCGGCGGTTCTCGAAGGAGATCGAGGGAGACACGGCAGATTGAGCAACGGCTTGCAAGGATTCGCAGCGGGTCCGTCGGGCGCCATGCAGACACCCGGTGCTGGTGGGGGGCTCGGCGCAGTCGTCAGGAACCGTTTCCTGCTCCGTCTGCTGGTCCGGAAGGAGATTCACGTCCGCTACCGGGGGTCGGTGCTCGGGCTCCTCTGGTCGTACCTTAAACCCCTCCTGCAATTCTCCGTCTACTACGTCGCACTGGGTATTTTCCTCAACCTGCAGGGGACCACGGAAAATTACGCCGTGTACCTCTTCTCGGGGATCGTGCTCATCAACTTCTTTACGGAGGCGTTCGGCAACGCGACCCGGTCGATCGTCGAGAACCGGGACCTCATCAAGAAGATCTACCTCCCTCGCGAGTTGTTCCCGACGTCGGCCGTGTGGGTGTCGGCCGTCCATTTCTTTCCGCAGGTGCTCGTCCTCGGAGGCGCGTGCCTGGCCGTCGGTTGGCGGCCTGGCGTCCTTCAGTTGTTCCTGGTGCTCGTCGGCTTCCTCATCGTCGCCTGTCTCGCCACCGGACTCGGGTTGTTGTTCGGAGCCATGAACGTCTACTTCCGTGATGCCGAGAATCTCGTCGACATGATCCTCATGGTCGTCACCTGGGCTTCCCCGGTCCTCTACAGCTGGAATCTGGTCCGCGACGCTCTGGGACCATGGTTCTTCCTCTACCAGGTGAACCCCATGACCGTGGCGGTCGAACTGTTTCATTTCGGGTTCTGGATCCCCACCCTGGATACTGCGACGGCCGGCGCGGCGCTGATGCCCGACCTCCTCGCCGTCTGGGTACCCGTAGCCGCGTTCGTGTCGGTGATGATCCTCCTTGTCGGCCAATTCGTCTTCCGTCGTCTGTCGAGCAACTTCGCGCAGGAGCTATGAGGATGCCTACTGATGCGATCGTTGCTACCGGACTGCAGAAGCGGTTCGTCCTGCGGCACACCCGTTCGCTGAAGGAGGCCTTCGTCTGGTTCGTCCGCGGTCGGCACGGGGATCTGATACAGAAGTTCAATGCGCTCGACGACGTCAGTTTCACGGTGCAGAGCGGCGAGACGGTCGCGCTGCTGGGGCTCAACGGGTCGGGCAAGTCGACCCTTCTCAAACTGATCTCCGGTGTGCTGCAGCCGGATTCCGGGAGCATTCGCACGAGAGGCCACCTTGCAGGGCTCATCGAGGTGGGCGCGGGCTTCCACCACGATCTGAGCGGGCGTGAGAACGTGTACCTCAACGGTGCCATCCTCGGTATGTCGCAACGGGACATCGAGGAACGGTTCGATTCCATCGTCGAGTTCGCCGAGATCGGCGAGTTCATCGACACCGAGGTCAAGTTCTACTCGTCCGGCATGTACCTCCGGCTCGCGTTCTCGATAGCCGTCCATACCGATCCGGACATCTTCCTGGTCGACGAGATCCTCGCCGTCGGGGACGAACCCTTCCAGAGGAAGTGCCTGGCGAAGATCCGGGAGCTGTCGGCAGCTGGGAAGACCCTGATCGTCGTGAGCCACGACCTCGAACTGGTGTCGAGTGTCTGTGAACGCGGAATCCTTCTTGAGAACGGCCGGCTCGTGAAGGACGGCGAGGTGTCCTCCGTCGTTGCTGAGCTGCGACACCGCGCGAGGGACCGCTAGGGCGTACCTCCCCATCGGGCGACATGCGTCATCGGGCAGTTCGGGAAATGCCGGGAATGCCAAGATTCACGAGAGGAAGAATTTTGAGAGACAAGAGTGCCCCTGGGGCATTTCCGGCGACGACCCGCCGAACCGTCATTCTAGGCATGCTGGGGTTGCCCTTCATCGCGAGTGCATGCACCGGAGGCCGCGAGGAACCAGCGAGTGACGCGGGTGCCTTCCCGGTCGAGATCTCCCACCATTTCGGGGTGACCACCGTCGACGAGCAGCCTCTGCGCATCGCGACCTTCGGTGTCGCCGCTGCAGATGTATGCATCGCCCTCGGCATCGCACCGGTCGGCATGCCGGGTTCGAATGCCACGCCCTGGTACAACCTGCGGCGGACGGCCGAGGAAACCCTGATGCCGGTCCTTTATCCCGACGAACTCGACCGTGCCCTCACGGCGATCGAAGACCTCGAACCCGACCTGATCCTCACCCTCGGAGCCGATATCACCAGAGCCCAGTACGATCAGCTCTCCGAGATCGCCCCAGTCGTCCACGGCAGTACTGCAGGGAAGCCCGCCTGGCGCGAGACGGTCGAGGTGGTCGCGCGGGCCCTGGGACGTGTCAGCGACGGGGCCGAGCTCGTCCGCGACACGGAGGAGAAGGTACCGGCGGCGGTGTCCGATTACCCTGACCTGCCGAGAACCTCCTTCCTCGTCGTGGAGGCCTTTCCGGTCGCAGGTGCCGATCTCGCCGTCTACGGTGCTGCATCCGCCCCTGTGAACCTGCTCGACGAATTCGGGTTGACTCCCGCCTCGCTACCAGCCGATATCGAGGACGCCGGCGAGGTGGACGACGACGTCTTCGGTCGGGTCGGTCAGCTCCGCTGGCCCCGCGCCCGCGCAGAGAAATTGCGGGCAGAGATCCTGATCCTTGTCGCGGAGCGACAGCGGTCCCAGGAGATCGCCGACGAGTTGACCCGCGAGCTCGATCCGGCCATTCAGGTAGTCATTGCCCCGAAGGACGAAATGGGTGCCGCGATGATCATGGTGTCACCCCTCAGTATCGAGTGGCTGGCGCGCAACTTCATTCCGGTTGTTGCAGAGGCAGCGTTCAACGCTCGGCGGTAGGTCGATCCCGCAGGCTCTCCGACGGCGCCTGTCCCCGCGGCATGGATCGCGCCTCGTCCTGCGCCGCGTTGTGCGGGCGCCGTGTTCGCAGGGCTCAGGTCCCTCCGCACACGTCCACGTGATAGAGGCGGGCGTCGCCTTCGTCTGCTACGAGTGAGATTCCGGGAGCGCTCGTATCTGCCAGGGCTCGCAGGCCGATGTACGGTTCGTCGCCGGGGACGATCTCCCTGTCGCCGAAGTCGAGGGCCCAGAACGCCCGTTCATCCGTGATGGCCTTGCAGACGGAGGGGTTGTACCCTGCCTCATCCCAGTGGTCGAGGAGCAGCTGTTCGGTGTCCGTGCGATCACCGAAGATGTGGGGTGCGATGGTCCGTCGATCGGCGAGGGCATAGACGAGCGATGCACCGGTCCGCGGGTTACCGACGATCACGTCCCCGGCCGGGACGAGGTCGGGTACGCGCTCCAGGAGCGCGAGTTCATCCGTGTTCAGCAGTGGAGATTCCTCCTCGAGCGCGAAGACCTCCTCCATGCGGATCTGGACCCCGGCCAGAGTTCCTCCCTGTGTCCCGACCCCGAGCAGGAGGACGAGGGCAGCCGCGGTGACCGGGCTGCTGGTGATCCGGGAGAACGCCTCGCGTGCCCGTCGGGCCGCCGGCAAGCGCCCCTCCGGACCGATGCCGCCGCCCGCGTGCGACAACTGCTGGCCGAGCAGCCGCAGCCGACCGGTCAACCATTCGGCACCGAGGACGATCAGGGGAAGGGTGACGACGGGGAGGAGGGCCGCGAGGCGAAAGCTGTCGTTGTACCAGACCCCGGTCAGGAAGGTGCGGAACCATCCCAGGTTCCAGCTCGAGACGACCATATACAGTACGCCGCCGATCACGAACATCATGAGGACCCACCACAGGTCCCTGTACTGCCGCGCCGCGACATAGATTCCGGCGACGGTCAGGATCAGCAGCACCCAGGCCGTGGTGGCACCCATCGGCGCGCTCCCGAGTATCTCACCGATGGCTCGGGCGTTGGTCTGGAAGGGGGTCCACGGGGCGAAGGCCAGCGAAGGCCGGACCTTCAACCAGGCGACGAGCGTGAAGCCCGCGTAGAGGAGGAAGAAGATGCCCCAGGCGAAGGGGCGTGCGTGCTCATCCTCCGCGTGGCGTGACCTGAACTCGTTCACAGCCCTTCCCGCGACCACGGGACCGGCGAACGCCAGCAGCGCGATCATCGTGCTGGGATGAGCGAGGGCGAGCCCGGGCACCACGGCGGCGGCGAGGAGCCCTGCCGGGATGGAGAGCGGGCGACGGCGCTCCGGGGTCATTCCTAGGGCTTCGACGACCAGGCCCAGGGCGGCCGGAAGCAAGGCGATGGCGGCGTGGTTCGGATAGAGAACCCCGAACGCGACCATCAGGTAGGGGAAACCGCTCATACCCGCGCACAGGACGCCGGCAGCGAGCAGGGGGATGGCCCGATGGCCGATGACCCTGCTGATCAGGAACATGCAGGAGAGTGGCCACACCACTGCACCCAGCAGGATGGTGCCTACGTTGACGGCGACCGGGACCGATGTCCCTGTCATCATGACGACGAGGGCCATGAGGTCGTGCATGGCGGCCGGGTAGAAGGCCTGAGATCCCTCCGTCAGATTCCCCAGGCTCAGAGCGGACCCGTTCTGCGTCTGAGCGATGTGCTTGATCGCGTTGAGGTGGTAGACATTGTCGAAGGTCTGCGAGAAGTTCTCGGGAGAGCCGAAGCCCGTGATGTAACGGGAGCCAATGATGATCCCGGGGAAGGCGACGGCGACGGGCACCAGTAGCCTCGTGATCCAGACGGGAAGTCCACCGCCATCCAGGGGACGGTTGTCGATGAGCGCCACGCCGCCGGTACGCCGGACGAAACGGACGCCGGCGGACTCGTTCCTCAGGAGCAGTCGGCGCACGAGCAGGACCACCGCGGCAAGACACAGTGAGAAGGCGATGTAGGTCGCCGGGTTGAACGGCACCCCGAGGTACGGAAGCACCACTGCTAAACAGGAACCGATCGACATCGAGATCGGGGCTGCGAGGGCGACGAGGCCGATCCTCCTGACGCCGGCGGCGGCGAGGACGATAAGCCCCGGCCCGAAGAACACAAGTACCGCGCTAGCAAAAGCAGGGGCTGTAGCCCACCAGCTCATATGGTCATTCTCCTCGTCGTAATCCTCAGGGCACCGCTCCGCGGGCACAGTGCTGGCCCTACGAGAAAATGGATACCCTCCGTGAACCTCCCGGAGCTAGGACGTCCGGGGGCCTGCTTGAGGTGTGCCAAACCTCGGTCGGCGGCTCTCAAGGGCTCAGCACCGAGGGCACGACGCCTCTTGCTATGATTGCACACCATGGGTAAGAGACCGCCTTCCGGCATCCTGATCGTCATGCCTGCCTGGAATGAAGCAGAGGCGATTGGCGACACCATCAGGGACATCAAGCGGGTCGAACCCGACATGGACATTCTCGTGGTCGACGATGGGTCACGGGACGACACGGCGAGGATCGCAGAACAAGCTGGCGCCGTCGTCCTCAGGCTGCCGTTCAACCTCGGAGTCGGCGGTGCGATGCGAACCGGTTTCAAGTACGCGCTGCGCCATGGTTACTCGGGCGTGATCCAGGTCGATTCCGACGGGCAGCACATGCCGGAGGACATCTCGAAGGTCCTGCAGGGTCTCCAGAGTGCCGATATCTCGATCGGGGCGAGGTTCGCGGGTAAGGGCGAGTACCAGGCGAAGGGACCACGCCGGTGGGCGATGTCCCTGCTGGCCATGGTCATCTCCCGGGTCGCCGGCACCAAGCTGACCGACGTCACCTCAGGATTCCGAGCTGTGAACCAGCGGGGCCTGCACCAGTACATCGAGCATTTTCCGGCGGAGTACCTCGGGGACACCATCGACTCGCTCGTCGTCGCGCTGAAGTCAGGCTGTACTGTGACTCAAGTGCCCGTGGAGATGAGAGTTCGTCAAGCCGGCACCCCGAGCCAGAGTCCGTGGAAAGCGGCAATCTACCTGGCGCGGTCAGGCTTGGTCCTGTGCTTCGCCCTCGCCCGGAGGAGAACTCCGCGTGACCAACACGCTCCCTCGACAGGGGACATAGCAGGAGAAGGACCCGTACCAGCATGAGCGTGGCTTTCTCACTGTTCTCCTCGATCCTCATCGTCGCAGTCGTCCTGGTGATGCTGCGCAACGGGAAACTCCGCGAGAAGTACGCGATCCTCTGGCTCGTCATCGGCAGCCTGACGATCGTCCTGGCGCTGTTCCCCAGCCTTCTGGAATTCGCCGCGGATGCGGTCGGTGTGATCGTGCCCTCCAACCTGCTCTTCGCATTGTCCATCCTCCTTCTCGTGGGAGTGTGCCTGCACGTCTCCCGCGAGCTGACGATCCTTGAGGACGAGACCCGCATCCTCGCGGAAGAGGTCTCGATCCTCCGAGCGGCGGTCGAGCGGTTGGGCGGCTCGGCAGGCACCCATATTTCTCGCGGGACCGACAACCCGATGAACTTAGACCAGCAGAGGAAAGATTGATGACTATAGACGTGATGTTCCCCTACTACGGGGATGTGGCGATGATGAAGGCGGCCGTGCAGTCCGTCCTCGATCAGGAGCACCGGGACTTCGTGCTGACCATCGTGGACGATGGCTTCCCCGATGATTCCCTGCCGGCGTACTTCAAGCAGCTGACAGACTCCGACGACCGCGTGCGGTACTTTCGAAACGAGGTCAACCTCGGTGCGAACGCGAACTACCGGAAGTGCCTGTCCCTCATCCAGCACGAGTACGTCGTGATCATGGGCGCCGACGACCTCATGCTGCCCAACTATCTCTCCGTGATCCACCAGGGCTTCTTGCGGCAGCCGGTGGACATCATCCAGCCCGGCGTCGAGGTTATCGACGAAAACGGGACTGTCTACCAGCCGGTAGGCGACCGCGTGAAGACCTACCTCCGCCGCCGCCTCGTCGGGGAGAGCGCAAGCGCCGTCGTCGAAGGGGAACCGCTCGCAGCGAGTCTTCTCACGGGAGACTGGCTCTACTTCCCGTCCCTCGCCTGGCGATCCGAGGCCATCACACGCCACAGCTTCCGGGAACAGTACGACGTCGTCCAGGACCTCGCTCTCGCGACCGACATCATCATGTCGGGCGGGAAGATGCTCGTCCTGGCCGAGACCTGCTTCCAGTACAGGCGCCATCGCGAGTCCGATTCCTCCGTCCGCGCCCTCGACGGCCGACGGTTCGCCGAGGAACGAGCGTTCTTCGACGAGTGCGTACAGGATTTCCGACGACTCGGCTGGGAACGGGCCGCGACGGCCGCCGGCCGCCATGCGTCGTCACGACTCCACGCCCTCACCCTCCTTCCCCAGGTGGCTCGGCGACGGATGTGGGCCGGGATGCGCAGGCTGACCGCTCACGCTCTCACCAAATAGCGATGTCGAGCGGGTCCGCACCACAGCAGCCTGTGAAGGCGCGCCCGACCGTCTCTGGCATGTGGTACCTCCTCGGCTCGCTGCTCCAAGGGCTGGGGCTCCTGCTGATCCAGCCCTTCGCCATTCGAATCCTCGACGACCGGCAGTGGGGACTCGTCTCCACGTCCGTCGTGACGATTCAGGTCCTGGTGGTCCTCATCTCCGCGGGCCTTCCGCTGGCGATCACGAACGTCTGGTTCGCGCCGGAGCGGGGACAGGACCGCTCCCGGGCGATGTACGGGTTCATGGTCATCGCGTCCGCGACCCTGGCCGCCGTCGCCGTCGCCGTCCTCTGCCTCCTCACCATCGGTGCCTCAGGTGGGAGCGGCGTGGCTCTGAGCACGGTACTCTCGGTGGTCAGTGTCGGCGTGCTCGGCTCGGTGCTGGGCGCCCAGGCCATCCTCAGGGCACAGAACAAGCCCGGGCGTTTCGTGCTGCTGAGTATCGGTTCCTCCGTCCTGGCGAATCTCCTGGGTCTCGCAGGCCTGATCCTGATCGCGCCCACCGCGGGGGTCTACATGGGCGCCTACACCCTGGCAGTCGTTGCCACCGGTGCTGTGGCACTCGTCCTCGCTAGGCCGCGCCTTCCGTGGAGAGTCGCCGGATCGAGCCGAGAGTCGGTCCACATCGCCGTGCCGCTGCTGCCCCACACGGGAGCACTCATGCTGCTCACCCAGGGATCCGTGCTGATCCTGGCCTTTGCCGCCACGATCGAGGACGCGGGTCGGTTCGGAGCTGTCCTGATCTTCGCGCTCGGCCCGATCACGATCCTGAACGCGCTGAACAACGCCTGGTCCACGCGGATGATGTCGGCGGGGGGCGGGGGACTGGTTCCAGTAACCCGACGTGTTTCCATCGAGGCGGTGGCCTGGTCGGTGGCGGTCGGACTCCTCGCTTCATCCGGCGCAGCCGTGGGATCGTCGATCCTCTCGACCGAGCCGGACATCGTGTGGCCGATCGCCGTCACCCTCCCGCTGGTTTCCACCGGGTACGCGCTGTTCCTCGTGACCTCGAACCTCCTGTACATCGCCAACGGGACGAGGCGCCTCGCCTTCGTGACGCCCACGATCCTGGTGGTCGTCGCACTGCTCGCCCTGTGGCCCGCATCGCAGTCCGCGGTCGCGGTGGTGGCGATGGTGCAGGTGCTGGGGTTCGTGTGCCTGGGGCTGCTGACGTATGCGGTCGTCTTCAGGACGAGACCGGGCCGGAGCGTGCCCCTCCCGCTCTTCCTCGGAGGAATGGCGCTTCAGGTCGTCGTAGTGCTTTTGCTCGGGCTGGTCCCGCTCAGCTTCACCGCCGGCATCATCGAAGTGGCGGTCGTCGGCGCAATCCTGGCGGGTCTGTTGTTGATCCTCCGGTCCCGGCGGAACCTGAACCCCGCGCCGTCGAATTCCTGACGCCGCCGGGTCACCCGACGGTTCAGGACGCTGCGGCTTTGAACCGCTTCGCGAATTCCGGGATCAGTGAGCGGACGTAGCTCCGGGCCACGTGATCCTTGTCGAAGTAGACGTGCAGGCCCCCGATGGCGGCGTAGCACCTGTCGTCCGGACAGAATCGATCGGAAAGATCGAGGACGCGGATGTTCGGCTGCTCGAGCATGGAGGCTGCCTCTGCGGCCGGGTCGGCGGGCAGGGCCCGCTCCTTGTCGTTGGCGCAGTCGAGCGGGAAGTCTTCATTGCGGGCGAGGCATTCCGGTGTAGACCGCTCGAGCGTCAGGGGCGTGTCCCTGATCACGTAGACCGCGGTATCCTGCGCGGCCCAGGGGCCTATGCGATCCGAGAACGCGTCCCGATACTGTTCACCCTGCGAGCGGCCGGTTCCATCGTCGATCTCCTCCCCGACCGAGAAGGAGGAGAGGAACACGAGATCGGGCGACGCTGCGAGGACGCGCTCCGATACGGCAGCGCTCCACTCCAGGCACCTGCGCTGCACCTTGCTCTCGGTGGTCTCGGCTCCCATGAAGGCGGAGCGCTTCACGTCGACGTACGGGCATCCGCCGAGAAGGCTGATGGTGACCGTCCAGTTGTTCTCGCGGGCGAGGGGCAGGATCGCCGCCTTCCACTGCTCGGCGTGGGAATCACCGATCAGCCAGACGGTCGTCCGGTCCTCCCCGTCTTCCGAGAAGTCGCACAGCGTCAGGAGCTTCTCGTCGCCGACGACGATGGGATCGGGGTGGGGGCCGCACGCCTCGTCATCGAACCAGGGCGCTTCTCCTGCGCCGACATTGGTTACCTCCGGTGGTCCGAAAGGATTTTGGCACACGGTGGAGGAAAGGCTCTTCGCGCCGAAGCATCCACCCCCGGACAGGGCATCGAGCCGCTCTGCCTCCGCCGCCTGGGCGAAGGTCGCGGCGACGATCGACGCCGCGCAGAGCACCGTGACCGTCATGGACGCCGCGAACGTCATGCCGAGGATCCTCCGGGGCGACGCGTCGGGCAGGAGGCGTGACCTGCCCGGGTCCTCGACGTACTTCTTCGTCAGGCCGGCGAGAACCAGGGACAGCAGGAGCGCCCCGAGGAGGTCGAGGCTGCCGGGCGGACGGTCGATGATGAAGGGCAGCAGGATGATGACCGGCCAGTGCCAGAGATAGAGGGAGTAGGAGATGTTCCCGAGCGTCTGGACCGCAGCGACACCCAGCAGGGTGTTGGGCGACCAGAGCGGGGACTGGGGGCCCGACGCGATGACGAGTGCCGTTCCCACCACGGGAACGGCCGCGAGATAACCGGGGAAATAGGTCGATGCGTCGAACATCAGCGCGGACGCGAGGATGAGGCCGAGCCCTGCCCACTGGGCCATGCCCGCGAGCCGGATGCGCCCCGGGTATCGCGGGTTCTCGAACCAGCTTCCGGCTGCGGCTGCGATGAGGCCGCCGACGGCAAACTCCCACACCCGGGTGGGCGTCGCGAAATAGGCTTCGCTCCTGCTGGTGTAGGTGAGGAAGACCGCGAACGCGAGCGAGGCGGTGCCTACGACAGCGAGGGCGGTCAGCAGGACGGTCCGCGGGGAACGGAACCGGCGCGCCAGCAGGAATACGCCGAGGAGGAGCAGCGGCCAGATCAGGTAGAACTGTTCCTCGACGGACAGCGACCAGTAGTGCTGGACCGTCGACGCCTGGTTGTTCTGGGCCGAGTAGTCCACGGATTGGGCTGCGAGGGACCAGTTCTCCACGTAGAGGGTGGCGGCGACGGTCTCCCGTGCGACGGCGAGCAGCCTGTCCGCCGGCAGGTAGACCGCCGAGAGCAGGAGGGACAGCAGCGCCACGATCAGGGCGGCGGGCAGGAGTCGCTTCGCCCGCCGGGCGTAGAAGTGGCCGAGCCTGATCCGGTTCGACCGGCCCAGCTCGCCGAGCAGGTGCTTCGTGATGAGGAAGCCCGAGATGACGAAGAAGACATCGACACCGACATAACCGCCGGCGACCAGGCCGGGCCAGAGGTGGTTGGCGACGACGAGGCCCACCGCCAGCGCGCGGAGTGCCTGGATATCGCGGCGCTGCGGGCTGCCGGGCGTCGCACGTCTCGGCGGCCCCGCTACAGCAACCTGGTCGATCAAACATTCTCCTAGTATTCGAGATCATCGTCCACGGGCTCCGGGGACGAGTGCGATCTCATGATATCCGTCTTCTCTTCCTGGGCCGCCGCCCGCCCGGTGTGGTGGGGTCAGGTTCGTTTGACGCCTGTGGTGGGGGTCCAGGTGAGTGTTCCGTGTTGGAAGGTCTGGGTGCATTTGGTGCTGGTGGGGCAGGTCTGGTTGCTGGTGGGGTAGCCGAAGGTTCCGTGTTCGGCACCGTTCTGCCGGTAGGTGGTGCGGATGGGGCCGTTCGCGGTGATCCTGGCTCCGGTCGTGGAGCTCCAGAGGATCTCGCCCTTTTGGAAGGACTGGTAGCAGCCGCCGTCGCGCAGGCCGCAGATCTCGTTGCCCACGGGATATCCGAGGACACT